>JARKNX010000005.1 GCA_029976025.1 Aggregatilineales bacterium | reverse complement strand
CCTGCGCCCGCTCCGCCGTCTGGCTCATCGTGGCCCGCACTTCCTCCACCGTCGCCATCGTCTGCGTGACCGACGCATTCTGCTCCGCCGCCCCTGCCATCTGCTGGGCGGAGGCGGCCAGTATTTCCGCCGCTGCCGTGTTCAGGTTGGCCGCGGAATCCCGTATCTGGCCGATCAGCACTTCCAGCGCCTGCCGCTGCTCGCGCTCCGTGGCGGCCAGCGCCTCGATCTCGTCCCGCGCCCGCTGGATCTGCGCCCCCTGCTCGCGCTCCGCCTGCGCCCGGTGCTCGATCTCCAGCACCGCCAGCTCCGACTGGCGCAGATGCCCTTCCTGCCCCAGGACAATCCGGCGCAGGATAAAAGCCGTGGCGAAAAAACCCAGAACACCGGTCATAGTGCCAGCCAGAAGTTTAACCGCCGGATCCAGCGGCGGGAACCATTCCTGCGCCGGGCCTTGCAGCAGCACCATGCTCGTCACCAGAGCAATCGCAGACACTATCGTGACCCATGTACTTCCCTGCCGCCCCAGCATCAGAATCGAGAGGACGCTGACGAACAGATAACACAGCGCCGAGGTGGGCAGCATGACGGCGTCCAGCAGCGACGCGGCGAACAGCAAAAAGAGGAAGCCCGCCAGCACCAGATTAGTCCCTAGCTGGCCGTAGCCAGCGCGAACCAGCCACGGATGCACCCCGGACGGCAGAGCGATCAGGCCGACCAGAATAGCGCCGATCAGCATTTGTGGAGAATCCCGGGCGAGCACCACCCACAACAGGAAGGCCAGCGTCGCTTCGATAACAAGCACAATCCCCAGAACGCGGATAGCCAGGATTGAAAACTGCGCCCGGCGCTCCTGCATAAGAGCGTCAACTTGCGCCTGCTCCTCAGCCCCAATAGTGAGCTGCACTTTCGCCTGTTGCATACTCCTTAACTCCCTTACTTATCGCGTTACACCCAGCCGACAACCTAACGGTAAACCTCGCTTACGCAACTGCGCCATGACCCGGAAGCAGGTAGCCCTCTACCCGACCGAATACCGCTCAACTGCTTTTTCCATCTGGCGGGACATAGCATTGAGATTCCGGGCCGCGCCTTCGGTCTGGCGGGTGCTGGCCGCAGCTTCCTCGCTGGCCTGCCGAATCGCCGCCATCGCCGCCGCCAACTGCTCCATGCCGTTCCTCTGCTGGTGCGTGCTCGCCGCAATCTGCGTCGAAGATTGCGCCGCCCCCTCGATCGTCTCGGCCAACTGCGCTATCGCTTCGCCA
>JARKNX010000168.1 GCA_029976025.1 Aggregatilineales bacterium | reverse complement strand
ACGTAATCCCCCTCGTCCTCCGGCCGCTTCGGCCAGAACAGCGAACCGCTCCGGCTGAACCCGGAGGAAGCGCCGATGAGGTGGCAACCGTCGAGGGCGCCGCCGTGGCACAGGTCCTCCACCGGGAAGGCCAGCAGGTAGCTCTCCTTGTCCATGATCGGCACGCTCTCCCAGTCCGGCACGGCGGAGAAGCCGGCATCCGCCAGAAAGCGGCGGTAGGCTGGCGCGGAATCGAACACGGAGCGGGCAAACGACGCGGGATCCATTCAAACCTCCTTAAAGGACTTGGAGCAAACAAATTGAGAAATGAAATCGGCAGGCCATCCGGAGTGAACGAAGGAGTACTCCGCCTGCCTGATCCGAGGCTAGCCCAGCTCTCTCAACTCCTTAAGGGTCGCGATACGCAGCGTCACCAGCAGGATCACCGTGCCGCTCGCCAGCAGCGCGCCGGACGGTTTCAGAATATCGGTGACGAGGCCCATCACGCCGTAGGCCACCGGCTGCAGCGACAGGGCCAGGGCGGTGACCAGTGCCATGATCTTGCCGCGGGTTGCGTCGTCCAGCAGTTTCTGGAACAGGGTGATGAGCGTGATATTCACGATGCTCAGCCCGATGCCGACCGCGGCAAGGCCCAGCCCGGCCGCGGACAGCCAGGGACTGAGGGCGATAACCGGGAATGCGAGTCCTATCAACGCAAAACCGGCTAGGGCCGCGCTTCGCTCCCGCCGACCGTGACCGATGGAAAGGAGCAGCGATCCCGCGAAGAGACCGCCGCCGAAGCAGCTCATGAGGATGCCCAGCCCGGCCGCGCCGGATCGGAAGACGCTCTCGGCAAGCACCGGCGTCACCACAGGTATGGCGGCGAAGAAGAAGTTGATGACCACCACCGGACCCAGGAGGGCTCCGATGAGCGGAGCGGAGCGCAGGGCGTCCCGGCCGGCGCGCAGATCGTCCAGGAAACCGGTTGTGCCGGCCCTCCCCGTTGCAGGTTCGCGCACCAGGGCGATGAAAAGGGCCGAGCCGAGAAAGGAGACGGCGTTGATGGCGAAGGCAAGCGGCACGCCGATGAGGGCGATGAGGGCGCTGCCGAACAGCGGACCGGCCACCGCGCTCATGCCCGCCACCAGCTGACTGGCCGCATTGGCCCGGGTCAGGTCCTCCCGCGCCACCAGGCCGGGTATCATGGCCAGGGCCGCG
>JARKNX010000161.1 GCA_029976025.1 Aggregatilineales bacterium | reverse complement strand
GATCGCGCGGGAAGTCAAATTCGAGATAGCCGGGGAAGTAGGCATAGACGCTGTCGGCATCGCAGTAGATCGCCAGGGGAGCCGCCGCCTCCGGGTTCAGGCGTCCATCGCCGGGGTTCCAGGGCGGGGCGACGACCGGGGTCGCGCCGGGAGTGCTGGCGTTGGTGGTGATGGTCAGGCTCCAACCGCCAGTGATGGCGCCGGTGTCGCCGCCAGAGTCGTCCCAGACATACAGGCTCCATGTCCCGTTGGGATCTGACCCGTTGAATACGCCGAGCGTGCTACCATACGGCCGGGCAGGCGCGGGAGCAGCCAGACTGTCGGACGAGGAATCCCAATCGGAAGGCCGGTAGGTGCCACTGATCAAGGGGCCGCCTTCAGGGATGGCCTGTGCCGCGAAGTCGTCGAAGGTCAGCATGCCAAGCACGATGTCGGCGCTTTCGCCGGCGTCAGCCATCAAGATGCTGGTTTGTCCACCTGGGCTGACCAGTAACACGTAGAGATCGCCCGGATAAGTATGGCTGACCCCGTTGAGCGTGACCGTCACCTGGGTGATGGTCCCCGTCAGCCCGCTCACGCCGATGGTCGAGGGATACGGGTTGGCTGGACCGTCGGTACCTGTGGCCGGAATGGTGATCGAAGCGGGGTTGCTGAAGGTCGCGGTCGCGGCCTGGGCGGGCGGCAGCGGCAGCAGCGCCGCCAGGAGCAGGGCGATCGCGAAGATGGGAGTCAAGCGTCGAGCGTGCATTGGGATTACCCTTCTGGCAAAGATAAGGAATGATCATTCTGAGGTGACTGAATCAGTATACGATGCGAACTGAGAAAAAGGGAGAAATTAAGGAATTATTCGGTTTTGACGCAGCGCCGGTTGATATCAACAGGGCGACCGCCGGGATGGCATGGTCGCCCTGTGAGGAACCGTGTGAAACAGGCGCGGGTCTAGTAGGCGCGGGCGTACTCGGCCAGCAGGGCGCGGGTTGCCGCGTCGTAGACGCGGGTGATGGCCCGCGTCGCCGGGCAGCCGTCCCAGGTGAAGACGTACTCCTCGCTGCCATGCAGGAAGTTGACCTGAAGCTCGCCCGTGTCCAGTCGGTAGAAGCGCGCCCCGCTGAC
>JARKNX010000053.1 GCA_029976025.1 Aggregatilineales bacterium | reverse complement strand
CCCCGTATTTCTTCCATGTAGTGACCCCTCTCTATGCCTTAACGTTCTTACGTTTGACAATCGCCGCGCTTGCGTCGATGATATGTGCAATGCGGCACGCACCCCATCGCTGCATCAACGTCCTGTGGAGCACGCATGTCTCGCCGGTCGCTCATCGCCCTTACCAGCGCCTACTTCCTGTTGCTCTGTGCCGCGTTCGGCACGGGGAGCCTGTGGCCCTTCTACCTTGCCCAGTTAGGCGGCGGCGCATCCGCCGCGGGCATCTTCAATGCCGCGGGCAACCTTGCCAGCGTGGGCGCCACGCTGCTCTCCGGCTGGCTGGCCGGACGGTTCGGGCGGCGCAAAGCGCTCTTCCTGCTGAGCTGCGTGCTGTTCGCCGCTAGCTGGTGGTTGATGGGCCGGGCCGCGACGTGGCAGGCGCTCACTGCCATCAACTTTTTCGGCGGCTTCACCTTCGGCATGGCCACCAACCTGATCCTCATCCTGACCGGGCTGCTGGCCGATGCGGCGCAGCGGGGCCGCAGCTTCGGCCTGCTCTCCCTGACGATGGGCGCCAGCCTACTGGTCAGCGGGTTGGCCTTCGGGCCCATTGCGGACCGCTGGGGCTTCCCGACGCTCATGGTCATCAATGCCGCCATTTGCCTGGTGTGCCTCCTGCCGGGCCTGTTCTTCGTGGAGCCGCCGGTCGCGCCGGTCAGGGTGTCTGAACAGACAGGCCCGCAGACCGAGGTCCGGCTGGGCCTGGGTCGGCGCTTCTACTTCCTGGCAGCTACCGCTCTCATTACCAGCATGGCGAGCTTCGGCGGCAACCTGGGCCGCTCCATCGTCATGAGCCAGTATGGTTTCAGCGCCACGGCGATTTCGTTGACTACCGCGATCGGCGGGGCAATGAGCCTGCCCACGCCGCTGTTCATCGGCTGGCTCTCCGATCACATCGGACGGCAGCGGCTGCTCCTGTTGTGCCTGGCAGCAGGCTTCCTCGCCCTCCTTGCGTTCGCGTTCGCCGGCTCCACCTGGGGCTTCTGG
>JARKNX010000198.1 GCA_029976025.1 Aggregatilineales bacterium | reverse complement strand
TTCTGGTCAAGCCCTGGGTGAGCGCGCCGTCCGACTACGCCCTGCTCAACCGCTGGGACTGGATCACGGTCGACGCAGCCATGCAGCAGGCCGCGCGGGCCGCTTCGTGAGTGCCAGAAGCTATTCCTGAACGAGGGAGTTTGCAGGAGATAACGCGATGATCCGATCAATTGTCCTGCGTGGACTGCTGGCGACCGGTCTGCTGATGGGCGGGAACCTCGCGCTGGCCCAATCCGGCGCGGAGCCGGTCACGTATCACATTCTGGGTATACCGCACTTCCTGGTCGATCCGCAGACTGTCTTGGAAGCAGGCCAGTTTATGCTCGATCAGCAGTATTTCCTGAGCCTGATCGATTTCGACCCGGTGACGCGCCAGATCGTGCCGCGATTGGCGACCGCCTGGGCCTTCGACGAGGCAACTGATACCTGGACGTTCAGCCTGCGCGACGATGTCTCCTGGGTGCGGCGCGAGACCGAGACGGGCGAAATCGTCCGGGTGCGGCCAGTCGTCGCGGCCGACTTCGTGACCGGCATCCGGCGGGCCTGCGATCCCAGGATGGGCAATGTCTACACGCCCATCATCGCGGCCAACATAGCCGGCTGCCAGGCCGTGGCTGAGGCTGACCCGGCGGCATTGAAATCGGAAAGCTTCGAGCAAGTGGAGGTCCGCGCCCCGGACGAGACAACCCTGACCATCAGACTCACCGGGCCGCGTCTCTACTTCCTGTCGATGACCTGGTTGCCCGCCCTGCGCGCCGTGCCGGGGGAGGTGATCGACCAATACGGGACGGACTGGACCACCCTGGAGCACATCGTGACCAATGGGCCGTTCGTGCCGACCCGCTATGTCCCTGAGGTGCGCCTGGAGTTCGAGCGCAATCCCTGGCTGCCCGCCGACCTGGCCGGGCCGGGCAACGTGGAGCAGGTCGTGATGGTCAATCCACCCGATTGGACCACAGCGCTGCTGCTCTACCTGGACAACGAGATCGACCTGACCGGTCTCGGCCAGGAGGATATCAACGCCTACCTGCCGGAGAATCCCGATTTGCTGGAGCAGCTTGTCCTGGAGGTGGGGGAGGCCGTCTATGCGCTGGATTTCGACCTGGGCCAGCCGCCCTTCGATAATGTGCATGCCCGGCGGGCCTTCAGCGCGGCCATCGATCGCCAGACCTACGTCACCGAGATTGTGCCGGGCAGCGGCGTGCCGATGATGCACTGGGTCGGCCCAGGCTCCTTTGGCGCATCCCCGGTCGACCAGGTCGGGATCGACCAGGGGCCGAGCCGGGGCTTCGACCCCGACTTCGCTCGCGCGGAGCTGGCCCTGGCCGGCTATCCGGACTGCCGGGGCTTCCCCGAGGTCACATATGCCACCTGGCAAGGGGGGGAGTTGCTGGGGGAGTATCTCCAGGGGATTTACGAGACTTATCTGGGCTGCCCGCCGGAGACCCTGCGCATCGAGGCATACGATTTCCTGACGATGCTGGAATTGATCGCGAAGGAGTCGCCCAGCGAGCAGCACCCGGAGCTGTGGATTTCCGGGTGGTTCCCGGATTACCCGGACGCCAACAACTGGCTGTATGACGCGGGCCTCCACTGCGAATCGACCAACAACATGCGCGCCGCGTGCACGGCCTGGGATGACCTCGTCCTGGCCGCCCAGACCGAGCCGGATCAGGAGCGCCGGGCGGCCATGTACCGCGAGGCGGAGGAGCTGATGTTCGGCTACGCGGGCGAATTCCGGATCGCGCCCATCGTCCTGTCGGCCGGGTCGGTTCTGGTCAAGCCCTGGGTGAGCGCGCCGTCCGACTACGCCCTGCTCAACCGCTGGGACTGGATCACGGTCGACGCAGCCATGCAGCAGGCCGCGCGGGCCGCTTCGTGAGTGCCAGAAGCTATTCCTGAACGAGGGAGTT
>JARKNX010000192.1 GCA_029976025.1 Aggregatilineales bacterium | reverse complement strand
GTTACGGGCGGCCAGATCGAACAGGGTGGCGGTGTCGGAGGCGCCGTTGATGTACATGGGGTCATCGGCCGGCTGCTCGACCACGCGCAGCGCCAGGACGCCATCGGCAAAGACGCCGCGCACCGCGGGTGCGCCGGTGTTGACCTGGCGAATGAAGTCGGACAGGCTGGGCAAATCGGCAGCGCCGGCCGCCGGGCCTTCTTCCTGCAGTTCGCGCTGATACTGTTTTTCTGAGAAGATATCCCAGACATCACCGCCGGCCGTGGATAGGACCGGCAGCGCCGGGGCCTGGATGAGCCGCCAGCCAGCGGCGCCGCTGAGCGGCACAGGGGCCGCCGCAGACAGGCTGAGGGTGAGAACCGCCAGAAAACCGGCGATCAGGAGCAGTGATCGTGAGAGAGAGTACTTCCGCAGCTGACAGAGCAGCATCTTCATGCAGTAATCCTTAATTGGGGCGCCGCTTGCAAACAAAACGCCCGATCCATCCCGTTCAGTGACCCAATAAAAAAGCCTGGCGCTGAAGCGTCAGGCTCCTAATTCATCCCATACGGGTCGAAGTTCGGCAGCCTGGCGGTCGTGGCTGAGGGTTCAGCGGTAGACCCATAGCTTTGCGTCCCCGGCTTTCACCGGGTTTGCCCGTTCGTCTTCCAGCGCCCGCGGGCGCTGTGGTAAAGCAGCTAGATTCTACAAGATCAGTCCGAATTCGTCAAGCAGGGCCGGACGAATGTGAAGGGGATGTAAGGTGGCGGGCAGGCTAGGCGCGCCGGCGCAGCCACCATTTCTCCAGCTCGACCCAGATAAAGACCCCGGTGGAGGCAGCCAGCGTGATCAGCAGATCGGCCAGGGTGAGCGGCAGGGTGCCAAACAGGCGCTGGAGGGGCGCCCAGTAGATGGCGGCCATCTGCAGCAGCACGGTGGCCGCGGCGGCAGCATAAATGGACGGGTTGCTGCGCACGCTGAGCGCGAAGAACGAATCGGTATCCGAGCGGTTGGCCAGCGCATGCCCGATCTGCAGGAAGATCAGCAGGGTGAAGATCATGGTCTTCCAGGCCGGGTTGCCGCTGGAAAACACCCAGTAGCCAAAGGCGAGGGTGATGAGGCCCATGACCAGACCCAGGCGGAAGATGTAGGTCCCCAGGCCGCGGGCAAAGATGTTCTCTTGCGGGCTG
>JARKNX010000167.1 GCA_029976025.1 Aggregatilineales bacterium | reverse complement strand
TTGACCAGCGGGGTCATCACATTGTTCAGGAATGGCGTCAGCGCCGTGATCTGGAGCGTCTCCACGCTGCCCTTGAGCGTCTCCAGCGCCCCGCTCCAGCCGCCCATCCGCGCCTGGGCCACGTCCGCCGCGCTGGCCGCGTTGTCCATGCTCGTGGCCATCGTGTCGAAGCCACCCTCAGCCAACAACGCTGACAGGCCGAGTTGCCCGAAATTGCCTGCCAACGTCTGAATGGCGTTGTTTCGTTCCTGGTCGGACATGCCATCCATCGCCAGGTTGAGGTCGTCGATCACGTCATTCAGCGGCCGCGCATTGCCTTCCACGTCGTACAGGCTCACGCCCAGCGCGTCCCACATGGCCGTGACTTCGGGCGTATTTCTGGCCAGGTTAGTCAGCATCGAATTGAGTTGCGTCCCGGCCTCCGCGCCCTTGATGCCACGCTCACTGAATACGGCCAGGATCGCCGACGTGTCCTCCACGCTCAATCCAAAGCGTGCCGCCGTTCCGCCTACGTTCTGGAAGCCCAGCGCCAGGTCTCCCACAGTCGCCGAACTGCTCCCCGCCGCTGCGTTCAGGGCCTCCGTCACCTCCCCGGCCTTGTCTACCGGCAGGTTGTAGGCGGCCATGATGTCCGTGACCCAGTCGGCCGTGTTACCCAGGTCCTCGCCACTGGCCGCCGCGAGATCCATGACGCGGGGCAGCACTTTCAGGGCCTCGTCCGCGCTCAATCCGGACGTGGTGAGCTGGAGCAGGCCGTTAGCCGCGTCCGTCGCGCTGTAGGCGGTCGTCGCCCCCATGTCCAGCGCGGCCTGGCGCATCCGATCCATGTCGCCCGTGGTCAGCCCTGTCCGCGCCTGCAGCTCGCGCATCGCATCGTCGAAGCTCGTGGCCGCCCTGACCCCTGCCACCCCAAAGGCCGCGATCGGCGCGGTCAGCACGGTCAGGTTCGCGCCCAGGTTGCGGATCTGCGTCCCCATCCCTTCGATCTTCTGTCGAAGAGACTGCTCCGCTTCGTCCGCCCCTGACCGCGCGCCGCTGGCGTCCAGGATGATCCGTCCGTATGCAGTTCCCAGGTTGACGCCGCTGGTTCCGCTCATTTGGTAGGGCCTACCAACCCTCCGAACACCTGCCGGACTTCCGCCTCACTGCTCAGGCGCTTGCCAGTCTTCTCCGGCTTCACGCCCAGCATCTCCTTCACGGCCCGCTCGATCTCAGCCTCGCTGTATTTGGGCTTGCCGTTTTTGTGCCGGGCCATCCGCATCCCGTGAATCTGGCCCTCCACGTACCGTCCCAGCGACCACACGGCCCGCTCGAACTGCCAGCGGATCCACGGCTCACTCAGCCCCAGCAGGTCCGCCGGGTTCTGCCGGAACGTCTCCGCCTGCCCGTAGAGCGTCCAGACCTGCGCCCTGTGCTTCAAGAAAGGACTGGGCGGCGCGGCTCTCCTCGCCGCCCATGGCCCATTGGAACACGGCCACCTTGTCCGCGAAGGCCAGGTGTTCCAGCCCGATCTCGTCCTCGCCCATCTCGCCTTCGGGCTTGTCCACGATGCGCGGGTGCACGAAGCAGGCCCGCGCCACCGTGTCCAGCAGGCGGCTGTACCCGCGCAGGTCGTCCGCCGTTTCCGGGGCCGCCGCCTCCGGGGCTGCCTTGCCCTTCAGCCCGGCCATCACCTGGGCGCTGAAGAACTCCGGCACGTCGCCGTCGCCCATCACCAGGTTGAACACGTCCGGCTTGCGCAGCAGCGCCACGTTCCCGCTCGGCAGCGAGACCTCGATCGCCCTGCGCCAGGCCGCGCCTGTCGTGTTTGCCATACAGCCTGCCTTTCTGTCTGTCCGCTATCTGTAAACCGTTCACAGATAGTCCTGCCCGATCGCCTCCTGCCCCCTCCTGTCTTCTCCCCTCTCCAATTTTTGGAGAGGGGCCGGGGGTGAGGTCTAGCTGAAGATCGTGCTGAAGTTGACCGTCGCCGCCGTCTCGTGGCTCACCGGGTACAGGATGTAGCCGTTGTCGTCGCAGGCCGCCACGGCCGTGATCTCGCCGCTCAGGAAGGCGTTGCCCTCCCCGTCCAGCTCCCAGTCCGGCATCTCGGTCACTTTCAGCTTCGGGTAGGCGATGTGCGTGTCGCCGCCGTCGTCGTCGAACGTGACTCCCACCGCCCCGAAGTACGGGTAGTTGCTGCCCGCCCCCAGCTT
>JARKNX010000155.1 GCA_029976025.1 Aggregatilineales bacterium | reverse complement strand
CCGATTTTAAGCGCCAGCGGGATGACCTCCTCAGAGCCGAAGTCGAACATGACGACGCCGATCCGGTCAGCCGCGATCAGGCGGTCAATCTGCTGCAGCATGCCGGTCGCAATTTCGTAAGGCGATTGCGCAGACAGGATGGACTGGCTGATCTGGTAGAGAGCCGCCAGACGGGCATTGAAGCGCTGCAGGGCTTCCTCGTTCTTTCTGCGCGTGCCGACATCCTGCAGAATCACCTGGGCTGACGGCCTGCCTCTGAAGCGGACGGGCGCCCCCAGCAGCTCCACCTCAACCATCCGGCCGTCCGACGTGGTGAGGGTGACATCCCGATTTTCGACCGTCTTTCCGCTGTAAATATTCTGCATCCGCTCGTACATCAGGGTGCTGTTATCCGGATGCACGAAGTCCATGACATTTCGGCCGACCAGATCGGCAGTGCTCACCCCCCCCGCGATTCTTACCGCCGCTTCGTTGGCGAAGACAATCCGTCCATCGGTGTGCACCAGGATGGGAATTGGCGAGGCTTCCACCAGGCTGTGGTAGCGCTCCTCACTTTCGAGCAGCCGCTGTTCGACCTCTTTACGCGCGGCGATATCCTCAACCAGGATGATGATCGACTCCGGCTGCCCGTTCACCCCCCGGATGCTGCGGGCAGTTATGCTGACCGTCATTTGCTGGCCGTTTTTGCAGACCAGGCGGGTTTCCTGCGTGATACGGTCCGCCACCCCGGTGCTCAGGTCCAGCATCTGGCGATCGCAGGCTTCGCGATCTTCGGGGTGAACGAGCCGCGACCAGGGCAGAGAAAACAGGTCCTCCTGCGAGCAGTCCAGGAACGCGCGCAGATGTTTGTTGGCTTCCAGCCAGCGGCCATCGGTGGATATAACCGCGATGCCGGCTGGAACCTGATCAAAATACGCCCGGAAGCGTCGCTTGCTGTCGCGCTGCAGGGCCTCAGCGGCCCGGCGCTGGCTGATATCCTCAATGAACAGGGTGTAGTAGAGCAGATCGCCGGAGCCGGTCACGATCGGCGTTATCGTGGTCTGGCACCAGAGGGGCGAGCCATCGGCGCGGCGATACGGACTCTCGGCCTGGCCGGCATCCTGCTCACCGCGCGCCAGCCGGCGCAGGATGGCCCCGCCATTGTCCTGCATCCCGGGCAGCAGGAGATCGGCCAGCAGCATTCCGTTGAGCGCGCCGGAGGGGTAACCGAGCAGCTCGCACAGGGCGGGGTTGGCGCGGATCAGCCGGCCTTCGATATCCAGATGGCATATGCCTGTGCGGGACTGCTCGAAGCCCGCCTGAAAGACCAGCTCATTGAGGCGCAGGCGTTCGGTCAGCTTCAACTGCTGCCGGAAGCCCCAGCGCATAATCAAATATAGCAGCGCCGCTGTGATGGTGATAAACAGCCAGCCTTTGGAGGTTTGCAACAGAGTGACCTGGCTGCCTGATTCCACCAGACGATTTACGACAGCATCGGAGATGACAATCCACAGGATGCCAATCAGAGCGTAAATCAGGCTGCCCCCTAGAGCAGGGCGCTGCTTGAGCGTTTTCATGGTCCTCCACCGGCCAGGATGCCGGTCAGGATTATTCTGTGCTGCGCGGTGTTTATCCGGTTGTTACCCGTGCTGCTGCATAAAGCGATGGATACGCTCCAGCGCCTGTTCGAGCTTCTCATAGGCTGTCGCGTAGCAGGCGCGGACAAAGCCCGCCCCGCTGTCGCCGAAGGCGCTGCCGGGAATCACGGCCACCCGCTGCTCCTGCAGGAGTTTTTCGGCGAAGGCGTTCTCGTCCATGCCGCTGGCTGTCACATTGGGGAAGACATAAAAAGCGCCGCGCGGCTCGAAGGTCGAAAGCCCCAGCTCGTTCAGCCCGTTGACCATCAGCATCCGCCGCCGGTTGTATTCGACCCGCATCTGCTCCACGTGCTCTTCGCCGTGGTTCAGGGCGTGGATGGCGGCAAACTGGGCGGTGGTGGGGGCGCTCATGATCGCGTACTGGTGTATCTTGCGCATGGCGGCCAGCAGATCGGTCGGCGCCATAACCCAGCCCAGCCGCCAGCCGGTCATGGCGTGGGATTTGCTCAGCCCGCCGAGCACGATAGTGCGCTCCTTCATGTCGGGCAGAGAGGCGAAGTTGACGTGCTCGATGCCGTATACCAGCCGGTCGTAAATTTCGTCAGAAATGACCAGGAGATCGTGCCGGCGGGCCACCGCAGCGATTTCTTCCAGGCGCGCTTTCGTCATCACCGCCCCGGTCGGGTTGTTGGGATATCCGAACAGGATGGCCCTGGTACGTGGGGTGACCTTCGCTTCCACCGCCGCGCCGGTCATCTGAAAATCGTCCTCCACCCGCGTGGGGACCATCACCGCTTTGCCGCCAGCGAGCACTACCTCCGGCGCGTAGCTGACGAAGCCCGGCTCCGGGATGATCACTTCATCGCCGGGGTTGATCACCGCCGCTGTCGCCAGGTACAGCGCCTCGCTGACGCCGACAGTGATCAACAGGTTGTCGTTCGGGTCGTAGCTCAGCCCGTACAGCCGCTCCAGATAAGCCGCCAGCGCCACGCGCAGCTCAAAGATGCCAGAATTTGACGTGTAGTGCGTCTCGCCTCGCTGTAAGGATTGAATACCTGCCTGAAGTATCGGCTCCGGAGTGATGAAGTCCGGCTCGCCGATGCCCAGCGAAATCACATCATCCATCGTGGCCGCAATGTCAAAGAAGCGACGGATGCCTGACGGTGGAATGCTTTGCACACGTTCGGATACGAAATTGCGCATAGCCTTTGCCTCCTCGAAAAAGGGATCGCACAACGTCAGCCGCAGCATTTCTGCCCCTCCATTATGCGGTGATAGCGCTCGTTTGGCGAGTCGTCCGGACGCTTGAAATCCCGATTTTCACCCGAATGACCGCTTGAATAATTGAAATTCCTCCGCTTATAATGATGTTGGACCGCGTGAAACAGGCGCGGTGAGTTATTCCTGCAGCTTTGCGGAGGATGTGCTGATGAAAAAATTACTGGTGCTTATAATAGCCGGCTTGCTCCTGCTGGCGGCCTGCGCCCCTGCTGAAGTCGTGGTCGATGAGCGGATGTGCCAGGCGCTTACAGAGCTGATGTCGGCTTCCCGGGCGCTGTCCAGCCTGGATGCGACTTCCACGATGGACGATCTGAACCGGGTGAGGCAGGAGTTCGCGGAGAAGCTGCAATCGGTCCGCTGGGCGGCCGTTGATCTGCGCCGGGTTGACGAAGCTCTGACGCGGGCTTACGATGCGCTGGGGCGGGCGCTGGACAACATCCCCGGCAGTCAGACGGTGGCTCAGGGGCTTGAGGCGGTGACGGGCGAGCTAACCGACCTTCAAAACGCTTTTGATGCCTTCTATACGTCCCGTTGTACGGCGGCCCCGGCTTCGTAACATACCGGCCACATACCGGCCCTGCGGCCAGGCAGCAGCAGGTAGTGAAAATGCTTCTCCACCCTGATCAGTCGAAAATATAAAGAAAAGAGGAAAACATTATGACTGCTATGACGTCACAACCGGTTGGGCGCCAGACGCACTGGTGGCTGACTCTGATCAATGGCATCTCCCTCATCATTCTGGGCATTCTCCTGCTCATGAATCCCGTCGGGAGCACCTTCTTTCTGGTCCAGTTCCTGGGTATCTACTGGCTGGTTTCCGGCCTCTTCAGTCTGGTCGGCATCTTCGTGAACCCCCATCTGTGGGGCTGGAAGCTGTTCAGCGGCATTCTGGGCGTCATCGCCGGCGTCATGATCCTCCAGCATCCGATCTGGGCGGGCGTGCTGGTCCCCACCACGCTGGTCATCGTGCTGGCCATCCAGGGCATCATCGTCGGCATCGTCGGCCTGATTCTGGCCTTCCAGGGCGCCGGCCTGGGGTCGGGTATTCTCGGCGCCGTCAGCATCATCTTCGGCGTCATCCTGCTCGGGCAGCCCTTGCTGGCCGCCCTGGCCCTCCCGATGGTGCTTGGCTCCTTCGCCGTCGTCGGCGGCGTTGTCACGCTGGTGCACTCATTCCGCATTCGCGGCTCCCAGCAGCCTGGCCCGTAAGCCGGGCGCGCCAGCCTGAATCGACGAGGGGGGCGCGGTCCCCCCTCGCTGCGCTCCCGGTCACGGCAGGGCCGGGGCGGCTCCCCGGCGGCTCGCCTTTTTCAGGTGAAGGCGGCACCTTGCTGCGCTTTGAGCGTCTCCACAATGACCACGCCGCTGGACGTGCCCAGCCGGGTGGCGCCCGCCTCAATCATGGCCAGCGCTGTCGCCAGATCGCGGATGCCCCCCGACGCCTTGACGCCTGTCGCCGGGCCGGCTTCCTCCCGCATCAGGCGGATATCGGCGACGGTCGCCCCGCCGGAACCGAAACCGGTTGAGGTCTTGACGAAGTTGGCTCCTTCGTCGCGGGCTATCCGGCAGACCAGGCGCTTTTCGTCGTCGGTCAGGTAGCAGGTCTCCAGGATGACCTTGCTGATCGCGCCGGCCTCCCGGCACAGGCGGGTCATCGCGGCGATTTCACGCCGGACGAGCGCGGTGTCCTCCGCCTGCAGGGCGCGGATATTGATCACCATGTCGATCTCGCCTGCGCCCCGCTGGATGGAATCGGCCACCTCGTAGGCTTTGACTTCCGGCGTATTCTGACCGAGCGGGAAGCCGACAGCCGCTCCGACGCGGACCGACGTGCCCGCCAGCAGGCGGATGCAGGTCTCAATTTCGGCGGGGTTGATGGCAACCATGGCGAAGCCGTAAGCTGCTGCTTCGGCGCACAGGCGCTCGATATCGGCGGGCGTGCCGTACGGCTTGAGGAAGGTGTAATCGATCAGGGCGGCCAGTGCCTGCGGCGTCAACATAGCTCATCGCTCCAGATAGCGCTGGACTTCATCCAGCGTAGGCAGGGCCGGGATCGCCCCGGCTTTGGTGCAGGTCAGGCCGCCGACCACGGTGGCGAACTGCAGCGCTTCTTCCACCGCTGCCTGTTCCACCGCCGCCAGCGAGCCGTGCTTTTCAAATTCGGGCAGCAGGCGCGTGATCAGGGCGCCCATGAACCCGTCACCCGCGCCGGTCGTCTCCACCACCGCAATATCGCGCAGGGCCGGCAGCTCGATGCGGTAGTCGCCGTTGGTAGCCAGACAGCCGTCTTCGCCCCGGCTGATCACCAGCAGCTCTACGCCCCAGTCGAGCACGGCGCGGATGCCGCGCTCCAGATCGTCGTAGCCGGTCGCCACAGACCATTCTTCCGCGCTGATCTTGGCCAGATGGGCGTAGCGGAATGAATCCTGGATCACGCGGCGGGCGGTGATCTCGTCCGGCCAGAGGGTGGGGCGGTAGTTGGGATCGTAGGTGATCATCAGGCCGCGGGCGCGGGCCATCTCCACCGCCTTGCGCTGGGCGCTGGCCGCCGGCTCGTCGATAAACGTGATTGAGCCGTAATGAAAGCAGCGCGCGCCAGCGAAAAGGGCGTCGGTGATCTCGCCCGGGAGCAGGTTCATATCAGCGCCGGGATTGCGGTAGAAGCACATATCTTTGCGGCCGTCGTCCCGCACGGCGACGAAGACAATCGTGGTGCGCGCCCGGGAGTCTACAAACAGGTACGTCGTATCCACGCCGTTATGTTCCAGCGTCTGCCGCAGCAGGAGGCCGAACGGGTCATCGCCGACCTTACCCACGAACCCCACCGGGAGGCCCAGCCGCCGCACCGCCACCGCCACATTGGCCGGCGCGCCGCCGGGAGCGCGGGTGAAGCCCGGCGTATCGACCAGAGAGGTGTTGGCCCGGGTGGCGACGAAGTCAATCAGCAGTTCACCGATACAGATCACATCGGGCATGGATTTATTCCTCCTGTGGATGCTCTGCCGGGCGGGGTGTGCCCGGCACGGGGGGTCTACTTCGCCGCGCTTCGCCCCTGCTCCGGAGCAGGGGCGACAATGATGATCTTCCGGGTATGGGAGGCGCTCGATCGCTGGTAGCTCACAGGCTGCTTTCGCTTCAGGACGAGCTTAAGCTGACACTGATAAGGATAGCCGAAAACGGCGCAAAATTACAGAGAGCGGAGGGCAAGCGGCTGGCAGCAGAGGAAAGTAAACAGTGAGAGAGCGAAGCGGACGAGCGCCCCGCCCGGCAGCGCGAAGGCGCCCCCTGTTCCCGGCTGCCTGCTTTTCTCCTGTTCCCGATTATAATCGGGCTGCTGCCCGCGCCGCGCTGTGATGACGGAGGCGTATGTCAAGATTTCGCGCCGATGCGACCGCTCTGCTTCTGATTACACTGACCGCCCTGATCTTCTTCGCGCCGGTCTGGGCGGGCGGTGGCTGGCTGCCCTACGGCGGCGGCGATCTGGTCTCCTTCCTGTGGCCGGCCTACACCTTCGCCGCCCGGATGCTCCCCGCCGAGCTGCCGCTGTGGAACCCGCACCAGTACGGCGGCTCGCCCTTCTGGGCCGATAATCAGAGCAGCGTGTTGTACCCGCCCAACCTGCTGCTCTCCCTGCTCACCGACGCCCCGCCATACTGGGCGCTGGAGCTGCTGGTCATGCTGCATCTCTGGGGGGCCGGCGTCGCCATGTACGCCTGCCTGCGGCTGGCCCGGCGCGCGGATCGGATCGGCCCGGCGGCGGCAGCAGCCGGCGCGATCGCCTTCATGTTCTCCGATGTGTTCGTGACACACCAGGGCAATCTCAACCTGATCGCGGCGGCGGCCTGGCTGCCGCTCACCTTTCTGGGCGTCTGGCGCGGACTCGACCCGGCTGAGGGTCGCTCGCGGCGCTGGATTCTGTGCGCCGGGGTTGCCGCGGCGCTGGGCCTCCTGGCCGGCCACGCCCAGATCGCCTATTTCACGGCCTTGCTGGCCGGCGCGGCGGGTCTGTGGCGGGTGGGCGGCGCGCTCCGCCACCGCCGGTACAGGGCTGCGGCGCGCGGGGCCGGGGCGCTGCTCCTGATCGGCCTGATCGCTTTCGGGCTGAGCGCGGCGACCCTGCTGCCAACGCTGGAGATGACCGGCTACACCCCCCGCGCCACCCTGAGCTACGAGGAGGCCGCCCGCTACAGCCTGCCGCCGCAGGCGCTGATCGGCCTGATCGCGCCTGGCGTTTATGGCCGGGGGCCGGCCGCCTTTCACGGGGAGTGGGAGCGCGTGGAGGTGGGGGCGATGGGCGCGGCGGCGCTGCTGCTGGCCATCGGCGGAGCGGCCCTGGGCGTGAAGCGGCGCGACGGGCTGGCGATTTTCCTGCTGCTGGCCGGCGCGGCGGCCCTGCTGCTGGCGCTGGGCGGGCACTTCCCGCTGCACCGGCTGGCTTACGATCTGCTGCCGGGGATGCGCAGCCTGCGCGTCCCGGCGCGGTTCGTGCTGCTGTTCAACTTCGCCGGCGCGACACTGGCCGCCCTGGCTGTGCACGAAATTGGGCGGCGGACGGCGAGCGCGCCCCGCCTGTTGCGCGCCCTGCCATGGGGGGTGGCGATCGTCGTGGCGGCGGAGCTGATCCTCATCGGCGCCGGGATTGAGGTCCAGCCCGCCGACCCGCGGGCCGGTTACGCCCATGAGGACACGCTCGCCTGGCTGTCCGCGCAGCCGGACCCGCCCTTCCGCATTGAGGGGGCGACGCCGCGCTGGCAGCCGGATACGGCGGCGCTCCGCGGCGGGCCGCTGTTCGACATTTACGGCGTCAGCAATCCGCTGACCCTGGCCGCCTATGACGCCTTCTACTGGGGCGTCGGCGCGCGGGGATCGCCAGCCTACAACTTCCTGGGCGCCAAATACATCATTGCCAGCGACGAGCCGCCCGGCGACTCCAGCTTCGTGCCCGTCTATGAAGCCGATTCCGGCGTGACGATCTACCTCAATACCGGCGCAGAGCCGCTGGCTCACCTGGTTTACCGGGCTGTGCCGGTGGCGACGCCGGAAGAAGCCTGGGGGCCGGTCCACGCCGCCGGCTGGGATCCGGGTGCCGTCGTCTACGTGGAAGGCGGCCCGGCGCTGGATTCGGCCCGCCCGGATGGGGCCAGCCTCTTCTTCACGGTCTACGAGCCGAACGCGCTGGCCGTGGTGGTTAACACCCCCGCCCCGGCCTACCTGGTCCTCAGCGAATCGGCTTACCCCGGCTGGGAGGCGGCCATCGACGGCCAGCCCGCTCCGCTCTACCGGGCCAACACCGCCTTCCGCGCTATCTACCTGCCGGAGCCGGGCGAGCATACCGTACTGCTGGCTTTCCGTCCGCTGAGCGTGGCCGCCGGGCTGGCGATCACGCTGCTGACGCTGGTCGGGCTGGCCGCTTACCTCGCCTTTTGCTCCTTCTCCATCGGCGGAGAAGGGGGCCGGCTGAAGATCGGAGGATGAGGTGTGGCGGGGTACAATAGGCGCGGCGGGCAACTCGGCAGGAGGAAAACCAGTATGCAGCGGTGGATACTGATCGGCGCATTCGTGGTGCTGATTCTGGCGGCGGGGGCGATCCAGCCGGTCGCTGTCCGGGCGCAGACGGACGGCGAGACTCCTCTACCTCCCTGTACGCCGGAAGATTACGCCCCGCTCACAGAAGTCCTGATCGGCATGATGGATATGCTGCAGGCGCAGGCTGTCCCCTCCGCCGAGGCGATGCTGGAATGGCGGGCGACGATTGATGCGCTCGACCTGCACAACTGCGCCGGCCTGCTGGAGGCGCTGCTTCAGCTCCGGCTGGCCAGCGACGAGCTGTTGATCGGGGCGCTACTGCTGGAGCGCGGTCCGGACAACGCCGAGCAAGCGGCGGGCGCCCTCAATATCGGCCTGACTAACCTGGTCAACCTGCGCTTCGTCCTGCCCGGCGCCGGCGCTGACCCGGACGCCCCGGCAGACAGCCCGGCGACGAGCTTCATTGGCGCCCTCAGCGGCGACGATGTGCTGGCCGCCTTCGAGGCCGCCGACCTGCCGCTGGCCGGTATTCAGCGCAACGCCGGCCCGGCCGGGCGCGGCGCGCCGCGCACCGAAGCGGAACGCATCACCTTCAGCCTGCCCACCGCCTTCGACGGCGGAGTCGGCCAGGTGCTGATCTTCGCCGATGTCGGGGCGCGCAACGCCTGGCTGTCCTACCTGTTCGGCGGGTCGCTGCCCGATCCGGGGCATATCTGGGTCCGCGAGAACGTCGTCATGCAGCTCAGCAGCGAGCTGGACCTTTCCACAGCGCGGGCCTTCCGCCGGGCGCTGGACAGCGCCGGCAGCTAGGGCGGCCCGCCTCAGGCGATCACGCCCAGCTCGCGACCCACCCGGGCGAATATCTCCAGCGCGAAGTCCAGATCGTCCTGGCTGTGGGCCGCCGTGTTCATCACGCGGATGCGCGCCTTGCCCTGCGGCACAGTGGGGAAGCCGAGGGCCATGGCGAACACGCCCAGATCGAACAGGCGGCGGCTGAACTGCTGGGCCAGCGGTGCTTCCCCCAGCATGACTGGCACGATCGGCGTCTCGCTCTGCCCGGTGTCGAAGCCCAGTTGCTTCATCTCCGCCTTGAAGTACGCCGCATTGCTCCACAGCCGGTCCACCAGCTCGGTCGATTCTTCCAGCACGTCCACCGCCGCCAGGCAGGCCGCCGCGTCGGGGACAGTCACGGCGCTGGAGAACAGGAATGGCCGCCCGCGCTGACGCAGCCAGTCGATGATCACCTTCTTGCCGGCGACCAGGCCGCCCATCACGCCAAACGCCTTGGACATCGTGCCGACCTCGATATCGACCAGCCCGTGCAGCCCGAAATGATCGACAATGCCGCGCCCGCCGTTGCCGAGCACGCCTTCGCCATGGGCGTCGTCCATCATCAGCAGGATGTCGTGCTCCCGGGCGATCTCGTAAAGCTGCGGCAGGGGGGCGATATCGCCATCCATGCTGAAGACGCCGTCGGAGACGATCAGACGGCGGTTGTAGACCTTTTCCTCGGCGATCTTGCGGCGCAGGTCATCGGGATCGTTGTGCTCGTAAGCCACGATCTTGGCCCGGCTGAGGCGGCAGCCGTCGATGATGCTGGCGTGATTGAGCCGGTCGGAGAAGATAACGTCGTCGCGGCCCACCAGCGCCGGGATTGTCGCCAGGTTGGCGTTGAAGCCGCTCTGGAAGGTGATCACGGCCTCAGCCTTCTTGAACGCGGCCAGCCGCTCCTCCAGCGCTACATGGATGGACATCGTGCCGGCGATGGTGCGCACCGCGCCCGGCCCGACGCCGTAGCGATCGATGGCGTCCTTGGCGGCGCTGGTCAGACGGGGGTGGTTGGCCAGGCCCAGGTAGTTGTTGGCGCAGAAATTCAGCACGCGCCGGCCGTCCACAGTGAGCCAGGGACCCATCGGGCTGTCAATGACGCGGATATTGGTGAAGAGTCCTTCGTCGCGGAGCGTTTGCAGCTCCTGTTCGATCCAGGTGAGCTTGCTCATGGGGGTGTCCACTCGCCTTCCGTGATCCTTCAATAATGACTACCAGCTATTATGCACAGGTATCACCGATCGGCAAGAAGGCGCGGCCGGCTCACTCCCACTCGATAGTCGCCGGCGGCTTGGAGGTGATATCGTATACGACGCGGTTGACGCCGCCCACCTGGCTCACAATCCGGGCGCTCACCCGGGCCAGCAGATCGTGCTGGAGGCGCGCCCAGTCGGCGGTCATGAAGTCCTGGGTGGTGACGGCGCGCAGGGCAATCACTTCGCCGTAGGTGCGCTGGTCGCCCATCACGCCGACGGTGCGCACAGGCAGCAGCACGGCGAACGCCTGGGCCGCCGCCTCGCGCGGCAGCTTCGCCGCCGCCAGCTCTTCGCGGAAGATCGCGTCCGCCGCCCGCAGCGTCTCCAGCCGCTCCCAGGTGACCTCGCCCAGGCAGCGCACAGCCAGGCCGGGGCCGGGGAACGGCTGCCGCCACACGATCTCCTCCGGCAGGCCGAGGGCCAGGCCGATCCGACGCACTTCGTCCTTGAACAGATCGCGCAGCGGCTCCACCACGCGGTCCTTCATCCGCTCCGGCAGGCCGCCAACATTGTGGTGGCTCTTGATCACGCTGGCGCCAGGGCGCCCGGCGGCGGCGCTTTCGATCACATCGGGGTAGATCGTCCCCTGGGCCAGCCATTCCAGCGGGCCGGCGCGCCTGGCCGCTTCCTCAAAGGCGATGATGAACTGTTCGCCGATGATCTTCCGCTTGGCTTCCGGTTCGGTGACGCCGGCCAGGGCCGTGAGAAATGCCTCCGTGGCGTCCACGGCAATCAGATTCTGCTGGCCCAGGATGGCCCCGAACGCGGCTACGATCTCCTCCGGCTCGTGCAGGCGCATCAGGCCGTGGTTGACAAAAACAGGGATCAGCCGGTCGCCAATTGCCCGGCGCAGCAGGGCCGCGGTCACCGCCGAGTCCACGCCGCCGCTCAGCCCCAGCACGACTCGCCCCTCCCCGACCTGCGCCCGGATAGCGGCGATCGCCCCTGCGATGAAGGCCTCTGGCTGCCAGCGCGGCGGACAGCCGCAGATGCTCAGGGCGAAGTTGCGCAGCATGGCGCCGCCGCCCGGGGTATGCGTGACTTCCGGGTGGAACTGGACGCCGTACAGCGCGCGTCGCTCGTCAGCAATCCCGGCGCAGGGGGAGCCTTCGGAATGGGCCAGGATGGTGAAGCCGGGCGGAGGGGTCTCAATGCGGTCGCCATGGCTCATCCACACCGGCTGGTTGCGCTCCAGACCGGCCCAGAGCGGGCTGGAGGCGTCTATCTCGATGGTAGCCGGGCCGTATTCGCGCTCCGCCGCCGGGCCGACTTCGCCGCCGAGCGCCTGCGTCAGGATCTGCATGCCGTAGCAGATGCCCAGCACGGGCAGTCCGCTGCTCAGGACCCAGCCCGGCAGGCGCGGCGCATCCGGCGCGCTGGCGCTGTCGGGGCCGCCGGAAAGGATGATGCCGCGCGGGTTCAGCGCCAGACCTTCTTCGGCGCCCGCCGTATAGGGGACGATGGCGGCGTAGACCCCCTGCTCGCGCACACGCCGGGCGATAAGCTGGCTGTACTGCGACCCGTAGTCAATGATCACCAGGCCGTCATACTTGAGATCGGACACCGTTCTGCCTCCTGCCCGGGGTGGTCTGTCAGTCAGCGAAAGTGAAGTGTCCGTCGTCGGTCATGGCTGTGATGCGGGCCAGGACTTCGATCGGCACGCCGTATTTTTGCAGGCTGTCCCGCCCACCTTCGAAGGTCTTTTCGATCACGGCGGCGATGCCCACCAGGTTGGCCCGGGCGCTCTGCACCATGCGGATCAGCTTCTCGATAGTCTGCCCGGAAGCCAGGAAGTCATCGAGCACCAGCACGTTTTCGCCCTTATGCAGAAATTCGGCGGAGACGAGCAGCAGTACCTCGCCGCCTTTAGTGTGGCTGGGAGCTACCTCCAGATAGACCGGGCCGGACATGGTCAGGGGTTTTTGCTTGCGAGCGTAAACCACGGGCACGCCGAGGATCAGGCCGGTCATCAGCGCCGGGCCGATGCCGGACACCTCGGCGGTCAGGATGCGGTCCACCTGCACGCCGGAGAACCGCCGGACAAACTCCTCCCCCATCCGGTACATCAGCCCGGGATCCATCTGGTGGTTGAGGATGGAATCCACCTTCAGGATGCCGCTGCCCAGATGCTGCCCTTCTGCCAGAATACGATTCTTGAGTTCTTCCACCGATGTGCCTGCCTCTCCCCCGTCAGAAAACCTGTAGCCCGATTGTAACGCGGCCCGGCGGCGGCTTCTATGGGCAGACTGTTGCAAAAAGATCGGGCAGTAGGGTTCCCCCTTTCCGGCCTCTGGCCGGCCGCTTGTATCCTGTCCCTCGCCTTTCGGCGGTTGCATTCCGGCGCGGGATCGTCTATCGTTGGCCGCAGCCGTATGGAGCGATGCAGTTCTACCACAGCAAAGAGGTGCTACGATGCGTCAGGTTGTCAAGACAGGCAATGCCCCCGCCGCCATCGGCCCGTATTCCCAGGGCGTGAAGGTCGGCAATTTGGTTTTCGCGTCGGGCCAGCTCCCTCTGAACCCGACCACCGGCAAGCTGGTGGAGGGCGATATCAAGGTGCAGACCCAGCAGGTGATGCAGAATGTCGCCGGGATTCTCAAGGCCAGCGGCACTTCCATGCGCAACGCCGTGAAGGTCACCGTATTCCTGCGCAATCTGTCTGACTTCGCCGGGATGAATGAGGTCTACGGCACATTCCTCGATCCGGATGCGCCGCCGGCTCGCTCCACCGTGCCCAACGTCGATCTACCCTACGGCGCCCTGGTCGAGATTGAGGTGATCGCTGAGGCAGAAGGGTAGTGCTTCTGCCGGGCGGAGGTAGCGCTGCGGGGGGGCGGGGGCAGGGGGCTTAAGCCCCCTGCCTTTTTTCTGCCCTCGCTGTTCCGTTCCCGGCCTGAGTCCGCTCATTCCGGGATGTTCCGCGGCTGCGCGGAGATCGGGCGAGTTACCAGGTATTTCGTGTCTGTTCGTTAATGTTATGATAATTTCATAACAATATATTTGTGATTTGTAAACTCCCTTTTGAATAACCGGGCTGTTATAATGGCCGATGCAGATCTCATGCTAATTTGAGAAAAAGCAAAGTACTCTCCTGTTTTCCTTGCTTCACAAAGGAGAAATTCTCATGTCCGGGACAAGGTATTATCGATTTCTTGTTATTGTGGCGGTGCTGTTACTGGTTGTGCTCCCCGTAGCACATGCCGAAATTCTTGTTCCGTCTGGCGCGACTACGGCTTTCGTGCAAACCAGCGGGCGTATGGCGGCGCTGGGTGTGGGCGATTTCCGCACTAATGCCCTCGGCGACGATTCGCCCCATGAGATCGGTATCATGATCGCCTGTACGCCCGGCGTCCAGTATGCGTTCCAGCTCTTCGACCCGGCTGTGGATGCCGCCGGTAACTGGTCGACGGGCAACCCTACCGCCCCGGACGGCACCCGGCGGACGATTGATGAGGAGCGTCCTTTTGGCTCCCCTGTACCTGACGCGACGCACTTCACCCTGCGCAGCCCGAATGGGACCCCTATAGCCACGCGCACCTATACCTCCGGCCAGTTCGACGCCGCCTGGGATACCCTGGCTACGGTCACACTGCCCGCCGCGCCGGTGGCCGGTGTAGACTGCGGCCTGTACACCCTGATTACCACCACTGGTGACGGCACGGCTACTGTGAGCACTAACGATGACGATAACGCCTGGCGCTTCCGCCTGCGCGGGGGCGACGGCACCGCGCCGGAAGCCTTCAACCCGGCTCTGGGACCGGACGGCATCGCCGGCACCGGCGATGAGTCAGCTATCGGGTTTGAATGGACCTCTTTCCAGCACGAATCGACGGGTTGTCAGATCTTCTACTACTTCGTTGATGACGGCCTGCCCAATGTATTTATGCGCAACTTCGATCTGGACCTGGGGATAGCGCCTGGCAATGTGACCTACACCATGCCCAATGGCACGGTCATCACCGGCACAAACTCCGCCAACGCCGTCTGGAATCAGGGCACCACGCCGTCGGCAACCCGCCCGTCATTTGGCGATATGGCCCTTTTCGATGGTGTGGGCGATCTGGCCGGCGATGCGATGGTCAATCCGCCGGCCGGCCTGTGGTCGGCACAAATCTGCCTCGGTGATGACAATCAGTACTCGTTTGAGGTGTCGTCGCGGCCGTTGATCTTCCTGGACCAGCCGCAACTGCCCAATGTCACCCTGGCCAAGACCGACGGCGTGACCACGGTCACTTCGCCCGGTTCGACAACCTACACCCTCTCCCTGGCCAATACCGGCCCGGGGGCGGCGATGCCCATCGCGGGGCCAGAAGTGGTCGATCAGCTCCCGGCAGGGATGACCTTCACCTCCTGCGCGGTTAACGCCCCGCTGGTCGGGACGTGCAGCCATGTGGGCGGCGGGCGGATTGAATTTCAACTGGGGCCTCAGGCGGGCATGCTGGCTTACCTGCCGAGCGGCGGGAGCGGCACGCTGAGCGTCACAGCCGGCGTGAGTGCCGGCCTGGCGGACGGCACGACGCTCACCAACAGCGCATCGGCGGACTGGACTGACATCTACGGCAACAACCATGCGCCTGTGACCGCCGATGATACCGATACGGTCAGCGGCACCTCGACGGCCCAGCCAAACGTGACTATCGCCAAAACCGACGGCGTAACCCAGGTGAATTCGCCCGGCGCGACCACGTACACCCTGACGCTGACCAATACCGGCGGCGCGGGCGCGGTCCCGGTGACCGGGCCGGAAGTAGTCGATCAGCTCCCGGCGGGGATGACGTTCGCATCCTGCGCGGTCAACGCGCCGCTGGTCGGGACGTGCAGCCATGTGGGCGGCGGTCAGGTGGAATTCCAGCTCACGGCGCAGTCGGGCACGACGGCCTACCTGCCGGCCGGGACGAGCGGGACGCTCACCCTCGGCGCCACAGTGAACGCCGGGCTGGCCCTCGGCATGGCGCTCACCAACAATGCGACAGTCAACTGGACTGACGATGGCGGCGGGGCCTATCCTCCGGGGCAGGCGTCCGACACCGACACGGTGGCTGGCAGCGCGGGAGGCCGCGATCCGCTGCTGGTTCTGAACAAGACCGACGGCGTGGCGGAAGTTTCTTCGCCCGGCTCGACCACGTATACCCTGACGCTGACCAATGTCGGCGCTGGCGATGCCCTGCCTGTGACCGGGCCGGAGGTCGTGGACCAGCTCCCGACGGGAATGACGTTCACTTCCTGCGCGGTTAACGCGCCGCTGGTCGGGACGTGCAGCCATGTGGGCGGCGGCCGGGTGGAGGTCGAGCTTACGGCGCAGCCAGCTACTACAGCCTTCCTGCCGGGCGCGGGGCAGGCGCCTAATAACAGCGGCACGATCACGATTTCGGCGGCGGTGGACGCCGGTCTGGCCCCCGGCACGGTGCTCGTTAACCGGGCGGCGGCCACCTGGACGGACTCCGCGGGGAATACGTATACGCCGGTTCAGGCATCGGATACAGACAGGGTGCCCGGCGGCAGCGGGGGCGGACCCGTGTACGATCCCGGCCAGATCAGCCTTGGCCCGGGCGCTCCAACGCTCCTGCCGAATACCGGTTACCCGCCTGCTGACGCTTCTGCAGCGGGCGGCGGCTTGCTGATCGCCGGCGGGCTGGTCCTGCTGGCAGTGGCTGGCGTGTCATTCCTGCGCCGGGGCCGTCGCCAGACCGGTGCGTGATAGCAGACTGAGGCGGTGAAGGATGCGGCGCCGATCCAGCACACCGGATCGGCGCCGCCCCTGATTCTGCTGGCGGGCTGGCTACCCTCCGATGATCTGCAGGTCGCGCGGCAGGCTTGTCAGTGACTCGGCGCCGTCCGCCGTGATCAGGACATCGTCCTCAATACGGACGCCGCCGACGCCCGGCAGGTAGACGCCCGGCTCCACCGTGTGGACGTTCCCCGGCTGGAGCAGCTCGGTGTTGCCTGCGCGGATATACGGCCCTTCGTGCACTTCCATGCCCAGCCCGTGCCCGGTGCGATGGGTGAAATACTGGCCGAAGCCCGCCTTTTCGATTGCGGCGCGGGCGGCGCGGTCCACTTCCTGGCAGGGCACGCCCGGCCCTGCTGCCCGCCGCCCGGCTTCGTTCGCGGCCTGCACGGCGGCGTAGGCATCCAGCAGGCGCTGGTCGCGCAGCTCCCCGATGGCGAAGGTGCGCGTGATGTCGGAGGCGTAGCCATCGATCTGTGCGCCGTAGTCAAACAGCAGCAGGTCGCCCTCCTGCAGCGCCCGATCGCCGGGGACGCCATGCGGCAGGGCGCTGTTCGGTCCGCTGAGCACAGCCGCCGAGAAGGGCATCTCGCTGCTGCCCCGTTTCAGCATGGCGATCATCAGCTCTCCCGCGATCTGGCGTTCCGTCATCCCGACTCGTATGCCGGGGAGCAGGTCCAGCAGCCCGTCCTGGGCGACGGCGACGGCCCGGCGCAGGGCGGCGACTTCGGCGGCATCTTTGCGGATGCGCAGCGTGGCCAGCGCTTCGCCAGCGTCAATAAGCTGCATACGCGGGGCGCCCTTCACCAGCGCCTGCGCTTCGAAAAAGCGCATATGCCCGCCTTCTACCCCCAGCCGGCGCCCGTCCAGGCTCAGCGCAGCCAGCGCCTCGCTGAACGCGCCAGCGTAACCTTCGGTGTCGGTGTAGGCATAGACGCGCAGAGGATAGGGCGGCGTGGAGACCTTCTCCACTTCCAGTGTGGGCAGGATGAACACCGGGTCACCCTGGCGCGGGTAGAGGCAGATGGTCGGGCGTTCCATCAGGGGGAAGTATTCGCCGGTCAGATACATCAGGTTGGAGCCGGGAATGAGGGCGACCGCGTCCAGGCCCGCCTCGTTCGTGATCTGGCGGAGCGCCGCCAGACGAGTTTCGTACACGCTTGCACCGCCTTTGCTGGGAGGTAAAACTGCCGGATGAGACACCCCAAGCGTAACAGGAGGGCCGCTTTTGGGCAACCCGGGATTGTCGGTGCTGCGGCGCAGATGGGGCGGGTAGCGGAGCTACCTCCCGCGTTAGCGCAGGTGCGGCCAGCCGGCGCGGCTGGTCAGGCAGGTCTCCGTTAGCGCAGGTGCGGCCAGCCGGCACGGTCCTGGTAGTCGGCGAGGATACGGGCCGTTGCCTCGCTGCACTGCCAGGCCAGGATATCGCCCACCGGCAGGAAGGCCACCGCCGTGTTCTCGCCATCTTTGCCTTCCGGGATCAGCGCCCCGCCGGTCACGCGGCAGGCGAAGGCTGGCCCGACGCCCTGCACTTTGTCGCCGTTGGGGTACTCCTGATCATGCCAGCGCGGCTCGCTGTACAGGCCGATGATGGCGTACGGCTCGACAATCAGGCCGGTCTCCTCCTCCACCTCGCGGACGATATTGGCCGTGGTTGTCTCGCCCAGGTCGGCGAAGCCGGAAGGGAAATCCCAGCAGTTGAAATCGGCCCGCTGCGTCATCAGGATGCGGCCGCGCTCGTCCTCAATGACGGCCAGCGTCCCCGGCAGGATGACGCGCTCGTGTCCGACATGCGCCCGCAGGATCGGGTAATAGGGCTGGAGCGGGGGGAAGGACTCGACCGGCTCCAGCAGCGGGGCGGCGCCGGACCGGGCGTGCAGCGCGTAGCGGATCATCTGCTCGTGGGAGGGGTGCGTCTTGTGGAGGAATTCATCCGGCTCGATGAAGAACGCGCTCAGCGTCTCGCCGCCATCCGGGCGCAGATCGCCGCCGGCGGCCTCCCCCCAGAACACGGCTGTCCACTGCTGGACCTGATCGCCATTGGGGTAGAGCAGGTTGTAGCGGGGATGGCTGAGCAGGCCGGCCAGCCCGCGCAGCTCGACGCGGATGCCAGTCTCCTCGTAGACTTCACGGCGGGCCGCCTCCGGCAGCGATTCGCCCAGCTCCAGCACGCCGCCGGGGACGCTCAGCCAGTCGAAGTCATAGCGGGACTGCACCAGGATGCGCCCGCGCTCGTCAAAGACAACGGCGGCGGCGTAGACCAGGTAGATAAGCTGGTGGCCGACATACGAGCGCAGCCAGCGGACATAGCCATCGAGCAGCGGAGGGGTGGGCGTCATAGGTATGATCCTGTCTCGGGCCGGAGCAGGTCAGCGGCGTTTAGAGCTTCGCCGCGGCTCGCCCCTGCTTTCCAGCTCGGCAAGGAAGTCCTCGTTGTCGTAATCCTGCAGCACGTCTTCGTTCTTGCGCTTGGTTTTGGCCGCGTTCCCTTCCACGACGAATGTATCCAGCAGGATACGCTCCACCTGGCGCACGTCGGGGATGCCGAAGAAGCCGATCGGCATGTCGAACGTGCGGCTCCACCGGGAGTTGAAACTTCCGGCAGAACGCGCGCGCGGCTCGTAGCGGAAGATGATATCGCCAGTGCTGCCGTCGCCGTGCAGCCGCCGTTCGATGCGCTGGATATCGTCCTGCCCGTAGGAGGTGACCGAGCTTCTGCGCCCCTCCAGCATGATGATACGGCGGCTGGTGATGGCGTAGACCGTGTTCCGGGCGTTCAGCAGCGTGAGCAGCGGATTCAGGAGGCTCGCCAGCACAGCGATAATTATGATCAGGGCCATGATGCCGGTGAATGAAATCACGTTGAACGATGAACCCGACCTTATTGGAATCAGCATAATGAATGCCAGCAGGCCGATTCCGATGCTGATAACCACGGCCGCAATACTGCCGAGCGGCACCGTGGCCATGGCTGCCCGCAGCGGATTTGGCTTGCCTACCCAGCGCAGTTCTTCGCCGGCCATCAGCTCGCCCTGCACCCGGTTGTAAGCATCGGACAGACTGTCCATAGTTATTCCCCCTGACGTTTCCGACCCGGCAATATGATCCAGTTTAACTCTAAAATATTTTGCGCCTGTATGATACCCCAATTGTCAGGGGGGCGGGGTCGCCCTTGACAGCCGTATGGCCGGACGCTACAATGCGCACACATCATCCGGGCGTGTAGCTCAGCTGGGAGAGCGCCACAATCGCACTGTGGAGGCCAAGGGTTCGAATCCCTTCACGTCCACCTGATGATCGCGGAAGAGTCGGTGTCGGTGACGCCGGCTTTTTTGTTCCCCACTGCGTCCTTCGCTGCCGGCAGAGAGCGGGGGAGATCATCGCCAGCCTGGAAAATCTCGCCTGCCGGCTGCTCACTCCGATAGAGACTGGCATCCTGACCGCGAGATTGTCAAAGCCCCGATCGGCGGGGGAAGCACGGCCTGCACCCCGGCGCGATTCCGTCGGGATGAGACAAACAATGAGCGCGGGTGGTCATCCTCGCGCTCGTTTGTTATCCGGCGACAGATTCGCCCTACGGCCAGATTTCTTCCACCCGATCGGCCCGGATTTCCACCCGCTCTTCCACCAGCTCAGTCAGGCCGGTGTCGAAGTCAGAGTAGCTGATCCGGCTGATGAAGGCGTCGCGATAAACCCAGCGG
Source organism: Aggregatilineales bacterium (assembly GCA_029976025.1). GTDB lineage: Bacteria > Chloroflexota > Anaerolineae > Aggregatilineales > Ch27 > JARKNX01. Next base: position 26,860 of record JARKNX010000155.1, on the reverse strand, counting down.
CGGGTCTCGTAGCCTTCGTCCATGGCGACAATAGCCAGGTCACGGGTCGGGCGTCCGCCGGCCAGCGTCTCCCGTATCCAGCGGTTGAAGGGCAGCCCGGGGTCGCGCTGCACCATCTTGGCGATCACGACGGGCGGCATATCTTCGGCCAGTATGAAACTGGTCAGGCCGTGGACGTTGAACACGCCCCCGACAATCTGGCCGTTTAGCTCCACCTGAAACTCATAAGCGGACAGGCTGTCCACCGATCTGGCTGCGCTTTCCAATTTATCGGTCACCTTCCCGGCTCCTTTCGCTGCTTTCTGTTTGATCAACAGGGCGAAACCGGCGCCGAAGCGTCCGACTTCGCGCAGGATACGCCCAACCCCGGAAATGCGGTTATGCTGATCCCAGTATACAGGCGAGCCGGAAAAAGACGCAATGCCCGGGGCAGGGGGTACAATACGCACCACAGGATTTCTGCCGGCGAGGGGAGAAAAGCGCGCCGCCCGTGGAACCGTACCTCACTCTGGGAAGTCTGTCCGTGCCGACCTTCACCGCCCTGATCGCCGGAGCGGTCGCGCTCGGGCTGGCTGCGTTGGCGGTTGCCGCCCGTCGCCGGGCCGTCCCCCGCCCGCTGCACTGGATTGACGCCGGGCTGGGCGGGCTGGTTGGCGGCGTGATCGGCGCGCGGCTGTTTCATGTCCTGCTGAGCGCGGCTTACTTCAAAGATCATGTGGGCGAGGCGTTCGATCTGCGCACCGGCGGGCTGAGCTGGCACGGGGCCGTCTGCGGCGGGCTGCTGGGCGCCTGGCTGGTCTGCCGCTGGCGGCGGGTGGACTGGCGCGCTGTGACAGATGTGCTGGCGCTGGTCTGGCCGGCGGGCGTGATGGCCGCCTGGGCGGGCTGCTGGGCGTCTGCCTGCGCTTACGGGGCGGAAGTGTGGACGCTGGCTGAGCACCCCGCCTGGGCGGTCAGCGAGCGGCCCGATATCTACGGCGCGATCGCCCCGCGCTACAACGTCCAGCTTTTTGGCGTCTGGTTCGGGGCTGCGCTGCTGGCGCTCCTGATCGGGCTGGCGCTGGCGGGCTGGCTGCGCGGATACCGGCTGTGGCTGGCGCTGGGGCTGACCGGGGCGGGGGCGTTCATCCTGGGCTTCTTCCGGGGGGATGGCGTGCCCGCGCCGCTGCCCGGCCTGAGCCGGGATCAGGCGCTCGATCTCAGCCTGATCGCCTTCAGTGTGGCGGCAGCAGCGGTCACGCGTTTATCCCGCCGCGCTCACTGAGCCGCCGCGGAACAGGGCGCCAGGGGCTACGGAGCGACGACTTCCTCCAGCGCCACTTCGCCCAGGTTCGGCCCGAAGTCGGCCACCTGTCGCAGGCCGCACTCCCCCTCGAACATTTCGATACGCCTGTTTTCGTTCAGGTCACCGCCGTTGATCAGCTCGGCGAGCAACTGCGCGTCCTGCTGCATGATCCTTCGCGCCGCGTCGAAGTCCGTCGTATCCAGCGCCTCCGTGCCGAGCGCAACCGCCTGGCTCAGGCGCTCCTGCGTGTTCATGAGGCAGATGCGCAGGTCTTCGGTGCGGTCATGAAGCGCGGGGGCGGCATCCTCCGATACCGCCGCCAGGCGCTCGTCAATGCGCTCCAGAAAATAGGGCAGGCCGAACCCCAGCCCGGGATTCTGGGCGCTGCCGTCGCCATTGAGGTCTTCTTGCGTGCCCTGGATGATGTTCAGCGTGTGTTCGGCGTGTGTTCGCAGGCTGCCGAGGCTGCTCGCGCTGGCAGCGAGTTCAGCGTGACGCACGCCGAGGTCGGCCTCAGCCAGGATGTCATCGATCAGGCTGCGGTCAGGGCGGCCGTCCGCCGACACGATGAACAGATCGCGCAGGGGCGGGACCACCATTGCCAGCACGCTGCCGCGGTAGAGCACCTGATCTCCCGGGCCGGCCGTGATAGCGCTTTCGGCAGAGACCAGGACTTCGGTGAAGGAAGCCGGCAGCATCCGGCCGTTCGGGTCAGTCCAGCGCAGCGTGGCTTCCCCTTCAGCATCCACGGTCAGCCAGCCCAGGAACTGAGCTGTGTCGCCCGCGAGCAGCCAGCCGGCGTACTGGCGGCCGGCAGGCGGCGGCGCGATTTCCGGAAGGGTGATCGCGATCGTATCGCCGGGGCGCGCCGCGGTGGAGAAAGTTGCCGCATTGCCGGTCGAAGGCGCAATCACGACCGGGGCGCGGGTCGCCGTGGGTCGGGAAGAGCTGTAGCCGTACCCCCCCGCCGGGGGATCGTCGTGATCCATGCTCATGGCCTGGGGAGTGCTGGTAGCCTCAGCAACTGCGACCTCTGGAGCGCGGCTCGCCAGGGCGATAAGCAGGGCGATCGCCACAACCAGCAGGACCACGATAATTGCGCCGCCGGCCAGCCAGATGCGTCTATCACTGGTGCGGGTTGGCCGGGCCGGTTCCGCGGGCGGGTGGGGTGCGCCGCCGGGCTGAGTCGATGGGGCGGCGATCGTGGCCTCCCGGTCGATCGTGCTGCTTTCCGTCGGGGCCGCGCCCGTCCCGCGCGCCGTTACTGTCGGGGTTATTGCCGTGCCGGCGGACAGAGTCCCCTGCACGACCTGGGCGAACTCCCCGGCGAACGCGCCGGCGGTCTGGTAGCGATCCTGCGGGTCCTTGGCTACCGCCCGCAGCAGGACGGCCTCAATGCCGATCGGAAGGCCCTGTACCAGGTCCAGGATATTCGGGACCGGCTCGGTGATATGCTTGAACAGCAGTTGCCACGGGGTGTCTGCGGTGAAGGGGAGCAGGCCGCTGAGCATTTCGTAGGTGACCACGCCCAGCGAATAAATGTCAGAGCGCCCATCAACGGTGAGGCCCTGCCCCTGTTCCGGCGCCATGTAGGCGGGCGTCCCGATCACGCCGGATGTCGCTGTCAGCATTGTGCCTTCCGCCACCATCTTGACGACGCCGAAATCGGCCAGCGTCGCGTTTCCTTCCCCGCTGATCAGGATGTTGGCCGGCTTGATATCGCGGTGGACGACGCCGTTTTTGTGCGCGTAATCCAGGGCCGGGGCGAGCTGCTGCAAAATCCGATTGACTTCGGCAGTCGGCAGGGGGCCGCCCTCAATACGCTCGCGCAGGGAGCCGCCTTCGATGAACGGCGTGACCAGGTAGAGGATGTCATCCTCCAGCCCGTAGTCGTACAGCGGCAGGATATGGGGGTGTTGCAGCCGGGCGATGGTGCGCGCTTCCAGCCGAAAGCGGGCGATATACTCGTCACTCTGACCAGGATGCGGCGGCAGCACCTTGACCGCCACATAACGTTGAACGTCCTCCTGATATCCCTTGTAGACGGTTGCCATCCCGCCTTGCCCGATCAGATCAACAATCTGATACTTCCCGAGCGATCGCCCTATCAATGAGGCAGCCATAAAGTATCTCCCCCACAAAAAGAACTGTATTCGTAATGGCCGGCGGCCTTCGGTAGCCCGTCGTTCAACCGGATATTGGAACTCCAATTATACAAGAAAGCGCCATTCGACGCGAATGAGCCGCGCATAGCATATGGAGGTGGAAAGCGGGCAGGTGAGAACGCCCCGCCTGGGGGCGGGTGTGGTATGATCGAAGGCAGTTTATCCTGACGCGCATCAGGGTGAGTGTCTGATGAAATTTACTGCCGCGCTGGCGCAGATACATCCGGCTGTCGCTGACCTGACGGCGAACCTGGACAAGCATATACACTATATTGACCGGGCCAGGGCTGAGGGGGCGGACCTCCTGATCTTCCCGGAGCTTTCGCTGACCGGCTACAACCTGCAAGACCTGGCCTACGAGGTCGCGGCGCGTCCCACCTCTGAGGACCCGGCTTTCCGCGTGCTCCTGCTGGCCAGCCACGATCTGGACCTGGTGGTTGGCTTCGTGCACGAGGACCCCCGTCACCGTTTCTACATCGCGGCGGCCTACCTCTCACAGGGGCGGGTGGTGCATATCCACAACAAGGTATACCTGCCGACCTACGCCCTGTTCGACGAAGGGCGGTACTTTGCCCGGGGCGACACAGTGCAGGCATTCGATACGCGCTTTGGCCGGATGGGGATGCTGATCTGCGAGGACTTCTGGCACGCCTCGCCGCCGTATCTGCTCTGGCTGGACGGCGCGGACGCGCTGCTGCTGCTGAGCGCCAGCCCGGGCCGTGGGCTGGATACCGGGGACCGGCTGGCCTCCGCCCGCTGGGTGGAGCTGGTCAATCAGGCTTACGCCAGCCTGTTCACCAGCTATGTCCTGCACTGCAACCGGGTGGGCTTCGAGGACGGCCTGAACTTCTGGGGCGGCTCGGCGGTGACCGGCCCGGACGGCGTTATGCTGGCGCAGGCGCCTTATTTCGAAGAGGCGCTGCTGGTGCAGGAGATCGATCGCAGCCAGCTTCATCGCACGCGCAGCCGGCTGCCGCTCCTGCGCGATGAGCGCACCGATCTGACGCTGCGGGAGCTGTCGCGCATCCTGGATGAGCCGCCGGCCAGCCACCGCAGCTTCCAGAAGGGAGAGGAGCGATGACGATCGATATTGCCGCCAGGCTTCAGATCAATACCGGCCTGGCTGAGAAAATTCTGGTCGGCTTCATCGCCGACGGGGTGCGCAAAGTCGGCTTTCAGCGGGCCGTGATCGGCCTCTCCGGCGGGCTGGACAGCGCCCTCAGCGCCTACCTGACCGCCCGCGCCCTGGGGCCAGAGAATGTGCTGGTCATCCGTATGCCGTATGCGGCCAGCAGCCCGTCCAGCATGTCTGACGCGCAGAAAGTGATCGACGCGCTGGGCGTGCAGGCGGTGACGATCCCGATCACGCCTTACGTGGCGCCGTTCTTCGAGCGCTTTGAAGATATGAACGATATACGGCGCGGCAATGTCATGGCCCGGATGCGCATGATCATCCTGTATGACCAGTCGGCGGCTTTCGACGGCCTGGTCATCGGCGCCAGCAACAAAACCGAGACGCTGCTGGGCTATACCACTCTCTACGGCGACAGCGCCGCCGCGCTTCAGCCAATTGGCGATCTGTACAAGACGCAGGTGCGCCAGCTTGCGGCGGCGCTCGGCGTGCCACGCAGCATCATCGACAAAGCCCCTTCGGCGGACCTGTGGACCGGCCAGACGGACGAAGGGGAGATCGGCTACAGCTATGCCGAGCTGGACCGGCTGCTTTACCTGCTGGTCGATGAGCGCTTCACGCTGGAGGAGGCGGTGTCCGAGGGCTTTGCCCGCCGGATGGTGGAGGACGTGTGGCGGCGGGTGCGGGCCAGCCACTATAAACGCAAGCCCGCCCCCGTGGCCAAAATCAGCCAGCGCACGATCGGGCACGACTTCCTGTATCTGCGCGACTGGGCGGGGTAGGGCAACGCAGCGTCCCCTCAAGAAATCAAAGATTGTCGGCGGATCTGGGGCGGGCAGGAGGCTCAAGCCCCCTGCTGATTCTTATCGAATCTTTGTGAGTCTCGCGTTCGATCCTGCTTCTACTGCGGCAGGGTATCGGGCCGCTCTGGCGTGCCACCTTTGAGGAAGGTATCGCCGATGCCGGGGAACCACTCATCGGGGTAAGAGCCAGCGGCGCGGGTGAGCTGCAAGCCACCCAGGTCGCGAGCGATGATCTCCGCCTGCGCCGGGCGGGTCCAGATCACGCTGTCCAACTGGACGGCGCGCGCGCCGACGGCGATGAACTCCCGCGCGTCTTCAGGCGTGTGGATGCCGCCGCACCCGATCACGGGCAGCCCGAACGGCTCGACTGTCCTGACAGCCTGCAACACCGCATGCAGGGCCTGCGCTTTGACCAGCGGGCCGAACAGCCGTCCGGTCAGCGGCCTGGCTCCCGCGGGGTCGGGCGCTACGCCGCGCGGCGGCGCGCCGACGACGACGGCGCCGGCCTCGGTACGGGCGACAATCAGGCTGAATTCCACCGCCCGCTCCAGCGGCACGCGCACCAGCAGCGGGAGCTCGGTGGTCTGGCGAATTGTCTCCACCAGCACCCGAATCTCATCAGCATTGGCCTCGTAATGCACCCCCAGCTCAAACCCGCCGATGCCGGTCGCGTCCATCAGGATTCGCACGCATCGCCGCAGATCGAGCGGGCTGCGATCGATGACATGGGCGATGATCGGGATCGGGCAGCGCTCCCAGACTGGCTGGTACTCTTTGACCACGGCGGACGCGCCGGGGTTGGGTAGCCCGGTATGCAGGAGCAGCCCGCCCGCCAGCGGGACGACATGCGTCCCGCGCGAGGCCCGGCGGGGATGCAGCGTGATCGGGTCGGTGATGAAGCAGCCGAACTTCTCGATCTTGAGCAACTTTTGATAGCGATCGCCAAAGCCAAAGACCCCCGCCGCGGGCATCACCGGCGAGTGAATGGTCAGCGTGTGCTTGCCGACGCGAGTCAGTTCAACATCCATGCGGGCTTCTCTCTCCGGGGAGTTGGGCCGTCCATCCTCCGACTGAGCCTGATTGTAATCCGGCCCCGGGCCGCCCGCCAGTCAGAGCGGCCGCTCCATCTCCCTGTCCCCTGTTTCTGTCAACTGAGCGCCACGTCCAGCAGCATCATGATGGTGAAGCCGAACATCGTCCCGAAAGTGGCGATATGGCCGTTGCCGGCGCTCTGCGCTTCCGGGATGACTTCCTCGACGACCACGAAGATCATGGCGCCGGCGGCGAAGCTCAGGGCGTAAGGCAGCAGCGGCGTCATCGCCAGCACCGCCAGCGCGCCGATGACGCCGGCGATCGGCTCCACGATGGCGGAAAGCTGGCCGTAGTAGAAGCTCCTGGTGCGGGAGACGCCCTCGCCGCGCAGGGGGAGCGCGACGGCCAGCCCTTCCGGGAGGTTCTGAATGCCGATACCCAGCGCCAGCGCGACCGCGCCGCCGAGGGTGGCCCCGGGCACGCCGCTCGCGACCGCGCCGAAAGCGACGCCGACGGCCAGCCCCTCCGGGATATTGTGCAGGGTGATAGCCAGCACCATCAGGATGGCCCGCCGCCAGTGGGTGGGGATGCCTTCCGGGTGGCCGCCTTTGAGGCTGGGGTGGAGGTGGGGCAGCAGCATGTCGATGAAGCGCAGGACGCCGCCGCCCAGCATGAAGCCGACCACGGCGGGGAGCCAGGCTGGCCCGTTGCCGGCTTCTTCGGCCATGGCAATGGCCGGGTTCAGCAGGGACCAGAAGCTGGCGGCGATCATGACCCCGGCGGCGAAGCCGAGCATCATATCCAGCAGCAGCCGGTTAAAAGCGCGGGTGAAGAACACGCCAGCGGCGCCAACGGCCGTCATACCCCAGGTGAACAGCGTGGCCAGGAGGGCCTGAATAACCGGACTGAGCTGGGCGAAGAATTCCATAGGCTGCGTGCCTCGATAGATAAATGGGCGATGCCGCCCCATTATACTCGGACCGGACCATTTTTATCGAAAGAGGGGGAGGCATTCCGCGAGAAGGCGGTGAGCGCCGGAGGCTGCCCGAAAGGGATCAGGTTGCCCGCGCCCGGCCGCCGCACTATACTGAGATAACCTGCGTAAGCCAGACGGGGAGGGATGCATGCTGACTCTGGAGACTACCCTGCGGGGCTATGATCCGGTGATGCTCGGCGTGATCGCCGATCGCTGGGACGTAGACCTGGAGTCGCGCAGCGTCACCGATATTCTGGCTTTGCTGACGGGGGTGATGCTCTCCCCGGAAGCGGCCAGGATGACCTGGGAGCGTCTGGATGACGACGAGCGCGGCGCGATGCAGACCCTCCTGGGGGCGGGGGGGCAGATGCCGGCGCACATCTTCACCCGGCTGTACGGCGAAATTCGCGAGATGGGGCCGGGCCGCCTGGGGCGGGAGAAGCCTTATCTCAACCCCGTCAGCATCGCCGAGAAGCTGTACTACCGGGGCCTGCTTGCCCGCGCTTACGCCGATGCCGCCGCCGGCCTGGTCGCCATCTACGTGCCCACTGATCTGGCCGCCGTGCTGCCGGCCCACCACACCGGCTTCGACCTCAGCCAGGAAGAAGATTTGCCCCTCGTCGAGGACGAGGACGACGAAGCGTGGGATGTCCCCGCCGATACGCCGGACGAGATCATACCGGCGGATACGACGCTGGTTGATGACCTGACGACCGTGCTGGCCTACCTGCAGGTGGCCGCTGTGGCTGTTCGGGAAGGGAGCAAGCTGCCGGAAGCCCAGCTCGGCACGCTGAGCACATCCCTGCTCAAGGCTGAGCCGGCCCGGCTGGATTTCATGCTGGGGCTGGCGCAGGCGCTGGACCTGGTGGCGGTCCGCGATGGTCTGCTCAAGCCGATCAGCCAGAACGCCCGCCGCTGGCTGGAGGCGGCCCGGAGCGAGCAGGTGCGCCTGCTGGCCGCGGCCTGGCGCGACACAACCGTCTACAGCGATCTGGAGCATGTGCCGGGCCTGGCTGTTGAGGCGGCCAGCAACGATCCCCGCGCCGGGCGCGAGGCAATTATGCAGACCCTGCGCGATCTGCCGCCCGATTCGTGGTGGGTTGTCGATGGCGTGATCGGCGCGATTCAGGAGACGGCGCCCGATTTTCAGCGCCCGGGCGGCGATTACGATAGCTGGTACATCCGCGATATGCGCACCGACGAGTATCTGCGCGGCTTTGAAAGCTGGGAGGCTGTCGAGGGGGCCATGCTGCGCTTCATGCTGACCGGCCCGCTGCACTGGCTGGGGCTGGCCGATCTGGGCCGCCACGCCGGGGGGATGCTGGGGCGGCTGAACGCTTACGGGCGCGCCTTTGTCAGCGGGGGGCGCTGGCCGGCTTCGCCCGATAGCGCGGAGATGATCCTCCTGCACGAAGACGGCACGATCGAGGCTTCCCGCCGTCTGAGCCGATACGACCGCTTTCAGTTGGCCCGCTTCACCGAATGGCTGAGCGCCGGCGAGGTCTACCGCTACCGCTTCTCTACGCGCGGCCTGCGCCGGGCGGCTATCCAGGGCATTGAGCCCAGGCATGTCCGGGCTTTTCTATCCCGTTCCCTCAAGACTGACCGGCTGCCGGAATCAATCGAGATCATCCTGACGCGCTGGGCGCAGACGGCGGAGGCAGATGCCACGATCGAACAGGTCACGCTCCTGCGCACGGCATCGCCGGAGGCGCTCACCGCCGCGCTGGAAGAGCCATCCATCCGCCGCTATCTGGCGGCGCGAATCGGCCCGGACGCTGTGATTGTCCGGCCCGGCCAGGCGGCCGCGCTGCAAGATGCGCTGGCCGCCTTTGGCATTGTCGCCGATATTATGGGCGAGCAGAATGCATAGCTGCCTTGCTATCGTTGTTGGCGGTGACGGCGTTCACTGGCAGCCAGACTATGAAGGTCGTCCCCTGTCCGGGGATACCGCTGCTGACAATCTCAATCCGGCCCTGATGGCGCGTCACGATCGCCTGCGCAATAGAAAGCCCGAGTCCGGTCCCTGGCCGGCCTGAATTCCGGCCGACCTGCCCCCTGAAGAAACGCTCAAAAAGGTGACTCTGCTCTTCTTTAGGGATGCCCGGCCCCGTGTCGCTGATGCTGAACCCGGTCCACTGCTGGTGCTCCCACTCCTGAGTCTGGGTGTACAGCATAACCGTCCCACCCGCCGGCGTGTAGTGGAAAGCGTTGGTCAGCAGGATGCTCAACACCTGCCCGATCAGGTTGGGGTCGGCGTAGGCGGGGGGGATGCCCGGCGTAGGGAGCACGCGCAGTGTCAGATTGTGCGTCTCCGCCAGCGAGGCCCGGTCCGAGCCGTATTGCTCGGCCAGCGTATTGATGTTCACTGGCTCGCACTGAATTGACAGCCGGTCCTGATCCAGCCGGTTCAGCGTGAGCAGGTCTTCCACCAGCGCTTCCAGCCGGTCGATCTCCCGACCGGCGACAGCCAGATGCTCCGGCCACCGGTCCGGCGGCGTGTTCTGCAGCAGGTACTGGCGCAGCTTGAGATTCGTGATCGGCGTGCGCAGCTCGTGCGACACGCTGGAGACAAATTCGTCTTTCAGCCGGCCCAGATTGGACAGCCGCTCGTTGGCCCGCTGAAGCTCGGCGGTGCGTTCGGTCACCATGTGTTCCAGCATCAGGTTGTGCTGTTCCAGCTCCTGGACCAGCCGGGCGTGCTCGATGGCCGTCGCCGCCTGCTGGGCTAACCCGACCAGCAGATCGAGATTCTTCTGGTTAAAAGGCGCGGCATTGTGGCGGTTGACCAGCATCGCTCCGGTGATTCGATCGCGGAAGGCCAGCGGGGCGATAATCACGTGCTCTTCCGGCTGCATTATAGTTCCGGGGATGGGCACGGCGCGGGGATCATTCTGAGCGTTGTTGACGAGCAGGGGCTGGTTGTGGGCTACGGCGTACCCGGTCAGGCCCTCGCCGATCTTGAGCTTCAGGCCCAGCGTGTCGGCCGTATGCTCCCCACGCGCCAGGTCGATATGCAGGATCAGCTCGCGCTCATCCAGGCGAAAAAGGTAGCACTCGCTGCCGTCCAGCAGTTGAATCGCCTCGTCGCCAATAGAAGCCAGCACCTGCCGGATGTCGGTTTCCTGTGAGATACGGCGGGTGATTTCCTGCAGGGTTTCCATCTCATGCTGGCGCTGCTGGAGCTCATGGGCAACCTGTTCACGGCGGGCGATTTCTGCCTCCAGCGCCCGCGCCCGGTTGCGCACATGCTGCAGAAGAAACAGAATGCCGAGCAAGAAAAGGAAAAGGCATATTGCCGCGATGATGACAAGCCAGTCTTCGAAGATAATCTTATCCGGAAGGCGAGCCATAAACGAGCTGCCCATCCCTGATAACAGGAAGACAGGGATGCATCGGGATCGGGGGAATGGATTGCGGTGGGGTAAAGCCATAGCTAATCTCGCCTACCTGGACCGTCACAACAGCGACGGCTATCCCGTATCAGGCTGATGCCGGGCGCGACTAAGCAGAAATACGATCACAGCGTGCGCTATGATTGCCGCAGACAAAAATCTCCCGGCCTCATTCTAGCATAAGGTGATGATTCGCGTGTCGCAAGGCTCGACGGGGTCGGGTGAGTAGTTGAGTCCTCTGGAGGAGGTGTGTCCGCTGTGAAGCCACCGCCAACCCTGATTACGAGTTTTCAGCGCATTTTCCCGGGGGCCGCCCCTCCTTTTATCGCCAACGGAGCCGGCGGGCCGGTGTGGGTTGCCGCCGCGCCCAACGGCAGCGCCGTGATGACGCTGGCCATGCCGGCGCTTGACGCGCACATCGCCTTCCGGCTGAGCGCCCCCGGTCAGCCCGCCAACCGCGCCGATGTGCTGGGCATGCCGCTGCCGCCCTGGGCGCTGTACATCGGGGCGGTCGGGTGGGGGTGGGCCGCCCACGGGCATGCCGTCCCCGGGCTGGATGCTGTCATCCACCCCGAAGGCGGAATCCGGGAGGGGCTGGTGTGGCAGACCGGGCTGGCCTTCGCCGCCGTCTGGCAGGATATCGGCGGCTGGCCGCTGCCGGAGGGCGGGCTGCTCGGCCTGATGACGCGGCTGGGCGGCTTCTTTCACTGATACCGGACTGCGCGACACTGATACTGTCCGATAACGGGTGCAGATAAATGTCCGGTTTGCTCATTGCGCCTGTGGAGAAAGCTGTCCGGTCGGCTCACCGGTGTCCATCGAGCACGAAGCGTTCGACAGCCAGCCCGACACCGTCCGGTGGCGGAGGGAGGGGGTTACCCGGTTGGCTCACCGGTGTCCGTCGAGAACGAAGCGTTCGACAGCCAGCCCGACACCGTCCGGTGGCGGAGGGAGAGGGATGTCCAGGCGGCTCACCGGTGTCCGTCGAGCACGAAGCGTTCGACAGCCAATCCGACACCGTCATCGTCATTACTCGCCGTCACGTAGTCGGCAATGTCTTTGACATGCTGTGTCGCATTGCCCATGGCGACCCCGATCCCGGCGAGTTGCAGCATCTCGATATCATTCTCGCCGTCGCCGAACGCGATCACCTCCGCCGGGTCGATCCCCATGTCGTTCAGCAAACGGCGCAGGCCGTCCCCTTTGGACGCGCCCGGCGGCAGCACCTCCAGAAGCTGGGGCATGGAAGTCACCAGTTCCGCCGAGTCTCCGATCTGCGCGGCCAGTTCCGCCCGGACGCGCGCCATCTCCAGCGGCGGGATCTCAATCAGCATCTTGGTGACCGGAGTGCCGTCTATGATGGCGCTCAGCGGGCCGACGATCACGGGGTCCGGCTCATGATGATCGGTCATGAAATCGGTCAGCGTGTGCAGCTTCTCCGCCAGGATGCGCGTGCCGCCGTCGGTGACCAGGACGGTGTTGAGGCCGCGCGCCTCGGCGAAGCGGACGGCCAGGCAGGCAACGCGATTCTCCAGCTCCCGCTTGTAGCGCACGGAGCCGTCCCCATTAATCAGGACCAGCCCCTGCGAATACACGCCGGGCGTGGTCAGGCCAAGCTGACGGACCGGTTTCTCCCGGGAGAGCATCGTCTTCCCGGTCGCCAGGATGACCTGGACGCCGCGAGCCATGGCGGCCTTCAGCGCGCGCTCGGTGCGCGGCGAAATCTCGTGCGCCGTAGTCAGGAGCGTGCCGTCGAGGTCAGTTGCAATAACGGTGATAGGGTGTGTCATAGAACCGTTTCCCAATATGCCGCGAGCCAACGGAGGATTATAGCCCATCGGCGGCGATTATTGGACGTCGGCCGGAAACAAACAGAGCGATGCCGCCCCCGATAGTCTGTTCCGCACTCCCTTAAAATTGACTCCGCCGTGCGGTACAATAGGGATGCCTGCCGATAAATTGGATTGGAGACCACAGGAAAGGACAGAATCGCCATGACCCTCCGTGTGTTCAACGTACTGGGCCGCGAGAAGCAGGATTTCATCCCCGTCGAGCCGGGGCGCGTCAACATGTACGTCTGTGGTCCCACTGTGCAGGATTATGCCCACATCGGGCATGCCAAGACCTACGCCAATTTCGACATCATTGTGCGCTGGCTGCGCTACAGCGGCTGGGATGTGCTGTACGTACAGAATATCACTGACGTCGGCCACCTGCTCGACAGCGGCGAGGACCGCATCCTCAAGAAGGCGCGCCAGCTTGCCGCCGGGCCGATGCAGATCGTGGAGCAGTACACCCGCGCTTACTTCGAGGATATGGACGCGCTGGGCGTGGAGCGCCCGGATATCAGCCCCCGGGCCAGCGGACATATCCCGGAGCAGATCGCCATGATCGAGTCACTGCTCGAGAAGGGCTATGCCTACGTGGTAGATGGCAATGTGTACTTCGACGTGCGCTCGTATGCGGAGTACGGCAAGCTCTCCAACCGCCGCCTGGATGAGCAGGAGGCTGGCCGTCGCGAAGATATCCGCGAGGAGAAGCGCAACCCGGAGGACTTCGCCCTGTGGAAGAAGGCCGAACCGGAGCATATCCTGCGCTGGAACAGCCCGTGGGGCGTGGGCTTCCCCGGCTGGCATATCGAATGTTCGGCCATGTCCGGCAAGTACCTGGGCCAGACCTTCGATATTCACGGCGGCGGGATAGATAATATCTTCCCGCACAACGAGTGCGAGATCGCCCAGAGCGAGGCGGCGCACGGCGCTCCCTTCGCCAACTACTGGCTGCTGACCGGCACGCTGCTGGTCCCTGATGCGGACGGCATCCCGGTCAAGATGTCCAAGAGCCTGGGCAACTTCCTCACGCTCCGCGACGCCCTCAAGCGCTGGCGGGCGGAGGCGATCCGGATGTTCATGTTTAGCGCCCACTACTCCAACCCGGTCGTGTTCCATGAGGAAGCGCTGGACAGCGCCCTGCGCGGCTGGGAGCGGTTGTACGGCGCGGCGCGGCTGGTCCGCACCGTGCTGCGCGGAGCGCCAGAAGGCGACGCTGGCAACGCTGTCCTGGCTGAGGTGGAGAAGGTCCGCGCCGACTTCGCCGCCGCTATGGACGATGACTTCAACGCTCCGATCGCCCTGAGCGCGCTCCAGACCTTCACCCGCGAGGTGAACACCCTGCTCAACAGCGGGGCGGAAGTGGGCCGGGCGGTGCTGGAGCAGGTGGACGCCGTCTACCGCGATCTGGGCGGGCGCGTGCTGGGCCTGATCCCGGAGGATGAGGCCGCCGGCGGCAGCGCCGTGCGCGAGGAGGGCCTGATCCGGCTGCTGGTGGATCTGCGCCAGACGGCCCGCGCCAACCGCGACTGGGCGACCTCCGACCGCATCCGCGACGATCTGGCGGCGCTGGGCGTCGTGCTGGAAGATCGCTCCGACGGCACAGTGTGGAAGGTGAACTGAAACAGAAGGCGCGCCCGTGGTTGCATACACCGGGAAGGGTGATCGGGATGTCTGAATTCTTGTACGGCCGCTGGCCGGTGATGGAAGCGCTGCGGGCCAACCGGCGCGCTTTTGAGCAGCTTCTGATGGCCGATTCGGTGGAAGAAAAAAGCACCGTGACCGAGATCATCGCGATGGCGGAGGCGCGCAGCGTACCCGTCCACCGCGTCCCGCGCCGCGTGATCGACGACCTGGCCAAAGGCTCCAACCATCAGGGCGTGGTGCTGCGCGTGGCCGGTTATCCGTATGTGGACATACAAAACCTGCTGGAAGAATCGGTGCTGCGCCAGGAGAAGAACTTCTTCCTGGCCCTGGACCTGCTGAAAGACCCCCAGAATGTGGGCAGTTTGCTGCGCATCGCCGACGCCGTGGGCGTCCATGGCATCCTGTTACAGGACCGGCGCGGCGTGGATGTGACGCCGGCGGTGGCAGCTGCCTCCTCCGGTGCGGTGGAGCACCTGCTGGTGACCAAGGTCACCAATCTGGTCAACGCGCTCAAACAGCTTAAGGAAAACGATGTGTGGGTTGTCGGGCTGGATATCGGCCCCAACATCCAGCCGCTGGGCCGGGTGGACCTCAACATCAACCTGTGTCTGGTGATGGGCAGCGAGGGCGAAGGGATGCGCCGGCTGGTGCGCGATACGTGCGACCTGCGGCTGACACTGCCGATGCGCGGCCATGTGGAGAGCCTGAATGTTTCCACTGCCGGGTCGATTGCGCTTTACGCGGCCTGGCAGGCGCGCGGCTGGCAGGGCTGGCCGCCGGCGAGCTAGGCGGGCGGCGGCGCCTATTCCTCCCGCAGGACGTAGCCGACGCTGCGCACGGTGTGGATCACGCGCGGCTCATTTTCCGCTTCCGTCTTCTGGCGCAGATAGCGCACGTAGACCTCGATGATATTGCTTTCGCCGCCGAAGTCGTAGTTCCAGACCCGGTCGAAGATCACGTCACGGGTGAGGACCTGGCGCGGGTGGCGCATGAACAGCTCCAGCAGCTCGTACTCTTTGGCGGTCAGGTCAATGACGCGGCTGCCGCGCATGGCGCGCCGCGTGCCGGTATCCAGGACGAGATCGCCAAAGCGCAGCACTTCCGGAGCCGCGCCGGAAGGTTGCGACCGCCGGAACAGCGCCCGGATACGGGCCAGCAGCTCGTCGAAGGCGAAAGGCTTGACCAGATAGTCATCCGCGCCGGCGTCCAGCCCGGCCACCCGGTCGGACACCCCATCGCGGGCCGTGAGCATGAGGACGGGCACATCGCTGGCGGCCCGCAGCCGCCGGCAGACCTCGATTCCATCCAGACCGGGCAGCATCAGGTCCAGGATCACCAGATCGGGCGGCATATCGCGCGCCTTCTCCAGCCCGCTGGAGCCGTCCATCGCGACCTCGACAGTATAGCCTTCGTAGATCAGGCCGCGCCGCACCGTCTGTACGATGTGCTCGTCATCTTCCACAATCAGGATGCGCTCACCAGCCATAGCTGCCTTTCTTTCCTAACAAATGGCGTCCGGGCGCCGGACGGTGCAAAGAAGCCACCACGATTCACAGGAGGTCGGCCGGCTCAGGGAGCCGTCACGACACGCGGCCCCCAGCGCAGGCCCCACACTTCTCCCGGCGTGACTACGGCAGTCCGCTCTCCGTTTTCCAGGTTCACGATGACCAGCCGCCCGGCCAGGCCGTAGTCGCTGTAGCCGGCGCTGCGCAGGCCCGCCGCGCGCGTCCCCCCCGGCGAGAGGACCGGCTCTTCCAGCAGGCCGCCCTGGCCGTGCGGGATCGGGATTGCGTCGGGCAGGATGGGCACCAGGAACGGCTGGATCACGCTCGGCCCCATGGTATCGCTGCTCGTCCCATGCAGGACGGTCGCCGCTTCTGGCGCCAGCGGCATGACGTCGGCCACCGGCCAGGCGCTGTCCAGCACCGTGATCGGATGCTCGATATCATGCGGATCGACGACGTACAGGCCCGGCTGGCTGTAGATGGAACCGGCATCCCAGATCAGGGCACGCCCGTCCGGCGACCAGGTGCCGCGCCCCGCCGCCACTGAGATATCCGCCGCGTCGCCGCCCGCGATGGGCAGGAAGCCCAGGCTGCGCCCTTCGTAGTAGCTGATATCGATCAGCAGCAGCATACCGTCCGGGCTCCAGCGCGGATTCATGTAAACGCGCACCTGGTCCGGCGGCGTCTCCGCCGTCAGGTTGTCCGTGATCAGCTCGGTGCGGGCGCCGCCGCCGGACGGCACAATCCAGATGCCATCGCGCACAAAGGCGATCATGCTCCCGTCGGCATTCCACGCGGGCTGGCCTGCCGTGCCCAGACGCTCCACCAGCGGCGAAAGCTCGCGCCCGGCGGAGCCGTCGCTGCTGGCGACAATCAGGCGTCCTCCGCTGCTGAAGGCGATCTGAGATGCGTCGGGCGAGACGGCGAAATCCAGCACTGGCCGCGGCTCCGCCGTGATCTGGGTGACCGGACTGCCATCGGCGGGCAGCTTCCACACCTGGGGGATGCCGGCTTCATCCCGCGAGAGGAAGTACAGCTCGGCGGGCAGGACAACGCCGGTCACCTCCTGCGGCGGGATCTGCCCCCAGCAATACGCCTTGACGCCTTCGATGATCTCGCGGCGGGTCCCGGTGCGCGGCTCGATCAGGACCAGCGTGCCGTCCTGTATAGCGGTCAGGGCCGTGCCGTCAGGCATCCAGCGCATATCGCGCGTCAGCTCCAGCGCGGACTCGAATTCCTGGTAGTCGCCCCCGCTCACGCTGACGGTGCCGAAGCGCCGCGCCGCGAACCGCTGGCCTGTCGCCTCGTGCAGGGCGAAGTTCAGACGGCCGGTTCCGATCCGCGTCGGATTGCTGATGATGGTTTCCGGGGGGAGCAGCCCGGCCTGCGTCCCGTCGCGCACATCCAGGGTGAGCAGGCTGCCGGAGGGTGGGGCCAGGGCCAGGACCGCTTCCTGCACCCAGTCCAGCCCGGCTGAGCCGGGAACCTGTCCGGCGTAGGACAGCGCGGCCCCCGCGCGGCGGTACACCCACCACACATCGCTCTCCGCTTCCGCCGCCAGATAACCACCGCCGGGCGACCAGACCAGATTGATGAACGGCCCGCCCTCCAGATCGACGAATACCGGCTCGCCCAGCCCGCTGAGGTAGATGCGGATGCCCGCCGGCGTGGTGTAGGCGATGGCGGCGCCGTCCGGTGACCAGGCCAGGGTCTGGCCGCGCCCGCTGATAGGCGGCAGCCCGGCCTGCTCAAATTCGATCACCTGCCCGGATTGCCCGTCGATTGATGTCACGCCGAGGTAGGGGACAAAGCTCTCTTCCTCGCTGCCAGCGGTGCGGTAAGCGATCCACTGGCCGTCCGGCGCCGGGCCGAAGTCCACGACCTGCTGGCCGGGCGGGCTGATGGCCGTGGCGAATGTGCCGCCCGCGCTGATGCGCATGACCCGCCCGCTGCCGGTCAGGAAGAACAAATCCGCCGGCAGGGTGATGCTCTGACCCTGGACTACGCCCGGCATGCCGCCCGGCAGCAGCCCCAGTAACACTATTACGGTGATAAAATAGGAGAAAGCGCGCACTTTTGATCTGGTCCTGATCATCATTTATCCTGCCGGCGGTCGCGGCGCAGCCTGTCGTGAATGCCTTTCAGTATAGCGCAAATCAGGGCGATTACCGCCCCCCGACAAACAAAAAGCCCCGCCGCCTGTAAGCCAGGAGCGGGGCTGAACTGATGATGATCCGCTAGAAAAGAAGGATCAGACCGCCTCCCCCTGTTGAGGGGACGTAACCGTTAATGCCGTTGACGATGTTGCTGAAGATGTTACCGATAGCCGGCCCCAGCAGTGCCAGAATGACCAGCACGGCTATCGATACCAGCACCAGGAGAAGGGCGTATTCGACAAGGCCCTGCCCCCTTTCTCTTGTGAAGCGCCTGGCGATAGACTGCCTGAATCGATCGATCATGCGATGACTCCTGAATATGAAAGCGGATAGCTCCAGCATAACATAGTTTGGCGCGCTCATGTATCGCAATTGGGTACTAAGACCAGAATTTTTTATATTTTCTTTATAATTCGCTCTGCTTCTGCCCTATTATCCGATCGTTCGGGCGGGAAATTGGCGGGGTATACTGCGGAAGCTGCGCCCTGGATAGACTGAAGGGGGGACTCTGTGGCTGGGTCACTGGATGGGGATTACTATATGCCGGGCGGGGAGCCGTTCTACTTCCCCGGCGGCGACACGGGCTGTCTGCTGCTGCACGGGCTGAATGCCGTGCCTCAGGAGATGCTCTGGCTGGGCAAGTATCTGCGCGATACGCGCGGCTATACGATCTACGGCCCGCGCCTCGCCGGGCACGGCACGACCGTGCGCGATCTGCGCCGCACGACCTGGGAAGACTGGTACGGGGGCGCCCTGGACGCCTACCGCCTGCTGCGCCAGAGCTGCCGCCGGGTGTTCGTGCTCGGCCTCAGCCTGGGCGGCCTGCTCAGCCTGCACCTGGGCACGCGCGAAGCGCTCGACGCCGTCGTGGACCTGGCCGGGCCGCTGGCCTTTGACCAGCCCCTGATGCCCTACGCCCGCTATCTGAAGGTTGTCTGGCACTACACGCGCAAGGATGCCGGCGCGAGCTTCCAGCGGATGGACCATCGGATGCGCGCAATTCAGGCGGAGCAGGGTGAGCCGGTTATCGGGCGACAGTCCTATGGCCAGTTCCCGATTGCCAGCCTGGCCCAGCTTTACGCGCTGATGCAGATCACGGCGGAGCGCCTGCCCCGGCTGACCTGCCCGCTGCTCCTGATCTATTCCGGAAGCGATCGGACAGTTCCCGTGCGCAACATGGAACTGGTCGCCTCCCGCGTCGGGACGCCGCCGGAGCATCTGCGCCGCCTGCTGCTCAAAGAGAGCGACCACCTGCTGACGCTGGATGTGGAGAAGGACGCCGTATTCGAGGCAGTCGGGAGCTTCCTTGACCGGTACGCGTAGCGGCGGGGCCGCCTACGCCCCCGTCTCGAACTTATATCCGACGAAGTCGCAGATCGGCTCGTACCCGATCTCCTGATAGATGTGATTAGAAGTCGGGTTAGCCAGGTTGGTGAACAGCACGCAGCAGGGATAGCCCTGATCCAGCAGGCGCTGGCTGAGGGCGGCCACACATGAAGTCGCGTAGCCTCGCCTGCGCTGCGCAGGCGGCGTGTAGACCAGGCTGACTGTGATCGCGCTTCGCGTCGGACGGGAACTGGCTGCGCAGGATACGGCGCGCCCGCCGTCCTCCCATATATACAACTCCCCGGCGGCGACGCGCTGGCGGGTTGCCTCGACAGCATCCGGCGATGGAGAGTGGGGGGTGGCCTCCAGATGGAAAGCCTCACTCCATACTGCCAGCAGGGGGATATCTGCTTCCGTTGCCGGTCGCAGCCGACCGCCGGCCTCCCCGAAGGCGCGCACCGCCGTCAGCCGGTACAGGCGCAGGTTGGTGACGACCTGATGCGGCTGGCCGGTATCCGCCGTCCACTGCGCGGCGAAGCGGTCGGCCCGGGGGCGCGGGCCGTTCACGCCGGGCACAGGCCAGCCGCCTTCCCGCAGCGCCTGTCCGAGCAGTGCCAGCGCCG
The DNA here is from genome assembly GCA_029976025.1 of Aggregatilineales bacterium. Lineage (GTDB taxonomy): Bacteria > Chloroflexota > Anaerolineae > Aggregatilineales > Ch27 > JARKNX01. The sequence continues at coordinate 6,986 of JARKNX010000155.1, read as the reverse complement.
CTGCATCGGATTCGGCCCCAATTTCGGCGATCAGAAGGTTGTAAGGAGGCGTCATCAGGCCGGCTGCCAGCACCGCGCCATCATCGGCCCTGACGATTCCCAGAAACGGGGCCTGGGTCGGGATGAGGCTGCCGCTCTTCAGGCGCAGCGCGATGCCCAGCGGCAGGCTGTTGACGAGATCATTGGCCTCCAGCGCGGACTGCGCCGCTTCCAGAAAGGCAACTGCGGTAGAGAATGTCTCAACGTGCATCGCTCTGCTCTTTCGCTGCAACTGCCGTCGTCAGGCTGATGATCGGCCACATCGGCTGCACATCCATGTCCAGGCTTTTTCAGAGGTTATCGTATAGGAAGGTAGAAAATCTTTCCCTGGAAGTCGTCGGATGTACCGGCGGTAATGATGAGTTCGAGGTCGTGGACGACTTGCCCGATTGGCATCTTGCGCGGCACTTCGATCACGCCCGGAACCGGTAGACCTGCGCGGATACGATTATAGAAATGACCGGGTATTGTGCTTAGATCGTGGGTGAGCAGTATCCTGCCTTCTCGCGCCGCCCAGCCCAACAATTCCGGATCAGGGGCCTGGGCCATCTCAGTGTCCTGGATGCGCACCACATCGAAGTCTGGGTGTCGCGCTCGCAGACCTTCCAGAATGCGGCCATCGAAATTCTCATCTGCTGCAAACCGCATCTATTCCCCGCTCTGGGCGCAGTCGACTGAGTCAAGGCGCGCCAACAATTCGGCACGGGTTATCCCGGGGGGATATTCCGACTCCAACATCTGCTGTACACGGCCGGCTTCCTGATCGCGCTGTTTCAGATAGGCATCCAGTGTGGCGCGATTTGCCAGATAGTAGGCAATCAGAGCGTATATATCTGCCAGCGGGACAGTTGGAAAACCGCGGTGAATATCTTCCGGGCTGTCTCCCTGCTGATGGCAGGCAATGATGGTGTCCAGCGTGACTCTGGTATCGCTGACCCGCATAGACCCGTCTTCATCGATCCGCAGCGGCACGGATACTGTTGGGCTATCCATGGCGATCTCTCATCAACCTCTTGCGGCATTTCTCTTACTATACCACAGTCGCGACGTCACCCTGTCGTCAGGCTGATGATCGGCCACATCGGCTGCACATCCATGTCCAGGCCGTCGCGCTGGCCGCGCTCGAAGCGATAGCAGCCCGCCGCCGCGATCATGGCTGCGTTGTCGGTGCACAGGCTCAACGGCGGGTAGTACACGGGCAGACCCGCCTCCTGCTGGAGCGTCTCCCGCAGGGCGCGGTTGGCGCTGACCCCGCCGGTGAGCAGGACAGCCGCCGCGCCGTAAGCCTGCGCCGCCCGGACAGTCTTCTCCACCAGCGCATCGACGAGCGCCTTCTGGAAGCTGGCCGCCAGATCAGTCACGCGCACCGTCGGCTTGAGCGGGGCGTCGCGCTCCTCGCCGCGCCGGCGCGGCCCGCTCCCCGCCGGCTGGACAGTCGCCTCCCGCATGACGGCGGTCTTGAGGCCGCTGAAGCTGAAGTCGAAGGGGCCGTCAGTGCGGGCGCGGGCGAACGAATAGGCGCGCGGGTTGCCATTTTCCGCCGCCTTCTGGATGGCTGGCCCGCCGGGGTAGCCCAGGTTCAGCAGGCGGGCGACCTTGTCGAAAGCCTCGCCCGCCGCGTCGTCCTGCGTGCCGCCCAGGTGCACATACTGGCCGTGCCCGCTCATCAGCACCAGCTCCGAATGCCCGCCGGAGACGATCAGGGCGATTGCGGGGAAGGCGATCTTATGCGCGGCTTCCGTCAGCCACAGCGAATAGATGTGCCCCTCCAGATGATTGATCCCCACCAGCGGCAGATTCCGGGCGTAGGCCAGCCCTTTGGCGAAGTTGACCCCCACCAGCAGGCTGCCGGCCAGCCCCGGGCCGCGCGTGACTGCTACCGCGCTGACCTGATCGTAAGAGACGCCGGCCTCCTCGACGGCCTGGCGCACCACGGCGGCGATCACCTCCACATGGGCGCGGGAGGCGACCTCCGGGAACACGCCGCCGTAGGGCGCGTGCAGCGCAATCTGCGAGGCGACGACGCTGGAGAGGATGGTCCGCCCGTCGCGGACGACAGCGGCGGCGGTTTCGTCACAACTGGTCTCGATGCCCAGGATGAGGGTCATGCCGGTATCTGGCTCCTGGCGTGCGCGGCGCGTAAGGCAGGGCGCTCTGCCTCCCTGCTGGATGGCATGGGATTATACCGCCTCTGGCGGGCGCGGGCAGCGGCGAACCGATTCCTCCGCAGCCTGCTCCCCGATTCTCGAACACCCCCTGCCGGCAAAAGCCCGTATAATCATCGTAGGGAGCACAGGCGACGGCAATGACGGGGAAGGGAGCATATCAATGAGGCGTATTCTGGTGACTGGCGCGACCGGCAAGGTTGGCGGGGTCCTCCTGCGGCGGCTTCTGGCCGATCCGGCCTTCGGCGACTGCGTGGTGCGCGCCCTGGTGCACAACCGCAAGCTGGAGCCGGGCGACCGGCTGGAGGTTGTGGCCGGCTCGATTTCCGATCGCAGCGTGGTGGAGGCGGCGCTGGAGGATGTCACGCACGTGGTTCACCTCGCCACAGTGAAGGAGACGCCGGAGCTGGTCATGGATGTCTCGGTCAAGGGCCTGTTCTGGCTGCTGGAGACCTGCCGCACCAGTCCGACCTTCGAGCAGTTCATCCTGCTCGGCGGCGATAACGCGGTCGGGCACTTCGTCTACCCGCGCCGCCTGCCGGTGACCGAAGAACAGAAGCACATGCCCTACGATGGGTGTTACGCCCTCTCCAAAGTGCTGGAAGAGGTCATGCTGGAGCAGTACTACATCCAGTACGATCTCAACGGCTGCTGCCTGCGCGCGCCGTGGATCATGGAGAAGGATGACTTCAAGTACCAGCTTTCTTTCGGCGAAGATGTTTTCGGCGGGCCGCGCTGGCGCGATCTGGTTGGCCCGGAACAGGCCGATGAGTACATCCGGACCGGCGGCGTCCCGGTGATGCTGGACCCGGACGGCAGGCCGGTCAAGCGCAATTTCGTGCATGTGGAGGACCTGGTCAGCGCCATCCTGATCGCGCTCGACCATCCCGGCGCCCGGCAGGAGACCTTTAACATCTGCATGAATGAGCCGGTCGATTACGGCGATCTGGGCGAATACCTGGCCCAGACGCGCAACCTGACGCCCATCCCGATCCGCACGCCGTACTACTCCACCTGGCTGGACAACACCAAGGCCAAATTCATCCTGGGCTGGCGCCCGGAATATGACCTGGTGCAGATGGTGGAGGCGGCGTGGGAATATCGCCGCGCGGCGGACGACCCGCGCATCATCTGGTATCCGGGGTAGGCCGCCCCGGCCCGCGCGCGTCTTGCTTGCCTCCCTCATCCCGGCGGGAAGACCGAAGATGGGGGTTGTCCTGGCCGGCCTGACTGGCCACGATCCTGTACGGGCGTTCAATTGAACGCCCGCCCCTTGCCTGTATACAACTATCCCCTGAGCGGCAGGATCAACTCCTTGTGCATCGGCGTCAGGTTCTCCACCGTCCCGTCCTCAGCGATGGTGACGGTATCCTCGATGCGGATGCCGAAACCCCGGTCGGGGTAGTATACGCCCGGCTCGATAGTGAACACCGCGCCGATCTCGATCGCGTCTTTGTCGCGCATATGGGTGATGCTGGGGCGCTCGTGGATGGCCAGTCCCAGGCCGTGCCCCAGGCTGTGCGTGTAGCCGACAGTCGTGCCCGGCTCGCTGCGGCTGGTGGGGTGGCCGAATTCTTCCAGCACGTCCAGCACGGCCTCCTGGAGCTTTTTGGTGCGCTCGCCGACCTTAATCCCGGCTATCGCGGCGTTAAAAGCCGTCATGACTTCGTCGTAGGCTTTCTGCACTTCGGGCGTGGCGTGGCCGATGCTCCAGGTGCGGGTCATGTCGTGGTAGTAGCCGGTGCGCATATCGCGGGGGAAGAAATCGAACACGATCGCCCGGCCCGTCTCCAGCGGCTCGGAATCTTCGCCGTGGCTGTGGGGGAAGCCGCCGTCGCGCCCCTGGGCGAAGATCATGCCCTCCGGGTCCTCCAGATCGTATTCCATCAGCTTGCCGCGGGCGAAGCGCTTGACATCGCCGATGGTGAGCGGCTCGCCGTTCAGCTTGACGACGCGGTTGCCTTCGGCGCGGTGCGCGGCGATGAAGTCCCACACGGACTGCATGACCAGATTGGTCCGGCGCCCTACGTCCTTCAGGAGCCTGATCTCGTCGGCGTCTTTGGTGGCGACCGCCGCATCGAAGAGCGTGTCCTGACTCTCGCCCACGAATTCGAGCGCCGGGAAGTGCTGGCTGAGCAGCTTAAGCGTCTCCCAGCTCCCGCCGAGATTGCCGAAGCCGTACACGCCGACGCGGCCCGCCACGATGCCGAAATGGGCGAAGTAACGCTCGTAGGACTTCACCGTGAGCATGTCGGGGTCTTCGGCGTACTGCGCCCATAGCTCGTGGAGGTTCAGCTCGTTATAGGTGGTGACCGGCAGGCCGCTCAGCCTGGCGTTTTCCACTTCCATAGAGTTCGTGAGCATGGCGACCGGCCCGCCCCGCTTCTTGAAGAGGGTGGCGTTGGCCTCGTGGCCGCCGGTGAGATAGGCGCGGTGCGCGTTGGGGGTCTCCCCGCCGAAGACAATCAGAGCGTCCAGGTTGCGCTCGGCCATCAGGCGATCGATATCAGATTTCATCTGGCGCTATCCTTTGGGGTGTCGCAGGCACAGGCTGCCTATTGTAACGCGGCAGCGGGCGGCGGGCATGGGCGAGGCCTGTCTCTCTCAGGCCCTCCGGCGGAAATCAGGCGCGGGCGATGAATCGCCGCACCGTCTCCACCGCCGCGTCGGGGTAGCCCGGCAGATGCTCGCGCAGCACGCGGTCGGCCAGGTCCAGCAGGCCGGCGGCAGCGGCGGGCGTCGCGGCCAGCAGCAGGGTGTTAAGCTCGGCCCCGATGACGGGGAAAGCGAACTCAAAGCGGCGCTGCGGATCGATATTATCCAGCAGATCGCGTTTTGGCTCGATGCCATGCTGACTTTCGTAATGGTCGCCGTAGCGTACCAGCAGCGGCAGCAGGTTCCGCACCGCCACGCCTTTGACGAAACTCTGGCCGCTGATCTTCTCCCCCCGGAAATATCGCCCGACGCCCACCAGCAGGTTGGTCAGGAACTGGCCGTACAGGAACTGCCCGTCCTGCGTGTTTTCCTGCGCCCATTCCAGTGTGGAGACGCGAATCTGGGCCAGCCGTTCGGCGATACGCTCCCGATCCAGCAGGACCTGATAGCTGTTGGCCCGGGTCATGTAGATTTCAGCCGTGTCGAATACGGCGAATTCGACCAGATGGCCGTCGCTGTATAGAGCCTTCAGCCCGTGCGCGGTTTCGCGGTAGATCAGGGTGATCTGGTCCGGCTCCGGCAGCCAGTCGTGATGAGCGCGGAAGCGCTCCTGCGCGCCGGGGACGGTGATGATCCAGAAATCGTGGTCGGACCACTCGTCCGGCTCGTAGTCAATCGCCGCCATCGAGCCGGTGGCGACCAGGCCGAGCACCCGGCTATCCGCCGCCAGAGACTGGGTGAGCCGCGCTGTAAACTGGTCAAATGTCTGCCGATCCATGTGAAGCTACTGCCTTTCGGGCCAATCTGAACATATCCGCAAAGTATAACCAATCATCCACGGGGGATGCGGCAGGGGCGCCCCCCTTATGGAGCGCTCTGCGCCAGCCGCGCCCGGATAAACCGCCCGATCTCGTCAATCGCCGCCTGACCTTCCGGCATGTAGCGGGCCAGCGCCTGCCAGACATGCCACATATCCGGCTCCAGTTGCAGCGTGACTTCGACGCCGGCGGCGCGGGCGCGCTCGGCCAGCCGCGTGGAATCGTGCAGCAGCACCTCGCGCCCGCCGACCTGAATCAGCAGGGGAGGCAGGCCGTTCAGGGCGGCATACAGGGGCGAAACCAGCGGATGATAGGCGTCTTCCCCGCCCCGGTACAGGCGGCTGCCCTGCTCCAGCCCCGCCCGATCCAGCATCGGATCGACGGCAGATCGGGCCAGGACGGAGACGCCGGTCAGCGCCAGATCGGTCCACGGGGAGAGCAGGACTGCCGCAGCCGGCAGAGGGACGCCCGCGTCGCGCAGGCTGACCAGCGTCGCCACAGTCAGGCCGCCGCCGGCTGAATCGCCGGCGATGGCGATCTGCTCCGCCGGGAATCCGCTTTGAAGCAGCCAGCGATAGGCGGCGGTGGCGTCTTCGACCGCCGCCGGGAAGGGGTGTTCCGGGGCCAGTCGATAGTCCGGGACCAGGGCGCGCAGCCCGCCGGCCTGCGCGATCCGGCTCACCAGATCGCGGTGGGTGGCCGGGGAACCGATGATGTACCCGCCGCCGTGCAGGTAGAGCAGGACGGCGCCTTCCGCCGCATTCGGCGGGATCACCCATTCGGCGGGGACGCCGCCCGCGTCAGTCGTCTGCGTGATGATGCCGGCCCGGGGGGACAGCCGGCTCATCATCTTCTCCAGCTCCGCCCGCCGGTCGGCCAGTGCCATGGTCTTCGGCGGATCGCCGCGCAATCCCGAGGTGTGGCGCACGACCCGGTACAGCAGGCGCGCGCGCAGGCTGGGCCGGAAAGCGCCGCGCGCCTCCAGCCCGATGACAATCGCCAGCCCGGCTGCCGTCGCCGCGCCGGCCGCGATACCCGCCGCCAGGGCTATATTTCTGTTCATGGCCCCCCAATCGACTGTGACTCGTTGGCGAACAGAGCCAGCAGCGCCGCTTTTTCTTCCGGCGCCAGGGCCGGGTAGAAGCCCCCCCCTCCCACCGCCAGCGCATCCGGCTGCCCCGGAATCAGGCGGAAGAACGGCAGCGTGCGCAGCTCGCCTTCGACAATCCTGCCTATAGAATATAGCCGCTCCCCGCCGCCGGGGGCAACTTTCTGGGTCAGCAGCAGGTCGTCGGCGCCGAGCCAGCCG
>JARKNX010000139.1 GCA_029976025.1 Aggregatilineales bacterium | reverse complement strand
GGTCGGCTACATGGGCGACGGCATCAACGACGCGCCCGCACTGCACTCGGCAGATGTGGGTATCTCAGTGGACACCGCTGTGGATGTGGCCAAGGATGCCGCGGATTTCGTCCTGCTGCGCAACGACCTCTCGGTGCTGCGGGAGGGCATCCTCCAGGGGCGGCGGACGTTCGCCAACACCCTCAAATACGTCTTCATGGCGACCAGCGCCAACTTCGGCAACATGTTCAGCGTCGCCGGGGCCTCGCTGTTCCTGCCGTTCCTGCCGATGCTGCCCAAGCAGATATTGCTGATCAACTTCCTCACCGACCTGCCGGAGATGACCATTGCCGGGGATAACGTTGACGCCGGGTTCGTGCGCCAGCCGCGGCGTTGGGACATCGGCTTCATCCGGCGCTTCATGTTGACCTTCGGGCCGCTGAGTTCGCTGTTCGACTTCATCACTTTCGGCGTCCTGCTGTGGCTGACGCGCGGCAATCCGGCGCGCGAGGCGCTGTTCCACACCGGCTGGTTCATCGAATCAATCCTGTCAGCCGCGTTGGTCGTCTTCGTGCTGCGAACACGCGGACCCCTGCTGCGCAGCCGGCCCAGTCGGTCCATGATGGTGGTGACCGTTTTCGTCGCGGCCCTGGTCATCGGACTGCCCTACTCGCCCTTGGGTAAGGTCCTCGGTTTCCAGCCGCTGCCCCTGGCGTTTCTCGCCGCCATCGTAGTCATCGTAGCCGCCTATCTTGTGTCTGCTGAACTGATCAAGGCGTGGTTCTACCGCCGTACTGAAAAACGTGGCAACCATGAGAAGTAGGCCTCGAGTTCCCGCAGGTCATCTGCGGGCTGGCGTGGCCGTAGGGCTGCTGATCCTCCTCGCCGGACTGGCCCAGCTCACCCGGCCCAGCGCGCCTCTGCAGCCTGGCGCGCTGCCCCAGCCCACTGCGCCACCTCAGCCTGCTACGGGGTTCAATGCGCCGAATTTGACCTTCAGCGCGGCTGATCGCATCCTGATCCTGGCGCCGCACCCGGACGACGAAACCATTGCCTGCGGTGGCGTCATCCAGAAGGCCCTCACATCGGGCCTGCCGGTCCGCGTGATCTTCCTGACCTATGGCGACGCCAACGAGTGGTCTTTCGTGCTCTATCGTAAACAACCGGAGCTACTGCCCAGCCAGGTCAAGGTGATGGGCCTGGTCCGCCACGACGAAGCGTTGGCGGCTGCCCGCATCCTGGGGCTGGCGCCCGGGCAGCTCACCTTTCTAGGCTACCCCGACTTCGGCACGCTGGGGATCTGGACGGAACATTGGGGGGCTGAGCCGCCGCTGCGCAGCATGCTCACCCGCGTCACGCAGGTGCCCTACGCCAGCGCCTACCGCCCGGGCGCGGCCTACAAAGGCGAAGAGATCCTGGCCGACCTGGAGGCGCTACTGCACGATTTTCAACCGACCAAGGTATTTCTCTCGCACCCTGCGGATCACAACCCGGACCATCTGGCGCTGTACACCTTCACCCGCGTTGCGCTGTGGGACCTGGGGATGGCGCCGGAGCTCTACCCGTACCTGGTGCACGGCTCACGCTGGCCCGAGCCAACCGGCCAGGCGCCCGCTCGCTCGCTTGCGCCACCGTCCTCACTGGTGGGGCAAATGTCGTGGTGGACCCTGCCGCTGAGCACCGAGGAAACCGGCCGCAAGCTGGCGGCCCTGGAGGCGCACCGCACCCAGTATGAAGCCAACGCCGGCTACCTGTCCTCTTTCATCCGCGCCAACGAGTTGTTCGGTGACTACCCCGAGGTGGCCTTGGGCGCAGAGGTTGCCGACATGGGCCTGAATGCAGCCGGGACCGGGGAGGCGCCAGAGGAACTCACCGACGCAGAGCGCGCCGCGTTCGTGGGCCTGGAGTGGCATCGTGTGCGCCGTGCAGGCAGTGACCTGGTGCTCTCGCTGGCGCTGTCGAAGCCGCTGGCCGAGGGCGTGGAGTTGTCGGCCTATCTCTTCGGCTACCGGCCGGACCATCCCTTCGCCACCATGCCTAAGATCCATGCCAGGGTTGGCGCGCTGTCCCACGCGGTTTACGACCAGGGCCGCGAGCTCAGAGCATCCGGCGTGCAGGTGAGCCGCGACGCCCGCGACATCGTGCTGCGCGTGCCGCTCGCGCTGTTGGGCGACCCGGACCGTGCATTCGTCTACGCGCGCACCTACCTGGGCGACCTGCCGCTCGACTCAGCCGCCTGGCGGGTGCTGGACCTGAAAGCGGATCGACCATGAGCGCCACACCTTCACGGCTCGACGCCATCGACCAGTTTCGAGGCTTCGCCATCCTGTTGATGGTGCTGGCAGACTACCTGGCGGATGTGAATCGAGCGCCGGCCTGGCTGAAGCACGCCCCCGACCTCGGTTACACGGTCATCGACCTGATCGCGCCCATGTTCCTGTTTGCGATCGGCCTGACCTATGGCCTCTCGTTTCGGCGGAGGCTGGCGCGCGATGGCGCGCGGAAGACCTACGAGCACGCCATCGTCCGCAACCTGGCGCTCATCGGCCTCGGCTTCCTGCTGACGTTGGGCGGCAACCTGTCTGGGGTGTACCCCAGCTCGGTCAACTGGGGCCTGCTTCAGGCGCTGGGCGCGGCCGGGCTGCTGGCCCTGCCGGTGATACGTCTGCCGGCCGGCTGGCGGGTGGGCGTGGGCCTGGGCCTGCTGGCCGTCTACCAGGTAGGGCTGGATTGCTGCTGGCTGGATTCAGTGCGAAGCGCGCCGCACAACGGGCCGTGGGGTGCACTGAGCTGGGGTGCGCTGCTGATCCTCGCAACGGTGCTGGCAGATTGGTATCACGATCCTGCTCGGCGCCGGGGCAGGATGCCGTGGGCCAGCCTGGCGGCGCTCCTGGCCGGCCTGGCGGCTGCCGCGGTGATCCCCGTCAGTAAGACGCGCGCTTCGGCCAGTTACGTCCTGATCAGCCTGGGCCTGAGCGCCTTCGTTTTCCTGGGGTTTCACCTGCTGGGCCAGAGAGGGCTGCGCGCGCTGATCCTATCCGCGTGGGGGCGCAACCCCCTGGTGCTCTACCTGCTGCACGGCGTGCTGTTGGGCGCGTTTGCCCTGCCGTCCCTCCCCGGCTGGTACGTCGACGCGCCGCTGTGGCTGGCCGGTCTGCAGGCTGCGGCTTTGATCGTCATCCTGAGCTGGATTGCGTGGTGGCTGGATCGGCGACGCTGGTACGTAGCGCTGTAAGTGCGCTAGGCCACCGGATCCGACACCCGGCCCACAAAGAGGATGCCGCCAGTGCGCCGGTCGCGCAGCAGGAACAGGAACGGGTGGTCCGCACGGAAGACGGGCCGCGGCATGGGCATGCCCCTACCCATGATCACCGCGGTGGCGGCCGCCGCC
>JARKNX010000136.1 GCA_029976025.1 Aggregatilineales bacterium | reverse complement strand
GCTCACCCGCACGGTCGAGCTGACCCGGCAGACGCTGGCTGAGGCGGCCCGGCGCGGCTACGCCCGTTTCGATCAGCTTCTGCTGGTCGGCGGTTCCACGCGGATGCCGCAGGTGGCCCGCCGGCTGCGGGAGGAGTTCGGCGTGGAGCCGAAGCTCTTTGAGCCGGACGAGGCGGTGGCCAAGGGCGCGGCCATCTTCGGGCAGAAGCTGATGCTCGATCAGGAGATCAGGATTCGCATCGCCGAGGCAACCGGAGTCGCGCCGGAGAGTGTGGCTGTAGAAGCCACGGCGCAGCATGTCATCGAGGCGGCGCAGGAAGCGGTCGCCCGCGATTACGGCCTTCAGCTTGGCTCGGTGCGCAAACAGGCGGAAACAACGATCGTCAATGTGACCAGCCGCAGCTTCGGCGTGGTGGCCTGGTCCACGTCGCTGCAAAGAGAGGTGGTGAGCAACCTGATTCAGCGCAACGATCCCCTGCCGGCTGCGGCCAACCAGCGTTTCGGCACGCGGGAACCCAACCAGCTCACCGCCCTGATTCAGATCGTGGATAACCTGTCCTCTGATGCGCAGTACGATCCACCGCCGGCCAGCCGCCTGATTGCCGAGGCAGAGCTGCGCCTGCCCGCCGGCCTGCCGACGGGATCGCCGGTCGAGATCACGTTCGACCTGAATGAGCAGGGCCGCCTGACCGCCCACGCCCGCGAACTGACCGGCGGCCAGACGGTCGAAGTCGAGATCGAGACGGAGCTGGGCGCATCGGAAGAAGAGCTGCGGGAGGCCGCGGCGCGTTCGCAGTCGATCACGGTCAGTTAGCAGCACCCTGGCGTTTATCCTGATTCCTGGCGGGGGCGTCGTCAGGCGTGCCCGCCGTTGCTGATTCTGGCCGGGGCTGCCTGGAGGGCCGCCTCGCGATGATGTACAATGCCCGGCAGGAGAGTGGTATGGCTAATGTAGTCGGTATTGATCTGGGCACGACTTTTTCAGCGGTAGCGACTGTCGATCAAAACGGGCGGGCTGTAATTATCCCCAACGATCTGGGCCAGCCGTTAACCCCGTCAGTGGTGGACCTGCGGTTCGATCCGCCGGTTGTGGGCGCGGAGGCCAAGGAGCGGCAGGCGGCGGGTGACGCGGGCATCGGCGCCTTCTTCAAGCGCGATATGGGCGATCAGCACGCTGTTTTTCTGGAACACGGGCGGCAATATACGCCAGTCGATCTGTCGGCGCTGGTGCTGGCCTACCTCAAGGGATGCGCCGAAGCGTATCTCGGCGCCCCGGTGACCGATGCCGTCATCACCGTCCCGGCTTATTTCAACAATAGGCAGCGGCAGGACACGATTCAGGCCGGGCGACAGGCCGGGCTGAACGTGCTGCGCATCATCAGCGAGCCGACCGCCGCCGCCCTGGCTTATGGCATCCGCCCGGGTCTGAAGCCGGCGACGGTGCTTGTTTACGATCTGGGCGGCGGCACATTCGACATCTCGCTGGTGGAGATCGGGCCGGACGCGCTGCGCGTGATCGCCACCGCTGGCGATCACTACCTCGGCGGCAAGGACTGGGATGATCGCATCCTGCGTTACCTGGCGGCCGAGTTCGAGCGCCAGTACGGCCTGGACCTGATCGGCAATCAGTTCGACGATCTGCTGGTCCGCGCCGAGCAGATCAAGATGGCGCTGTCCGAGCGATCGTCGGTGCGCGTCGCGCTGGACAGCCAGGGGCAGCGCGGCGTCTTCGAGATCACCCGCGACCTGTTTGAGGAGCTGACGCGTGACCTCATGGCCCGCACGGAACAGCTTGTGGAGAGCGTCCTGGATGACGCCGGGGTGAGCTGGGCGCAGATATCCGGCATGCTTCTCGTGGGCGGCTCGACGCGGATGCCCATGGTGCGGGAATACGCGGCGCGCATGATCGGGCACCCACCGCTGGCCGGCATCGATCCGGATCAGGCGGTGGCGCTGGGGGCGGCGATTCAGGCGGCTATGGACAGCACCGAGCGCCAGCCGGCGGAGCCGGTTTATCTGCTCGGCGGGCAGCGGGCCACTATCGACGTGATCAGCAACAGCTTGGGGCTGATCGTGGAAAACGCCGATCGCTCGGCTTATGTCAACAGCATCATCATCCATAAGAATCAGCCTATCCCCTGTCGCCAGACGCGCCCGTACCAGCTTCTGGTCGGGCAGTCCCGTCACGGCCAGCTAGAAGTCTTTATGACCCAGGGAGAGGTGACCGATCCGACCGGCTGCGCTTACCTGGGCAAGTACGTCTTCAGCGGGATTCCCCGGTCCCGTCTGGGCCGGGTGGTGATCGATGTGACCTATGCCTACGATCAGAATGGCGTGGTGGACGTGTCGGCTGTAGAGCGGGAGACGGGCAAACCCCTGCAGCTCACTATCGAGCCGCTGCCGGCGGATGTCCCGGCCCGTTTCACCCGCCCGCCAGAGCCAGTAGCCGCGGCGGCGCACATGACGCTCTACATGGCCTTCGATCTCTCCGGCAGCATGAGCGGCGGGCCGCTGCGGGAGGCCAGGCAGGCCGCCCACGAATTCGTCCGCCAGATTGATCTGGCTAACGCCTCTCTTGGCGTGATCGAGTTTTCTGACCGGGTCAAGACGACGGTAGAGGCGACGCAGAACGGCAAGGAGATCGCCCGCGGGATCGATCACCTTTCGATCGGCCGGACCGGGTGGAGCAACCAGGCGCACCCCTTCGATGCGCTCTACAAGCATCTGAGCGATCTGGGGGGCAATCGCTATGCTCTGGTGCTGACTGACGGCATCTGGCTCTATCAGCAGGAAGCCATCCAGGCGGCCCGGCGCTGCCGGAAGGCGGGGATTGAGATTATCGCCGTTGGATTTGGCAAGGCCGATCAGCATTTCCTGGCGTCGATCTCGTCCAGCGATACGCTGAGCTTCTTCACCACGCTCAATGCGCTCACCGAAACGTTCAGCACTATCGCCCAGGAATTGACCGAGGGCGGCGGCCTGATCGATCCGGAGAGTATGCGCCGCCGCAAGTCCCTGCTGGCGCGCTTCTAGCTCACGGCCAGGTGGCTCGCATTGCCCCGGCAGCGGCCTGGGCCGCCGTCTCTTCGCCAGTCAGGACGGCGCTGAGCGCATCTTGCAGGGCGGCCGCCAGAGCGGCATCCACTTCTTCGCGGAAGAATGGAGGCATCTGGCTGAGGAGCGACTCCACCAGCCGGATGTAATCCGGCGGAGCGCCGAACTGGCGGAGCGCCGTCCACTGCGAAGGCAGCAGGTGCAGTGCCCGGGCCAGGGCGGCCTGATTCTCCGCCCGCATCATCCATTCCAGAAAGGCGAGCGCCCCGGCCTGACGACCCGGATCGGGCGTGGTGAGCACCCACACCCACCCATCCAGAAGCGTCACCTCCTGCCCGGTGAACGAGGGGATGGGGCCGGTGGATACGCTGTCGAGCCGGCCTTCAGCGGCGAGGTACGTGCTGGAATCGGTCTCGGCCAGATTCAGATCGCCCTGTTCGAACGCTCGCCAGTAGTCGGCAGTCTGCCGGTAATTGAGCACTTCTGCATCGATCAGATGGGCTTCCCGCGCCTGTTCGTAAAAGGTCAGCACCTCCACCAGCGGCTGTTCTTCCAGCGCGGGATCGCCCGGGCCGCTGACCAGATGCCCCCCGGTGGCGGTGTACTGGATGAGCAGGGTGTCATTGGCCCCGCTCTGCGCGCCGGCGGGGAAGGCAAACGCCTGCCCCGCTTCGAGGAGTTCGCCGAAGGTGGTCGGGGAACGCTCAAAGGCCGATTCCCGATAGACAGTATGTTGGAGCGTCAGCAGGTAGGGAAGCCCGAAGGTGACTTCATCAATCTGGCCGTACTGCCGGGCCTGTGGATACAGATCTTGCAGGAGCGACGCCGGCAGCACCTCATCCAGCGGGTAAATCAGGCCGGCGAAGGCGGCGGCGCGCATATGCTGGCGGGGTATCAGCGTCAGGTCCGGCCGGGCGGCGGGTGCGACTGGCAGGGCTGTCTGCAGTGTCGAAAGGATACCCCCGGCGCCGTCCAGCCGTTTGATCCGCACCAGCAGGGGCAGGTCCGTCACGGCCTCAAAATCGTCGAACTGCGCCTGCAACTCGGTTGAGACGGACGACTCGGAACTTGATGCCAGCGCCGCCGGCCACCAGATCGTGACAGAAGGGGGGATGTCCGGTGTGGAGGACGGCGCGGGGATGCCCGGGGAGATTTCTGACGGGGCGGCGGGCGTCTCCGGGAGCGGTGTGGCCGTCGCTACAGCCGGTAAGGCAGGGGCCGCCAGCAGGAATGCGGAAGGGGCGCAACCGGCCGACCCGATGACGAGGCAGGCCAGCAGGAAAGCGATTGCCCCCCTGGAACAGAAAATACTCATAAACTTTTTTTCTCCGAATAGGGGGAGATTATACAGGATCATGCCCGTCAGAGGGAATCCGGTGCGGCGGGGGCATTGTGCAAAACAGCCGAAAAATCAAGGGCTGTCGCTGGCTGCCGCTTTATAGTGTGGCAGTCCTGACCGGCGGATAGGCGAAACTTCTGGCGGAGAGGGTGGGATTCGAACCCACGGTGGCCAAGAGACCACACCTGTTTTCGAGACAGGCCCAATCAACCACTCTGGCACCTCTCCGAATTGCACTGCGTGATACAGGCCGTCACCGGCCATTTTTGCCTGCCGCGCGCAGCGACTGAAAGAATGTGCGCAGCAGGTCTGCTGCTTCTTCCGCGATGCCACCTTCCAGGACAGTCACCTGCACCCGATGGTTGAGTCGCGGATGAGCCAGGATATCCAGCACGCTTCCGGCAGCGCCAGCCTTCGGGTCGGGCGTGGCATAGACCAGCCGGGGCAGCCGGGCCAGCACCATCGCGCCGGCACACATGGCACACGGCTCCAGCGTGCAGTACAGGGTTACATCGTCCAGCCGCCAGCGGCCGATATGCCGGGCCGCCTGCCGGATGGCGATCATCTCAGCATGGGCGGTGGGGTCCTGTTCAGCTTCGCGCCGGTTGCGCCCCGCGCCGATGATCGCGCCTCGCAGGACAGCGACAGCCCCGATAGGCACATCATCATGCTCGAGGGCCGTTCGGGCTTCGGCCAGGGCCGCGCCCATCCAGACAGCGTCATTCAGCGTCAGGGACTCTTCCACAGCGCGGGGAATTATAGCACAGGCGGAGGGTGGACGGTAGGGTTTTATTCCTGAGTCAGCAGGCGATGAGCGAGGAACAGCGCGCCGCCCGCAATCAGGAGGGGCAGGGCCAGCGGCAGCGCCGATTCGATCACCAGACGGTAGGACCAGGGCAGCGGTATGAAGCGGGGCAGGTTGATCAGCACGAAATACGATCCGCTGAGCAGGGCGGCCCAGGTGATGGCTGATGCTTTAAGATCGGCGACGCTCCCCGCCAGCACCCCCAGCGCGCCGACCATCAGCGGCTCAATGAAAAGCCGCAGGGTAGATGTCGCCACGCCAGCGGCGATCAGCAGACGCGTGGCGAGTACGTGCTTCTCCGGGGGGTAGAGGGTGGCGATCTCAATCGTGATCGGGGCCAGGCTGAGCACAGCGGTCGCCAGGATGATCGTGTCCAGGTTGAAAGCCTGTTGCCAGATAGCGGCGGCGATCTTGCTCAGCAGGATGGAGGGAAGCGGAATAGGCGTGGTGCGCAGCGTATCGAGGGCCTGTGACTGGCGCTCGTCTATCATGGCGCTGGCGGCGTCGCGGCTGATGCTGAACAACGACCAGACATACATGCCCATGCAGATTGGCAGGGCGACGAACGATACCATGCCAACCAGGGCGGTTATTTCAAGGAGAGCCGGGAACAGCAGCGAAACAGCGACCAGCCCGATCTGTACGATCACGATCCGGGCCAGGGTGTCCATCTCGGGGAGCGGGGCGCTCAGAAAGCCGCCCAGATGCCGCCGTACAATCGGGTTGGAGCGTCGCGCCCAGCGCGGCAGCCGGCGATCCAGCTCCCAGAAGGCGGGATCAGTCACTCCCTCGCCAATCGGCAGCTCGACAGAGGGCTGCCGGGGCGCCTGGAAGTCGCGGGCCATGTCCATGCTCTGCCGGGCGCTGTCAGGCCAGCCCGGGCAGCTCGCCCGGCGTGGCGTCCGTGTCGCGCATTCGGGCCACGATCGCCATCTCTTTGATTTCGTCTTCGCTAAATCCGACGTTCAGCAGAATCTGATGCAGGGTCGGCTCGGTCACGCTGTCGTTGGTGCGGATGACGTGCATGTAGTGCGCGCGCAGACAGTCGCGCCAGTCCTGGGAGAAGATGCTCTGGTTGTCGCTCATGATGCTCAGACCTCAAACGACTGATGCAGGACCGGGATATCGACTGCGCTGAAGCCTGTCTCCGCTTTCAGCGCGTCCGCCAGCGCCGAGGCGGCTTCCGGCTCGCCATGGACGAGGAACGTGCGGGCCGGTTTCTTCTCCATAGCGCCCGCCCATTCCAGCAACCCGTTTCGGTCAGCGTGCCCGCTGAAGCCGAGCAGGGTCTCCACATGGGCGCGATTCTCGATCTCTTCGCCAAAGATGCGGACTTTCTCCGCCCCTTCGACCAGCCGGCGGCCCAGGGTATCCGGCGCCTGCCAGCCGACGATGATAACGGTGGTGCGGGGGTCGGAGATGCGGTTCCGCAGGTGGTGCAGCACGCGGCCGTTTTCCATCATGCCGCTGGCGCTGATGATGATAGCCGGCTCCCGCAGAAAATTCAGCGCTTTGGATTCTTCCACGGACCGGGTGTAACGGAGGGTCTGGAAGCCGAACGGGTTTTGATCGTCATCGGTCAGCAGAAACTGGCGCATCTCCTCGTCATACGTCTCCTGATGCAGGCGGAACACGCTGGTCACATCGGTCGCCAGCGGGCTGTCCACAAAGATCGGGACAGCCGGGATATCTCGCTTGTTATAAAGCCGGTGCAGGGAGTAGACGATAGTCTGGGTTCGCCCCACGGCAAAAGCCGGGATAATGATGCAGCCGCCTCGCCTGTAAGTATCGTTGATAATGCGCTCCAGCTCGCGCTCGGTGTCTTCATCAGCCGGGTGCAGCCGGTTGCCGTAGGTGCTTTCCATGATCAGGACGTCCGCGCCGTCCCTGACCGGGACCGGATCGCGGATGATCGGGGCGTTTTTCTTGCCGATATCGCCGCTGAAGACCAGGCGCAACTGCCGACGTTCGGCCTGCTCCTCGATGTCCAGGATGACCGTGGCGCTGCCCAGCATATGGCCGGCATCGATCAGGGTCAGGTGGACGCCCGGTAGAATCTCGCGCGGGCGGTCGTAGCTGAGGGTGGCGAAAGAACGCATGACTTCCAGAGCGTCGGGCTGGGTATACAGCGGCTCGAACAGATTCTGCCCCTGGCGCGCGCGCCGACGATTGACGAACTCAACGTCTTTTTCCTGGATATGGGCACTGTCCAGCAGCATGGCGGCACACAGATCGCGGGTGGCCGGCGTACAGGTGATATCGCCTTTGAAGCCGTGTTTGGCCAGCGTCGGCAGGTTGCCCGAATGATCGATGTGGGCGTGCGACAGGACGACGGCGTCCAGCGAGGCCGGGTCAAATGGGAGCTGGCGGTTGCGCTCAAAGGCTTCTTTGCGCTTGCCCTGGTACAGTCCGCAGTCCAGAAGGAGGCGCTTGCCGTTGACTTCGATAAGATGCTGGGAGCCGGTGACTGTCCCGGCGGCGCCGTGAAAAGTGAGCTTGATCATGGTCCCTGCTCCTGTAAACGCGGGTCACTTCCCGGGGGCGCTCAACGCCGCCAGGTCTTCTCGTTATGCCCGTTGCCGTTGACACGGGCGAGCACAGTCAGGATTTCTTCTCCATAGGTGCTGGCCTTCCAAGGGCCGATCTCCGCGATGCCGGCCAGGTCTTCTTCTGACTGCGGCGCCTGGCGGGCCAGCGCCCACAGGGCGTCCTTGGAGATGATGATGTCCGATTCAACGCCGCGTTGCTGGGCGCGCTGTTTGCGCCAGAGATGGAGGGCCTCAAAGCGGGCGATGATATCGTCATCAGGGCGCTGAGGAGCAGGCGGGCGGTTCGGCGGCTTCGCGCTCTGGCCGCGCCGGAACGCCTTGAGGATATTCTGCCCGTACCGCCGCACCTGGCCAGAGGTCATGCCCGGCACCGATCGCAGGGCCTCCAGATCGACAGCCGGATGGAGCGCCAGATCCATCAGCGTTTTATCAGACAGGACCTTGAACGGCGGCATATCCTGCTGACGGGCAAGCTCTTCGCGCATCAGATAAAGCTCACGGAGCGTGGCGATCTGGGCCGGCTTGAGCAGATACGCTCCATTGAAGCGCCAGTACCCTTCCGGGTTGAAGCCCTGAGCTGCGGGCGGGATGCTCTGAAGCTCGGCGAAGCTCTCGCAGGCCTCCTCCCAACGCCCCATCTGTATCAGGCGGTCTTTCCAGGTGTCGCGCAGGGCGGGCAGGTAGTGCGTATCGAGCTGAGCATAGCGCAGCATCTCTTCGGAAAGAGGGCGCTCCCCCCAGTTAGCCCGCTGATATTTCTTGTTGATCGTGACCCCAAACTGCTCGTTGAGCATACTGGCCAGGCCCAGGTTGGAGGCCCCGCATATACGGGCGGCCAGCATGGTGTCGAACAGCGTGGCAAAGGCGAAGCCGAAGTCGCGTTTGAGGCACATAATATCGTATTCGGCGGCGTGAAATACTTTTTCAATATTCGGGTCAGCCAGCAGCTCCCCCAGCGGGTCCAGATTTTCAACCCGCAGCGGATCGATGATATAGTCCTGCCGGGTGGTCGATAGCTGGATCAGGCAGACCTGCTCCTGGTAAGCGTGCAGGCTGTTCGATTCGGTATCAATTGCCAGCAATGGCTCGCGGGCCCATCGGTCGGCATGTCTGGCCAGACTGGCGGTGCTGGTAATCATGCCGGCGCGGAGAGCAACATCCATAAGTAAGTACCTCGTATATTGGGATATCATAAGTACGATTCTGGCCGGCATATTCGCCCGTCCGGCCAGTATTTCCGATTTCGATCACGGCATCGCGGGCCGTGATGCGCCCCACCACGGTGTTATTATCGCGCGGGAGAGGGGGAGGAGCAAGTAAGGAATCGTGTGTAAAATGCAATCAATCCGACCTGTAATCGTTCCAGACTAATGATATCTAATTTGCGTCCTATTACACCATGTGCTATACTTCACAGGATCATTCTTGCTGGTGTGTGACTCTTTGAGGAGGGCTTTTGATGACCACGATTGCCGGGGATAAGCCTCCCGCTGTTCACTCTGCCCGGGCCGATACGTCGCCGGGGGACCAGCCCGATGACAGCTATAGCATAAGCCGCCGCGAATTCCTCTACTACATCTGGGGGGCGTCTATTGTCATGCTGCTGGGCGCTTCGGCAGCCACCATAGTCTGGTTTCTGCTGCCGCGCTTTCGGGCGGGTGAATTTGGCGGCGACTTCTTTATCCCGGGTTCACAGCTCCCCCCTTTGGGGAGCGCCCCTGCTGACAACCCGCAAGGCCGGTTCTGGTTTTCCAATACGGAGGCCGGCGTTGCCGCGCTGTACAAGGTGTGCACGCACCTGGGCTGTCTGTTCAAGTGGGTAGGCACGAACGGCCGTTTTGAGTGCCCCTGCCATGGTTCCAAGTTCCGCGCTGACGGGATTTACATTGAAGGGCCAGCGCCGCGCAGCCTCGACCGGTTCGAGCTGAGCGCGGTGCTGCAGGACGGCTCGGAAGTTGCAGCTGATGAATACGGTATGCTGCACCTGGAGGAGCCGTCTCAGGTCGTGCAGTATGTGGTGCGCACCGGCCAGAAGATTCAGGGACCCCCGGCCGGTAGAGAGTACACCTAGTCTTTTGTTCCCTGTGGGGGCCTGTCCCCGATGGACCGTTCCAGAGTGTATCCTGGAACGGTCGCAGGGACGAGAGAATCCCGGGTAAAATCCAGTAGTGTTCAGGACAGTCCCTTTTGTCTGGTGTAGTTCGCCAGAGTCATGAGGAGTGCACGAATGTCCGTTTTACCTGTCCCATCCTTTCTTGATGATATTAAAGAGAAAGGCGCCCGGAAAGCGGTGAGCGATCTGGTCGATGATGTCACCACCCGGGTGACAGCCGGCCTGGGCGTCCGGGATATTCGCGAGGTGCTCCGAGGAGACCCGCCCAGCCGGCGGCCTAACCCCCGCCTGACTCCTCATGCGGATGCCTTCTGGATGCACATGCGTCCCAGTTACTATCACGCCTCGGTCACCGGAATTTATCCCACTCTCCGGCTGGGCTGGCTGGCGACCTACTTCTTCGCTGTCGAGATTATCACCGGCATGTTCCTCATGGTGTTCTATACGCCGTCGCCGATGGTGGCCTATGAGAACATGCTCAACATTTTGAGCAATGTCCCCTTCGGTCAGGTGATGCGCGATATCCACCGGCTGGGCGCTGAGGCGATGGTCCTGGTGGTCTTCCTGCATATGCTAAGGACCTTCATCACCGGCAGTTATAAACGCCCCCGCCAGTTCACCTGGGTGACCGGCGTGATCCTGCTGCTCGTGACGTTGCTCATGAGCTTCTTCGGCTACCTGCTGCCCTGGGATCAGTTGGCCTTCTGGGCAGTGACAATCGGCACCAGCATGGTCGAGGCCGCGCCGCCCGAGATTGTCGGCTCGACGATGAACCTGCTGCTGCGGGGCGCTCCGGATATCGGGGCGAACGGCCTGCTGCGCGCCTACCTGCTGCATGTCTTTGTGCTGCCCATCATCGGCCTGATCTTCTTCGGCGTGCACTACTATAAGGTGGTCCTGCACGGGCACAGCCTGCCGCCGGGGGAGGAGGAAATCGGCACCGACACTGCCAAGCGCGTGCCGCTGGATCGGCGCACATACTTCATGCCGGATGTGCTGACGAACGAGATTCTCTGGATTGCCGCGGTTTCGTTCATCCTGACGGTGCTGGTGATCTGGTTCTATCACGCGCCGCTGGAGAGCCACGCCGATCCGCAGGTCACGCCGCTGCATGCCACGTCGCCCTGGTACTTCCTCTGGCTGCAGGGGATGCTCAAGCTGGGCGATAAGATATTCTTCGGCCTGGTGATCCCGGGGCTGTTGTTCCTGTTCCTGCTGGTATATCCCTATATTGATGTCGGCAAGAGCCGCCGTTATGCCAACCGGCGGATGGGCCTGTCCCTGTCCATGCTGGCAGTGGCGGGGTTCGTCATCATGAGCTGGATAGGGTCGCCCGAATACGGGGTTGAGACCTCCGGAGATCAGGAGATTGTCCAGCAGTTGGCGCCCATGGAAGGGATCGGCCCGGTCCGGGCGATCTCCTTCGATCAGTATGTGCCCGGCACTTACGCCACCACAGCCATGGCTGATCCGGCTGCGGCTGCGGCTCTTACTGCGCAGTACGAGCAGGAAGGGCGCAATATGGAATTCTTCACCATTTCGGCTGTTCCGGAGGATGCGCCGGAGCTGCTGGCTGTGATGAGGGAATTCCAGAGTCTCATCAAGAATCATGGTGAAGATCTGCCCAACGGCTGGGGGGCGCTCAATATCCTGGACTGGCAGGACGGATTGAAGCGTGTCCAGATCTATATTGAGTGGGACCAGCCCGTCGTGGACGAGGATGGCAACATAGTGCGCGATGATGCGGGCAACGTGATTGTCGAAACGGATGAAAACGGCAACCCGGTCCGGGTGAACTCCGGCAAGGTTGTCTACGTGAACGAAGCATCCAATTATTTCACCAGCGGCCAATAGAAGGGGGTATCGGCCAACATGAGGATGGAGACGAAAATTCTCATCGGCATTACAGGCTTTTTTGCCATTCTACTGCTGGTTGGCTGGGTAGCGTTGAATGAAACGGGCCGGATGTCGGAGTTCACCAGTCAGTATGAAGCCCGCTCCACAGAACGCGGCGCGACGATCTTCGAGTCCAACTGCGCCTCCTGCCACGGGCTTCAGGGGCAGGGGAGCGGGCGGGCGCCCGCGCTGAACAACCCCCGCCTGTTCGATGGCGCTCGCCTGACCGAAGTGGGATGGACGGGCACGCTGTTCGACTACGTCGCCAACGCCGTGGCCGCGGGGCGCCCGAACAGCGGCGCGTACTGGCCGCAGGCGATGCCCACCTGGGGAGAAGAGTTCGGCGGGCCGCTGCGCCCGGACCAGGTGCAGGATGTCACGCGCTTTGTGCTGAACTGGGAGACGGCGGCGCTGGATGAGGCGAACCCGCCCACAGTCGTGCAGGACTTCATCTTCCCCGGTATTCGCGGGGAGGGCGACCTGCAGATTATGGCATCCGGGACGCCGGTAGGGACGAATGTGCAGGCGATTCTGGCGGCCCTGCCGCCGGGCGACGCTGCCCGCGGCGAGACGCTGTATACCGCCAACGAACTGGGGTGCTCCAGTTGCCATCTGAGCGGCGCGGTCGCTCCGGATACGGTTGGCTCGTTCTCCCGGGCGCAGGACCGGATTGCTACTGTGCCGGCGCTGCAGGGATACACTGTTGACCAGTATCTGGTGGAGAGCATTGTCCAGCCGAACGCCTATCTGGTCCCCAATGAGGGCAATCGAATCTTCTCGACCAACGGTATCAGCATCATGCAGCAGGATTACAGCGCGCGGATTGATCTGCAGGACCTGGCCGATCTGGTCGCCTTCCTCAAGACAGAGGGGTAAGGCGTCGCTGCGGGATGATTGTGAAAATGCTCCCTTCTCCATGTATATCTGGAGGAGGGAGTATTCTTGTCAGGCAAAAGTGGATAACATCAAAGGGCTACGACGCCCCGGGATGATGCGCTGGAATTCCGGCGATCAGCTATTCACAAGGAAGGTGGGATATGACCAAGCGAGTGCTGGTGATCGGCGTACTGGCGCTGCTGGCGTTCGGTGTGACGATCGCCCTGGCGCAGGAGGGCGGCGAGGCGGGCGACCCGGTGCAGGGGGCGGCGCTTTACGCGGAATACTGCCTGGCCTGCCACGGGCCGCAGGGGGAAGCGCGGGCCTCGTATGAGGCTTTCGCCAGCGATATCCAGTACGGCCTCGCTTTCGCCGATGCCGTCGCCAGCGGGGTGAAGGGCACCTATATGCGCCCGTACAGCCAGGCTAACGGCGGCCCGCTGACCGATCAGGATATTCTGGATATCCAGGCGTATGCCGCGACCTGGCAGACGGCGGGCTTTCAGCCGCCGCTGACGCTGGCAGTATCGCCCAATCTGACCGAGGAACAGGCGCAGGGCGCCCGGCTGTTCTTCTTCAACTGCGCGGGCTGCCATGGCCGCGAGGGCCTCGGGCGCGATCTATCCGGCTTCCCGCCCATCGAAGCCTATGTCGATGTGCTGGCAATAGCGCGGCGAGGGATACCTGACACGAAGATGCCGCCCTTCGCCAGGCAGTACGGCGGCCCGCTGACCGAAGACGAACTGGCAGCTATGATGGACTACGTCGATACGTGGGAGCGCCCGGCGGAAATGGCTGTACAGGCAGAGAGCGGCCCCAAAGGTGTCGGTATGTTGATCATGCTGCTGGGGCTGGGGACAGTGGGGTTGCTGGTGGGGGGCGCCGTGCTCAGCCGGCGTGCAACGCCACAGAAGTAGCGGCCGCTGAGGGGAACGCTTCTAAGGAGGTTCTCACCTGATTCTCAGCAAGCCGGGGTATCTTGTATCTACATGAGCCAGAAGTGATCAGACAGGCAGGGAGAACTGCGCGTGACACAGACGACATCATCGACAGCGGCGTGGGAAAAAACCGATAGAACGCCGGTAGCTGCCGGAGCAGGGCAGCGTAAGCGCTTCCTGATCGGGGGCGTGATCATTCTTGTTGCCATCGGATTCTTGATCCTCAATGGCACGCTCAATAATGCCCAGTATTTTATTACTGTGGATGAGTTGCTCACCCGGCCAGAGCTGCGGGGGAAGGATGTCCGCATTTCCGGCGCGGTCATTGGCGACACGATCCAGTATGACACCGCCACTCTCACCATCCGCTTCACGATGGCCCATATCCCGGAGCAGACTGAAAACCTGGCTGAGACGCTCCACCTGGCGGTGAACGATCCGGCGGCGGCGCGTGTGGAGGTAGTGGTTGAGAACCAGCCGATGCCCGATCTACTGTTGAATGAGGCGCAGGCTATTGTGACTGGCTCCCTGGACGAAGGCGGCGTTTTTCGCGCCAATGAGCTGTTGCTCAAGTGCCCGACTCGCTATGAGGAAGCCGTCCCCGGGCAGGTCGAGGTAAGCAGCTAAAAACCCACACAAGCGGGACGGGGGTGCTGTGGGGCAGGATATCGGCGCTGATGGCGCGGCCCCTCACCCGGCCGTCTGAACTCATGCTTATTCACATTGCCGCGGAATGGTCTGCTTCGCGCTGACCAGACAGGCCCGCAAAGGAGTTGGTATGCTCGCGGAGTTAGGATTTCTCACCAGTGCGCTGTCGTTGGTTATAGCGCTGTATGCTACGATCGCCAGCCTTTACGGTGCGCAGACACATCGCGACCGGTGGGTGCACAGCGCCCGCAATGCTGCCCTGCTGACCTGGCCGCTGCTCACGGCGGCGTGCGTCGCCCTGATCATCAGCATGGTCAACGGGGACTTTCAGATTGAATATGTGTTTGCGACTACTTCGCGCTCTTCGGACCTGTTCTTCAAAATCACGGCGCTGTGGGGTGGTCAGGCTGGCTCTCTGCTGTTCTGGTCGTGGCTGATGAGCACCTTTTCCGCGGTGGCTCTGCTGCTGTCGCAGCGTGGCGAACGGCGCAAACTGCTGCCGTATACGATCACGTTTACGATGGCGACCCTGGCTTTCTTCCTTTACCTGGTCGTAGTGGTCGAGAGTCCGTTCGCCCGCCTGTGGCAGTCTCCGGGCGGGGAGGTGACGAGCGCCGTGTTGCAGCCGGCGGGGACTATGCCGGCGGTGCCGCAGGATGGGCGCGGCCTCAACCCGCTGCTGCGTCACCCGGGCATGGTTATTCATCCGCCGCTGCTCTATCTGGGCTATGTTGGCATGGTTATACCCTGGGCTTTCGCTATGGCTGCGCTGGCTTCCGGCCAGCTGGGGACGGAGTGGATCCGTGCCTCGCGCCGCTGGATGCTGGTGGCCTGGCTGTTCCTGGGGCTGGGGCTGATTGTCGGCGGCCGCTGGGCATATGACGTGCTGGGGTGGGGCGGCTACTGGGGCTGGGACCCGGTGGAAAACGCGGCGCTGATCCCCTGGCTGACGGGCACGGCCTTCCTGCACAGCGTCATGATCCAGGAGAAGCGCGGTATGCTCAAGGTCTGGAATATGGCCCTGATCATCCTCACTTTTCTGCTGGTGATCCTGGGCACCTTCAGCACGCGCAGCGGCATCGTGAGCAGTGTGCACAGTTTCGCCAAGTCGCCGATCGGGCCGCCCATGTTCGCTTTTCTGGCCAGCGCTGCGCTGATCAGCGTCGGCCTGTGGGTGTACCGCTGGCAGCGCGGCGAGCTGGCTTCCGAGCATCATGTGGAAAGCTGGCTGAGCCGCGAGTCGCTCTTTATCTTCAACAACCTGGTCTTCCTGGCGCTGGCTGTGGCGGTCTTCTGGGGCAGCTATGCGCCGGTGTTCACTGAGCTGTTCATCAACGAGAAGATTACGCTCGGCCCGCCGTATTTCACCAGCGTGACTGCTCCCCTGTTCGCGCTGATGTTCATCTTGATGGGCGTCGCGCCGCTTTCGGCCTGGGGGCGCACATCCGGAGCGCGGCTGGGGCGGGCGATGCTGATCCCGCTCATTCTGGCGCTGGCCGTGGTGGGCGCCCTGTTCCTGACCGGGATGCGCAACGTGGGAGCGCTGCTGGCTTTCTTCCTGATTGGCTTCGCCGGGTTCGTGACGCTGTACGAGATCTGGCGGGGGGTGAAAGCGCGCGCGCAGCGGGAAGCGTGGTGGGTCGCCGCTATACGTCTGTTTGGCCGCAACCGGCGGCGCTACGGCGGATACACTATCCATCTGGGCATTGTTGTGATCGGCATCGGCGTGATCGGCAGCACCCTCTTCCAGCAGGAGACTCAACGCACGCTGGCGCAGGGGGAGTCGCTCACGCTGGGCGGATATACGATGATCTACGACGGCCTGACCCGCGCTCAGGCGGCTGATGGGCGTATCATGACCATCGCCGAAGTAGAGGTGTACGACGGCAGCCGGCTTGTGGCGACGCTCCGCCCGCGCCAGGACTTCTTCCCGGAAGCCGTGGGCATGAACAGCATGACCATTGCCGGGAATTACAGCACCCTGCAGGATGATTTCTATGTGCTGCTGGTGGCCTGGGAAGAGATCAGCCAGGCGGGGGCGACGTTCAAGGTTTATCTCAACCCGCTGGTCAACCTGATCTGGGGAGGCGGGCTGATCCTGATGCTCGGCACGCTGGTCGCGACCTGGCCGGAGCCGGATCGCAGCCGGATCGCCCGGTCGGTGCGCGCTATGGATGATGCCAGGGCCGGCCGTATTCAGGCAGGGAGAGCATGATGGTGAAAAGGCTGAACATTATCCTGCTGGTGGCGGGCCTGACCGGCCTGTTTGTGCTGGGCCTGCCCCGGGCAGGCTATGCGCAGGGCGGTGGAGAGCAGCCGATCCGCGAGGTGTCCGCCGATGAGGTCAACGCCGTCAGCAGCCAGCTTTACTGCCCGGTTTGCGAGAATATCCCCCTCGATGTTTGCGGCACGGCGGCCTGCGCCCGCTGGCGCGAGCAGGTCCGCACTCTGCTGGAGGAGGGCAAATCCGAGACCGAAGTCATCAACTACTTTGTGACCCAGTTTGGCGAGCGCGTGGTCGGGACGCCGTTGAACCCGACACTCAACTTCCTGTCCTGGGCTGTCCCGGCGGCGGCGGCTGTGCTCGGCTTCGGCGCGGCTGGCTATGTCCTGATGCGCTGGCGTGTGCGCCGGGAAGATACTTCCCCGGCGGATGACGAAGCAGAACTGGATCGGAATGATGAGGACTATTATCGCAGCCGCCTGGAGCGTGAGTTGAGGGAACAGCATGAGTGATGAGCAAGTACGGAACGGCGCGCCGGAGGCTGCCGAGGCCGCAGCGAAGAAACGCATATCACCGTTCGCCATTGTGATTCTGGCCGGCGTGATCATCCTGCTGGCGGTGCTGGGCCTGCGGCTGGCTACAGCCAACCCCGGCCAGCCGGATCGGGGGCCGGCGCCAGACTTCGTGCTGGAGCTGTTCGACGGCGGCCGGTTCGCCCTGAGCGAAAATCGGGGCAAGGTCGTGGTGATCAACTTCTGGGCAAGCTGGTGCGGGCCGTGCCGCGCCGAGGCGCGCGCTTTCCAGACCGTGTGGGAAGCCTACCGGGATCGCGGGGATGTCGTGATCGTCGGCGTGGACTATGTGGACAATACCCGGGATGCTCTGGCCTACATTGAGGAGTTCGGGGTCACTTACCCCAATGGCCCTGACCTGGGCACTCAGATTTCTGATGCCTATCACATCCAGGGCGTGCCGGAGACGTTCATTGTGGGCAAAGACGGCAGCATTGCCCGTTTCATCTATGCCGGGATAGAAGCGCGCCAGCTGGCGAATTATATCGACGAAGCTCTGGCCCGGTAAGGATAGCTTTTCCTCTGACAGGCCGCGCTGTCTGAGCGGTCCTGGTACAATGTGTTCCGCGTGTGGAGTGGGAACGAACTCACTATGGAAGCCTCTTCTTTGATCATGGGCCTGTTGATCGGCCTGTTGTGTATCCTGTTTGTGGCCTGGCCGTTCTTATTCCCCTCTCGTGAAGGTCAGAAAAGACTCCCGGCGCCGCCTGTAGATGAGCTGCAAGAACTGATTGCCCGGCGGGAAGCGGTTTATTCCGCCATTCGCGATCTGGATTTTGACTTCGAGACGGGCAAGCTGGAGGATGAGGACTACCGGCTTCAGCGGGAGACCTGGATAGCGCGCGGCGTCGAAGTGCTCAAGGCTATCGACGCTTACCAGGCGTTGCACCCGCAGGAACGACCTCTGGCTCAGACGGATAGTGATGGGGCCGGTGCGCCGCCAGCGGCGGCGGATCTGGATGCGCAGATTGAGGCCGCGGTTGCTGCGCGGCGTCGGACAGCCTGAGGGCAAGGCGCGGTAGGATGACCGGGATACGAATGCGTTTGGCGTTGTTTCTGGCTGCCGTTATGACTTTGCTGGCTGGCTGCGGCGGGCTTTCCAGCGAACCGGAGATTGTCCGCGAGATGGTGATGCCGACCACCCCGCCGGAAGTAGTGCCGCCCGTCACCGCGCCCGATCTTGCATTAGGCGCGGCGTTCTTCGCTGAACATTGTGCGATGTGCCATGGGCCTGGAGGGCGCGGCGATGGCTCGCTGGTGAGCAGCGGCCAATTGCAAACGGCACCGCCGGACTTCACCGATCCGTCCGTTGTCAGCAGCAAGACGCCGATGGACTATGTCCGGCTTATCACCAACGGCAATATGCTGGCCGGGATGCCGCCGTTTGGCCGTTTCACGCCGGAAGAGCGATGGGCGGCGGCGGCTTATGTCTACCTGGGCCGGCTGACGGCCGGCGCTGTGGAGCGCGGAGCGGCGATCTACGAGGCCAACTGCGCCTCCTGTCACGGGCCTGAAGGGCGGGGGGATGGCCGCGATGCGCCGGCTGTCATGCCTGACCTGACCAGTCCCGGCTTCTGGGCGGAAACCAGCGATGTTGCCCTGGTGCAGAAGGTCACCGGCGGCGTGAATCCGGGCATGCACGCTTTTGGCGATACGTTGGGAGAAGATGAAATCCGGGTGGTTGTCGGTTACCTGCGCACGCTCGCCGTGAATGGCGACCCCGGCTTCGCCCCGCTGATCGGCCCGGTCGCCCCGGCCCCGACGGTTGTCGCCCGGGCGACTGAACAGGCTCCAACCCTGGCCAACCCGGCATCAGCCACCGCTGTCCCGGGGACCGAAGTGGCCGCCGGCCCGACGGTGTTGATGGTAACCGGACAGGTGACCAACGGCTCGGCAGGCGGTACGCTCCCCGCCGGGGTGGAGCTGACCCTGCACCAGTTCGATCCCAATACGGGCGGAGAGACCAGTTACACAACAACGTTGAACGAAGACGGCTCCTACACCTTCGCTGACGTGCCTCACAGCGACGGCCGGATGTACCTGGTGTCGCTGATGTACAACGGGGTTGCCTTTGGCAGCACGGTGTATACGCCGGCAGCCGGGGAAACCGGGCCGGTGGAGACTGCTATTGAAGTTTATGAGACGGCGACGGACCCTTCGGTTATTCAGTTCGACACCGGCGTAATGCGGATCAGCTTTTCGTCGATGGGGATGGAAGTTGCTGAGGTCCTCAGCGTGACTAACGCTTCTGATCGCATCTTCCTGACCGATGAGCATATCAGCGATACGCAGCGGGTGGCCCTGCGCATCCCACTGCCGCCGGGGGCGACCGGTATTGCATTTGAGCCGGGGATGCAGCGCCGCTTTGTCGTGGCCGAAGACGGAATGACGGTGCTGGATACGCGGCCCGTCCGTCCTGGCTCTGACACGCTGATTATCTCTTACTTCCTGCCTTATGAGGATGGGGCCGTTATCGAGCAGGTCTTTGACTATGTTTTTCACGGGCCGTTTCATCTGTTGACTGAAGCGGGCCAGGTGACTGTCGAGCCGGGCGTCTTTCAGTCCCCGAGCGAACAGGTTGATATGGGCCAGCGGTCCTTCGACGCCTATATTACGGATCTCGACCTGAGGGCTGGTGAAGCCTTCCGCTTCACCATCACCGGGAGGCCAAACGCCGCGGCAGCCAGTGGCGCCCCTGAGGGCAAGGGCCTCCCGGCCGCCGTGGTGATCCTGCTGATCGGCGGGACAATCCTGGTCGGAGCCGGCGGGTTTATGTTCCTGCTGCGGCAGGGGGCGCAGGACCCCGCTGAGAAAGAGATCGACAATCTGCTGGAAGAGATCGCTACTCTGGACGATCAGCACGAGCAGGGGATGATCAATCATGATGTCTACCAGCAGACGCGGGCGGAGCTTAAAGCCCGCCTGGCGGAGCTGATGCGCGAGGATCAGGATGGCGATCGGGCATGATCGAGATCAAAGGGCTGGTCAAAGCGTTTGGATACATGCCCGTCCTGCGCGGCTTGGACCTCCAGGTGGAGCGCGGATCCTTCCTGGCCCTGCTGGGGCCGAACGGCTCCGGCAAGACTACGCTGATGCGCATCCTGACCGCGCTCAGCAAGCCTACCGCCGGCACGGTCCTCATCGGCGGCTGGAGCCTGCCAGCGGAGGCGGCGGCGGTGCGGGCGCAGTTGGGCGTCGTCGCTCACCAGCCGCTTTTGTACGACGATCTGACAGCGGCGGAGAATCTGCATTTTTACGGGCAGCTTTACGGGCTGCCCCGACCGCTCCGCCAGGGACGTGTGGCGGAGGTGCTGGCGCGGGTCGGGCTGGGCGCGCGGGCTGATGATCTGGTGCGCACGTTCTCCCGGGGGATGCAGCAGCGGCTGGCTATTGCCCGGGCTATCCTGCACAGGCCGCATGTGCTGTTCTTTGATGAGCCTTACACCGGGCTGGATCAGGACGCAGCGGCGATGCTGGATGCCCTGCTGCGCGACGTAGCCCGGGACGGGCATACCATCGTGATGACTTCGCACGATCTGGCGCGGGCGCATGCGCTCAGCTCGCACATGGCCATTCTCAGCCGGGGCAAGATCGGCTTTCACGGCCTGTCGTCCGATATTCGCCCCGATTCGCTGCCGGCGCTTTATGCCGAAGTCACCGGCGCGGCCTCCGTACGATGAGCGAGCTGTCATGACTCGAATTGCTCACAAAACGACTGTCCAGGAGGCTTCGCAGCAGCCCGCCGGCGCCCCTTTCTGGCGTGTCATGGTGGCGCTGACCGCCAAGGACCTCCGCGCCGAGCTGCGCGGACGCGAGCTGATCAACGCGATGCTGCTGTTCTCCGTCCTGGCGGTCCTGATCTTCAGCTTCGCGTTGGAGCTGGATCGCCAGGCGCGAGCGACATCGATCACCGGCGTGTGGTGGGTCACCGTTGTCTTTGCCGGGATGCTCGGGCTGAACCGCAGCCTGGCTTCTGAGAAAGACAGGGGCAATCTGGATGCGCTGCTGCTGGCGCCGGTGGCGCGCGGCGCGCTGTTCTTCGGCAAGATGTTCAGCAACCTGATCTTCATGTGGATCGTGGCCGCTTTGCTGACGCTGCTGATCACCGTCCTGTTCAACGAAACGCTGTTCCTCCCCTGGCTGGCTGCCGTGATGCTGCTGGGCACGGTCGGATTTGCCACAGTGGGGACACTGCTGTCCAGCATGACGGTGCACGCCCGCGCCCGCGAGACCCTGCTACCGATTCTGCTGCTGCCGGTCAGCCTGCCGATCATTTTAAGCGCGGTCCGGGCCAGCACAGCGATCCTGTCGGGCGCGCCGCAGGAGGACTGGATCGCCTGGCCGCAGATGCTGCTGGTGGCCGATATTGTGCTGCTGGCCCTGGCTTATATTCTGTTCGATTTTGTTGTTGAAGAGTGAGTGGCGGAAAGAAAGGATACTTCCATGGCCCATCGTGTTTCTACCCCGCGCAGTGCCATACTCACCGGCCTCACCGTTATCGCTATCCTGATGTTTGTGGTGGCGACGCTGATGGCCCTGTTTTACGCGCCGACTGACCCCCAGGGGATGGTGCAGCGCATCTTCTATATGCATCTGGGCGCGTTCATGGGCGGCTCGCTCGCCTTCCTGATCGCGGCCATTGCCAGCATCCTGTACCTGGTCAAGCGCAATTTCAAATGGGATATGATGGCGCTCGCGGCTATTGAGGTCGGGCTGGTCCTGACCGGCTTCACTATTGTGAGCGGCGCTATCTGGGCGCGCCCGATCTGGAATACGTGGTGGACCTGGGACCCCCGGCTGACATCGGCGGCGGTGATGTGGCTGGCCTATGCCGCCTACCTGATGCTGCGCAACGGCTTCGAGGATCCGGACCGCCGCGCCCGCTTTGCCGCGGTGTACGGCATCCTGGCCTTCAGCAGCGTGCTGTTCACCACGTTTATCACCCGCGTCCGCCCTGATACCATCCACCCGGTGGTGGTCGGCCCCAGCCCGCAGAACGCCCAGGGCAGCTTTGAGGTGAACAGCTCGGCCATGCGGCTGACGCTGATCTTCAATATCCTGACCTACATTGTCGCTGCGATCACCCTGATCTGGTACCGCTACCGGCTGGAGAGATTTACCCGGCAGGTGCAGGCGCTCAAGATGCAGGTGCTCAGCCGGTAGCCGCATATCTGATAGCCAGAAAGGGACTTCTAGAGATGCTTCTTCAACAGACCGCTATCCCCGATAATCTGTCCTACCTGCTGCTTGGCCTGGCAATGCTGGCGCTGATCCTGGGTGGCTACCTGGTCAGCTATTTTGTGCGGCTGCGTAATATCCGCCGTGAAGCCGCCCTGCTGGAGCAGATGCAGGCTGAAGCCCCGGAGGCTCCCGGGGTTTCTCCTGCCAGCGCCCGGCTGACTTAACCGGGACGGGGCGCATTCACCGCTCCGGTCAGGCAGATGATGCGGGCCGCTTCTTCGCCCTGCGTCCCCGGCGACCTCTTCTATATAGCAACGATGCGGCGCGGCCCCCGGTCGCGCCGCGCTTCGCGTAAAGTGTATTCTGGTACTATTGGCTTGCCGCCCGTTCGCAATATGATGAAGGTAATGCTATCGGTATTAAATCGTCAGCCAGTAGCGGCCGGGATGCGGGCGTTGATGCCGTTTCTGGGCGCAGCCCTGCGATGGACTTTGTCCGGTATATGGAGGGGTGAGCATATGCGCAGAACGCTGATGATGACAATGGCCCTGCTTTTGTTAATGATTGCCCTGCCGGCAGCCGGGCAGGAAGATACGATTCGCCTGCGAACGGGGCATTTTTCACCGGGGGCTGGCAAGGTGGATATCTACCGGGATGGCGAGCTGACCGAGTCCCGCGGCCTGTCCTTCGGAGAGGTGACGGCCTGGGAAGAGCTGCCAGCGGGGCGCTATGCGATCGCCGTTGTCCCGGCCGGGCAGCCGCTGGAATCGGCACTCGTCGAAGGCGAGTTTGATACACAGGGCGGCCAGTGGATTACCCTGGCGATTATCGGCGAAGTCACCCGGGGCAATATGGGTATCCAGCCGATCATCGAAGACTACGGGCCGATCGCGGCGGGCGAGACGCGCGTCACCTTTTTCCACGCCGTGCCCGACCTGGACCCGATCGATATCCAGCTTCAGGATGGCACGGAACTGGTGAGCGTCCTCATGTATCCCACTCTGACCTCTGGTGCGAGCGATAAGCCCGACGGATACCTCACCCTGGATCTCATTGCCGGGCCGCGCGATCTGCAGGTGACGCCGTATAACGGCGACCAGATTCTCCTGATGCTGGATGATGTTATGCTGGCCCCCGGCATGAATAACCTGATTGTCCTGGCCGGCTTACGGGCCAACGCGGTCACGGTCATGGTGGTGACGAATCCGCAGACGGCGCACTCGGAGACGGCGGCGGATGCGGTCGATGTCGGACAGGGTACGGCGCTGGTGCGCGTCGGCCATTTTGTCCTCGGCGCTGGCGAGGCAGATATGTATATCGACGGCCAGCCGGATGCGTTTGCCGGGCTGGCCTATGGCGAGGTTAGCGAGTGGGTTGAACTCCCCGCTGGCTATTACGATCTGGCGTTTGTGCCGGCTGGCGACGCGCTGGATGATGCCGTGATCACGGCTTCTGGCGTGCCGCTGACGACCGGCGACCGAGTGATCTGGGCTGTCACAGGCTCTCTGGAAGCGGGCACTGGCGCCATCAGGCCGGTAGTCGAAAACTTCGCCCCCATCAGTCCGGGGGAGACGCGGCTCGCCTTCCTCCATGCCATGCCGGATTTGGAGCCGGTCAGCATCCAGCTTGCTGACGGCACGCTCCTGCTGACCGCGCTGGGGAACCCGGGCTGGGCGGGCGTGCAGTCCGCTTATGGCTCGGTGGATCTGGTGGCCGGGCCGCGCCATTTGCAGATCACGTCAATGCTTTCGCCGGCCGTTGTGCTGGCCGACCTGCCGGCTGTTGAGCTGGCCGCCGGCAAAAATAACCTGCTGGTAGCCACCGGCCCGGACAGCAGGCCGATCGTCATTCACCTGGTCACTGACCAGCCCTGAGGCGGAATTTTCTGAACTAACGAGGCCGGGACTGCCCCGGCCCTTTTGTTGTATGGGGCGAAGCCCTGGTATACTGCGAGGCATGATTCTGAGACGACGATTCCCGGGCATCTTATTGCTGCTGACGGGGCTGGTCTGGCTGTCCGGACTGGCCGCCTGCGGCCCTGACGCGCCCACTGTGGGCGTGACGCCGCTGCCGCCGGTGCTGCCGACCGTTACCGCTGGCGGCGCAGTGCTGATGTACCTCCCCACCGGATCGCCGGTAGCGCCGACGCCGATCGTGCCGCCGACGCCGCTGTCGCTCACGCCTGCCTATATGCTCACCGCGCTGCCCGCCCAGACGGATGCCGTCTGTCCGCGCCCCGGTAGCCCGGCTGTCCCGCCCGCGCCGGCCAGTTACGGCCTGTACGCGACGGCTATTGCGCAATATCTCTCCGCCGGCGCAACGCCTCAGGCGCTGCTGGCTGCCCTGCGCGAGTGGGGTGGCGTGACCGATACCGCCGGGATGGTCACAGACCTGTACGATCTGACCGGGGACGGCGTATACGAAATCGTGGTGACCGTTGTCGATCCATTCAATGCGGAGGTGGCTCCGCTACCCGGCCAGCTTCTGGTTTTTGGCTGTCATCTGGGCGGCTACACGCTGCTTTACAGCTCGGATTACGGGCCGGGCTTCGGCGTGCCGACAGTGCTCTACGTGGGGGATATCAACGCCGACACCAACACCGATCTCGTCTTTTTTCAGGAACGCTGCCAGAGCAGCGCCTGTGTTCAGGCGGCTCAGGTGATGTCCTGGAGCGCGCCCAATGAAGGCTTCCTGGCCCTGAATGTGGACACCATCGGCTCCGCTGACGGCCGGTTCTCGATCGCCGACCTCGACGACGACGGTATTATGGAGTTGATGGTTCAGGGCGGGGGGATTTCCTCCGACGCCAGCGTCGGCCCGCCGCGCAGTTCCACGACTGTATGGGACTGGGATGGGCGGAACTACGTGCGCGCCTTTTCCCGTCTGGACGCGCCGCTGTACCGCATCCACGTTATCCACGATGCCGATCGGGCGCTTCAGGCGGGCGATCCGATCGAAGCGGAGCGCCTGTACCGCGAGGCGCTGGATAATCCGCGCCTGGGCACGTGGAATGTGCCTAACGAGAGTGCCATGCTGCGCGGGTATGCCCTGTTCAAGCTGGTTGTTGTCGCGGCCCTGCAAGGGGACGGCAGCGCGGCGCGAGGGGCGCTGGCCGCGCTGGAGGCGGAGAATCCGCCGGGATCGCCCGCCGCGGTCTACTCCCGGATGGCCAGCGCCTTCTGGACCCGCTTCGGCAGGGCCGGTGACCTGCATGAGGCGTGCCTGGCCGCGGCTGAAGAAGTCCCGGCCGACCCGCAGGCAGTGATGTTCCTCAACAGCTATGGCCCGGCGAATCGCACTTATCAAGTTCCCGATCTGTGCCCGTTCTAGAAGTGCCGCTCACTGCGCCGTGTTTCAGAGAGGAAGCGTAACCCATGAGTGACCTGCTCGCGTACTGTCAGGATCGGACCGATGAGATGGTGGACCTGCTGCGGGCGTGCGCAGAGTACGAGACTTTCACCGCCGACAAGCCGGCTGTCGATCAGTTTGTGTCGTTTCTGGCCGGGCAACTGCGCGATCGGGGGGCGGTTGTGGAGCGCATCCCCCGCCGGGAAGTGGGCGATCTCCTGCTGGCTAAATGGAATGCTGGCGCGCCCGGCAGGCCGATCACGTATGTCGGACATATGGATACTGTCTGGCCGGCAGGCACGCTGGCCGAGCGCCCCCTCCGCGTCGAGGGCGGCAGGCTCTACGGCCCCGGCGTCGCCGACATGAAGGGCGGCATCGTGGTGATGCTCAGCGCGATCCGCGCCTTGCAGGAGCGGGGCGAGATGCCCGACCGGCCCATCTGGGCCTTATTGACCTCGGACGAGGAGACCGGCAGCGCCCACTCACGTGAGCTTATCCTGAAGGTGGCGCGCCAGTCCGGCCTGTGCGTGATCATTGAGCCGGCCACGGCAGAAGGCGCAGTCAAGACGTGGCGCAAGGGGGCGGCCGACTGCCGGCTCCTGGTCACCGGGCGTGCGTCTCATGCCGGCGCGGCCCCCGAGGCTGGCATCAACGCCGTCGTGGAGCTGGCTCACCAGATTCTCAAGCTCAATGCCCTCAACGATCTCCGCAACGGCACATCGGTGACGGTGACGATGGCCCGGGGTGGCTACACCAACAACGTGGTCCCGGAGTCGGCGGAGGCTTATATCGATATGCGCTTCCTCAAACGGGCGGAGGCGGAACGGGTGCAGGAGGCCGTGACTGCGCTGTATCCGCTCCTGCCCGGCGCGCAACTGGAGATTATCTTCGGCGACAATCGCCCGCCGTTGGAGCGCGATGAGCGGATGCGGGCGACCTACGCGCAGCTCGTCCGGATCGCAGACGGGATCGGTGTCACGCTCCGTGAGGACGGCACCGGGGGCGTCTCCGACGGCAACCTCACTGCCTCAGTGGGGACGCCGACGCTGGACGGGATGGGGCCAACCGGCGAGGGGCTGCACGCGGTTGACGAGAATGTGCTGATCAGCAGCCTGCCGGAACGAATGGCGGTGCATGTGGCGCTGATCCAGCAGTGGGTGATGGAGTCCTGAGCCGGGCACCCATTCGGGGCGGCCTGAATCAGCCAGATTGCTCTAGCTCATCAAGCGCGTCCAGCAACGCCTGGCGGGTGGTGATGTTGCGGATAACAGCGAGGAAGCTGGCAGCGGAGCCAGCGCGGACGCGCAGCGCGGCGATGGCCGGGCCGATTGGATCTTCTCCGGCGGTGCCGAAGTTGTCTTCACCCTGGTAGCCGCCATAAAAAGCGAAATAAGCCTGGTTGATCTTGCGGATCGGGTAGCCATTCTCCCGGAAGAACGCCTGCCGCCCGGCCATGTAGGCCTCCGCCGCTTCCACATCCCCGGCGGCCAGCAGGCTATCCACAGTGACGCGCGTCTCGTTCATCTCAGCGGCGAAGTCGAAGGCCAGCGGA
Organism: Aggregatilineales bacterium; assembly: GCA_029976025.1. Taxonomy (GTDB): domain Bacteria; phylum Chloroflexota; class Anaerolineae; order Aggregatilineales; family Ch27; genus JARKNX01. Next base: position 16,634 of record JARKNX010000136.1, on the reverse strand, counting down.
TCGGCGGGGGCCGGTGCGGCAGGTTCGTCCACCGCGTTTTCTGGCGGATCGGGCGGCGCCAGCTCCGGATAGTAGCGGCGCAGGACGGCGCGCCCGATCTCCTTGCCCAGCAGATCCGCTGTAGTCTCGTTGATGATGCGCGTGTCGGGCATGCCGCCGTCGAAGTAATACAGCCCCAGCGGGTAGAACAGCAGATAGTGGTGCACCCACTCGTGAGCGGTCGTCTCGACCAGCCAGGGGAGGACGTCTGTTTCGCCGATCATACTCGGGTAAAGGGCCATGCCGCCGATATCCACAACCAGGGATGACACATCCAGATCGGCGTCTATCGCCGCTTCCAGCGCGCTGCGACTGTCAACCGGGAGCGCGTCCAGCGTCAGTGAGGCGGCGACGCGAATTGCATCGCGCGGGGAGAGGATCAGGACATCCGGCAGCGGCGTGATGCGGATAGCTACCGGCGGCAGGACCTGCCCCAGGAAGGCCAGCCCTTCACCAGCCAGCACCGCCGAGACCTGCCCCTGGAGGATGCTCTCGACCATGCCCTGACGATCGAGCAGGGCGCGGCGGAGCGTATCCCGTTCGGCACGCAGGTCGACGCTGGTGTCCTCCGGGTGGTTCACCGTCGGGTCGGTGTAAAGATCGGCGATCTGCGCTTCCAGCCGGTAGAGCGCAGTCAGATCGGCCATATAAGCCCGTACAACAGCGGAGCGCGCCGCTTCATCCAGATAATCCTGAGCGCCCAGAACCTCCTGGAAGGCTTTGTTGGCCAGCGCATCCAGCTCCCAGCCCAGATAGTCGAACAGGCTGTCGCGGGCGTGGGCCGCCGCGCCAGTATACAGATCGCCGGGGGGTGGGGCGCTCGTCTGAAAGAACACCGCAATAATGAGACAGCCGGCCAGCAGGCGGAGCCAGACCCGAAGGCGGGCGGATGATCGGGGTGACAGGTGCGGGATAGTCATAGGCTGGCGACCCGGCGAGCGTGCCCACAGAGAAACAGGGGGCCTCGCGACCCCCTGCCGTATTGTAGCGACTGCATTCGCGATTTGCCGGGATTCTCAGCGGTTACTCATATCGGAAGCGGCGGATGCCCAGGGCGAAGAAAACGGCGGCGAAGCCCAGCAGCACCAGCAGCGGCGTCATGATGTCAGCCAGCCCGCCGTTCTGGTAGATGATGGTGTTGGAGGCGTCCATGAACCAGGCGATGGGAGAGATATGGCCGATGGTTTGCATGAACGGCGGCACGACCGCCAGCGGCCACCAGGCCCCGCCAAGCGGCGCCAGCGCCATCGAAGCCATCAACGCTATCCCAGTCGCCTGATCCGGCGTCCGGGATATCGTCGCCAGGAAGATGGACATGGCGGCGATAGTCAGTACGTAGACGAGGACGAGGGCGATGATGGCGATCGGGTTGCTGCCGAAGTGAACGCCCAGCAGCGCGCCCAGGCCGAGGATGATCGCCATCTGCAGCAGTCCGACCGCGCAGCCGCGCAGTATCTTGCCGCCGATGATCTGGCTGCGCCGTATGGGCATCACGATCAGGCGCTGGAGCGTGCCGTCCAGGCGCTCCTGCACCAGAATCGCCGCGAGGCCGACGACGTTGATCATGGTGTACATGGCGGCCATGCCCGGCGCGGACTGTGAATAGCCGCCGCCAAAGCCGGCTTCCGAATCCTTCTCCTCCACGGCGCCGATCGCTTCGGTCCGTACCACCACCGGCGGGGGCGGCCCCCACATGGCTTCAGCCTCGTTGTAACGCGCCAGGAAGAAGGCGCTCCGATCGTCTTCGGTGATGAGATTGAGATCGAGCGCCGCGGTCGTGGTGAGGCCGGCGGCGACCAGCGCCCCGCCGGAGCGGGTGGTCACGCTCTGAACAGCCTGCAGGGCGATGCCCGGGGCGGAGAGCGACGGATCGGCGCTGAAGATCAGCGTGGTTGTCTCCCCGGCCAGCATGGCTGCCTGCATCCCGGCCGGGAGGGTCAGGGTGGCGTAGGTGATGCCGTCCTTCAGACGTTCGGCGGCCAGCTCACCGGTGAAGTCCTGGGCCTGGTCAGCATCCAGATTGCAGGGATTTTCGCCCTCCGATGCGCTCAGATTGGCATAGGGACAGACGATCAGGGACGGGTTGGCGGCGGCCAGCCCGGCGATCAGGGCATCGGCGGCGGGGCTGTGATCGCCATCGACGATATCCATGCGAATCCGGGGCGCCTCCCCGCCGCCGGACGAACGAAAGACGGCGCCGATGACGAAGACGAAGACCATGGGCATGATCAACAGGAAGAACCAGTTGCTGCGATCCTGCAGAAATACCCGCAGGTCGTTAACGGTGATCGCGATTAGTTCGCGCATGGCGCCCCCCTTACAGATCCAGCCGGCGGTTGAACTGCACCAGGCCGATAGTGAAAAAGATGCCGGCAATGACCAGCAAAGCGGCGGCGTTGTCCAGGATGCTCATGACATTGCCCCCGGCGGCCAGCTCGGTGTAGCCATTCATGCCCCAGAAGTGGAAGGTCAGCCGGGGCAGGAACTGGAGAAACTCCGGCATAGTCAGCGTGGGGAAAAAGACGCCGCCGACCAGCCCCATCGTGAACAGGATGAACGCGGCCAGGTTGCCGGCCTGTTCTTCAGTTTTAGCGAATGAGGCGATCGCGATGCCGACGCCGGTCGCGGCGGCTACCGCGCACAGCGTCAGGATGGCGATGGCTACCGGGTCGTTCCCCCAGATATTGGCCTCAGGCCCTTCGAGGATACGGCCTACCAGTATCATGGCTAGAATCAGCACGATCATCTGCAGCAGGCCACCAATATACGTCCCCAGCATTTTGCCGCCCAGGATAGTCGCGTTAGTGGTCGGCGTCGTCACCATGCGCTGTAAGGTCCAGCGGCGGTGCTCCTGCAAGATGGACGCGCTGCCGACGGTCACCGTGAAGCCCATGAAGAAGATGGCGAAGCCGGGGGAGAAGTACGCCAGCGGGTCGAAGCCGACCTGCTCGCCGGCTACGTCCACCTGTTGAATCAGGATCGGGTTGGCGCCGGGTTGCGCGGCGGCCCGGGCGATCCCGGCGATAGTGTCGTTGAGGCCGCCAGAAGCCAGTTGAAGGCCCAGCGCCGGATTGGATGGGATGGCGCGGACGATGGCGCTCACCGTGCTGTTGACGGCGATGGTGCTGGTGGAAATGCCGTTGGCGATGGCCTGGACGGTATCGCGGAAGATTGGCGCGCTGATCTGCGCCTGCCGATTCCAGTGGATGACCAGCCCGGTGTGGCCTACCGGCGGAGTCTCGCCGGAGGCGGCCGCAGCCATGTAGGCGGCGGGAGTGGACGACAGGCTGGCCGTGAAGTCGGCAGGGATGACCAGGAGCGCGGCCAGCGCACCCTCCTGCACCAGCGGCATGGCCTCATCCGGGCTGGCGAAGGTTCGGGCGTTGAACAGGGTGAACAACGGATTGGTCGGATCAGGATTCTCCGAATCGGCGGGGACCAGGGCGGTGACGAAGATCGCGCCGAAGTTGCCCTGGGCGGAGCCTTCGTCCAGGTTGACGATGCCCACCGGGATATTCAGCGCCGGCACATCGTTGGCTTTGGCGCCCATGAGGCCGCTGAAAGCCAGTCCTATGATGGCCGAAAGCAGGATCGGCGTGGCGAACATGTAGATGGCGCCGGTCCGATCGGTGAAGCGCAGGTAGTTTTCTTTCCAGATAATGGCCCAGAGCTTTCTCATCGCTCTTACTCCCGCAGGCCGCGCCCGGTCAGATGCAGGAAGACATCTTCCAGGTCCGGCTCTTTGACCGTAACCGAGTTAATCTGCACGTCGGAATGGCTGGCGATTGTGATCAGGGCGGGGAGGGCGCGGCGCCCACGCGTGGCGCGCACGACGAGATCGCCGTCCTGCTGTCGGATGTGTGTCACCCCTTCGACCTGCTCCATCTGGCTGATGATCGCGGCGGGAATCTCCTGTTCGCCAACGCGAAGTTGGATCTGGTCTTCTTCGCCCACCGTCTGGATGAGCTGCCCCGTGCTGCCCTCAGCGATAATCTCGCCGTGGTCGATGATGCCTACGCGATCGCTCAGCTCCTGCGCTTCTTCCATGTAATGCGTGGTATAGAGAACAGTCATCCCCAACTGCTTCTTAAGCTCCAGCACCGTGTCCAGAATCCGGCGCCGGCTTTGCGGATCCACGCCGACCGTTGGCTCGTCCATGTAGACGATACGGGGCTTATGAAGCAGGCCGACGGCAATATTGACCCGGCGCTTCATACCGCCGGAGTAGGTTTCGATTTTTTCGTTGGCCCGGTCGGTCAGATCGATCATGGCCAGAACCTCTTCAACGGCCTGTTTGAGCTCCTTGCCGCTCAGGCCGTATAACTGCCCGAAGAAATTGAGGTTCTGGCGGGCGGACAGGCGTGAGTAAAGGGCGATCTCCTGCGGGACGACGCCAATCAGGCGCTTGACCTGCTGGGCTTCGGTCGTGATGTCGTGGCCACCGATGGTGATGCTGCCGCCGCCGGGGGTGAGCAGACCGCTGAGCATGGAGATGGTCGTGGTCTTGCCGGCGCCATTCGGCCCCAGCAGGCTGTAAATTTCCCCTTCCTGAATCTCCAGGTCCACGTCGCACACGGCGATCGGGCCGTCCGGCGGGTTGTACTGCTTTTTCAGATCGCGAACGGAGATGATGCTGGGCATAGTTGCGTATTCCCCCCCTGTGCAGAGAAAGGCAAAAAAACCTTCTAATCGCACTATACGGAGAGGCTGGCATATTCGTTGCGCCCGGGTTGGCTTCCTGACCGCAGCAGGTACAATTCGCCGGGAGTCAGGCCTGATGAGGATGGACGCTATGCCCGACGCATTTCTTCGCTACGAGCGGGGATCACTCACCCTGGACGGAGTGGCGCTGCAAAGCATTGCCCTGGCTGCCGGCACGCCGGCCTACGTTTACAGCCAGCGTCAGATACTGGCCCAGCTTGGCCGGCTGCGGGCGGCCTTTGCGCCGCTTGCGCCCGCTTTTCACTACAGCCTGAAGGCCAATGCTAACGGCCATCTGGTCCGCCTGCTGGTGGAAGCCGGCTGTGGCTGCGACGCCGTCAGCGCGGGCGAGGTATTCATGGCGCTGCGGGCGGGATGTGCCCCGGAGCGCATCGTGTTCGCCGGGGTGGGCAAAACCGCCGCCGAGATTCGGGAGGCGCTGGCGCGGGGGGTAGGGTGGATCAATATTGAAAATGCGGATGAGCTGGATCGGGTGAACCGGCTGGCGGGGGAATCGGGGCGGCGTGCCCGCGTGGCCCTGCGGCTCAACCCCGCCCTGCAGGCTGATACGCACCGTCACATTGCTACCGGACACGAAGGCGCCAAGTTTGGCATCCCCCTCCCGGAGGCGCGCGCCCTGCTGGCGCGGCGCGACCGTTACGCCAATCTGGAGATCGCCGGGCTGCACATTCACATCGGCTCCCAGCTTGGCCGCCCGGATGAAAGCGCGGCGGCGGCGCGCATTGCGCTGGAGGTAGCTGCCGAGTTTGGGCTGGGACATCTGAATCTGGGCGGCGGCTTCCCCGTGGCCTATGAGGAGAGCGCGGCGGTGCCTGTTGAAGATTTTGCCGGGGCGCTCCTGCCAGTGCTGGCCGGGCAGGGGGTGGGCGTGGCTTTTGAGCCGGGGCGCTACCTGGTGGCGGAGGCGGGCGTGTTGCTGGCCGAGGTGCAGTATGTCAAGCGGGGCGGGCGGACGGTGGTGCTGGATGCGGGGATGACGGATCTGATACGCCCGGCGCTGTATGGCGCGCGGCACCCCATCTGGCCGCTGCGGCAGGCCGAGGCCGGGCCAGAACCAGTGCAGGTGGTGGGGCCGATCTGTGAAAGCACGGATGTACTGCACCCGGGGGCGGCGCTGCCGGCCCTGGAGCCGGGCGATTATGTCGCGGTCGGCGTCGCCGGCGCTTATGGGATGAGCATGGTCTCGACTTACAACGGCCGGCCCCGTCCGGTCGAAGCGCTGGTGGACGGCGACCGCTGGCGCGTCATCCGCCGCCGCGAGACGTTCGAGGACCTGGTGCGCCTGGAAACGATCTGACCGGCAAAGGCGCAAAAAAAGGGCAGGATGCGCGGTGCGATCCTGCCCTAACCCCCACCGGGAACTTCGATGTACTTCTTCCAGGCGTCCGGCCCACTGCCCATCGTGATGACGATGTAGTTGGTGCGCGGAGTCTTCGGCTCCCACAGGAGCTTCATGCCGGCTTCGCTCTCAGTTCGACCACCTTTGCGGTGGTTACAGGCGTAACAGGCACACGCTGTATTCGTCCAGGTGTCCTTGCCGCCGCGCGAACGGGGGACGATATGATCGACGGTGAAGTCTTTCTTGCTGAGCACCCGACCTTTGACCAGCTCGCCCACGTGCACGCCGCAGTAAATGCAGGTGAAATCGTCGCGCGCCAGGACGCCTTTGCGACTCCAGGCTGCATGGCGGCGGGGCACGTTGACGTAGCGCTTAAGAGCGATGACCGACGGGACCGGGAACCGGGTGCGGACGGTCTTCAAAAAGCGCCCGGACTGCTCGACTACGATAGCCTTGTTAGCGAGCAGCAGATTGATGGCGCGGGGGACGCTGATGACGCACAGCGGCTCCCAGGTGCTGCCGTTCAGGAGTAGTACTTGCCCGTACAAACTGAGGCTCCTTCCACCTCATACTGGCGTCGGAAAAGATTTCCTCCTCTATACTACACCGTCCTGGCGTTGGGAGTCAGGCGAATCGGGATGAAATCTTCCTGACGGACCGATTTAACGACGCTTTTTACGCCTGCCGCTCCGTTCCGCCGCCCCGGATTTTGCAGAACGCCGCCGTCCGGCCTGCCTGTCGGGGGCCATCTTGACGATACGCGGCTGAAATTCGGCCAGCGGCTCGACCAGGTCGGCCTGGGCTTCCATCACCCACTGGATATCTTTGTAAGCGCCGGGGACCTCGTCCAGCCCGGCGGAGATCAGGTCCACCTGAGCCTGCCTGAGCTTGCGATCGAGCTGCTCCCAGGTGAACTGGCGCCTGGCTTCGGCGCGGCTCATCTGGCGGCCGGCCCCGTGCGCGGCGGAATTGAGGCTTTCCGCGCTGCCTTTGCCGCGCACGACGTAACTGGGGGCGCTCATGCTGCCGGGGATGACGCCCAGCATATCGCGCCCGGCCGGGGTGGCGCCCTTGCGGTGGACGACGGCCAGCATGCCATCCACCGATTCCTTCCAGGCGAAGTTATGGTGATTTTCGATGCTATCCAGCACTTCGATACGCAGCGCAGAAGCGATTCGGCGGTGGATAACGGCGTGATTGGCGCTGGCATAGCGGCCGGCCAGCTCCATCACCGCCCAGTATTCCGCGCCTTCACGGCCCAGCTCCAGCCAGGCCAGGTTCATGTAGTCCTTCGGGAGCCGGCCTTCCAGCAGGTTTTTGGCCACCGCGGTGTAATGGTTGGCCGCTTCAAAGCCGAACCGGCGGCTGCCGCTGTGTGTAAGCAGGGCCAGGTAGTTCCCCGGCGGGATACGCCCGACCGGCCCGGAGACGGCCAGCGCCCCGAATTCAGCGAAGTGATTGCCGCCGCCGCTGGTGCCAAGCTGCCGCCAGGCCAGGTCCTTGCGCTGGCGGGCAAACGGCAGCTCCCGCCAGCCCGGATCGTCCATGACCTCGTGCTGCTGCGGCGTCTGCCATTCGCCGCCTTCCCCGAAGCAGGTATTCTCTTCAATGATTACCCGGAGCTTCTCCCGCTTTTGTTCGATCGTGTGCGGCGGGGCATTGAAGACTGTCATCCGCACGCGGCAGGCGATATCCACCCCCACGGCATATGGAATCACAGCATCTGCCGTTGCCAGCACGCCGCCGATTGGCAGCCCGTAACCGACATGGGCGTCCGGCATCAGCGCGCCGCGCAGGGCGACAGGCAGCCGGGCCGCCCGGTCCATCTGCTGGAGCGTCTCCGCGTCGATCTGTTCCCGCCCCCAGATTTTGTAAGGAGCGGCCTGGTTCAATGTCAGAAGGTCGCTCATTTTCGCCTCCATCTGCTCTCTGCTGCTCTCGTCCCCGGCCATCTGCGCGGGAGGGAGAATGGCCCAGAAAGGAGCCAACACTCACCCGGGATGGGATGCCGCACCCGTTCACTTTCTGGGCCGGAAGAATGCCATATAACTTGTTCGCTGGTTCGATGTTGTCTGTCCCCGTGTTCGCTTCCCTGTAAAACTGCCCCGGGCGTGTCTGTCGTACGTTTTTCGGTAAATACGCGATTCGGTCAGGGGTATCGTCCTGGATCGGGATGCCCCTGGCCGCGGCGAATACCGCCGGAGTGGCTAGGGCAGGGGCGCACCGATCCCGGGCAGGCGCAGCAGACGGCGCTCCGGGCTGAATATGGTGCTACACGATGCACTCATGCTGATGCTCCTCGCTCATGTTGAACGACGGACCACAAAAAAAGGCGCAAGAACCGTTGCCGCCGGCCCTCGCGCCCTGAATCGGATCGGGATGCCCCTCATGGTTGTCCCCACAACGGGACAGCGACGGGCTGCCGGCTGCACAGCAAGTCAGGCGAGCGGAATAGAGAAGCCCCCGGGATCGTCCGGGATGGGCTGCGGCGGTATATCTGATTCCAGGCGCTGCCAGGGCGGGCCATCTACACCTGCTCCACTTTTGTCTTGTCCAGCATGGCCAGAATACTCTCCCCGCGGATGAAGACCCGGCGCATCCCCGGCGGCCTGCTGACCGGCAGCAGCCCGCTCGCCACCAGCTTCTTGAGCGTGCTCAGGCTGACGCCCAGAAGGCGCGCCGCTTCTTGTCTGGAGTAAACCGCGTTCGGATCGATGCCGGACTTTTCGGCCACGTGGTACGCTCCTCCAACCGTTCGGACTCAGCGTATCACAGGAGAGGATCGGGTGTCAAGGGCTGGCGACGAATAGTGAGGGGCAGGCAGGGGTTATAAAGATTATTTCCGGGCGCTTTCCGGCGACTATTGACAGCCCGGAGCTTGTCCGGCATAATGTGCCGCGTTGACAAAGGCTGTGATGGAGCCAGGTAAGCGGGAGGAGCACCGCGCAGGGAGCACGCGCCGGCGCCCGACAGGGCCGGACTGGGAGCGCGTGCCGGGGGCGCCCGCTGAGATTCCCTCCGGAGCCGACGGGTGAAGGCGCGGGCAGCGCCCGCGTTGTGTAGTCCGCTCCGCAGGCCCGGCGTTATCGGGGCGGCCGTTCGCGAACGGGTTTCGTGGTCGGCGCAATGAGCGGCCGTGTGACGGCGGTGTGACACGGCAATCAGGGTGGTACCGCGTGAGTGCACTTCGCGACTCGCGTCCCTGACGGGGCGCGGGTTTTTGTTTTTGGGGAGGGTGTATGCTGGACAGGCTGGAAGAATTGTACAGGCAGGCGGCGGACGATCTGGCGCGCATCACCTCATCGGAGGCGCTGCGCGAATGGGAGCTAGGCACAATCGGCCGTAAGGGCGAGATCACGCTCATGCTGCGGCAGACCGGCCAGCTCCCGCCGGAGGAGCGAGCGGCATTTGGCAAGCGGGCCAACGAGATCAAGAACCTGTTGACGCAGGCGCACCTGGAGCGTGAGGAGTTGATCCGCGAGCAGGAGCTGGCCCGCAGCATGGAAGAAGGGCAGGTGGATGTCACGCTGCCGGGGCGAGTGACGCCGGTAGGACGTCTGCACCCGGCCACTCGGACGCTCCGCGAGATTTATGATATATGGGCCGAGATGGGCTTTCAGGTTTATCGAAGCCGCGATGTTGAGACGGACGAAATGAACTTCGAGCTGCTCAATATCCCGCCGCACCATCCCGCCCGCGATATGTGGGACACGTTCTACACGACCACGCCGGGCGTGATTCTACGCACGCATACGTCGCCCGGCCAGGTTCACGCCATGCGCGAATATGGCGCGGGCGGCACGAAGCCGATTCGCGTCATCCTGCCCGGCATGTGCTACCGCTATGAGCAGATCACGGCCCGCAGCGAAGTGCAGTTCAACCAGGTCGAGGGGCTGGCTATCGGCCCCCGTATCCGCATGACCGACCTGAAAGGCACGCTGACCGAATTCGCCCGCCGCATGTTCGGCGCTGACCGGCAGGTGCGCTTCCGCGCGTCGCACTTCCCGTTCACCGAGCCGAGCGCCGAGGTGGACGTAACCTGCATCCTGTGCCAGGGGCAGGGCTGCGGCGTGTGCAAGCATTCCGGCTGGCTGGAGATCGGCGGCTGCGGGATGGTGCATCCGGCTGTGCTGCGCAACGGCGGCTACGATCCGGCTGTATGGAGCGGCTTCGCCTTCGGCATCGGGCCGGAACGCATCACCATGCTCAAGCACGGCATCGAAGATATTCGCTATTTCTGGAGCAATGATCTGCGCTTCCTGAATCAGTTCTAGAGCGTTCCCGGCCGCCCCCGGAGGAAGAACTTATGCTGGTATCCATTCGCTGGTTGAAAGAATATGTGGACATCCCCGCCGATCTGCCGGCGGAGGCGCTGGCTGAACGGCTGACGCTGGCCGGGCTGGAAGTGGGCAAGATCAGGTATATCGGGGTGCCGCAGCAGAACGTCCCCGGCATCACCGTGCCGCCGTCCGACCATCTGGTCTGGGATCGCCAGAAGCTCTTGCTGGGCAAAATTGTGGAAGTCAAAGCGCACCCCGACGCCGACCGGCTGGTGATCGCCGTCGTGGACTACGGTGGGGAGGCGCTTGAAGAATGCGTGACCGGCGCGCCAAACCTGTTCGCGTACACGGGCGCGGGGCCGCTGGCGCCCCCTCTGTGGACGCCGTTCGCTATGGAAGGGGCCGAGGTCTGGGACGGGCACAGCGAAAAGCCCGCCCGCATGATCCTCAAGGGGCGCAAGCTGCGCGGGGTGTACAACCGGGCGATGGTATGCTCGGAGAAGGAGCTGGGCCTCAGCGACGATCACGAGGGCATCATGCTGCTCGATGAGCGGACGGTCGCCGGATATGCGCCAGGGACGCCGCTGCAGGATGTCCTGGGCGATGTCCTGCTCGATATCGATCTGACGCCCAATCTGGCCCGCGCCTGGAGCATCATCGGTGTGGCGCGGGAAGTGGCGGCGCTGCTCGGCCTGCCGATGCACTATCCGCCGACCGATGTCCGTATGGATGGGCCGGCTATCGCCGGGCGGGTGGATATCGATATTCGCCGGCCGGAGCTGAATCCGCGCTTCACGCTGGCTCTGATCGAGGGTATCACCATCGCGCCGTCGCCGCTGTGGATGCAGCTCCGGCTCAAGCTGGCCGGGATGCGCCCGATCAACAACATCGTCGATGTGACCAACTATGTCATGTTGGAGACCGGCCAGCCGCTGCATGCCTTTGACTGGGATATTCTGTGCCGCCGGGCGGCGCAGTCCGGCGCGGCGCATCCCACGATTATCACCCGCCTGCCGGACGCTGGCGAGGAGCTGACGCTGCTGGACGACTCGCATCACGTGCTGGACGCGCATAACCTGCTTGTGGCCGATACGGCGGGGTCACTCAGCCTGGCTGGCGTCATGGGCGGGCTGGAAAGCGAGGTGCAGCCGGACAGCCGCAACATCCTGCTGGAGGCGGCGAACTGGAACTTCATCAATGTCCGGCGCACGATGCAGTCGCGCAAGCTGTCCTCTGAGGCGGGGCTTCGCTTCAGCCGGGGGGTGCACCCCGGTCAGGCCGAGTTCGGCCTGCGCCGCGCCGCCGAGTTGATGCGCGTCCTGAGCGGCGGCATCGTCGCCCGGGGTATTGTGGACAGTTACCCCCTGCGCCCGGAGACTGTCCGCGTCGATCTGCCGGTCGCCGAAGTCAGGCGCATCACAGGCATGGACCTCACCCCTGCCGAGATTGCCGCGATCCTGCGCGGCCTGCAATTTGAAGTGGATGTGACAGGCGATCTTCTGCATGTCACTGTGCCCGATCACCGCCTGGATATCGGCACGGGCGTGATCGGGCAGGCCGACCTGATCGAAGAAATCACGCGCATTTATGGCTACGATCGCATCCCGACGACAGTGATGGATGACCTGCTCCCGCCGCAGCGGGATAACCCGGCGCTCCGCTCGGAAGAGTGGGCGCGCGATCTGCTGGTGGCCGCCGGGCTGAACGAGATTGTCTGCTACCGGTTGACGACGCCGGAGCGCGAAGCCCTGCTGGCGCCGCCGGGCGAATCGGTTGACCTGCCGGAAAACGCCTATGTAACGCTGGCGAACCCCATCTCGCAGGATAAAACAGTCATGCGCCGGACGTTGCTGGCCGGCCTTCTCGATACGGCGGTGGCTAATCTGCGCCAGACTGATCGCGTCCGATTCTTCGAGATCGGCAGCGTGTACCTGCCCACTCCCGGCGATCTGCTGCCGCAGGAGCCGCGCCGCCTGGGGATACTGCTGGCCGGCCCGCGCGAAATGGCCTGGTGGGACCTGCCAGCGCGGGACGGGCGGTTCGACTTTTTCGATCTCAAGGGCGTGGTGGAAACGCTGCTGGCTGGCCTGCATATCGAGAAAGCCGTTTATGAGCCGGCCAGGCATGTCAGCCTCTTCCCCGGCCGGACCGCCGCGCTCACGATCCGGAAGAGGCCGGCGGGCGTGCTCGGAGAGCTGCATCCCAAGGTTGCCGCGGCATTCGATCTGCCGGACGGGCTGCCCATCCTGATTGCCGAGCTGGACCTGGAAGTTATCCTCGGGGCGGCCCGGGCCGCGCACCGGGTCAGCCCCGTCCCGACGCAGCCCGCCGTGTATCAGGACCTGGCCCTGATCGTGCCGGAGGAGACGCCCGCCGCCAGCGTGGACGCCGTGATCCGCGAGGCGGGCGGCGACCTGCTGGAGGATGTCCGCCTGTTCGATGTGTACCGGGGCGCGCCTGTCCCCACCGGGCACAAGAGTCTGGCCTACGCCCTGACCTTCCGCGCGCCGGACCAGACGCTGACGGATAAGCCGGTCAACAAACTGCGCGAGCGGATCATTAAAGCTGTCGGGCAGAAGTTGGGCGCAACCCTGCGCGATTGAGCGGCCCTGTGCGCTGATGCCAGCAGCAGCGGCGGCCTCCCTGTGGGCGAGGAGGCCGCCGTTTTGTTCCCCCAATCTGGATTACGGATTGCCTTTGGCGATTCTTTGTGGTCAAATACTGCGGGCTTTCCGGGCAGGGGATCAACCCTCTGGAGTCATGGGGATGGACGTGACCGCGAACGAGGTGCACAGCCACCACAACCCGCTCAATATCCTGATCTGGCGCATCGCCAGCCGGTTTGGCGATCGTGCTAAAGAGGTGGATCGCTTCATCAAGTTCGCCGTCGTCGGGGTGATCGGGTCGATTGTGGACTTCGGCATGCTCAACCTGCTGGAGCGCACGCTTCTGGTGCCGGAGGGGCCGAGCGCCGATCTCAAGGTGGCGCTGGCGACCGGGATCGCCTTCACCAGTGCCGTGATCAGCAACTTCATCTGGAATCGCTACTGGACATTCCCTGAATCGCGGGCCAACCCGGTCGGTCGCCAGCTCCTCCAGTTCTCCGTGATCAGCGTCGTCGGTCTGATATTCCGGTTATTCTTTGTCAGCCTCAGCTACCGGTTTTTCGGCCATCTGGCCAGCTCGCTCATGCCCGGCGCCGGCGAAACGGCTCTGGCCCGGCTTGGCAGCAATATCGCCCAGGCTATTTCTATCGCTATCGTGCTGTTCTGGAACTTCTTCGCCAACCGCTACTGGACCTATCGCGACGTGAAGTAGGGGCTGGCGGGCGCACCGTTGAGAAACGCGGAGAGGGCACCGGCCTTCTCCGTTTTTGATTCTGATGCGAATCCGCCAGAGGAGGGCGAGGGGCAGAGAAAAACGGGAACTGCAGAGGCCGGCCAGCGCGCGCAGAGGTCACAGAGAAAGAACAGGCATCTTTTCTTTGCGTCCTCTGCGCCTTTGCGGTTCAAGGTCTTTTATTCCCGGAGACGCCCCGAATTTAAAACGCGCCCGCCGGTGCGGACTCCTGTCTCGATTCGCACAGGCGTGCTAGAATCAACACCTGTCGCAGGGAGTGAAGCCGGAGGCGGCCATGTCGGACCTGTTTGATTACGCGCGTGAACAGCGGGCGGAGCGCAACGCTCCGTTAGCCATGCGGATGCGCCCGCGCACGCTGGATGAGTTTGTCGGGCAGGATGACATTGTCGGGCGGGGGCGGCTGCTCCGCCGGGCCATCGAAGCCGACCGGCTGACTTCGATCATCCTGTGGGGGCCGCCCGGATCGGGCAAGACCACGCTGGCCAACGTTATCGCCCACGGCACGCAGCGCCACTTCACCACGCTCAACGCGGTCACGGCGGGGATCAAGGACCTGCGCGACGTGGTTGACCAGGCGCGCGAGCGGCTGGGCATGTACAATCAGCGGACCGTCCTGTTCGTCGATGAGATTCACCGCTGGAACCGGGCGCAGCAGGACGCACTCCTGCCCCATGTGGAGAATAACACCGTCGTCCTGATCGGGGCGACGACGGAGAATCCTTTTTTCAGCCTGGTCGGGCCGCTGCTCTCGCGCAGCCGGGTCTTCCGCCTTTCTGCGCTGGCCGACGATCAGGTTAAGCTCCTGCTCCGGCGGGCGCTGACGGATACCGAACGGGGTTACGGCAGCCGCGATATCCTGCTCGATGATGACGCGCTGGAGCATCTGGTGCGCGTCGCCGGGGGGGATGCTCGCTCGGCTATGAACGCGCTGGAGCTGGCCGTAGAGACGACGGAGCCGGACAGCGGCGGCGTGATCCGGATCACGCTGGACGTGGCCCAGGAGAGCATCCAGAAGCGAGCGGTGCTGTATGACAGAGGCGGTGACGAGCATTACGACACCGTCAGCGCCTTCATCAAGTCGATGCGCGGCTCCGACCCCGACGCGGCGCTGTACTGGATGGCCAAGATGATCCACGCCGGGGAGGACCCCCGCTTCATCCTGCGGCGGATGATGATCCTGGCCAGCGAGGATATCGGCCTGGCCGACCCGGCGGCGATCACCGTCGTCGTCTCGGCGGCGCAGGCGTTCGAGTGGGTGGGGATGCCGGAGGGGACCTACTTCCTCTCCGAAGCCTGTCTGTATCTGGCCACCGCGCCCAAGAGCAACAGCGCCGGGGCGGTCTGGCAGGCGCTCGCGCACGTGGAGCAGCACGGGACCGGCGACGTGCCGCCCTACCTGCGCGACAAGACGGATACCTTCCGCGGGGCCGCGCAAACCCGCTACCGTGAGACGATGGGCGATATGGGGACCTACAAGTATCCGCATGACTTCCCTGGCGGCTGGGTGGCGCAGCGCTACCTGCCGTTCGATATGGAACCGCCCGGCTGGTACGCGCCGAAGGATATCGGCTACGAGCGGCAGATTCGGGAGCGCATGGCCCGCCTGGGGCGCGATAACGAGTAGGGGGGCGGCGCCGTGTTGCTGACGCGCGTCCTGAGCCGGATGCCGCTGCTGCGCTTCCTGCCGCGCGGGACGGTGCTGACGCTGTTTCAGGGGCGGCTGGCCGGCATGAAGTGGATCGCCGGGGCGGGCGTCAATGCCTGCTGGATGGGGGCCTACGAGCCGGAGCAGATGCGCCTGTTTGAGGCGGCGGTGACGCCGGGGGGCGTCGTGTTCGACGTGGGGGCGCACGCCGGGCTGTACACGCTGCTGGCGGCGCGGCTGGTCGGCCCTGCCGGGCGCGCCGTCGCGTTTGAGCCGCTGCCGCGCAATCTGGCCTTCCTGCGCCGCCATGTGGCGCTGAACGCCCTGACCAATGTGACGGTTGTCCCGGCGGCTGTCTGCGCGAGGACGGGCGTGGCGCGCTTCCTGCCCGCGCCGTCGTCGTCGATGGGCCGGCTGGCGGCGGACGGCCCCCTCCAGGTGCGCACTGTGGCGCTGGATGACCTGATCAGCGGGGGGGAGTTGCCGCCGCCGGATGTGATCAAGATTGATGTGGAAGGGGCGGAAGTGGATGTGCTGGCCGGCGCAGACCGGCTGCTGCACGATCGCCGGCCCGTCCTGTTGATCTCCACGCACGGCCGCGACCGGCATGAAGAGTGCCGTCGGGCGCTGGCCGGATACGGCTATATCGTGACTGAGATGGCGGCCCGCACCGATCGCGTCTCCGGGGAGCCGGACGGTCTGCTGGCCCGCCCGGCCTGAGCCTGTTCAATCGATCAGGATGGGATGGAGGCGGCTGATCCCGGCAGCATGCTGCCGGGGCACAGCCACGACGCGGCCTTCCTCGCGGGGATCGAGCGCCAGCGTCGTCAGAGGGAAGACGGCCGGCCAGCCGGAGAGTAGCCGTGTCCGCAGCGCGGTGACCACCGTCAGCACTGTCGCTTCGACGGCCAGCCAGTCATCCGGGGTGGTGTAAGGCGCGGTCAGGACGATCTGGCTGCTGCGCCGGCGCACCCCCGGCATGGCGCGATCCATGATCTGCCGCCAGCGCCCCCAGGACAGCCGCCGCTCGGCTTCCTCGCGGGCCGGCTCCGGCAGCATCGCCAGCCGCAGAGTCAGATAGTCCAGGTACTCTGCGCCGGCCAGAATAGTGATATCCGCCCGGCGAATGCCGCGCCGCCCGCCCTCATCGGCCTGATCGGTCACCGTGACCTCGGAGATGCCAGCGTACCGCCCGCCCTCCAGCGGAAAGCATTTGAGCGACTGCGCGCCAGTATACGCCCGCCAGCCC
>JARKNX010000131.1 GCA_029976025.1 Aggregatilineales bacterium | reverse complement strand
TGTCTGCTCGCCGGACGGGACAGTGACCCGGGCGGCCAGTTTGGGGCGCGCCTCGTCGAGCGGCGTAACGGCGTGCATCATGATTACCGGCTGCAGTTCGCCGACATTCTGCAAATGCAGGGCAACTTGCCCGTTATCCAGCGTTAGCAGATTGATATCGCCAGCCTGGCCGGCCGTCATGATCTGGGCGACCATATCCACGCCCACTTCAACTGGCTGGCTGGCGAGGTTGCGCAATGTGAAGCGCCCGCCGATGGCGTGAGATTCCATCGCCCAGTATTCGGCCGTCACGGCCAACTCTGATGCCGGGCGCATGGCGAGGCGCAGATAGCCAGGCCAGAATACTTCTACGATTGGCGCCGCAGCGTATGCAGAAGCCTCGTAGACGGCGCGCCCGCCGATCACCCACATCGGCACCAGACGGGCCAGACCACAACGCCCGCCATAGCGCGTCTCGAGCGCCAGGGCGGGCGACTGTCCCTCACCAAGCACCAGCTCCCAGATCTGGTCATCGGCGTAATCGGTATGGACCTGCCTGACATCGGCAGCCAGGCGCAACGCGAGCGGGTCAGATGCAGAAAGCTGCCAGATGCGCATGATCCTCCTCGCCAGCGCGCCCCCGGTCTGGTTACGGCGGCGCGGCGTATTTATTCAATCAGCCACCAGGTCATCGTTGCTTCGTCAAAGGCGAACAGCTCATTCCCCAGGCTGGCGAGAATGTGGATGCCGGGGGCTGATACGTACCTCCCCGCGCTGTCCAGATAGCCGCCGGCCCGATATTCATAAGTGGTGACAAAACCGAATTCCGGCGTTACACCCCATCCCAGGTCCTGACGCAGGTTTTCGTCCTGGCGCCACAGCTTGCCGAAGCCGCGCTTGGGCTGAATGAGCGGGGCGGGGGGAGTGGCCTCCGGGTTCGCTGGCGGCGTAAGCTCGGGGTCAATCTCCGTTTCGCCTTCTTCAAAAGTGTCGTTGAAGATCATCCAGTAGCCCCGGTCAGTCTGACCAGGATCATTGACCATCACCCAGATTTCATCGCTGGGCTGAATCCAGAACATGCGCCCGTTCTCAAACTCCTGCTCGGCAACCTGTATCTGGGTAACCAGAGGCGTGGGCAGGGCAGGAGAGGCTTCCACCCGGATTGGGCCTATGCCGCTATTTGGCGCCGGGGTGCCAGGAGGCTCAGTTGCCGCGCCGGACAGAGCGGCCAGCGCCGTCAAAGTCGGGGCTTCATAGGTAGGAGATAGTACAATATAAACTTGCGTTTCTGGCGGGCCAGAGCATGCGGCTGCAGCCAGGACCAAAAAGGCCAGAAGCGCCAGTACAGTCAGAATACGGGGTTGAGTCATCAAACGCTCCAAAAGAAATGGCCCCCCAATAAGATCAGTTCGGCATTCCTGCATTGTAACAGGCGAAATAGTGCTCGGAAAGGCCGGTTACAACAATGTTGTACTACAAGCATAGCACGGAACAAGGTCGCAAGACCGACGACAACCTGACGTATAGCCGTCAATTCGGCGCTGTTTTCTCCTCGATTATGGCCGTCTGATAAACCTGAACCTGCGCTTTTGGCGTTTGCCATGCTCCCGGCGGCAGGCCCATCTTGCGACACAGCAGGTCGAGGAATTCGTAGGTATCCGGCACACGCTCCCACACCTGGGGCAGGAAAGTCGCCCTGCGAGCGCCAATCGTCAGCAGCACACCATCCACGTGGGGGCGCAGCAGGCGCGGTATTTCTGCCGGGTCCGTGAAGTGAAGCGGCAGGGGCGGCGTGAGCACCGACAGCTCGATGACCAGATGGGGGAGTTCGTGCGCCTGCACCGGGTAAAAGCGAGGGTCATGCAGGGCGGTCTGAACGGCCATCTGAACCACTTCATGGGCCAGCGGCTGCCGCGCCACTAGCGTGCCGGTGCAGCCGCGCAGCTCGCCTTCCACGGTGTGCAGCGTGACGAAGCAGGCGCGCACGGCGCGCAGCGCGGGCGGCAGAGCTTCCAGCGAGGCCAGAGTAGGAGGGGCACCGGTTGTTGCCTGTTGTAACGCTTCGCGAGCGATGCGCAGCAGCAGCGCCTCTTCCTGTGGTGTGTAGTGTTCGCTCATGGCCTTTCTCATTGTCCGGTGAATCTATTCTATCACGCTCCGGGATGGGAGAATTAGCCGTAAAGCCGGTTGAGAATGCCCGGCATGAAGTCGGAGAGCGATCTGATCTGCGCTGCGAAGCGGGCGTGATCCCGCCCGACAATCAGGGTGGGCACGTCGTTCTCGGTGTGTTTGCGGACGCTGAGGTCCTCCATATTGCCGTGGTCGCTGCTGACAATCACCAGGCCGTCCGCCGGCCAGTGATCGAGTACCCCGGCCATGACGCTGTCGAATCGCTCCAGAAAGGCTACAGCTTTATCGAACGGTCCCCGATGCCCAAAAACGTCGGTCACCCAGGTAGAAAACAGGGCGAACGTATACCGGCGCGCCTGCTGCGCCAGGAGTCGCCCGGCCTCATACGGGGTGTAAACGGGGGTGTCGGTATATCCCAGCTCGGTTCGCCAACCTTCCCCTGTCCAGTCCGGGCTGAAGGCTTCGCCCCGGCGCAGGGCCTGCTCATCCATCAGAGGGAGGCCGGCATCGTATACGGCTTGCTGGATAGCTGACAGCAGGCGCTTGCCGCGCTCTACAGCGTGGAAGAACCCCGGCGGGTAAGCGTCAATCAGGGCTGCTCTGCCGCCCCGGGCAACAATCTGCTTGAACAGATTATCCTCAGCCAGAATGTGGCGGATACGAGCGTCGGGGCGAGGGCCGTAGTGTTCGCCGATTTCAGCCGGCACGTTGCGCCCGGTCAGAATAGCCGCCTGACCTGTCGCGCTCTGAGGCCGGCCGGATACCGCAAGGCGTGGATCAGTCGGGACGAAGCTCGCCCGGTCGTTCGTTCGCCGCGATCCGTTGGCCAGCCAGCGCCCGCCGGCCAGCGTATTGAGCAGGGGCATCCGGGCGGCAGCAAACGGGTTGCAGGTCGGGTCGTCTGCGCCCAGTCCGATGCCGTCGAGGAACATGAACAGGATGGGGCCGCGGCTGTCAGAAGGCTGCGAAGGGTGAGATGTATCCGACATGGCATGATCCTCGTGCGAAAAGTGGCTCTGGTTGCGCCAAAAGCTGGAATGACTTATGCTGGGGCCAGACAGGGTAGTCTTCCATTTCTCTCCAACATTGTAGCGTATCCTACCCAAACTGGTATCGGGCCTGAACTAGCATCTGGAAAGGATAGGAAATGAGCGTTCGCTACCGCTACGCGGTTATTGCTATTCTGGTGCTGTCGCTGAGCTTGCCTGGCCTGGCGGGAGCACAGGGCCTCGGGCAAACCTTCTCCTGGCCGGAGTTCGGCCTGACGATGAACTACCCGGATGGCTGGGTTGAAATGGGGGACGCGGAAGCCCGTGTTCTATCAAGCGACCCGAATTTTGACTTCACTGGAGAAGCGATACCAACATCCCCCGGCGTGATTATCACCGTCTTCCCTTTTATAGTGGAGATGGATCCGGCGGCTGTGTTTGGTATGTTCCTCGGTGAATTTGACACCAGTGAGACTTTCCAGCCGGAATCGGCAACTATTGCCGGTTTTGACGCGCTGCGAGTGGGCGATCTGGCTCCGGTTCCCGGGATTACCATGGAAGCCATCTTCATTACCACTGACGCCAATTACTACCTGTTCATAGGCTTCGCGCCGACGGGTCAGAATCTGACGACTCTTCTCGACAGCATGTTGGCAACGGTTGAGATTAGCGCGGCACAGCCAGTTCCAGGCCCTGCCCTGACAACGACTGGCGGCCAGATGGTCAACGCAGTGCGCATCACGCTAGACCAGACCCTTGTCGGGAGCTGGAATGAGATCGACGCTGTCCAGCTTGTGGGCAAGGATGCCAGCGGCGCACAGCTGAGCCAGTGGGCAGTCAGGGCCGAAGCCTCCAGCTCCTATGGCGAGGACTCCTGGTCAGCTATGCAGGCCACTGGCGCCCCGAATGTGACGCGGTGTATTGACTCCACATCGGCCTGGGCGTCGAGAGGCACATCCGGTATCGAGACGCTGACTCTTTTCTACAGCACTCCTGTGGAAGCTACGGAGGTCAGTATCTATCAGACCTACAATCCCGGCGCGATCGTGCGTGTTGAGCTGCTGCCGGCTGATGGATCGGCGGCGATCATAGCCTTCTCTGGTGTGGACCCGACCACTGCCTGCCCCGGCATCTTCACGATCCCGATTGTGACCTCTACTGGCAGGCGGTTCCAGTCTGGTCAGACGGCTGTGGACGGTGTGCGTATTTCGCTGGACCAGACCCTCACCAACAACTGGAATGAGATCGATGCGGTGGAGCTGGTAGGTCTGGACGCGGACGGGACTTTGATGAGGCAGTGGGGGGCAACCGCCGAAGCAAGCTCTTCCTATTCGCCCTCTTCCTGGTCGGCAAGTCAGGCGACTGGCGCCCCGAACGTGAACATATGTGGAGATGCGCCGTCTGCATGGGCGTCGGCTACGTCCACCGGGCGAGACACCCTGACGATTCATTACTGGACTCCGGTCATCCCCACCGAGGTGAACATTTACCAGACTTACAATCCTGGCGCGATTGTGCGCGTTGAGCTGCTGCCGGCCGATGGGTCTCTGCCGTTGAGCGTCTTCGAGGGGGTTGACCCGACCACAGCCTGCCCCGGTATCCTGAGCATACCGGTCACTCTGGGGGGCGAGGCAGGCCCGACGGACGACGCTTCGTTTGTCGATGTCGGCGAGATCAGCGCGGCGTCCCCCTTTGAGGATTGGGAATTCGACGGGTTGGCGGGCAAGACGGTCACCATCTCCATGCTGGCGACCGGGGGCGGCTCGCTCGATCCTTACCTGATCCTGCTGGGGCCTGATGGACGTGAGCTGGCCACGAACGATGATGCGAGCGCGCTCAACCTGGGCATTTTTGATGCTCAAATTGCCGACTTCGTTCTGCCACAGGATGGGGTCTACACTATTCGCGCCACCCGCTATGGTGAGGAGTATGGGTCCAGCGTCGGGCCTTACGAGCTTCGCATGCAGTTCGGAACTCCGGAGCCGGTTGAGGCGACTCCGATTGCTTTCGGTCAGACGGTCAGGGGCACTATCTCTGAGGAGAGTTTTAAGCAGTACTGGTCCTTCGAGGGTGCGGCTGGCGACACCGTGGCCATCACCATGGTCGATGTTTCAACTGGCCGGACTCTGGACCCGTACCTGATTCTGACGGATGCCATCGGGGTGACGTTGATCGAGAATGACGACGCCACCAGCGCTTCCGTTGGCTTATGGGACGCGCAGATTACCGGGTTCCGGCTGCCCTTAGCCGGCACATATATCATTCAGGCGACGCGCTACGGCGAGTCGTATGGCTCTTCCTACGGGGAGTACGAGCTGACTCTCACCAGGTTCAAGTAGCCTCCGATTCAACTCTGTATGCTGTAGTGGGAGGCGGCCCTATCGATAGGGCCGCCCTCTCTTCTTGTATGCAGCACAAAACTCCGGGCAATTCAGCGCCGGCTTATTGAAACCACCCTCATGCCATGATAGAATGACCCCCGTTTTGCGACGCTTCAAGCCAGAGGAGCAGCCCGCGTTGAAGATTCTGCCTCAGGAACATGCCCTGCTTATCGAACAGGCCATCCGTGTCGCCCAGGCAGCCGGGGATTTGCCGCCGTTCGATATCCCCCCTGTCCGGGTTAAGCCGGCGGATAACGCAGAGCTGGGGGACTATGCGAGTCCGATTGCCATGCAACTCGCCGGCCTGGCTCGCCGCAGCCCGCTTCAGGTAGCCGAGAGTATCGTCCAGCACATGCCGGCGGCGCCTTTCGTCGGCAGCGTGGAGATCGCTAAGCCGGGCTTCATCAACTTCCGCCTGAATCCGGACTGGCTTAAACACCAGACAGAGGCGATTCTGGCTGAGGGCGATGCGCTGTTCACCATGGATATCGGACGGGGCAAGCGGGCGCAGGTGGAATTTGTGAGCGCCAACCCGACCGGGCCGCTGCATATCGGCCGCACGCGCGGCGCTGTGCTCGGCGATTCGATAGCCCGGCTGCTGGAGGCTGTAGGCTATGAGGTTGAGCGTGAATACTACTTCAATAACGCCGGGCGCCAGATGGAGATGCTGGGGCGGACGCTGCGGGCGCGCTATCTGCAAGCCCTGGGCCATAGCGAGCCTCTCCCGGAAGAGGGATATGCTGGCGAATACCTGAAGGATATTGCCGAAGCCCTGGTCGCTGAAGTGGGCGACACCTGGCAGCACGAGGATTGGCCGGTTTTTAAGGAGCACGCTGAACAGGTAATCTTCGGGTGGATTCGCAACTCGCTGCTGCGTCTCGGCGTCCGGCATGATGTGTTCTTCAACGAGAACAGCCTGTATGAAACCGGAGCTGTCTGGAAGACGCTGGAAGCGCTACGTCGATCTGGATATGCCTACGATGCGCCTGTGTGGGAGGGTGCCGATGAAGAGGAGCGCCGGAAGGCGCAGGCCGCCGGCGCAGGCGATGCGGTCTGGTTCAGGTCCAGCGAGCTGGGGGACGAAAAAGACCGCGTGATGGTCAAAGCCTCCGGCGAGCCAACTTATACCCTGCCGGATATCGCTTATCACGCCAACAAGTTCGACCGCGGCTTTGATCTCATGGTGAACGTGCTGGGCGCCGACCACGGCACGCAGTACAAGACTGTGCAGCGCGGTCTGCAGGCGCTCGGCTACGATCCTTCCCGGCTGCACGTGATCATCCACCAGATGGTGCGTATCTACCGGGGCGGCGAGCTAATCAAAGGCAGCACACGGGCCGGGGACGTGATCCCGCTCGATGACGTGATGGACGAGGTAGGGACGGATTCGGTGCGTTATTTCCTGCTGGCTCGCAGCGCAAACACGGATGTGGACTTCGATCTCGATCTGGCAGTCGCGCAGAACAACGAGAATCCGGTGTATTATATCCAGAATGCGCATGTCCGCTGCGCCGGCATTTTCCGCATGGCGGCCCAGCGAGATATTGACGATGCTGGCGCTGATCTTAGCCTGCTGGGTGAGCCGGAGATGGCTTTCCTGCGGCAGGTCCTGCGCATGGGCGAAGTGCTGACCTATGCCGTGGAGGAACTGGCCCCCCACCAGGTCGCCTTTTTTGCGGGGGAGACGGCCCGGCTGTTCCACCCGATGTACGATTCAGTGCGCGTCTTTCACAGCGAAGTGCCGGAGGATGTGGCGCGGGCACGGCTGCGCTTTTACCGGGCCGCCCGGCTGGTCTTCCGGCGTTTGCTGGCACTGATGGGCATGAGCGCTCCAGAAGTGATGTAGCGTCGAGTTGAGTGATGAGTTATGTCGATAGCATGAGAAAGAGGTAGTCGTGGGACTGAAGCCCGATCACTGGATTCGCAAGATGGCCCTGGAACACGGCATGATCGAGCCATACGTAGGGGAGCAGATTCGCAATGGCGTGATCAGCTACGGTGTGTCGTCTTACGGATACGATATCCGCGTGTCTAACGAATTCAAGGTATTCACCAACGTCCATTCTGCGATTGTGGATCCCAAATCATTCGATCCGAAATCAATGGTGGATGTCGTCTCTGACGAGCCGATACTCATCCCCCCGAATTCGTTTGCTCTGGCGCGGACGGTGGAATACTTCCGCATTCCGCGCCGTGTGCTGACCATCTGCGTCGGCAAATCGACATATGCGCGGTGCGGGATTGTCGTCAACGTGACTCCGTTTGAGCCGGAGTGGGAGGGGTATGTGACGCTGGAGATCAGCAACACAACGCCACTCCCGGCGCGAATTTACCCGAACGAAGGTATTGCTCAGGTTCTGTTCTTTGAGGCG
The DNA here is from genome assembly GCA_029976025.1 of Aggregatilineales bacterium. Taxonomy (GTDB): domain Bacteria; phylum Chloroflexota; class Anaerolineae; order Aggregatilineales; family Ch27; genus JARKNX01. The sequence goes on along the minus strand of JARKNX010000131.1, from coordinate 10,202 downwards.
GATGAGGAGTGCCTGTATTCTTACGCTGATAAGAGGGGCAAATACCAGAAACAGCAGTCGATTGTGCTGCCCCAGGTCTGATGGCACTTAACGAGTCTAGCCTGCCTGACCAGGCTGTTATCGCTGACGAGCCGGTGGCGCCCTCCGTCTTGTTGACCGATCTGCGGGAGGCGGTGTCTACCGTGCTGGCGATCGAGCGTGAGGCGGAACTCTCGCAGCGAGATCAATACGCCATCACCTTTGAGGGGACGCTTCAGTTGGAGTCTGAGGAGGCCCTGGCGCGGCTGGAGGCGTTGTTGACGCCGCTCGGCTTCACGCCGTTCTTACAGCGGGAGCAGGGACGCGATCTGGTTGCCGCGGTACAGGGGCTGCTCGATCCGAACGCGGCGACCCGGCCGGATGCGGATAACCTCTCCCGGCGAGGATGCCTGGGGAGTCTGGTCCGCGTTTCCGGGCGCTCACCGCTCTGGTTACACGGCGGACTGCTGATCGCGACAATTGCTTCCACGATCTATGCTGCCTCCTTCCTGCTCAATGGGCGGGTGGATTCGCTGGGCAAAGCTATTGCGGCGGGCGGTCCGTTTGCTATAGCGCTGCTTTTTATCCTGGGCGTGCACGAGACGAGCCACTATCTGGCGGCACGGCGTCACCGGGTGAAGGTGACGCTGCCGTTCTTCATTCCGCTGCCGGTGCCGGGCAGCCTGGGGACGCTGGGGGCGGTGATTCTGGTGCGCAGCGCGCTCAAGACGCGGCGGGCGCTCTTTGATGTGGGCGTCAGCGGGCCGCTGGCCGGGCTGGTGGTGGCGCTGCCCGTCTTCGTGATCGGGCTGCTCTTACCTCCTATTCCCTTTGGCGCGCCGATCAACCTGGTTTTTCGCGGTGTGGCGGTCCCTCCTCTGTTGGATTTCATCGGCTCCTTCGTAGTGGAGGGTAGCCTGAGCCGGGCTATCCTGACCCATCCGGTGGCGCTGGCGGCCTGGTTCGGCATCTTGCTGACAGCGCTGAATTTGCTCCCACTCGGCCAGTTTGATGGCGGGCACGTCGCCTACGCTCTGTTCGGTCGCTACGCCTGGGGGATCGCGCTGGTGACCTTCTTCGCCCTGATCTTCGGCGGTCTGTTCCTGTGGCCGACATGGTTTCTGTGGGCGATCCTGGCCGGATTTTCGGGTCTGCGCCATCCTCTGCCGCAGAACGATATCATGCCGCTTGGCCTCCGACGGCGGCTGCTGGGCTGGGTGACGATTCTGCTCTTTTTCCTTATCGTCATGCCGCAGCCTATCACCACGCGACAGGGCCTGAATCTGCTTCCTGATCAGAGCGCGCCGGCGGCTATCCCTACGTTGGCTCCACTGAATATCCCCACGCCACGCCCGTTCGACCCCGGCGCTTCTGCTGTGCAGAGCGGAAACTGATCTTTCAATTGCCCATCCCGTTCAGAAGAGACTGTGACGATTCGGATATCCGGACCTCGGCCAGATGTACCTGATCGCTCGTCCGGAAAGTATGGACAAAGGGGCGTGGCTCCGCTAGAATACAGGGTGAAGAAGGGCGATTAGCTCAATTGGCAGAGCACTTGACTTACATTCAAGGGGTTTACAGGTTCGAGTCCTGTATCGCCCACCTCACCGGAAACGAAAGCCCGCCGCGAATAGCGCCGGCGGGCTTTTGAGTCCCAGCTTGCGATAGCAGGTGAATTCAGATGGCATCCTCGACCGGGGTCAGGGGGAGCGTGAAATAGAACATTGATCCCTCCCCCAGGTGGCTCCTGATCCCGATCTGGCCTCCGTGCGCCTCCACCAGGCTTTTGACAATAGCCAGGCCCAGGCCGGTCCCTTCGATGGCGTCGGTTTCCGGACGGCGCACCCGGTAAAAGCGCTCGAATATCTGCGCCTGATCCTCGGGGCTGATGCCCATCCCCGTATCTTGAATGGACACGACGATGGAATCGCTGTGCGGCGCTGCTTCTACTGTGATAGCACCCTCAGGAGGGGTGTATTTGATCGCGTTGCTGATCAGGTTATCCACGATCTGCCGCAGGCGCTTCCCATCTGCTTCGACCGGTGGCAGATCGGGCGGGACATTTATCGTGACCTGCTGGGACTTCTCATCGGCCAGATTTTTCAGGTTCATGACCGATTCTTCGATCAGGTTGTTCAGCACCACTGTCTCCCGTCGAATTTCGAGACCGGTTTCAATATGAGCCAGATCGAGCAAATCATCGATGAGCTGGCGCATAGCGCGGATTGACCGCCGGATCATGCCCATGAACTCCTGCCCGCGGGCATTAAGCTCGTTAGACATCCCCAGAAGCTCGACATAACCGTTGATCACGCTGAGCGGATTCTTAAGATCGTGTGAGACCGTGGCGATCAGCTCGTTTTTAAGCTGCACGGTTTCCTTGAATGGGGTCACATCGTGCATGACGATCACCCATCCTACCTGCTCGCTGGCCGAGACCAGGGTGTGGAAGAATTTGTGGCCTTCCAGCTCGATCTCCTCGACCAGATTGAGACTCGAATCGACACGATCCAGAAAACGCTGGCCGAATTGTGCCAGCGGGCTGAAAGCGAACACTTCATCGAACAGTCGCCCGCTATAATCTTCGCGGGGGTTCAAACGGAATACGGAGAGCGCGGCTTCGTTGAGCAGGATCAGCCGCCTGTCGAACCCGACGACGATGATCACGTCAGCAGTTTTTTCGACGATGCTGGAGAGTTTCTCCCGCTCGCTCCGGGTTTCTTCGAACAGGCGGGCGTTGTCCAGCGCCACTGACGCGCGGTTAGCCAGCCGCTCGACAAAATCCAGATGTTCGGGGGTGAAGTAATCGCTGTCCGGACTTTCCAGATTCAGCACAGCAATGACGCGGCCCCGGCGATGAATAGGGACGGAGAGGCACGCCTCCGTATCGTCGAAGAAGGCCACATAGTCCGGGTCCTGACGCACATTGTTGACGATGGCCGACTCACCGCTGCGAGCCACACGGCCCATCACGCCCCGATCGAACGGCAGGACAATCTGCGAGATTTCTTCATCAGATTGGGTCGACCCATAACTGGCCGCCAGCCGTAGCTGGCGAGTTTCGCTGTCCACCATAGCCAGCAGAGCGCTGTGGGCACCGGTCAGGCGCAGCGCCCAGTCCATCGTCATGTTGAGCACGCGCTCCCAGCTTAGCGCGTCCATCAGCTCGGCATCGACCTGCCGCATCATATTCAACTCGTGAACGTGCTTGTTGAGCTGATCATCAGTTAGCTGGTACAGCCGCGCATTCTTCAGCGCAAAACTGATATTCGCCCCCAGCGCTTCCAGGAGACTCTTGGCCTCCTCACTGAAAGGCTGCGTCGTGAAGCAGTTGTCCACAATAATCGCGCCCAGCAACTCGTCGCCAATGATTAGTGGGACGCTGAAGAATATATCCAGCTCCAGCAGGCTGAAGATCCAGCCGTAGCGTTCTCCGTACAGCGTGTGGCCGTCCTGTTTCAGGACGGATCGTCCGCTGGCCCAATGCTGGAGCAGGCGAAAATTCTCCGCCGCCGTCAGCGGGATTTCCAGTTGTTCCAGCCGGAACTGCGCTTCGGTGGAACTGGCTGGATGGCTGATAGCGCCAAAGGTGAGCGCGCTCCCTTCTTCGTTTGTCACCAGAATGATGGCGCGGTCGAAACGCAGCAGGGAGGTGGTAACTTCGATCACGTTGTCCAGCAGGCTTTGCTGGTCAAGCGTCGTCCCCATAGCCAGGGTAGCGTTACGGATGTCAGTCAGCGTTTCAACCTGATGCTGGAGCGCTTCATTGGCAATCTGAAGGGCGGTGGAGACATTTTCCATCTCGCTGGACTGGATTTCTACCTGTTTATCTCTATTGGCGATCTCTGCTTCGCGCTCGGCCAGTGCGCCGCGCATCAGGATTTGCCGGTTCCAGGTAGCGGCAACGACGAGGGGAAGTAAAGCAATCCAGGACAGCCATCGAAGGGTTGCCTGACCAGAGAGGGCCAGTACGATCAGCACAACACTCAGAATGAAGCCAATTGCCAAGCGACGATTCAACACGTTGCTGCCTCTCTTCCAGATAACGACCGAAAGCAGTGGGCTTCTTCCAGCCTGAACGGTATCGTCATACGTGCCTCTGAGTTGGTAGCGGACAGCAGCGGGTTGGGTTGGGCTAGAAACAATCTCACATCCTCTCCCAAGTGGGTCTCCGGTCGGCTCTCCGCCGGGTGGCGGAGGCGATATCTTTCTCCTGCTGGGATGGTACCCGACCAAAGATCAGAGATGTACATTCCTCTCGCGTATTTTAGCTGAAAACGATACGCTACCCGGTGGTTCAGGGTCTCTGCCGTCCGAGTGATTGTATTATACTATAGTTGCCTTAGATGTCGCTGTCGAAAGGCTGTCAGGCAGCGTCTGATCTTTGAGGAAGGACTGCCGAAGGCGTAGTATGCGGACTCGATGGATTGTTCTGGGATCAGGTGCTCTGGTTATCCTCATCCTTTTTGCTTTTCCACAGTGGTGGCCTCTGGTGAACCGCTCCCCGGTGAGTGATGCGCTGCCCGGCCTGGCCGATTTGCCGCTGGAGGAGCAGGTAGTGCTGGAGCAGATCGCTCGCAACAACCTGCGCTTTGCCGAGGCGTTGATTCAGGCCGGCCTGGCCGGCGCTTCAGCCGTGCCGCTGGAAGACCAGGCTATGCCGGTGATGCTGGGAGCGACTGTGTACAAGAAAGGGGACTTCACCGGTGTAGACGCTGTGCGCCGGGCTGGTGGAGAAGCAGTAGTTTATGAAGTTGTTGGCGATGCCAGTCTTGGCTCGGCCTGGGTTATCCGGCTGGAGAATTTTGAGGTGCGCAATGGGCCGGAGCTTCATGTATTTCTTTCGGCCAATCCTGCCCCGCGCACGCCTGAAGAAGTGCGAGAAGGAGGGCTGGGCATTGATCTGGGGCCGCTCAAAGGGACAATGGGCAGCCAGAATTTTTCGCTTCCGGCAGGATTTGATATGAGTCCGGCGCAAAGCGTGGTTATCTTTTCCATCCCGTTTCAGGAGGTATTTGCCACGGCGCAGCTCTTTTAGGATATCCTCGCTGCCGGCGAAAGATTTAAGGAGCTATCGTATCGCAGTTGTGAATCAGTTATTATGGCAGCGGTCTGCTTTTCATTTGCGCGTCTGCGGCGTTTACCCGGGGGGCACTGCCGCACTTACCTGAAAATGGAGCGGATGATATGGCCGAACTTTATACTGCTCTGGCGCGCGTGTATGAGACAGCGCGGTTGCACCAGGATAGCGAGCGTCTCCGTCAGCGTCTGTTCGACAAAATACAGTTCGACGGTTGGCTGGGGAGGCATATCCTGGACCTGGGATGCGGGATCGGAGAAGGTGCGATCTGGTTCGCCACCAACGGCTTTCGGGTTACGGCGATAGATCAATCGGCATTGATGCTGGAGCAGGCCCAGAAGAAGGCTGCCGCGGCGCACGCGATTGTCGATTGGCGTCATGGAGACTTCCGCCAGATGGATATGGGCGACAGCTACGACCTGGTGCTCGCCATGAATACCCTGAACGAGCTTCGTAGAGCGGGCGATCTGGAAAACGTTCTGCATGGCGTCAACCGGGCGCTTTCGACTGGCAAGATGCTGCTCTTCGATCTGATAACTATCCAGGGCCTGGCCGAACAGTGGGGCAATTCTCAGCGCGTAATTCACGATGATGAGGATATTCTTGTCCTGGTCCGCAGCAGTTTCTCCTATGAGACTTTGATCAACACGCAGACTTACACAATCTTTTATCGCGACGAAGCCGGCTGGCATCGCGAAGACGAAACGCACCTGTTGCGCGGATTCCCCCTGCAGACGGTGGGGCCGCTGCTCCAGCGGACGGGGTTCAGGGTGCTCAATGTGCTCAACCCGGCGCTGGAACTCTTTGACCCGAACGACGATCGGAGCGGCCGGGCGATCTTCATGGCCGTTAAGGAGCGCAGCATCTGAAGGTGCTCCGCCCAGACTCGGCGTTTTACAGTCTGTTGCTCCGGCTGCCCGTATTGGCCGGGACCTCTTTTCGCTTTTACAGTCATCTGCCCGGGCGGAGCTGGCCTTCTCCTGCTGTATCAGATCGCGATTCTTTTTCGCTGGTCGAAGCCGCACCTTGTGATCGGGCGGGTTGGGCAGTAGACTCCGCAGCCTGTACCTGTGTTAGACTCTGCCTCGTGATAACGGCACGGGGCGCCGGACGGATTGAGAACGGTCATGGGAGAGACTCCTTCATCTGCTTCGCCAACGGTTGCCTATGATGAGGCGGCGATGCAGCGCATCGCGGTCGATGTGGAGCATACCGGGATACGCGTTGTCGTGCCCCTGCTGGCTACTGGCGCTCTGCTGCTGGTGCTGTGGGGCGGGCCGCTGCTGCTGGATGCGCTCGGGACTCAGGAATCGCTTCTGCGCAGCCTTCCGTTCCCTCTTGCGATTGTGGCGGCGATTAGCGTCGCTTTCATCGGGGATCGCCTTCTCAAGAAGCACTGGCCGAGTGGACGCGCGATTCTGGTGGACGGACGCTATCTCGTGCTGCAGGAGCGCAAAGAGCCGGATCGCGTGGTGCAGTGGGCGAACCGCGCCAACCTCCTGACCTGGCGCTTTGCGGTGTCCCGGCGGAGTCGTGTCCCACGCGGCCATCTCTGCCTGGCCTGGCAGATCACGCAGGATGAGACCCAGATTACAGTGTACACCTTCCTCGATCCGAAGAAGCTCGATACCGTACCCGCTGCCGATATGTTTACGCCGCTGGCGCCGCGCCGCTCTCTGGATGATGAGCGCCTGAGTATGCGTATTGCCGGCCAGCAGCGCCGGCTCTTGCAGGCGGAGAACGAGCGCTGGCAGGGCGGGGCAGAGCTGCTGCCGGAGAGTTTCCTGACCCTGTGGGAAATCGTCCGGGAACGTATGCAGCTCCAGCAGGAGTGAGATTATGAGGCGACAATGGCGCTGGCTGCTGATCGCCGGCCTGATCTGGATGCTGGGCGGGATCGGCGTGCGCGCGCAGGAGGGCGATCCCCTCACCATTCAGATGATGCAGACCGTGTCTGGCTCGATTGACGCCGGCAGCCCGGTAGCTCGCTGGGAGTTCGATGGCACGGCTGGCAGGCCGGTTTCGGCGCTCGTACAGGTGATCTCAGGCAGCCTGAATCCAATTCTACAGCTCCTGGATCCGGCGGGGCAGGTCGTGGCTGAGGGCGCGAGCATTGCCTATCCGGACCGCCCGGACGCTGTTCTGGAGGGGGTAACACTGGAGGCGGATGGGCGTTACACCCTGCAGGTCAGCCGGCATGAGGGGCCTGATGGCGGCTCGTCCACCGGGGCATTCACCCTGACTCTGCTGCCAGCGTATGCCATCCCGTTTCACCGGGATTTTTTCACCGGCCAGTCGTTATGGTCTGGCGGTGAGGCCGCCGAAGTCCGGCAGAGGGACGGCCAGCTTGTGCTCTCCGTGACCGCACCCGGCGCGCTTGGCTGGGCAACTCCGGACCCGGCTCTGGCGATTCCTGACCACGCTTATGTGCAGGTCGATGGGGCAGTCCTGAATACCCCCGGTTACTGGCAGTACGGCCTCCTCCTCCATTACGCTGATCCGGAACATCACTATCGTTTCGCGATTAACAGCCGGGGACAGTGGGTCTTCTGGGAGCAGGACGGGGATTCTCTGCGCGTGCTTCAGGAGTGGACCGAGCATCCGGCGCTGGCTGACCGGGGAGGCGCGGTGACTCTCGGCGTCGCGATCGATGGGGCGGAGCATACCTTCTATGCGAATGGGGAACTGCTGGGCACGGCTGTTGTGGACGCCCAGCCGGCGGGGAGATCCGTCGCGCTCGCTGTAGCTGCCGACGACCGGGGGGGCTTCCCTCAGGTGGCTTTTAAGAATCTTCTGATCACGGCGTCTTCATCTTTTGCTGTTTCTGCCGCTCCTGCCGCTCCGGCTGCTTCTGTCGTACCTGCCGTTGATGACACGGTAGATAATCTGAATCCGCTCCAGTCGTGGCAGGAGCGGGATTCGGCAGCTATTGTTGCCGAACTGGCGGAGGAAGGCGTGATACGATCTGACGCCGGGAGTCAGGTGATGCTGGTGCTGGAGAGCTTCACGACTACAGCGCGGCCCGGTATGCAGACTCTGCCGCTGGGCCAGGGCCGGCAGCAGACGGACTTCATCATGGGGTCCACAATTACTCTGTCCAGTGAAGGCGATGGGAACGCCTGCGGGCTGTTATTCAGAAACGTGGATGAGAGCCGTTACAGCCTCCTCTTTCTTGATGAACGGGGCGGACTGGGTGTGGCCGAATGGCAGCAAAACCGGTTCGACCCCGCTTTCTATATGGATCGGGATACTAATTTCACTGAACTGACGCGGGTCAGTGTGATCCTGGTGGCACAGGATGATCGCGTTATCGTCTATGTTAACGGTCAGCCAGTTGCCGCGCGCGCCAACCCGCCGCTGCTGGGCAGGGTGGGTATCGCCGCGCTCAGCTATGACGGCCAGTTTGTGGAATGCCGGTTTGCCAGCACATGGCTATGGGTTCAGGAGTAGATGAACGTGAGTCAGCCTTCTGCCGTCCGACCCGGGGCGCTGCGGCGCGCCCTGCTTCTGGGCCTGATCGTATTTGGCGCGTATCTTCTCGCCACCGGGGCGGTGTGGGCGGTTGGCACAGCGCTGGGCATGAGTCGGGTGCCGGCCTTTTTGGTCGCTGTCTGCGCCGGGCCGGCTGTAGTGAGCGGAGCGCTGCTGTTCTGGTTGTATTTGCTGTCGCCGGCGCGCCGCCAGAGTCTGCTGGGCGGCGGGGCGCTATCCGACACATCGGAAGAGACTAGCCCGAGGGGCGGCCCACCCACAGACGAGTCAGGCTCTCCCCCCGGCGATTGAGCACCCACAGCAGCCCATTTTCGTAGGCGAGCGCCTGCGGCAGATCGCCTGTCGGATAGACCGCCAGCACTTCGCCGGATTCCGGGTCGCGCAGGGTCACTGTCGCATCGGCGGATTCGGCGCTGAACAGGCCAGGGGGCGCCAGAAGCAGAGCGCCAACTGGCGCCGCTTCTACCCGCCATACTTCAGCGAGCGTGGCCGCGTCATAGCGGCTGATGAACCCCCGGTCGGCGTCCCGCAGAGCCAGCCAGAAAGCATCATCGCCGCTGGCGATCGCGGTGGGGAATCCCGCCGCGCTGAAGCTGTTGACCGGCTGGCCGGCATGGTCAAGGCGAGTCAGCACCACGCTGTTTTCCTGCAGACTCTGATGCAGCACCAGCAGGCCGTACGGATCGGAAAGGATCGCGGTCGGCCCTTCGGCGACGGGGGGCAAAGTGGTGATCGCGCCTGTCTCCACATCGATGCGCGCCAGAGCATTCTCCCCGAAGTTGCTCACGAAAAGCGCCGCGCCATCCCAGTGTATGCCGCGCAGCAGACAACGGGAACAGGGGATCGTCCAGCGGGCCGTCACAGCGCCGGTCGTTGCCTCGATCTGGCTGATGCTCCCATTCCTGTGAGCCGCCCATAGACGCCGCCCGTCCGTAGCGAGGGCCACCGTGCCGAGGTCGGTGCGCACCACAGCGGCAGGTTGTCCCTCCTGCGTGAGGGCTTCGATATGTCCATCGGCGAAGGCGATCCACAAAAAGCCATTGGCCAGTGCGATATCCTGAGAATCCGGCCCCACCGGGATATCCATCGCCATCGCAACCACAGCAGGTACGGGCGTAGAAGTCGGCCGTGGCGGCTCGGGCGACGGCGTGTGACTGCTCGTTGGCGATGGGGGAGGCGCCGTCCTGGTGGGTGGGAGCGGCGTCGCTGTTGCCGCAGGAGTGCTGGTAGGAGGAACAGGCGTCACTGTTGCTGTAAGAGTACTGGTAGGAGGAACGGGCGTCATTGTTGCCGCAGAAGTACTGGTAGGGGGGATAGGTGTCGCCGTTGCCGCAGGAGTGTCAGTAGGCGGGATGGAAGTGGCTGTTACGGTGAAAGTAGCGGTGGACGGGAGCGGCGTCGCTGTTGTTGTGGGGGTATCAGCGGGCGGAATGAGCGTCGCCGTTGCAGTGGGGATATCGGTGGGCGGGATGGGAGTGACGGATGGCGTCGGGGTTGGCGTGGCTGTGGGCGCAGTTGTTGTGCGGGGAGGTGAGGTGTCCGTGGCCGCCGGCACTGGCGTTGAGGTGTCAGCCGGGCGCTCCGTTGGTGTGGGCGACGCTACAGGTGTGCC
>JARKNX010000119.1 GCA_029976025.1 Aggregatilineales bacterium | reverse complement strand
AGCGGGACAGCTCGTAATCGTGGATGGCCCCCGCGCCGTTGGTGGCAAACTGGGTCACCAGCCCGGCCCGCATCAGGGCAATCATGTGGGGACCGCAGCCGGTGCGGATCACGTGGGCGCCATACATCAGCATGGAGGCCGCGCCCCTTTGCCTCGCGGCCAGCAAATCCTCCGCCAGCGCCGGCAGCGCCGGATGGTGGAAGGCGGGCAAAGGGTCATTCAGCCCCAGCATGATGCTGATATCCACATCGCTGACCCGCTCGGCGATGGGCAGGATGGACAGGGCCGACCGGTCAAATTGCGGAAATGGCATGTTATTTCCCTCCGTTCATCAGCGCATGGACCAAAGCCACGGCCCCGGTAAAATCCGGGATGATCATATCAGCCCCGGCCTCGATCAGACGGTTTCGTTTGTGCAGGTCGATGCCGGTTCTGCGCTGCTCGTCGGTGGCCACGCCTACGGCGTACCCGCCAATGCCGGCCACCAGCTCGATTTCCACAAAGCCGTCGCCGAAGGAGAGCAGCTCCGCTCCGGTAAGGTGGTTTTCCCGGATGATGTCGCGAATCACCAGCTCCTTGGAGCAATCGGTCATATTGTCCCGCGCGCCATGGATGCGGCCCCCAAACCACTGATCCAGGCCCAGCAGCTTGGCCTCACGGATGACGTCCGCCTCGTCGGTGCCGCTGGCCAGATGCAGCTGCAGGCCCTGCCGCTGCAGCAAGGTCAGCAATTGCCTGCTGCCCGGCACCAGGTATTCCTGCGGGTCCGCGCCCCCCTGTAGCGCCGCGATGCGCGCTTTGGTGTGCGCCTCCAATCGGCGAAGGTATTCGGCCTTGTACACCCCCGGGTCCCGGGCCGCGCCGCCGCGTTGCCGGACTTCCTCATCCAGCCGCATGCACTGGAAAATGGTCTGCTTGCCGGTGAGCCGGTCCACAAAGTCCAGGACAATCCCTTCGATGGCGGCGGGGTCCTCGGCCTGGGGCGTATCCCGCAGCACCTCAATAAAGTAAGGGATCATC
>JARKNX010000118.1 GCA_029976025.1 Aggregatilineales bacterium | reverse complement strand
CTGTTGGATGAGATAATCCTCCGAGCCGGCGTGCGTGGTGAGAAAGCCGCCCAGCGTGCGCCAGTCCGGGGCCTTGCGATAGGCCGGATCGGTCTGGTAGTTGAGGGTGGTCCAGCCGTAGAGCGCCAAAATCCCGGCCAGCCCAATCCAGCCCGCTGCCCGAATGAGGAGTTTTCGTGTAGTCATTACAGACCAAAGCGCCCCGGACAGAATGAGAATCAGAATCCCTGCAACAGGCACCACGTAGCGCGGCCGGAAAATGTCCATGCGGAGCGCGATCAGGCTCAGCGTGACCACGGGCACGGCCACGAGAAGGGCGAGCCGGAGCGCGGTTTCGCGCCTGTTGCGGGCGATCAGCAGAAGGCTCCCCACCAGCACGGGTAGGAACAGCAGCCACAGGCTTGCCAGCAGCGGGCCGGGAAGGGTCTCGCCAATCAGAAGCGCCGGCAGGAAACTCGTGAGCAGGTCGGACAGTACGAAGCCCCCGGCCGTACCCCCATAACCACTCCCCGCCAGGAGAGCCAACTGGTAGGCCCATGGGACGAGCAGGACGGCCGCCAGACTCATGCTCAGGAGCCAGCGGCGGCGGGTTGCTGGTCTCCAGAGGGCGATCAAGGCATGAGCTGGCCAGAAAACCGCGGCGAAGAAAAAGACATAGGCACTCAGCGTGACTGCCAGCCCATAGCGTAGCCAGGCCGCCCAACGGCGCGAATTCAGCGCGGCCAGGAGGGCGGCAAGCGCGATCAGCTCGGTGCTGGCCCAGATTGCGTAGTTGCGCGCATCCTGAGCATGCCAGATCAGAAAAGGATGCACGGCGTACAGCAGGGTCGCAAGCAGGGCAGGGTGGGTATGCTTGAAACACCTGCGGGCCAGGACAAAGAGAGCCGTTGCGCCGGGCAGACTTAGCAGAGCCGGCAGCAGGCGCATCACCCATTCGCCGTCGCCGAAAACCCGCTTCCAGGCCATGAACAGGGCGAAGGTGCCCAACGGATGAGGCTCCTTCCCGGCCAGGGCCAGGGCGTCCGGCCAGGGGGCCGCCCAGTACTGGATGGCGAATGCCTCGTCGCCGCGAAGCGGGCTGCTTCCCAGGTTCATCAGGCGCAGTGCCAGCCCCAGCAGCAACAGACCAATCAGGACCGCCCAGATGTGGGCCGAAAGCCGGGTGGAAGTCGCAGTCATTCGTCGCTGGCGGATTCCTCGGTAGCTTCCCCGCTCTGGATGCCGAGGGCCTGCTCAAGCGCGGCGATCTGTCCCTCGTCCAGCGCCGGGCTGCCAGCCTCTTTC
>JARKNX010000097.1 GCA_029976025.1 Aggregatilineales bacterium | reverse complement strand
CCAGCGGGAAGCCGGGCAGCACGGCCTGAATCTCGGCCAGCCGGTCCAGGCGGATGCCCTGCTTGCCGACGAACTTGTACGCCCCGTGGCTGGTGCCGATAGCGACGGCCAGGCTGTCGCAGCCCGTGCGCTCCACAAACTCCACCGCCTGCTTAGGATCGGTCAGCCGCGCGTTGCTCTCGTCCACGGCAATATCTTCCTCAACGCCGCCAAGCTGGCCGAGTTCCGCTTCCACGCTCAGCCCTTTGGCGTGGGCGCGTTCGACCACCCGGCGGGTGATCTCGATATTCTTTTCGAACGGCTCATGCGAGGCGTCGATCATCACTGAGCTGTAGAACCCGGAGTCGATAGCGTCGTAGCAGGTAGGTTCGTCGCCGTGGTCGATATGCACGGCAAACACAGCTTCGGGGAATTCGTCCTGGGCCGCCCGGATCAGTCCTTCGAGCAGTTTGACGCCGGCGTACTTGCGCGCGCCCTTGGAAATCTGGATGATAAACGGGGCCTGCGACTGGATGTTGCCCTGGAACAGGCCGCGAGTCTGCTCCAGATTGTTGATGTTGTACGCACCAACGGCGAAGCGCCCATAGGCGACTTTGAACAGGTCAGCAGTTGTAACAATCACTGGTAACTCCTTCTCCTGCTAAGGCCGGCCAGAGCCAGCCCAATCCATAAATCACTGTGCGGCACGGGAATCTATTCTAACCCGGGCGAAAGCAGTTAGCTATTGATGATCGGCTGAAAAAAACGGCCCATTCCGCTTAATACGTCCCCTGGCGCCGCGCCGACAGCCGGTATACCCCGCCATCTTCCACTTCGACTATCGGCTCCAGCCTGTAATAGGCCGCCAGATCATCCAGCGCAACCCGAAAGTCGCGCTCGTCGTGGCTGAACCAGACCAGGGCTACCTCCCCCTCGGAAGCCAGGACCGCGTCCAGCAGTTCCAGATCGTAGGTCGGTGTCGTGGTCGCATACAGGACACGGCGTGGACTCTCGCGGGCGAACAATCCCGTCAGGTAATAGACAGCGTCCGGCGCGTTGCTGTAGATCGGGCCGCGCGGTGGCTCGCGGCGGAGAACCGCCGCCAGCGGCGACTCGGTCCATTCCGGGCCGCCATACGCGCCGAATACGACCCTTCGCTGTGCGCTGTAAACAGTCACAACCGTCCCCAGGAGCGACAGCAGCACCCATACGCTGGCTACCAGCGCGAGGCCCGCAACAGCCCGCCGGCGCGGCCAGCCCGCCCAGAGGGCCGCCGTCAGCATCGCGATCAGGAAAATTAGCGGCACATAAAGCGGCGATAGCAGGCGGCTGTCAATAGGGTCAAACCCGTTGACGCTGCGCCAGATCACAATAAATGCCAGATAGATCAGCACAAATAGCAAGAGCAGACTCGCTGCGCCGGCTAACGCCGGATCGCTTCGCAGACTGGAGAGGCCGAGATTGGTCATGGCTCGCCACTTTGCGGAAGCGGGGCGGCGAATCAACCTCCTTATCAGAACAACCAGGAGCAGGACCATCAGTCCCAGGAGCAGCGGGGAGGCCCATATCGAAAGGACATTCGCAACCGCGATCAGGTTTTCCCCCAGGGAAACAGTGGAGGCTCCGCGCTCGCCGGTCAGCATGCCAGTTAACGCCCGGTTACGCACCAGCCACGCGCCAACCGGCAGCAAAGCGATCAGGCCGAACGCGGCAGCTCCTTCCAGCCGGCGGCGGCGCGGCAGGCGGCGATCTGCCAGCGCGATCCATCCGCCCACCGGAATCAGGACAACGCCAATATAGCGCGTCAGGGCCGCCAGGCCGGCCGCTGCGCCCGCCAGAATCAGCCAGCGGAGCCGCCCATCTGCGCGATATACATCAAGCAGAAGCAGGCTCAGCAGGCTCAGCAGGATGAACAGCGGCTCCGACCACACAAGCGCCGCCGGCGCCCATAGCGCCGCGGAAAACAACAACACGGTCAGCGTCGCCAGCCGGATCGGAATCGGCGCTACGTATCGGGCCAGCCAGATTCCGGCAACAACCATGATTCCTGCCAGCGCCGCTGCGTTAATCAGGCGCGCTGCGCTGGCAGGGGATGTGCCAGTCAGCAAGCTGGCGCCGGCCAGAATCGCCGGAAACAGGGGCGGCCATTCGGTCAAAGGCGCGCCCGTATATTGCAGGAAGCCTTCCCCCCGCAGAAGGCTGTCAGCGGCGGAAAGATAGGCCACAGAATCCGGTGTGACGCCGGGACCGTGGGTCGTGAGTAGCATCACCAGCCCGAAGGCAGCAAACGCTGTCAGCCCGACAAACAGCCAGTATCTATACCGCCGCATGAGACATATCCAGTCAACACAAAGCGAGGCACAGGGAGTCTATCACATTCCTGTGCCTCGCAGATCGGTCCGGCAGATCAGACTGCTCTGCCAGTCATTCGCTCAATTAGCGGACGGCCCGCCTGCCTCCTTATTCGGACGCCGGCAGAATGCTGAACACACTCCCCGCGCCGCGGCCGTACACCTCCGGGAAGTAGAACTGCTGCCCGGTCGGCGGGATGACATTGTATTCACCCGGCAGGCCGGTGCGGATCACGTAGCTGTATTCGTACGTGCCGGCGGGCAGGTAGTCGGCGTAGATCACGACTTTCTCATCGCGGTACTCGATATTGTTGAAGTACCACCAGCCCCAGCCGCGGCTGAGCGGGTTGGTGACATCCACCTCTGGCTGTGTGCCAAGCTGCTGCGATATGTTCAGATTCGGGTCAACCGCATCCGAGCCAGCCGGAATCGGATCCTCGATCACCGCATAGTGCAGGTTGTTGGGCGCGATGATGGTCAGGGTCACGCGCACGTTCTGCCCCACAGGGGCGGAGTTGATCGGCGTCCGGTCCGGATCATCGGGCATGCTGTAGCGCCGGTCAACGATGATGCCCCGGTTGAGCGGCTTCACCTCCGGCACGGGCAGGAAAGCCCGCAGGTAGGCGGTGTAGTACATCACGCCCGGCCCTTCGCCGTGCGTCAGATCGACCAGGTTAGGCGCGTCAGCCAGAAGGTCGGCCACCTGGGTCACCAGAGTGTACGTTTCGGCGATGTTCGCCGGCGTAGCCTGCTGTTCAAGCAGCGATGCATTATTGAGCGTCGTCTGCATCAAGTAGTCTGGCTCCAGCTCGCCCGTGGTGACCATCCAGTCTGTCAGCGCCATCAGCGCCCACGCCGTTTCCTGCGTAGTCTCCCAGTGATCGGCGGTACGGGCCACCATCAGCCAGCGAACAGCCTGAGCCAGTAGAGCGTTGCCCGGATCAAGCTCGATCAGCGCGCCCAGGACGATGGCCGTGGAGCGCGTATCCGTGTTCCAGTTCCACCAGTCTACGAAGCCCTCTTCCCAGTGAGCGCCGTTCGCGCTCAGCACGGCGTTGCTGACCAGCGCGGCTACCATCGCATTGATCTCGTCCTGCATATCCAGCGCCAGCCGGTGCAGCGATACCGCCAGGAAGCCCTGAGCATACTGGCTCAGCCGCTGGCGGAATTCGTACAGGTTCATGGTGCTGGCGATATTGCCCCGGTCGGCGCGGGCCAGCGCATAGAGGACGAACGCCTGCCGGTTGAGCTGCCAGGTCGCCGTGCTCTGATCTACCACGATGAGCTGGCCGTTCAGGTAGCCCACCGCCCGCTGAATCACATCGTCAGAAACAGAGAAGCCGGCCTTCTGCGCTTCCACCAGGCCGATTACGGCGTAAGCCGTATTCACGATATCCGTCCTGCCGCTGGCGAACCAGCCCCAGCCGCCGTCGGCGTGCTGCTGGGCGTACAGGCGCTGCAGGCCAAAGCCCACCTGCGCATCCAGGTTTGTCTTCAATTCGTCGTTCTCGATGCCCAGGTTAGCCAGCGCGCGATACGTCATGATATTGGGCAGGAAGCGGCTGACGGTCTGTTCAATGCACTGGTACGGGAAGTTCCGCAGGTAAGTCAGGCCCTCGATCGTGCTGGCCGCCAGCGACGGCTGAACCTGGATGGTCAGATCGCCCTGCGTCACATCGAACGTCCGCGGCAGGCTGATCGCTTCGGTGACCGTCCCCGGCTGATCGATCATGCCGCCCGTGCCCACCGTCTCCGGCACTTCGAAGCGGTAGACCGGGATCAGGCGGTCATCGCCCTGGCCGGTCGGCGGCTTGCTGGCGTCGGTGTACTGGCCGTCATTGCCGCTGGCGGAGAAGACAAGGTCCACATTCTGCACCTGCCCAACCGTCACCGTCCATTCAAAGCGATGGCGCCCGCCGGTCGGAATTTCCGCCGTGATATCCTGCGGCGAGTTGAAGGTCACCCCGGCTCCCTGCAGCGAGGCGTCAACCGTCATCGTCTCGCCAGTATTGTTGTTGACTACAGAGGCCAGCGTGACCACATCCCCGACGACGAAGAAGCGCGGCGCGACCGGCCTGACAAGCAGCGGCTTAGTGCTGAGCAGATCGTTCGTGCTCTGCCCGACCAGGGTGACGCCGTTGCGCCCATCAGAGACAGCGCGCGCGTCCAGGCGCCAGGTAGTCAGGTTATCCGGCAGGGTCACATCGAAGATCGCCTGGCCGTTTTCATCGGTCACCAGCGTCGGGTTCCAGTACGGTGTATCAACGAACTCCTGCCGCACCTCGAAGATGCCGGCCTCTTCACCGCCGCCGCCACCGCCCTTCACGGTATCCAGCGTGGACTGGGTAAGCTGATCCACGCTCAGAGTCAGCGGCACAGCCGTGCGGACACTGAGTCCCTGGGCGCCGTAGAAGGCATCCATCAAAGGCGGGCTGTTGGGGTCAGCGATAGTCAGCACTGCGAGATCGGTCAGGCCGACGCCAACTTCTGCCGGGACCGGATCGCCGTTGAAGTCCCGCGTCTGAACGGTGTAGGTCACCGTCTCACGCGGGCCAGCCTGCTCCCGATCGGGCGTGACAGTCACGGTGAGTTCCCGGCGTTCCGGGTCCACCGCGATCTGGGTCAACCCCATGCGGAACTCGGCCACCGGCGTATTTTCATCCACGCCCTTGACCAGCAGAGCCGAGACGAACACATTAGGAGCATAAGCGTCTTCGATAGCGAAGCGGTAGACCGTGCTGTTCGTCTCCAGCGGGATCACTTCGTGATGCAGCACGCTGCCGCGCTCGATCGTGATCAGGGCGACAGCCGGCCCCTGCCAGGGCGACGCGATCAACACCTCGGCCATGTCGCCAACCTGATAGCTGTTGCGGTCAGTGATCAGGTCAATCCGGTTGCTGTTCTGCTGCCGCCACGGCGCATAATCCGGCCCGGATACCCAGACAAAGGCCGAAGACCGCACTTCATTACCCCGCCCGTCATGGGTGGTGGCATATATCTTATAGGCCCCGGCTGCCGGCGGCGTGAAGGCAAACTCCGCCCGTCCGTCGCTGCCAGTCGTGACCGTCGTTGATGCGCCTTCTACCGGGACTTCCTCCACCTCCCAGGTCCAGGTCGTCCGGCCAGAGTCATCCTCTTCCTGGACATTGGACCAGCGGCGTTCCACAACTTCCAGGGCGATCTCCTGTCCGGGGACCGGGGCGCTCGTCCAATCGACCGAGATCACATCCATTGCGTTCGGCTCGCCGGCGGTGCCTACGTATTCCCGCGGGCTGAGGCCGACATATACCTCGCCCTGGTGAACGACCACGTTAACGCGGTTGTAGACTTCCTGGCCGCTTTCGTCCGCGATACCAACCTCGATAGTGTACGACTGGCTTTGCGTCCGGTCGCCAAGATCAGCCGGGATCTCAACCATGAAGCGGCCCTGATCGTCCGTCACACCCGTGCCGTTGGCGATAACCTCGCCATAGCCGAAGCTGTAGTACTCAGCCGGCCCGGCGTCGTAGTTGTAATCGACAAACTGGTAGTAACCGTCGCCAGTGTAATTGAAGGAGTAGTTCTGCGATTGGACGGTGTAGGTCGCCGTCGCATTGGACACCGGCCCGCCGAAGAAGTAGGCGCTTTCCACCATCACGCGGATGGTATCCCCCTGCACCACCTGGTCCTGCTCCGGCGTCAGCGTGACCTGAAACTCCGGGGTGCGATACTCAGCCACGCCGAAGGAAATCCGGAAGTTGCGCCCGCTGTAGTAAGCATCTTCGCTATCGTCCAGCACCGCGGCTAACTCGTAATACCCCAGGCTGGCATCCTCGGCCAGATTAAACTGACCGCTGAAAGCACCGAATTCGGTGAGCGGCAGCGTCTCTTCATACACGATATCGCCGTTGTTATCCTGAATTTGAACTGGTACCTGGCTGAACGGCGGCGGCGTGTACGTGACATCGTCGCGGGCGCGGGCTACACCGCGGAAGTAAACAGGCTGTCCCGGACGGTAGATCGGGCGATCAGTATACAGATAGACGATTGTGTCCTGCGGATAGTAGTTCGCTGGCTGGTTGAAGTCATACGACTCTATGCCCCACGTCCATCCGTTAGCGGCAAAACCGAATGCCTCCGGCGTGTTCACCCCGGCGGCAATGTACTGGTAAAGGTCCTGCAGGCGGGGGATAGAGGCGACAGCCAGACCCTCATCATCGGTCACCGCGCTGGCGATCTGTTCTCCGCCGCTGCCATAGAATGTCACCGGGATGCCAGCCACCGGTTCGCCGCTGTTCAGGTCAGTCACCCAGGCCAGCACGGCGTCGTTGGAGTATTTGAGCGTCACATTCGCCGTAGCTACGACCATCATATGCTGGTGACTGTCGTAGCGGTCATCATCAATTTCCGGCGCGGCGACATTCAGGATATAGATGCCGGGCGCCAGCGCGTTTTCCCCGCCGACCCGGGCCGTCAGAATCTCCGGCGTGGAAGCCGGCTGTTCGGGCGCGGGAGTCGCCAGCCCCAGATAATATTCCCTCGTATCACCTTCAGCAACCCAGGCCGGGCTGCCGTCACGGAGCCGAATCTGCCACCAGTAGAGACCGTCCGAACACACCGGCCCGCCCAGTACAGGCGCCTGGTATCCCTTGTACAGCAGATCGACAATGTCACCCGACGGGCTGCCCGATCGCGCGCGGAGCGGATCCGGATCGGTCAGGACCACCGCCATCCCGCCCACCTCCAGCCGGGGGGCCGGCGCGCCAGGACAGGCCAGCGGAGCGCTCTCCCCTTCCGCCGTACCCGGCAGGAGTTGATAGCGGCGCTCATTCAGCTCAGCCTCTGACGGAATCGACCAGCGGCGCAGCAGATTCGCCTCATTCGGCGCGTACGTGGACCAGAAGCCCCAGCCGTACTGTTCGGTGATCTGCATCAGATCGCTGATAGAAGACCGGTACAGGCTCAGGTCCATCCGGCTGATATTCAGATAAGTCGAGAACAGACGCGTCTCCGGGGCGTAAGCGCTGTACAGGCCGACATCCCCCGGCACCTGGAGGGTGACATCCGGCGCGTAAGGCCGGGTGTTGAAGCGTACTACCATCTCTCTGGCTATGGTGTTGCCGTACACATCGGCCATGCCCGGCTGGAGCGTCACCGTGTAGGCCGTGCTCGGCTCCAGCGGGAAAGAGAGATTCAGGCGGTTGTCGTAGTCGGAGTAGTAGGTATCGTAGCCCGCCGCCGGAGCCGGATCGATGATGATGCGGTCCGTCAGCGTCGTGCGATCCATCGGGGTAGCGAACTTGATCGAGAATCCGCCCCACGGGTCAGCCGTGCAATCGTTACACGGCGTGGTGCTGGTAATATGCGGCGTCTCAACAGCGATGAAGTGCCAGGCGTATGAGTCAGAAAGCGGAGTTGTGCCGTTGATCGCGCGGGCGGTCTTGGCGTTCACCCGGGCCGTGTAGAAGCCGCCCAGCTCCAGCATGTCATCCGGCTGAAAAGTGAACGAAGCGCTATCTTCAGCCCACTCGAAGGCGCCGCTGACACGCCCCTTCGACTGCTCGGCCAGGATGAACGCTTCCTCCACGCTGGCCCGATCCATCGCCTGGTTGAACCTCACCGTGATCGGCGATTCCAGGGCAACCCCGGTCGCGTTATTGCGCGGGGAGACACTCAGGACCAGCGGCTGTACCGTGTCGAATGACCAGGCGAAGTCCCCTTCCAGAATCCCGCCGGTCACATCAGTCAAACCGGCGGAGACAGTCACGGTGTAGGTGGTCCCCCCTTGCAGCCGGTCCGGGCGGAACAGATAAATCGAAGTGTTGAGCCATTCCCCCGCGCCATCAGTCGCCGGCTCGATAACCAGCGGGTTCGGCAGCGTGTCCATTTCTTCTGCAGTAACCAGCGGCACGACAGGTCGATTGAAAATAACGGTGATGACGGAATCCGTCGCTATATCCGTCGCGTGCAGTGCCGGCAGCACCTGCGCAACCTCCAGATAGCCCACTGTGTTCACCCGCAGCGTGAACGGCTCCGCCAGGGGCTGCCCTGCGGCGCTCGTGGCCCCCGTCCCGATAGTCAGGGTATACGCTGTCGCCCGCCTGAGCGGCCGATCTGGCGTGAACACCAGCGTCGACTCGTCCGGCATCTCCAGCGCGCCAGTCGCGGACGGTTCTATACTGAACGCCCCGCGCACGCTCTCGGCCAGCATTGGTTGATCGAAGAAGAAGGTGATGCCGCTATCCAGCGGAATTTCCTCACCGGATCGCGGCTGCGTCTCGACGACTTGCGGCGCGGTCGCAGTCCCCTGCTGGCCCGGCGGCGCGGCCAGAACTCGGGGTGGCAGCGTCCCCGCCGCCAGTAGTATCGCCGCTATGATTACTGCCCCTAGCCCTCCTAAAAACAATCTTTTACTGCGATTCATCTCGGTTACTCCTCTCATCAGACAGCAATCGGCACTTGCCGGCCAGGGCACTGGTAACGCATCGCACAACCCGGCGTACCTGGGGGGCATACGTTGTTCTGTATACTTCAATCATAGAAGCAAACAGGGAGCAGTACAATCATCGCCAGGAAGGCGACTAACCGACGACTTGTCTACGCCGGGGGACAGATGTTATTCGGTCAGCCTGTTCGCCATCTGGACCAGGTCAAAAATACTCACCGGTTTGACGAGGAAAGCGGCGATATCATCGCGATCGATCTGGCGCTGCATAAGCTGATTAGCCGTCACCACGACGATGCGGGTGTTCTGAAAGCGATCGGTGCTGCGGATATGTTCGATCAGCGATACGCCGCTCTCGCCGGGGATATTCATATCCAGGAAGATGAGATCGGGCGCTGCGGCAGCGAGGGCTTCCCGCGCTTCCGGGCCGCTGCGGGCCATTGTCACCTGATGTCCGGCCTGGGCCAGCGCCGTGCGGTAGATATAAACCAGATCGGCGTCATCTTCCACCACCAGTACATCAGCCATTCGTATCATCATCCTGATTATCAATCGAAGATTGCTTCTCTCCTCATTCTAACGGGAGTCAGGCGGGCGCGACAACCGGGCAAATAAAAACAGGGTTAGAGAAAATCCACCCGCGTGAACGGCAGGCCGAATATCGTCTTGAATCCTTCCCAGAACAACCCCATAACTTCCCGCCGGAGCTGCCATAAGTAGTCCGCCAGCGGCAGCGGCCCCGTTGTGACCTGCGCCGGGCTGAGCCCGGCCACCGTCACGCCGTACCGCTCGAACAGCAGCCGCGCCCGCAGGACATGAAAGCTGTCAGTCACGATCACGGCCCTCTGCCAGCCCTGCCCGGCCATCAGCACCCGGGTGTAGAGCGCGTTCTCCTCAGTGCTTTTGCTCTGATCCTCGATCCAGATCGCCCGGCGCGGGACGCCCAGCCCCACCAGCACGCTGGCGCAGGCTTCGGCCTCGGAAATCGGACGATCTATCGCAAACCCGCCGGAGCAAATCACGGCCGGCGCGTAACCGGCGTGAAAGAGGGCGGCGGCGTGGGCCGCCCGGCGGGTTGTAGCCTCAGTGGCGCGGGCGTCTTCCTCCACTCCGGCGCCCAGGACCAC
The DNA here is from genome assembly GCA_029976025.1 of Aggregatilineales bacterium. Classification (GTDB taxonomy): domain Bacteria; phylum Chloroflexota; class Anaerolineae; order Aggregatilineales; family Ch27; genus JARKNX01. Next base: position 63,542 of record JARKNX010000097.1, on the reverse strand, counting down.
AATCACATCGGCCGGCGCGGCTTCATCAACACTACCGGATATATGCAGAGCGGCGGCCGTCGCCAGAGCGACCAGCGTCACCGCCGCCAGGCACGCCAGCACCGGCAGCCGGACCCAGTGCCCCCAGAACCGTGACCACAGCCGCCCGACTGCTTTCATCCGCTCTCCCCTGCTCCGAACACCAAAAGGACGCTCCGATCTGCCAGAGCGTCCCCGTTTTTACCCTGATCGGGGCGATTCAGCACTTTCCGCCAGCCGCTCTTTTAGCACTCGCTATAACCGCAGGAGTCACACTTGCGGCAGCCTTCGATATTGATGAAGGTCGCCTGGCCGCACTCCGGACAAAGATCGCCGATGCGCAGCCGGCTGCGCGCCGGGGCGGTGAGCCGATCTGAATGGCCGTGATCCAGCAGGGGCAGCCTCTCCTGGTGCGGGAGCGAAGCCTCGCTCCCTCCCTGCGCCGCCTGGGCCGTTTCTTCCGTCTCGGCGATATAGAGCTGGAGCATCTGGGCGATGCCATCCGGCAGGCTCCGGACACGCTGCGGGCCGAACCCGGTCGGGCGCCCCCCGCCAATTCCGGAAAGCTGGCGGATAATCTCTTTGAGTCGCTTGCGCGGGCTGACCGGCGACGAAATGCGCAGTATATACGAAAGCAGCCGCCCCATCGCCTCGGTCACGGCGGCGGTATCTGACCCCGCCTTAGCCGCATACAGGAAGATCTCAAACGGCTGGCCGGCCCCTTCGCCATTCTCGTTGACGGTGATATACGTCGTCCCCAGCGGCGTCTGAATCCGGTAGGTCTGGCCGCTGAGGCGGAGCGGGCGCGGCTTCTTATCCTCGTTGAAGAGGAACAACAGCTTCTGCTCGGCAGGCTCGGCGGCGGGCGCCTCGACCAGGCCTTCTTCCCCTTTCGCCTCACGAGTTGTCTTCGTCTCCAGGACGACCTTTTGCCGGCTGCCGGTCACGTAGACGGTCAGGCCTTTGCAGCCCAGCTCCCAGGCCAGCCGGTAAGCCCGCTTGACATCGTCTACCGTTGCCACCGGGGGCATGTTAATCGTCTTGGAAATGGAATTGTCCACGAACGCCTGCAAGGCCGCCTGCATCTGGACATGCTCTTCCGGCGTGACATCGCCGCTGACGACAAAGACGCGGCGAATCTCCTCCGGCAGCTCAGGCACACCCTGGCAGGTTCCTTCCAGATTGACCTGCTCAATCACGCGCCGGACGGAATCATCATCCAGCCCGGCGCGACGCATAGCCGCCTCGAACTGCGGGCTGGCATACTGAAGCTCCAGATCGCGCCCGTTGTCATTCACGTGCCGAATATACGCCAGAGCGAAGACCGGCTCGCAGCCGTACCCCTCGCAGCCGGCCACGGTTGAGATCGTGCCGGTCGGCGCGACAGTGTTCTGCGCACCGTTGCGGATGCCATACGTCCGGATACCCGCCACAACATCCGCCCAGTCCAGCGTCGGACGGCCAAAATCGCGCGTGTAAGGCGTCAACGGGCGCGGCGGCTGCCATCTGAGGTTGGCCGGATCGTACAGGCTGCCCTCAATAGCCGGGAAAGCGCCGCGCTCCCGGGCCAGATCAATGCTCGTGCGTATCGTGTGGTAACGCACAAATTCCATAACCTGAGCGCCGAACTCCTGGCCTTCGCCAGACCCGTACCGGATGCCAAGCCGGTACATCATATCGGCCAGCCCCATGATGCCCAGACCAATGCGACGGACCTGATGGGCAGCCTCCTTCAGCCGGGGGACAGCGGGCACATAGGCGTTCGCTGTCACCACGTCATCCAGGAAGCGCGTAGCCTCGGCAACTGTTTGCTGCAGACCATCCCAGTCCACCCGGTTATCGTCGGTCACGTGCCGGATCAGATTGATCGATCCCAGGCAGCAGTTCTCGAACGGGCCGAGCCACTGCTCGCCACAGGGATTGGTCGCTTCCAGCTCATAGAGATGCGGGACCGGATTGGTGCGGTTCGCCGCGTCCAGGAACAGCACGCCCGGCTCGCCATTGTGGTGAGCCTGCGTCGCCAGCAGATCAAACAACTCGCGAGCCTTGACAATCTCCCAGACCTGGCCGTCAACCGGATTGATCAGGGCGAAGTCTTCGTCTTCTTCCACCGCCCGCATAAATGCGTCGGTGATGCCCACTGAGATGTTGAAGTTAGTGATATGGCTTTCATTCGTTTTGCAGGTGATGAATTCGCGGATATCCGGGTGGTCTATCCGCAGCACGGCCATGTTTGCGCCGCGTCTGGACCCGCCCTGAGCGATCTCCCCAAAGGCCTGGTCGTACACGCGCAAAAAGCCAACCGGCCCGGTCGCTTTGCCCATAGAGGAGCGGACAAGTGCCCCCTTAGGCCGCAGGCGGCTGAATGAGAATCCGTTCCCTCCGCCGGTCTGCTGAATCAGGGCCGCGTCGCGCAGCGTCTGGAAAATGCCGGACTCCGCGCGCCCCATATCGTCCTCAATAGCCAGCACAAAACAGGCCGCAAGCTGGCCGAGGGGCGTCCCGGCCCCGGTGAAGGTGGGGCTGTTGGGGAAGAAGCGGATTTCTGTCAGCAGGTCATAGAAGCGATGCGCCCAGCGTTCAGCATCACCCCCCATCTCAGTCTCAGCATTGGCCACGTTACTGGCAATGCGCCAGAACATCTCATGTATCGTCTCGGCGGGCTTGCCATCCGGCCCCCGACGCAGATAACGTTTGGCCAGGACGGTACGCGCATTCTCGGATAAAGGAATCTCTCGTAAGGGCATCGGAGGGCCAGAATGTCCGTTGGCGCGTGATTGGGCAGCGCGGCCCTCAGATTGCTTGGTTTTCATAGTTTTCTCCCCAGTAAAAGCAACACAATACCCAGGAAGCGGGCAGACCCGGTGTGGACACCCGATTCCCTGCACACGACGATATTCACCTGCTTCATGACAATACGGGCGAGGCGGCCCGGATAGACCGCAGACTCAGCGCCCCCCTATGGCGTCGGCCTGGCCGCCCTGTCAGCCTTTCTGCTCTGCTCTTCCAACAACTTGTTAATCTCTTCGCGAACGCTCGTCAGGTTGTCCAGCTTCAGGTAGACAATGGCATATCGGACATAGGCAATCGCGTCAAGCTCTTTCAGCCCCTCGATAACCATATCTCCCACGACGCGGCTGGAGATCTCGGCCTTGCCCATGCGCTGCAGATTAGCCTCGATCTGGTCTGCCAGCCGCTCCAGGTCCGTTGCGGCCACCGGACGCTTGGCGCAGGCGATGCGCATCCCCTGAATCAATTTCTCGCGGTCGAACGGCTCGCGCTCCCCGCCGCTCTTGATCAACATCGGCGTGGCGAGGATCGGCCGCTCGTAGGTGCTGAAGCGTTCACCACAGGCGTTGCACTCACGGCGGCGGCGAATCCCCCCCCGCGAGTCATGGCTGGTATCTACCACCCGCGAAGCTGCTACCGCACCGCAATATGGGCATTTCATGGTAAGGCTCCCGTTCCGGTCAATCAGGCCCACTATCAGCGCGGCGCACCGATACTTTCCTCATAACCCCCATATATGGGGGTTCAAGTGAGTTACCCCCCTGTATATGGTGGTGCCGGGACTACAGTGTATCAGGATCGTGGGCGCCGCTGCACAGTACTCTGGTACTATTTTACGTTAAAATTTATCACTGAGCTTGGCACGAGAAAAATACCCGAACACAATTGCTAAAGTTAGGTATTCCAAACCTGCGCACCTTTGACAGGCAACACACGGCCCTCCCCCCTGACGTAGCAGAACACACCAGGAAGAAGGGCCTGTCCTGAGGAGATATCCACCTGTGGCACTGCAGCGAGCGCCCCGAATCGCCCGGCGGGGCGAAGGCGCCCGCCCCACCTAGCGCTTGCGCAGGAAGGTGGGGATATCCATGTTGCCGCTGTCGTACGACGTATAGTACCCACCGGAGTCAGCCGGCTGGCTCGGCGGTTCCTGAGCAGGCGGCGTTGGCTGGGAAGGCGCCGGCTGCACCGGACGAGGCTGCGGCTGCTGAACGGGCCGGCTGGCGCTGGCCGCCGGCCTGGCAACCGGCTGCTGCTGAAGTTCGCGACGGGCAACGCGACTCTGTTCGAAGCCGGTGGCAATAACGGTGATGCGCACCGTGTCGCCCATATTCGGATCGACGACCGCGCCGAAGATCAGGTTTACATCAGGATGCGCCGTATCCTTAATGATAGCCGCCGCCTCGTTGACCTCGAACAGGGTGAGGTCCGGGCCGCCTGTGACGTTGAAGAGAATGCCGCGCGCGCCGTCGATCGTCACATCCAGCAGTTGGCTGCTGACTGCCGCCTCGGCGGCCTTCCGGGCGCGATCCTCACCGGCGGCTGCGCCAACCGCCATCAGCGCCGCCCCGCCCTCTGACATAATCGTGCGCACGTCGGCGAAGTCCAGATTGATCAGGCCGGGCACCGTAATCAGCTCGGAAATGCCCTGAATACCCTGGCGCAACACATCGTCAGCAACGCGGAAGGCATCCTGCAGACTGGCGCGCTTGTCGGCAATCTGGAGCAGGCGATCGTTCGGAATCACAATCAGGGTGTCCACATGGCCCTTGAGGGATTCAATACCGGTTTCAGCGGCATCCTGCCGGCGCTTGCCCTCGAAGCTGAAGGGGCGGGTGACGACGCCGATAGTCAGCGCGCCAAGTTCCTTGGCGACCTGGGCCACAATAGGCGCAGCGCCGGTGCCGGTGCCGCCCCCCATGCCGCAGGTGATGAAGACCATATCGGCCCCGCGCAGGACTTCATACAGCTCGTCGCCGCTTTCTTCGGCAGCCTTGCGCCCTACCTCCGGATTCCCGCCGGCCCCCAGGCCGCGGGTGAGTTTGTCGCCAATCCGCACACGGGTCTTGGCGTGGGAGAGCATCAGAGCCTGGGCATCGGTGTTGATGGAGATGAACTCCACGCCGCCCATCCCTTCCGCAATCATCCGGTTCACGGCGTTGCCGCCGCCGCCGCCGATGCCCACCACCTTAATCTGGGCAAAATTCTCGCCGGGCACCATCTCGAAATCGCTCATCACAACCTCCTCAGGTCTGGCAGTGAAGCTATTATGTCCCCCCGGGGATGAACAAGAACACGTCGTATGATTACTGCTGGCCGGTGGATATTCGCCATTATAGGCAAAAATCCCTGAAACAAAAATTCGGAAAACCTCAAGATGATACCTGATTGATAATTCAGATTACAACGGCCCTGTTCGGTCGGGTTTCATAAAAAACATGCCTCCACCTGCTATTCCAGCTCTCAGTCCCCACCTTCATCTTCCGGCAAGAAGCGCTTGAACACGCCCAGCATCTTGGATAGGGGCGAAGGCCCCCCGCGGGGTGTCCGGCCATCCAGCGCAGCCCGCTGGCGCTCCTCCTGATCCATCGCCAGCCCCAGCCGCAAAAGCCCCACGCTGGTGCTGAATGATGGGCTGTGCAGCGAATCAGCCATGCCCGTGATTTTCTCCGGCTGCGCCAGCCGGACCGGCATCCGTGTGGCGCGTGCGGCTACTTCGCGTATGCCGGGCAGGAGGGCGCTGCCGCCCGTCAGGACGATGCCGGCCGGGATCAGCCCGTCATAGCCGGATCGTTTGGCCTCCTGCAGCACCAGATCGAAGATTTCCTCCACGCGCGCCTCAATGATCTGGGCCATATCGCGCCGCTGCACCTTGCTGGGGAGTTCCTCGCCAAAGGGCTGAACCGGGAAGGCTTCCAGCGAATCCACCTCGCGCGAGTTGGCGTGACCGTACTGGAGCTTGACGGCTTCGGCCAGATCGAACGGGAGGCGCAGTCCGTGCGCGACATCGTTGGTGATATGCCAGCCGGCGACCGGCAAGACGGCCACATACCACACGACACTATCCACAAAAATAGCCAGATCCGTCGTGCCGCCGCCGATATCGACCACCATCACCCCCATCTGGCGCTCGGTCGGGGTGAGCACAACATCGCCGGAAGCCAGCGGGTTCAGGATGAAGCGATCCACGTAAACGCCGGTGGATTCCACGCACTTCTGCAAGTTCTGGATAGTGGTCGTCGATGCCGTGATAATGTGCGCCTCCACCTCCAGCCGGAATCCGTGCATCCCCAGCGGGCTGCGGATGCCATCGGCGTCATCCAGCTTGTAGGTGCGCGGGATAACATGCAGCACCTCGCGGTTATGGGGGATGGCGATTGCCCGCGCATTCACCAGCGCCCGCTCCACATCCTCGCGCTGGACCGTCCGCGCGCCGGCGATGCCGGCCACCCCGCGACTGTTGATCGAGGAAATCTGGCTGCCAGCCATGCTGACAAAGGCCCGCCCGATAGCATAGCCACTGCTGCGCTCAGCCTTGTGTACCGAAGACGAAATCGCCGCTGTCAGGGCGTTCATATCCGTGACAACGCCCTTCTGCATGCCCCGACTCGGCTCGACGCCGAGGCCGACAACGTGGATATCTTCTTCCCGGACTTCGCCGACAATGGTGCAGACTTTTGTCGTGCCCACGTCGATGCCAACAACCAGTTCGCTCATACGCTAACCATCTATAGAAGGCGCAGTTCACGCATCAGAGGCGGAAGTTTCCTCCGGCCCCCACCATATCTTGTAATAAGGCGCATTGATATCGCCCACATCAATAAACTCAGGCTGTATATGCCTGGCCTGCAAATCCGCCACAATAGCCCGGTAGACATTGTCCTTGGCGGCCATCGCCGTGCCCTCGCCGAACCATACGCGCCAGCCCCGGCTGTCCTGAAAGCCCAGCCCTTCGTTCGGGTCGTACAGGAACGCATTCATCTCCGGATAGATTGTGCGGAGTTGTAATGCCCCGGCGACAACGCTCTGTGGAATCAGGACATTGGGGCCGACCGGCGCTTCCACCCCTTCGACCACAATGCGGAGCATATCCGTCAGGTCGGCGCGCTGCTGCATCACCCGGCCCTGCACATCAATCCAGGTCCGGACGCCCGCCTGCTCCCAGATCAGGGCTGGCTCCCGCTCGCGTATCTCGATCTGCACCAGATGCGGCGGCCACCCCACCCGGACGTTCGCATCCGACACGCTGGGGGAGCGCAGCACACTCTCCCGGACAACGGCGGGGTCGATCCAGAACAGGTGCATATTGGCCACGCCCGAAAGCGTGAACACCTCCTCCGCTGTCAGATGATTCAACCCGCCGACCTCAATCTGCCGGACATAGAACGCATCAGACCGGAAGAACACGAACAGCACCACCGTCAGACTCAGCAGCACCACCATACTCAGCATCCGCGTTGACAGCACCATGTCAAACTGGCTGGTGCGCCGCTGAATCATAGCGGCCTCGGCTGCCGGCACAGGGGCGTGCCGCTTGCCCTCGCGCGGCTGCGAAGCCCGCTTGCGCCGCGGGGGCGCCGCCGGCGCGGGCACTTCGACCCGTTCCACCGGTCGCGCCACACGCTCCCGCTGCCCCGGCGGGGCAACATGAGACGAGTTCACGCTCTGGCGATCTTTACGCCTGCTGTCTGCGCGTGATGTTGCCGTCATGGAACATTCACTTTATTCTGGAAGCGTTCCCCTGCTGCATCATCTTCTAGTGTAGAATCCGGACCTGTTGCTTTCAACAGGCTATAGGTCCCTGCTCCGGCCAATCAGGCCGATCTGCTATCCCCCGGCACCTATTTTCCCACTTATCCCACTATATGCCAACCCGAATTTCGCTGCCTACTCGCCAACCCGGCATTCTCGTTCGAAAATTCATACGGATTTCACAAATTTCGTTACACAGTCTCGCTATTCTCCCCGCTCGCTGCCAGATCAAACCCGATCAGCTCAATCTCAGGCTCCAGCCAGATGCCGAACTGCGTCCGGACTTCCTCCTGCGCCAGCCGGATGAGGGCCAGGTAATCCGCCGCTGCGCCGCCGTCACCGGTGTTCACAAAGAAATTGGCATGCACAGGCGAAATCTGGACCGCTCCGCGGCTGGCCCCCTTCAATCCTGCCGCTTCAATAAGCCGGCCGGCATAATCGCCCGGCGGATTCCGGAAGATACTGCCCAGGCTGGCGCCGGGAGGTTGCGTGCGCTTGCGATGGGCCACATAAACATCGGCCTGCGATGCCAGCCGGGCCGGATCGGCCCCTGGCGCCATCTGCATGGTCACAGCAGTGACCAGATACGGGTCGCGGCTGCCCTTCAGGCGAGAAGCGCGATAGCCGTACGCCATCTCTTCGCCCGTATAGTCTACAAATCCCGGCGGCGTTAGCGCCGTCACCTTCCGGACCACCGCCGCCATATCGCCCCCGTGCGCTCCGGCGTTGTTGATAGCCGCCCCACCGACAGTGCCGGGGATGCTAACCGCCCATTCCAGGCCGGCCAGGCCGCGCGTGATGCAGCGCCGGACCAGGGCGACCAGGCTGGCCCCACTCTCGGCTTCGATCAGGCCGTCTTCATGGAAAGTCACGCCATCGGCCCGGTTCACAATCACCAGCCCGCGGAATCCGGCATCGGCCACCAGGACATTCGCCCCGCCGCCCAGCACACGATACGGCAGGCGGCCTTCCCAGGCAATCCGGACGGCGGCAGTCAGGTCCGCCATATCCCGCGCGATCAGGAGGGCGTCCGCCGGGCCACCCAGGCGCGCCGCCGTATAACGCGCCAGCGACACCTGACGCCGCAGGCGATCGCCGAATACTTCCTGCAATCTCGAATAGTCTGCGTCCACCCTGTCCATCCGGCACAACTGAATACAGCGGATCAAACTCGCCCGCCGCGTGAGCTATATCATCCCGGCGCAATGCCCCGGCGCTGTCCCAGCCGCGCCAGCAGCCGGACGCCGATCTCCGGCGCATCCCCGGCGCTGAGAATCAGCACAACATCGCCAGCGCGGACGCCCTGCGCCAGCGCTTCAACAGCGTCGTCAAAGGTGGGGGTAAACTGTATCGCCGGATGCTGGCAGGCCGCGATCAGGTCGGGGGCGCCGGGGCCGGGCGTGATTTTCTCCCGGGCGGCATAAACCTCCGTGACCAGCACCTGATCAACACTGGCTGGATCGAAGGCCGCGGCGAAGTCATCGAACAAAGCTCGCAAACGCGAGTAAGTGTGGGGCTGCCAGACAGCCCAGATACGCCCGTCCGGGTAGGCCTGACGGGCCGCCGCCAGAGTCAGCCGGATGGCGGTAGGATGGTGAGCGTAGTCATCAATAACCGTCACGCCGCTGGCCTGGCCGCGTATTTCGAAGCGGCGCCCGGCCCCGGTGAATGTCGCCAGCGCGGAGAGCGCGCCTTCCAGCGGCGCACCCAGCCGGTCCGCCACGATCAGAGCCGCCAGCGCATTCTGAATGTTGTGCACGCCCGGCACGCGCAGGTTAACCCGCTCCGCCGCCCGCCCGCGCCGGTGCAGGGCGAACGTCATCCCGCCGCCGGCCGGACTCCAATCAGCGGCCCGCCAGTCGGCATCAGCAGCCAGGCCGTAGGAAACGACCTCCCCCGGCAAAGCCAGCCGGCCCCGACCAAGCGCCATCGCCGCCATGTTGTCGGCGCAGACAACCAGCAGCCCCTCCGGCGGGAGCAGAGCTACGAACCGGGTGAACGCATCAACCAGATCGCTCAGCGTCGGGAACAGGTCCGGGTGATCGTGCTCGATGTTGGTGATGACGGCAATCTGCGGGCGCAACCCCAGGAACATGTGATCGTATTCATCGGCCTCAATGATAAAGCTGCCGCCCTGCCCGACTCCGGCGTTGCTCCTGCCCCCCGGCGCCACACCACCGATGATGTAGGTAGGGTCCAGGCCGTTTTCGACCAGAATGTGAACAATCATGGAGGTCGTTGTCGTTTTGCCGTGCGTGCCGGCCACCGCTACCCCTGTATAGCCGCGCATCAGATCGCCCAGGATATCCTGCCGCTTGAGCACAGGCAGCCCGCGCCGGCGGGCTTCAAGGACCTCCGGGTTGTCCGGCGCTACGGCGGATGAGATGATTACGGCTTCAACATCGCCGACATGCTCAGCCCGGTGACCTTCATGCACCACCGCCCCGTCGCGCGCAAGCGCCTCCGTCAGCGGATTGAGCGCCCGGTCAGAGCCGGAGATCGTATACCCTTGCCGGAGCATCACGCGGGCGATCGCCGACATCCCGGCGCCGCCTATCCCCACCAGGTGAACACGCTGCCCAGGAATCAGCATCGCTAGATGAGCACAATCAGGACGAACAGAACCAGGATAATCATCGCCAGGGTCAGGAAGTCGCCCTGCAGAATCCAGACCATCGGAAGCTGCTGGACAAGGGAGGCGCTGGCCGAATCCAGCGGCGGGGCCATGATCGCCGGGCTGAGCGGGTAGAGCAGATTATCCATGTAGTACCACAGCGCCCCGAAAAGGATGTAAGCGTTCAGGCCGCCAATCGCCGCCCCCAGCAGCCCTTCCAGCAGGCCCTCGCGCGCATCCTTTGAGTTTTTGCCAATTCCGACCCCGCCCGGCGTCTGATATGCCACCAGCGCCACAGCAATCAGGATGCCGGCGTAAATATAAAACTGCTGGGAAAGTGAGGCGCTGGCAAACAGAGGAGTCAGCAGCAGCGATCGAAGCTGTTCCAGCCCGAAAATCGCCAGCACGATGCCGGTGAGCGCAATCATCTCCTTGGTGGACCCGCGCACGAATCCCACCATAGCGAACATCACCACCATCGCCCACATGAATGTGCCCAACTGAATCATAGGCTTTCCTGTCCGGTCAAAATCAGGCCGGGTTGACAGTGTACCGCGAAACAGCCGCCAGCACTCCGGCAGCTCACCCCGCCGGCCCGCGGTCGCCGACCGGCTAGATCAGAACCACGATGACAAACAGGAACAACAGCACCAGCAGTACCGTGAGCAGATTCCCTTCCAGCAGCCAGTCAAGCGGCAGATTGTATTGCATAGATTCGCTGAGTGTGCCGATATACGGAGCGGGGATATTGGGCGTCAGCGGATATCCCAGCTCACGCATGTAATACCACAGCGAGCCGAAGACCAGGTACCCGTTAAAAGCCCCGATCAGGGAGCCGAGCAGACTCTCCTGCAGGCCGCCCTCACGGAATCGCCGCCGGCTTCTGGTCTGCTTCTCGAACCGCTGCGGCGTCTGATAGGCGAAGAACGTGATCAGCAGGAGCACCACCGCATAGAGATAAAACTCCTGCGCCGGGGTCGCCCCCGACGTGAAGGGTTCCAGCAGGACATCCCTGAATTGTTCCAGCGAGAACAGGGCCAGAACCACACCGGTCAGAGCAATAATCTCCTTGGACCAGCCCCGCGAAAAGCCGACAATCGCGAACAGGATGATCATCCCCCACAAGACTGCGGCAAGCTGTATCATTGCTCCTCCTCAACCGAATGAGCGCGCGGCTCTCCCCATACAGCCGCGCAGCCCGCCTTGCCGTCCGCCTGCTCACGCTCCCCGGACGAGCAGCCGGGCGATACTTCGCGCCCCATCTGATCGCGCCAGGGCGCGCGCCCTGGCTGACATCCCGGCCAGAGCCGCCGGATCATCCAGCAGCCGCCGAAGTGTCGGGTACAGGTCGGCCGCCAGCCGTTCATCATCCAGCCGGATCGCGGCCCCCCGCGCAACCAGATAGTCAGCGTTGACCTTCTGGTAACGCCAGGCATAAGGGTACGGCACCAGCACCGCCGGCAACCCGAACTGCGGCAGCTCCCCCAGGGTGCTCGCCCCGGCCCGGCTTACAACGAGATCGGCGGCGGCCAGGGCTGCTCCCATCTCGTCGTGCAAATATTCATACGCATGATACCGCGCCTGCGTTCCGGGCGGTAGCCGGTCGCGCGCAGCCTGCACCTCCGGCCAGTCAAGGCGGCCTGTCAGGTGGACGATCTGGAGGCCGTCATCCTGAAGCAGTTGCTCCAGTATCGCCAGGGCGGCCCGATTGATGCTGCGCGCGCCGCTGCTGCCGCCGGTGATCAACAGGGTTTGCCGGTCCGGGTCCAGCCCCAGGCGTATCTGGCCGGATTCGCGCGTGGCGGCGAGCAGGCTCCCCCGCAGCGGATAGCCGGTCTCGATCACTTTTCCGGGCCGGAAGTACGCCGCCGTTTCACCGGTCGTGGCGGCAATGGCCCGCGCAAATCGCCCCACGACCTTCAGAGTCAGGCCCGGCTCAAGGTCCGGCACAAAACAATAAACCGGCACGCGCCGCAACCACGCCGCCAGGGCCACCGGCAGGCTGGCCCAGCCGCCGGTCACCAGCACGCTGACCGGCCGGCAGCGGCCGATCAGGCGCAGCGCCTGCCCGAACCCGACAGCCAGCCTGACCAGGCTGCTCAACAGGCGCAGCGGGCCAACCCCATGCACCGGCCCGCCATGAATCATTGCTACTGCCGCCCAGGGAATCCCGCTGCGGGCAATCATCTCCGGCTCCATGCCCCCTGCACCAGGTCCGCCGACAAAGATCAGGTCAGCCGGCGGCAGCGACTCATCGCCCTTCGTCAGCGCTTCCGCGACGGCGAACGCGGGGTACACTCCCCCCCCGGTCCCCCCGGCTGAGATCATAATCCGCATTGACTTTCCGTTCCGGTATGGAATGGCGCGCCGACACGCGCGACACGCTCAGCAGCAGCCCAACCCCGGCCAGTGTAGAGACCAGCGCCGACCCGCCGAAGCTGATAAACGGCAGGGGCACCCCGCTGAACGGCAGGATAGCCGTCATCACGGCAATGTTCAGCAGGGCTTCAAAAACGATCCACACCGTGATACCCCCGGCCAGCAGGGCGCCGAAGCTATCTGTAGCCAGCCGGGCGATCCGAAATCCGCGAATCGCCAGCACGACGAACAGCACAGTCACCAGGGCGCAGCCCACCAGCCCCAGCTCTTCGGCAATCACGGCGAAGATGCTGTCGGTATGCGGGGCAGGCAAGAAGCCGAACTTCTGGTACCCCTCCCCCAGCCCCACGCCGGTCAGCCCGCCGTTCAGAAAAGCCACAATTGCCTGTTGAACGTGATAGCTGGCATTGGTCAGATCGTTGATGCTCGCCAGATAGTCGGCCAGGCGCGTGCCAGCGTAAGTGATCTGGGAGGCCACCACCCAGCCGATTGAGCCGGCCACCGCCGCCACCGCCCCCAACTGCACCAGATCCGCCCCGGCCAGGAAAAACATCGTCACCGCCGTGATCAGGATCAGGCCGGCGGTGCTGAGGTCTGGCTGGAGGGCGATCAGCCCGGTGACTGCCCCCACCAGAATCGAGAACGGCAGCAGGCCGTAGCTGATCCGCCGGATTTTGGTCTGCTTGGCCGAAAGCCAGGCCGCCATGTAGACAATCGTGATCAGTTGGGCCAGCTCGCCGGGCTGCAAAGACCCGTTGAAGAACGCGCGCTGCGCGCCGAACAGCTCCGGCGCGGTCAGCAGCAGAGTAATCAGCAGCACAATCGCCGCCAGCATCATCCACAGGGCGAAACGCTTCCAGAGCCGGTAGTCCAGCACGGCCAGCAGCAGCATCACCCCCAGCCCAATTGCTACCGAGCGAATCTGGCGCAGAAAAATAGTAGAGGCGTTGCCGTAGACCTGATAACTCCAGTCGAAGGTAGTGCTGAAGACCATCATCAAGCCGATTGCCAGCAGCACGCCAACCACCAGCACCAGGTATACGTCCATCTGGGTGCGGAAGAGCTTCTTGCGCTCCACCACACGAACCGGATCGGAGACCCGGATTCTTTCATTCTCGATCACCTGTGGCGCTGTCACAATACCCCTGCTCCCCGTGTATCGCCTGTTCCCGACAGAAACAGTCCGGGTCCTATTGTATGCCAAACGCAAAAAGGCCGCTTGCCCGGCAGAGGACCGTCCGCCTACAGTGCATCCACCAGTCGGCGGAAGTGCTGCCCCCGCTCCTCAAAATCGCGGTAGGCGTCGTAACTCGTCCCGCCGGGGGAGAGCAGCACGACATCGCCCGGCCTGGCCAGCCGCCCCGCCGCCTGAACCGCCTCATCCAGCGTGCTGACAGTCAGCACGCGCTCCGCCGCCAGCCGGCCCGGCTCCTCTTTCGCCAGCGCCCTCTGCAGAAGCCCGGCAATAACGGGGCCATGCGCGCCGAACGTCACCACGGCAAAAGCCTTCCGGGCGGCCAGCGCGATCAACTCATCCCAGGGCAGGTCCTTATCTTTGCCCCCCAGCAACAGGACCAGCGGCTCTCCATAACTGCGGACGGCGGCCAGCACTCGCTCCGGCGCCGTCGCGATGCTGTCATTGACCCAGGTGACGCCGTTGCAGACGCGCACGACTTCCAGGCGATGCGCAACGCCCGCGAACGTCGCAATCGCCTCGCCCATAGCCGTCGGTGCGACTCCCGCCGCGCCCGCCACCGCGCTGGCCGCCAGCACATTGAGGAGATTGTGCTCGCCGCGCAAGCGAATCGCCTGGCGCTCAATCACAGCCTGCCGCGTTCCGCTCTGGCTCGCCCGACCGGAGAGGATCAGCCGGTCGCCCTCCAGATATGCGCCGTCGGCCACTGCCCACCGCGCGCTGAAGCATACCAGGTGCCCCTGAACCAGCGCGATCAATCCATTCGCCCCCGGATCGTCGATGCCCAGAATCGCCGTATCTTCCGCTTTCTGGTAACGGATCAGACTGGCCTTGGCCGTTGTATAAGCCTCCATAGTTCCGTGCCGGTCCAGGTGGTTAGGCGTGATGTTGAGAATCGCGCCATAGCGCGGGCTGATCGTCGTCAGCTCAAGCTGGAAGCTGCTCAACTCCATGACTACGATATCTTGCGGCGCGATGCGCGGCAGCGCATCCAGCAGCACATCGCCGATATTGCCGCCGACATGCGTCACCCACCCCGCCGCCCGACACATCAGGCCAACCAGCATGGTCGTCGTCGTCTTCCCGGCGCTACCCGTGATACCGATTACCGGAGCCGGGCAGCGCTCCAGAAAGAGCTGCGCGTCATTGGTGACCGGGATGCCGCGCCGGAGCGCTTCGGCCACCAGCGGCTCGGTCAGCGCCACGCCGCCGGACACGCATAACAGATCGGCGTCGTCCAGCAGCGCGAGGGGATGATCGCCGAGGATAAAATTTACGCCACGCTCGCGGTGCGCGCTCAGGGCAGCGCCAAACGCGGCTTCCGCTCGCCGGTCGGTGACGGTCACCCGCGCCCCGACCGCTGGCAGCCAGCGAGCCAGCGCCTGCCCCTGGCGGGCGAAGCCCATCACGATTGCGTGTTTTCCGGCAAGCGGATCAGACACAGGTGTACGCCCCTCTGCTACAGCAGCGCCAGCGCAATACCCAGCACCGCCCCGATCAGGCCGACGATCCAGAAACGCTGAACGACCTGAACCTCGCTCCAGCCGATTTGCTGGTAGTGCAGATGGAGCGGACTCATCAGGAAGAGGCGCTGTCCGGTGAAGTGCAGGCTGAGGCGCTGCAGGAGCACGCTGAGTGTCTCAGCCACGGGGACGATGGCGATCACAGGCAGCAGAATCCACTGGCCAGTCATCAGCGCGATCGTGCCCAGGGCCGCGCCCAGCGCCAGCGCCCCGGTATCGCCCATGAACAACTGGGCGGGAAAGGCGTTATACCACAGGAAGGCGAAACAGGCGCCGACGATGATGAAACAGAACTGGACGAGGAAGATCTGGCCCTGCAAAAAAGCTACCAGCCCGTATGACATGAACGCCGTCGCCACCACAATCCCGGCCAGCCCATCCAGCCCGTCGGTGAGGTTGATCGCATTTGAGCTTGCCACGATGACGAAAGCAGCCATAGGAATCCACAGCTGCGGCGACAGCCGGAGCGGGACGCCGATAAATGGCAGATAGACCGAATTGGCATGCTGGAAGCCGCCGCCCCAGAGCGACATAGTAGCCGCTACCGCCACCGCCAGCACGACCTGCGCCCCAAATTTAGCCCGCACGGAGATGCCCTGACCGCGCTCTCGCCCGCCGCGCACCCCTTCCCAGTCGTCAATCACGCCCAGCAGGCCGTAACCAACCAGCACACCCAGCGGCAGCAAGATGCTGTGCCCGATACGAATATCCGGGTTCAGCAAGCTCGCCACGTTCAGGGCCAGCGTCAGCAGAATCACCGGGATGATGATCAGCAGCCCGCCAAATGTGGGCGTGCCAGCTTTGATCTGGTGGCTGTCCGGCAGATCGGCCTGGATCTGTTTGCCAAGCCGCAGCCGCCGGAGAATAGTGATGAACGGTTCGCCCCAGATGACGGCCAGAAGGAACGAAAGCCCCATCATGGTCAGGGCGACAGGCAAGTCACCGGCCATAACGTATGTCCATTCTAACGATCGACCGCGTTGAGCATACCGCCGCTGGAAGCCAGTGTCTGCCGCACGGTGTCTGGCGGTATCTCCATGAGGACGACCAGCCTCTCTGCCAGATGGGAAAAGATGGGGGCGACGACGATGCTGCCCCAGTATTCATCCGGGCGGTCGAGCTTGATAAGAATGGACACCTGTGGGTCATCCGCCGGCAGGAACCCGACGAAGGTCACGATGGACGCATCCGCATCGTAACCGCCGGGGATCGGAATCTGGGCCGTCCCGGTTTTGCCGGCCACGGTGTAGCCGGGGACCTGGGCTTCGGTCGGGCCGTAGCGCACCGTCTGCACCATCATATTGCGCACCATGCGAGCCGTCTCAGCGGAAATGGGCCGCCCCATCGGCGATGGCTGGGTGGTGTAGACATTCTCCCCGTCAACAATCTGGTGCACGACATGCGGCTGCATCATCAGGCCGTCATTGGCAATAGCGTTCACTGCCGTCAGCATCTGCAGGGGAGTCACAGCGATGCCCTGACCAAAGCTGTTGGTGCAAAGCTGGCTTTCCTGCCAGTTTGAGTCGCCCGGCAGGGGGACCGTGCCCGCCGCTTCGCCCTGCAGGTCTACGCGGGTAGGCTCGCCAAAACCGAACTTCTGAATCATCCGGTAGAGGCGCGTCGGGCCCATCTCCATCGCCACTGTCGAAGTGCCGACGTTCAGCGACTGGACCAGAACCTGGGTCATGTCAATCAGGCCGTGCGACGCGCGGTCCCAGTTGGAGATCGTAATCCCGCCGCACTGCAGCGAAGCCTGGTCGTTGTAGGTGCTGCCCGGGAGGATAACCCCCTCCTCGATGCCGGCGGCCATCGTCACCACTTTGAAGACCGATCCTGGCTCGTACTGCTCGCTGATAGCCGGGTTATTCAACACTCTGGCGTCCTCAATCCTGTAATAGAGATTGGGATCATATGAGGGGAAGTTCGCCATCGCCAGAATATCACCGGTGCGCGGATTCATAATGATAATCGTGCCGCGCTCCGAGCCGGTTACGTCCAGCGCCCTCAGCAGCTCCGACTCCGCCAGAAACTGGATATCGCGATCAATGGTCAGGACCAGATCGCGCCCGTGCCGGGGGGCAACCTGAGCAGAGATTTGAAACGGGATATTGCTCTCTTCCCCGACCAGGCTCTCCCCGGCCAGATCGCGCTGGTAGGCGCCTTCGACGCCGAAGTTACCCCGCTGATCGCCGCCTACAAACCCGATCACCTGCGCCCCCAGCATCCCCTGAGGATACGCCCTGTTAGGGATAGGCGAGATATCCACGCCTACGATGTTCAGGTCCTGCACGGCCTGCCCGGCCGCTGCGCTGACCGGCCGGGCGATCAGCTCCCAGGCCCGATTAGAAGTCAGTTGCTGGTAGATGGTGAGTTCGTCGCCGTTTAACGCCGCGGCCAGTTGCCGCGCCGTCATAGCGGGGTCAGTAATCAGCGGCGGGTTCGCCCCGATCTCGTACTGAATACGGTTCACGGCCAGCAGTTCACCATGCCGATCATAAATCTGGCCGCGCGTGGGCATATACTCGACGAGCCGGGTGTACTGGCGCGTCTGCCCCTGAAAGTAGGCCAACTGCGCCGGGTCCATCTGAAACTGGATGGTCATCAGCCGGACAAGCATATAAACGCTGAGGACTACCAGCACCGCGGCTACAATCTGGAGTCTCCGGCTGAACATCTCGGGATTGGTCATGCTTCTATCGACCTCCTGCCCCGGCGCGCGCCCATTCCTCAAACTGGCTGACGATCTGCTCCCACTGCTGTTGAATCCAGCCGGAGAACGTCTCGTCGTATACCGGCAGCGCTTCTACGTCCGATCGCAGCGGCGCCACACTGGTCAACCGCTCCGGCTGGTATCCTGGCACAACCAGATACTCCATACTGGCGCCGCCGGCGTAAATAAATCCCAGGTCCTGCGCCCGGCGCAACAGGCGCGGGATGCTGCGCAGCTCGGCCAGATCGGCCCGTATCTGTTCATTCTGCCGCACCAGATTGTCGCGATATCTCTGCAAATTCTCGTTCTGGCGGCCCATCGTGGCTACTGACGTAATCTGGGCCAGGTACAGCGCGCCAATAATCACGCCCACAATCAACGCCAGGGCGATGATTGCAGCAGCCTGGGACTGCCGCCGCCAGGGGGCGCTGCGCAGAGCATGCTGGATCCACTGAGATCGATTCAACGGAGTCTTCTGGCTCATAGTATTTCACCGGGGACTGCCCCGCCGATGCCCTCTATTTTGACCCGAAATCACAAACAATACCAGACCCGTCGATATCAGGAGGGCGGGAGCTTTTCCACGGCCCGCAGCCTGGCGCTGCGGCTGCGCGGGTTGCGCCCGACTTCCGCCGGGTCCGCCGCGACCGGCTTACGCCCCACCGGGCGCACCACAGCCCGGTGATCGCAGGTACAGACCGGCTGCTCCGGCGGACAGATGCAGTCCGCGCTGGCTTCCCGAAAGTACTGCTTGACAATACGATCTTCCAGGCTGTGAAAGCTGATAACCGCCAGCCGCCCGCCCGGCCGCAGGAGCGCCACCGCCTGCGGCAGCATCCGCTCCAGCGCGCCCAGTTCGTCATTGACGGCAATGCGCAGCGCCTGAAAGGTACGCGTCGCCGGGTGAATTCGTTCCTGCCGGTGCTTCGGGATGGCGGATTCGATCGCTCCGGCCAGCTCCCGTGTGGAATCGAACGGCCGCAGCCGGACGATCTGGCGAGCGATGCGCCTCGCCTCCCGATCTTCCCCGTAACGCCAGATCAGATCGGCCAGATCGCGCTCCAGCCAGCCATTGACAATCTCGGCAGCGGTCAGTCCTTCGGCAAGTGGATTCATCCGCATATCCAGCGGCCCATCGTGCAGGAACGAAAAGCCGCGCTCCGGGCGGTCCAGATGCATGGATGACACGCCCAGATCGGCCAGAATCGCATCTGCCGCGCCTATCCCGGCCGCCGCTGCGCAATCTGCAACCGTATCAAAACGGGCGTGAACCAGCGTCGCGCGATCGCCGTAGGAAGCCAGCCGCGCCGCTGCTGCCGCCAGCGCTTCCGGGTCCTGATCCAGCCCCAGCAAGCGCCCTTCCGGCCCGGCGGCATCCAGCAAAGCGGCGGCATGCCCCCCCGCCCCGACAGTGCAATCGACGATCACGCCGCCGGACGGCACATGCAGCGCCTCCAGCACAGCCTCCAGCAAGACAGGAATGTGGGGTTGGTTCCGCTCATTGGCCACAGATAATCGCCTCTCGCTGACTTCCTGATCATACCACCGCGCGGGCCGGCCCGGAATATTGTCAGGACACTGGCGAATACCCGGCGGAGCAGGTTACGCCTGCTGCCTGCCCCGGATATTCTTCGCTACAATTCATACTGCGACAGCCTGTTCCAATCGTGAAGAGGGCGGAGATGAAGAAACCACGAGCCACGTTCTGGCTGGCGACAGTGCTTATCGGGGGTTTCTGGGCAGTCCGGCTTATAGCGCTTGACACCTATCCTCCATTCGGAGATGAAGGCATCCACATCCGCTGGGCTGAACAGGACATGCTCACCTCGCCCCTGGCTCATGCCTCAGAAGGTCGCCTCCTGATCGTCTGGCTGAATATGGCAGCACAGCCGTTCAGCGCGGGTGGATTCTGGCTGGCGAGAAGCGTAATCATCCTGGGGGCTGCGCTGGGCTACGCGGCTGCTGTCGGCATTGGGCGACAGGCAGCCGGCAAGTGGGGAATGCTTTTTGTCGGGCTGCTGGTGCTTTTCAGCACCTATCACCAGTACTTCGACCGTATGGCTATGGCCGATGTTCTGGCGGCGTCTTTCATGACAGTGGGGCTGTACTTCGCCTATCGCCTGTCTCACCGCGTCAACCTGTGGGATGCGGCTTTGTGCGGCGCATGCCTGTTCCTGGCCGTCAGCGCCAAAAACAGCATTGTGCCCTATTACGGCATCCCCCTCGCGGCCTTTCTCACCCTGTCGCCACCCCGGACAATATGGAGCGCCCGGTGGAAATGGCTGGCCGTCGCCATGGGCGTGCTGCTGGGGTTGACCGCGCTGCTGACCGCCAGCCTTCACCTGTTGGGTTACAACTACTGGACGCTGATCACTCATCACAATCCCTCAGCCGGGGATGGCCCGATCGAGCGCCTGTTCACTAACCTCGCCATTCCGCTTGAGGCGGTGGCGGGCTTCGCCGGCCCGGCAGCATTGATTTTACTCATCGCTGCCACAGGCGTCCTCATCGTCCGCCGCGAGTTCTTTCTGCCTCTCGTGCTGATCGCTCCCCTGCTGATCACCGCGCTGAGTCAGCGCCAGAGCGCCCGGTTTTACCATGGAGCCATCACCATCCTGTTCATCGGAGCCGGCATCGGAGCAGCTTACTGCCTCCGCCGACGCTCTCGCGTCGCGAAACGCGGCATGACGGCTCTGATACTCGGCTGGGGCGTCTTTACCTGGCTCCCTTTCACGATGGTGGCGATATCCGACCCGGCTTCACTGCCACTCCCGGAGGTAGTGCGGCGAGAGT
Source organism: Aggregatilineales bacterium (assembly GCA_029976025.1). GTDB lineage: Bacteria > Chloroflexota > Anaerolineae > Aggregatilineales > Ch27 > JARKNX01. The sequence continues at coordinate 42,768 of JARKNX010000097.1, read as the reverse complement.
ATGTCGCTTCAGATAACTCTGGCTTTGGCCTGGCCGAAGTAGCCGCTGTGCTCCGCCAGCACAACGCCAGAGAGGTCATCGGCCTTTCCACCAGTTGCCTGGGGCTGCGTTATCTCACGCTGGGCGCTGATTTCACCGTCACCTGCCCGCGCGTCAACCCTAACCGGGAGGATATCCCCGCACATCAGACCCTGATGGAGAGCCGGCGCGAACCGGGTGTTTTTGTCGTGCTGGAAGACAGTCCCTACGTGCCAGACTCGGCGCCGGGCGAGCCAGTAGCCGTCATCGAACACGAATCCGGGCGGCCCCGGCTGACTATCTACGATCTGACGCCCCGATAACACGCCGAACATTTGGGCGATCCGCCCGGCTGAGTTAGAATAGCGCCTGTCAAACGCGCATCCCAGACGGCCCGCGAGACTCTATGAAGCGCATTGTCGTGGTGGGAACGAGCGGCAGCGGCAAGACGACGCTGGCCCGAAAACTGGCCGAGCGCTGCGGTTGCCCACACGTCGAGTTGGACGCGCTGCACTGGGAGCCGGGCTGGCAGGAGGCGCCGCCAGATGTGTTCCGGGAGCGCCTGATCGCAGCTCTGGCGGGCGACGCCTGGGTGGCGGATGGCAATTATCAAAAGGTGCGCGACCTGATCTGGCCGCGGGCGGATACACTGCTCTGGCTGGACTACCCGCTGACCGTAGTGCTCTGCCGGATCTTCCGGCGCACGGTCAGCCGCATCTTCACCCGCGAAATGCTCTGGGGAACCAACCAGGAGCATCTGGGGGCGCTATTCAGGCGGGACTCCATACTGCTGTGGGTGCTCAGGACTTACCGCCGCCGCCAGCGTGAGTACCGCGTCCTGTTCGAGGGGGCGCCATACCCACACCTGACCATGATCCGCCTGCGCTCACCGCGCGAGACAGATAGATGGCTTGCCGCTCTCACCCGTCCGGATTACCGATAGCCTCATACGCGACCATGGAAACAACATCGTACCTGCAACAAATCCTGGACAACCTCCCGCACAAGCCCGGCGTGTATATTATGAAGGACACTGCCGGCACGATTATTTACGTCGGCAAATCCAAAGACCTGTTCAACCGGGTGCGCAGCTATTTCCACCGGGGCGTCACCGACGAAAAAACGCGCCGCCTGCGGACCCACATCGTCGATATTGAATTCATAGTCACCGGGGCAGGCCCCGATGATGAAGAAGGTGAGCTGGAAGCGCTGCGGCTGGAAAATACGCTGATCAAGCGCCACAGGCCGCACTACAATATCGCCCTCAAGGACGACAAACAGTACCCTTACATCAAGGTCACCTGGGCCGCGTCGTTCCCGACCGTCGAGTTCACCCGCCAGATGGTGCAGGACGGTTCCCGCTATTTCGGGCCGTTCCACGCCCGCAGCATCCGCGAGACGCTGGACGTGCTGCGCCGCATTTTCCCCTACCTGACCTGCGACCGGGAAATCACCGGCCGCGATGCGCGCGCCTGCCTGTACTACGATATCAAGCTGTGCTCCGGGCCATGCATCGGCGCCGTCACTCAGGAAGAGTACCGGGCCATGATCAAGGACCTGATGCGTTTTCTGGAGGGGCACACCGACGAGGTGCTGCGCGACCTGACCCGGCGCATGGAGGCCGCCGCTGAGGCGCTCCACTTCGAACAGGCGGCCCGCCACCGCGATCGCATCCGCGCCATCACCAGCCTGATCGAAAGCCGCAAGGTGATCAACGTCGGCGGGCCTGATCAGGACGTGATCGGGTTCGCCTCCGCCAATGGCGACGCCGTTGTGCAGGTCTTTTTCATCCGGCAGGGCAAGCTAATCGGCCGGGAGAGCTTCGCCATGGAGAACGTGCTGGAAGAAGATGCCGCCGCCGTGATCGAGAGCTTCATGCAGCAGTTCTACGACCGCGCCGCCCATATCCCGCCGGAAATCATGATGCCGGTCCGGGTGGAGAGTCAGGAGGTGCTGGAGCGCTGGCTGCGCGACAAGCGCGGCGGCAGGAAGGTCTCGCTGCACGTACCCCGGCGCGGCCAGAAGCGCGAACTGGTCAAGATGGTTGAGGATAACGCTGCTGAGGCGTTGAGTATCCTGCAAGTGCAGTGGCAGGCCGATACCGTGCGCCAGGAAGGCTCCCTCCGCGAACTGCAGGAGGCGCTCTCACTGTCTGCCATCCCCAACCGCATCGAATGTTACGACATCAGCACGACCCAGGGCACGGCCATCGTCGCCAGCCGCGTCGTCTTCGTCAAGGGGGTGCCGCGCAAAGCTGAGTACCGCCGCTTCAATATCAACTCCATCGCTCACGAAGGCTCAGATGACTACCAGTCCATGCGGGAGGCGCTGACCCGCCGCTTCAAGCGTTACATCGAATCGCGCGACAATCCATCCGGAGGCCAGCCGGGCCATAAGGACGCCGACGAGACCTGGCGGCTCCTGCCCGATCTGCTGCTTGTGGATGGCGGCAAAGGCCAGCTCAATGTGGCGGTGGAGGTGCTGGCTGAATTTGGCCTGCTCGATCAGGTTCCAGTTGCCAGCCTGGCCAAACAAATGGAAGAGCTATTCGTGCCGGGCCGGGGCGATTCCATCTTGTTGCCGCGCCGGTCAGCCGGGCTGTTCCTGGTCCAGCGCATCCGCGACGAGGCGCACCGCTTCGCCATCACCGGCCATCGCCAGCGCCGGGATAAACAGGGGCTGGCCTCCCGGTTGGAAGCTATCCCCGGAATCGGCCCCAAACGGCGCAAAATCCTGCTGGATGCGTTCGATAAATCGATCGAGAAGATTCGCGCCGCCAGCGCGGAAGAGATTGCCGCCGTGCCCGGCATCGGGCAGGAACTGGCGGATGTCATCAAAGCCCATCTCTGATTAAGGAGGTCGCCTCAGATGGATACCCGCTTCCCGCCCAATTTCCTCTGGGGGACTGCCACCGCCGCCCATCAGGTGGAAGGCAACAATATCAACAGCGACATCTGGCTGCTGGAGCATGTGCCGGGGACGCCGTTCGTCGAGCCTTCCGGCGACGCCGTGGATCACTACCACCGCTACCCGGAGGATATCGCCCTGCTGGCCGACCTCGGCTTCAACAGCTATCGCTTCTCGATTGAGTGGGCGCGGGTGGAGCCGGAGGACGGTTTCTTCTCGCCCGCCGCTATCAACCACTACCGGCAGATGCTGCTGGCCTGCCGCGCCCACGGCCTCAGGCCGATGGTCACCCTGCATCACTTCAGCTCGCCACGCTGGGTGATCGCCCGGGGAGGGTGGGCTGACCCGGCGACAGCCGCGAGCTTCGCGCGCTACTGCGGGCGCATTGCCCGCGATCTGGGCGATCTGATCGACTCCATCTGCACCATAAATGAGGTCAACATCGCCTTTCTGCTCTCCGAGCTTGGTCTGCTACCCTCCGGCATCGCCAGCCGCGGAGAGCCGCCGGCATTTGTCATCCACGCCGCCCGTGCGCTGGGAATCGGGCCGGGCGACTTTCACTGCTTCCTGTACGCAGCCACGGACCGGGTCCGCGATGTGATCCTGCTGGCGCACCAGAACGCCGTCGCCGCTATCAAGGCGGAGCGCCCCGCTCTGCCGGTCGGTATGACCATCGCCCTGCAGGACCTGCAGGCCGTATCCGGCGGCGAAGCTGTCCGCGACACAATCCGGCATCGCATTCAGGACGTCTTTCTGGAGGCCGCGCGAGGAGATGACTTCGTCGGCGTGCAAACTTACAGCCGCGAACGCTTCGGGCCGGATGGCAAACTGCCCCCGGAAGAAGGCGTGGAGCTGACGCAGATGTACTACGAGTTCTGGCCGGAGGCGCTGGAAGCCACCCTCCGCTACGCCCATCAGATCGCCGGCGTGCCCACAATCGTCACCGAGAACGGCATCGCCACTACCGACGATACCCGTCGCGCCGCCTACTACCGGCGCGCGCTGGAAGGCGTCGCCCGCTGCCTGCAGGACGGTCTGGATGTGCGCGGCTTCTACGCCTGGTCGGCCTTCGACAACTACGAATGGTCACTGGGTTACCGCCCGGTATTCGGCATTATCGCCGTCAACCGCGACACCCAGGAGCGCATCGTCAAGCCGAGCGCGCGCTGGCTGGGAGAGGTGGCCCGTAACGGGGGATTCTAGCGCGCTACTGCGCCGGATCGACGCACAGCGGCGTCAGCCGGATGCGGGCGTTCCGGGCGATCGCCCAGGGTGCAATCACATGGCGCAGGGCGAGCAGGGCGTCGCTCACCTGCGCGGCGGCTTCGTCGCCCATCCGGTACGGCACATAGCGATCAAACGCGCCGTGCAGCAGAGCATGGAGATCGCCAGCCGCCATCTGGACCTCCAGCGGGGCGAAGTAACGCGCTTCACGAAAAGGCTCGAGATGCAGCCCGGCATTCTGCCACATCGGACGGAACAGGTTTGGCTTGGCGATGAATTCGGCCAGCGCAGCCATATCCGGGAGCGCCGGCCCATCATAAACCAGCGGGGTATCATCATCTTCGCGGCGGAACTCGACCCGCAGGCTGTATTCCTCGCGCGCCCAGCGCCGGTACTGTTCCTGCTGCGCTGGCTCCAGCAGGTCCCAGATGCGCGCCATAATATCGCGCGAGGCGGCGTCCAGATCGGCTTCACGGCGGCGGCGATCCCGGCTGGGCGGGACCGGCGGTATCAACGGGCCGTAATGGATGGTCAGCGAAGGCTGTCTGCCGAAAAAGGCATCGTTGGACTTCAGATAAGTCCCGCTGATGCCGACCGGCAGGATCGGCGTCTGGGTGATCTGCGACAGGTACGCCGCGCCTTCCTTGGCCTCGAAGCGGCGCGTCTCCCACATCCCGCCGGAGGGGAACATCAACAGGTCTTTGCCGTCGCGCAGGTGGGTGGTGATCGCCCGGAGCGCGGCAGTATCCGCCCGTCCCCGGTTGATTGGCGTGACACCGTAGGACCGCAGCATCCAGTCTTTGAGCGTGATCATTTTGAAGTCTCCCGGCCCGACCATCTCAATCTGGCGCGGGTAGTAGGCCAGCACCATAATCCCATCCAGATTCGAGATATGGTTGGGCAGGATCAGCAGCGGGCCGTGCGGCGGGATATTTTCCAGCCCCAGCACGGTGGACCGGGTCATCACGTTATGAAAGGTATGGGCAAGGCCATGCAGAAAGCGGCGCCGCAGCCGCAGCGGGTTGATCATCAGCCGCCTGACGCGCAGCGACCCCAGCGAGCCGAGCTTGATCACATCGGTTTGCAACCAGATGGTATTGGTCGCCACCGTCTGTATCGTATCTGTCACCCTGAAACTCCAGTAATAGCCTGTCCGACTGCCGCAGCAGGGTATATACCACTCAACAGGTTAGAACACAAAACTCTATAAAAGATGCTGCTCTGCATCAAAACTTAAGTGGACTTTCATGTGTCCTTCATCAATGGCTCAAGTCTGATACGGGCGTGGTGCGCAATCGCCCAGGGGCAGGCCGTATCGTGCAGCGCCCGCAGCCCCTCAAGCGCCAGCCGCGCCTTCTCCTCACCCAGGCGGTAAGGCAGGTAGACCTCGTACGGGGGGTGAGTCAGCAGATCGGCCAGCTCCCGCGCCGCGATCTGCACTTCCAGCGGCGCGAAGAAACGCGCCTGGAGGAAAGGCTCCACATTCAGGCGGGCATTCACATGCACAGGGCGGAACAGGTTGGGCTTGCCGGCAAACTCCCCCACGGCGCTCAAATCCGGCAGCGGCGGGCCGTCATAGGCCAGAGGCGAATCGTCCTCCAGCGTGGCGAATGTCACACGCAGATCGTAGCGCGCCCGCGCCCATCGCTGGTAGAGGCATTGATCTTCTTCCGGCAGCAAAGCGAACAGTTGGCCCATCACCCGGTCGGAGGCTTCTTGAATCTGCGCCTCGCGTTCCGCGGTATCTGCGCCGCGCGGCACCGGCGGAATCACGTCGCCAAAGGCGATCGTCACGCGCGGGCGGCGCAGGAAGACGCGCAGGCCCGGCGTCGGCGCTTCGTACATGCCGCCGATCGCCACCGGCATCATCGGTGCGCCGGTGACCTGGGAGAGGTAGAACGGCCCGGGCTTGGCTTCCAGAGGGCCTTTCTCCCAGGTCCCTCCTCCGGGCGCAATAGCCAGCATCTTCCCCGCCCGCAGGATATCCACCATACGGCGCAAACTGGCCCGATCAGGCCGCCCCCGGTTGACCCGGATCAGCCCGTAGCTGTCCATCACCCGGTTCTCCAGCGCCGTCGCGGGGAAGTCACCCGGCCCGACCAGCTCAATTTCACGCGGCACGTTCGCCACGACCAGCACGCCATCCAGCGTGGAGAGGTGGCTGAAGAGCAGCAGTAGCGGGCCGCGCTCCGGGATACGCTCAACCCCGCGCACCTCAACGCGCGAGACCAGGGGTTGAAGCATCCTCACCAGCTGGCGAAGAAAGCGCCTCCGCCGGGAACGACTGCGCTCAAAAGACACGCTGTCCGTCATCGATCACCCCCACTATCTGTCGCTGCCGAATGAGAACTGCCAAGGTACAGCAGCCGCCCCACCCGCGCCGCTGCCGCCTCCAGCAGGGTTGCCGCCTCCGCCATAGCGTCCGGCAGCGCCATCGGCCCGCGCGCAATCGGGATCACGGCGGCCAACCCCGCTGCCAGCAGCGCATCTTCACTGTCGTCGATTGCGCCGACCAGCGCCACGGTGGGCACGCCGCGTGCGCGAGCTGCCTGCGCCAGGCCGAGCGGGCCCTTGCCGCCCAGCGTCTGCGCATCCATCCGCCCCTCCCCCGTGATCACCAGATCGACGCCGATCAGCCGTTCCGTAAAGCGCAGCGCCTCCAGCACCAGGGCGATCCCGCTGCGCAGCTCGGCCCCCAGAAAAGCTGCGAGTCCGGCGGAAAGCGCGCCTGCCGCTCCCCCGCCAGGCATCTGGCGCACATCCGGCCCGACCTGTTCGGCAGTGAGCGTGAAAAAGTGGGCCAGGGCCGTTTCTAGAATCTGCACCTGCTCCGGCGAAGCGCCCTTCTGCGGCCCAAAGATCGCCGCCGCGCCGGTTGGACCCAGCGTCGGGTTAGTCACATCGCAGGCCACCAGAATCTGCACCTGCCGCTCGCGCAGCGGGGCGAGCAACCCGTCCGTCTCAATCCGGGCCACCTGCTCCAGCGAGCCGCCGCCGCGCGGCACATCTCGCCCGCCCGCGTCCAACAGGCGGATGCCGAGCGCCTGCAAGCATCCGCCGCCACCGTCCACAGTCGCACTGCCGCCGACGCCGACGATGATCCGCCTGGCGCCGGCCGCAACCGCCGCCGCAATAATCTGGCCTGTGCCATAAGTCGAAGCGCGCAGCGGATCGCGCTCCTCTGGCGCGAGCAGCTTCAGCCCGGAAGCCCGCGCCATCTCAACGATCGCCGTTTCTCCCCCGCTCAGCAGGCCCCAGGCCGCCCGAACCGGCTGCCCCAGCGGCCCCTCAACTTCCAGCATCCGGACTTCGCCGCCGCCGGCCGTCAGCACTTCCAGGGTATCGTCGCCGCCGTCAGCAATCGGCATCACGTCCACAGCGCAATCGAGACCTGAGCGCGCCAGGCCGCACCGGATGCACTCCGCCGCCTCTGTTGCTGTAAGCGCGCCCTTAAAAGCGTTCGGCGCAACCAGGATACGCACAGGTATGTCCTCCTTCGCCAGAATCCATCCTCCCGTTATACGCGCATCTCCGGCCGGGAACAAGGGCGAGATATACCTTGACAGCCCCCGGCCGCCGTGCTAGTATCCCGGCCACTTTACCAACCCTATACGAACACTCTTATCCAGAGCGGTGGAGGGAACGGCCCTATGAAACCGCGGCAACCCTCTCAAGCTGGCCCCGGTATGGCCAGTTGAGAGAAGGTGCCAAGTCCGGCAGAGTATCATTCTGGAAGATGAGAGCATGTCTGGTGACAAAATACCTGCCGTAAATCTGGCGCGCTCTCTCCCTGAAGTAAGAGCGCGCTTTTTTGTTACAGACGCCGGCTCCGGAGTGTTCCGTTCCAGCAAGAGGAGCAGCATGTCATGTCAGTCCTGACCTTCAAATTCGGCGGATCGTCCATGGGTGACGCCCGGCTTATTCGGGGTGTAGCGCAGATTGTGCAGGATTCGGCGGCGAACGGAAACGAAGTCCTGACTGTTGTCTCTGCCATGACCGGGGTCACCGATACTCTGATCAACACCGCCCGGGCCGCCGCGAAAGGCAACACCGACGCTTATATCAAAGCCACGGCTACCCTGCGCGATCGCCACCACGAAGCCGCTCGCGAGCTTGTCCACAACCCGGCAGCCCAGGAGGCGCTCCTGGCTGAGCTGCACCGGCTGATCGACGGCTTTCAGAACTTCTGCCGCAGCGTGGCCATCCTGGGCGAGCTGACGCCGCGCGGCTCCGATGCCATCGTCTCCATCGGTGAGCGCCTGAGCGCCCGACTGCTGGCCGCCCATTTGCAGGAACTCGGCGCGGCTTCGCTGCCCATCGACGCCACCAACCTGATTGTGACCACCGGCCACTTCCAGAGCGCGATGCCCCTGATGGACAAAACACGCGCCCGCGTGCAGGAGATACTCGTGCCCAAGCTGAAGGCGGGCATCCTCCCGATAGTCACCGGCTTCATCGGCGCAACCGAAGATGGCATCACCACCACGCTGGGCCGGGGCGGCAGCGACTACAGCGCCGGCATCCTGGCCGCCTGTATCGATTCCGATGAACTGTGGATCTGGACGGATGTAGACGGCGTCATGACCACCGATCCCCGGCTCGACCCCAGCGCGCAGGTCATCCCTGTGCTCTCCTACCGGGAAGTCGGCGAGCTGGCTTTCTTTGGCGCCAAAGTGCTGCATCCCAAGACTATCCTCCCGGTCATGGAACAGGGCATGACGATTCAGGTGCGCAACACGTTCAATCCGACCCATCCCGGCACGCGCATCCAGCCGGAGCCGGAGGTACTGGGCACGGTTGCCAAAGCCATCACGATCATCCCCGACGTGCATCTGATCACCGTCGCCGGGCGCGGTATGGTGGGCGTGCCCGGCATCGCCGGGCGCACCTTCAGCGCGGTCGCCCGCGAGAATGTGAACCTGCTGGTAATCTCTCAATCTTCCTCAGAGCAGAGCTTCTGCTTCGTCGTGCGCGCCTCGGATTCGACACGGGCTGTCCGCGCCATTCAGAGAGAGCTGGCTGAGGAAATCAAGCTGCAGAACGTGGATCGGGTGTGGGCGCTGGAAGAAGTCGAGATCATCACCATCGTCGGGGCCGGTATGCGGGAGGTTCCCGGCGTCGCCGCACGCATCTTCACCACCCTGGCCGAAGAGCGGATCAACGTCATCGTCATCGCCCAGGGGTCTTCTGATGTGAGCATGTCCCTGGTCGTGAATTCCGGGGACGCCCAGCGGGCGGTACAGGCGCTGCACCGCCTGGTCATCAACGGCAAGCATGCCAGCTAGCGGCGAAAGGAGATGCCGCAAAAACATTCAACGCGCCGGAATCCAGAGCAGATCGCCGAGTACCTGGGCATCCACGTCCATCAACACCCGGGGGCTGCGCCCGGTCCGGTCATTGAGCACGAGCTGCGGCATTGCTCCGCCGGTTATGCTCGCCGTCATGTAGGCGATTCGGGAACCGTCCGGGCTGATCGTGACGCGCGGCAGCAGGCTGCCGGTATCCGCAATTGAGCGCGCCGACCGGCTGGCATAGTCCAGCAGCACGACTCCGAAGTTGCTGGCGATAATCATTGCCCGGCCGTCTTCGGAGTTTTGAAATGACTGGGCGAACACGCTGGCCAGCGGCGGCGGAACATCCTCTTCCTGCCAGGTGAGCAGATCGAAGCTGCGGATCGGCCCGCCGGCATAGCCCCTGTCGCCCTGTTCCGACGAGATATAGGCCAGCTCAAAAGTGCCCGGCCGCCAGCGCGGGTTGGTGTCGTTCCCCCATCCGCCGGGAATCGTGAGCGCGTGAACCTGCTGTGTATCGAGGTCCAGCAGGGCCAGCCCCGGCCCGGCGAATACGATCCCCGATCCGTCAGGCACGAACAGCGGGTCAGAGACGCCCACTGCCACGAATCCGTCACCTGTGCCGTCCGCTGGCGGAGGCTGGCCGAACACCGTGCGCCGCTCCAGGTCACCCCCATCCGACCGGACGGTAAACAGGTCGCGCGCGTCGCCGCCCCCCTGGCCCGCTGCGAAGACAATCGACTGCCCGTCCGGATGCCAGGAAGGGCCCACCACATCAGCGTACCCGAGCGCAGTCAGGGGGCGCACCTCGCCGCTGTCGATCGTCAGCAAATAAACCTCGCTGGCGCTCCCGGATCCGGCCCCGACAAATACGATCTGCGTCCCATCCGGCGAAAGCGCCAGATCGCGCGCCTGGGCGCTGCCGGTCAGCCCTCTGAACCCCGCGCCATCGACTCCGACTATGTAAATTGCGCCATCGGCCACGAACAACAGCCGGTCGCCGGTGGTCGTATCGGCGACTGGCGCGGTAGGCGATGGCAAGGGAGTCAGTGAAGCAAGGGCGGCAGGTGTCCAGGTCGGCGGCAGCGTGGGCGGCGCGACGGCCGTCTGGACGGCGGCGGCAGTGCCGGTCGCCGCCAGCGCCGGCGGGATGCTCGGCAGCGCAATCACAGTCGGGATCACGATCGCGGTCGGCTGGGCGCAGGCCGCCAGCAGGACAACCCCCAACAGCAGGCACAGCAACAGGGCAGGTCGGGCCATGGTGTTACCTTCCTCCGCCGGGTCACGCCGGACATTTCGCATTATAGGCCAGATAACACCCGGCCTGCCAGTGCAGGCAAAACAGCAGCGAGCAGAAGCCGGCTGGCTTTACCCCGCCCTCTCCGGAGCGCCTATAATCGGGGTTACTGTCACGAGGAGAGTGCGCTGATGAACCCTGATCTCGCTTTGCAGAAGATTCGCGCCTGCCGGATCGTCGCCGTGCTGCGCGGCGACTTCCCACCGGAAAAAGCCATCGCCGTCGCCCGGGTCCTGCTGGAGCACAACCTGAGCGTCATCGAGCTGACCTATAATTCACCCGACTGGCGGGAAGCCCTGCCCGCCCTGCGCCGCGCCTTCCCGGACGATCTGCTCGTCGGTATGGGCACGGTCCTCAACCCCGCCCAGGTGCAAGAGGCGTTGGCGGGCGGCGCGCAGTTCCTGGTGGCTCCCAGCTTCGATCCCGCCTCGGTCTCCACGGCCCACGCAGCAGGCGTCTTGATGGCGCCCGGCGTAGCGACACCTACCGAGGCCGTGATGGCCGCCGCGCACGGCTGCCGGCTGATCAAGTTCTTCCCCGCCGGGGCGCTCGGCATCGATTACTTCAAAGCGATGCGCGGCCCGCTCGATCATCTGGATTTTATATGCAACGGGGCTATCCATGTCGGGAACATCGGCGACTTTCTGCGGGCCGGGGCGGCGGCCTGCGGCGTCGCCGGGGATGGGCTGGCCGGGAGCGGGAGCCGTTCGCTGGCTGAGATTGGCGCGACAGCCCGCGACATTGCGGCGGTGGTCCGCGCTGTGAGCAGGTGAAAACAGAGTCGGCCGGGGGGAGCGCTCCCCCGGCCAGATCGCGCATCTATCCCGGCCCGGCAGTCACGGGCGCGGTTGATACGCTCTCAGCGCGTGCTGGTGACCTTTTGCAGGGAGCGCGGGTGATCGACATCGTACCCTTTCGCCACCGCCAGCCCCAGCGCCAGAAGCTGCCCCGGCACGACAGCCGCGATCGGCGACAACCATTCCGGCGCTTCGGGAATCGGCAGCGGCGTCTGCGCCATAGCCAGAGCTTCTTCGACGTTGCTGATCACGATCAGCTCCGCCCGACGCCGCTCCAGCTCGCGCAGCAGACCGTCCATATCCTCGAACACGGCCCCGGACGGCGCGGCGACCACCGCCGGGAAGCCCTCCTCTATCTGAGCGATCGGGCCATGCCGAAAGTCGGCGGAACTGTACGGCGTTGTCCCGATATAGGTCAGCTCTTTGAGCTTGAGGGCCAGCTCAAACGCCGTCGCGAAGTTGAAGCCGCGCCCCAGCGTGACGCACTGAGTCATATAGCGATAGCGCTCCGCCCGCCCGGGCACGTCGGCGCTGAGCGTCAGCGCGTCGTTCACCAGATCGGGCAGGCGGCTCAGCTCGTCCTGAAGGCGGGAGTCGTCGCTCAGGTGGGCGGCCAGCATCGCCATAACGCCAAGCTGAGCGGTGAAGGTCTTGGTGGCGGCCAGGCTGCGCTCCTCACCGGCGTGGAGGGGGATGCAGTGCTCCGCAGCGGCGGCCAGCGGCGAGGCCGGATCGTTGGTCACGGCCAGCGTAATCGCGCCCTGTGCCCGCGCCTGTTCCACCACGACGCGCACATCCTCCCCCCGCCCGCTTTGCGAGACGCCGATCACGAGCGCCCCACCAACGCGCGGCAGCCGGCCGTAGTACGTCGCCACCGACGGCGCAGCCAGCGCGACTGGCAGTCCGGTGAAGGCTTCCAGCACGTACTTGCCATACACGGCCGCATTATTGGACGAGCCGCGCGCCACGAACAGCACAAACGATGGATTCGCCGCGCGAACAGCCGCCGCAAGGCGGGACACCGCCCCGGTTTCCCGGGCCAGCAGGCCATCCAGCACGGCGGGTTGTTCATAAATCTCTTGTTCAAGGAGCGTTCTGGTCAAATCATCTCTCCTGTTCTATCAACGCCTCGGCACATCTTCGTCATCGAAATCGCTCTCAGGCGGCCGGCTCAAGAGCGACTCCAGCTCAACGATATCGTCATCATCCATCTGCTCCAGCAGCCGCGCCAGACGCTCCCGGCTGCCGCGTTTGAACTTATACGAGTCAGTCCGTGAAGCGGTCCTCTCCTCCGGCGCAGAAGCGCGATCGGCGCTGGTTGCGAAGCCCCAGATCGGGATGGTAGCCCCAATCCCCAGGCCCATCATGATCACTATAAAAACGGCTGCTCCCGGAGCAGTCACATCGCCGAGTGTCATGAATATAATCGAGACAGCCGTCAGCGCAACCCAGATCACCGCGGTGATGGCGGCTGCCCAGAATATCCGCGAATCCCTCATCGCTATTTCTCCCCCCGGCAGCGCGATCCGGGGCGCGGAAATCCCCCCGCCGGTCCCGGGCGGAAGACGCGCCTTCCGCCGCCCCTAATTCTATCGCTAATCCCGGCTGAATGACGTCTGTTCGCGGTCAGAAAGGAGCATTTCCAGCTCGACGATATCCTCCTCGTCAAGTTGTTCCAGCAGCCGTTCAAGCTGCTCCTCGCGGTTGCGCTTGGCCTTCCCGGCCCGGCTTTCTGCGTCGGCCAGCGGCCTGTGTGTCCCCCACCCGGCCGCTGTCCATACCAGAGTCGAGGCCATCTCCGCCGAGAGCATGAGCGCCGCCGTTGTGCTGATCGCCAGAAACATATGATCATTGATGAAGGTCACCCGGGCCATCCCTTGCACGCCCCACGAACGAGGCGATGCCCGCGGTGATGACCGCCGCCACAATCGCCAGGAGCGTCATGAACATAAGCGCCAGCATGCCGTCCGCAGCTGCCAGGCTCGCCAGCCCCACCATTCCGGCCATCATGAGCACGGCCCAGACCAGCCCGACGGTCAGCCTGCGTGTCATATTCCGCATCGACTTCTCCTCCCCTGCCGGCAAGCCAGGATTTCTTATTCGCCCTGACGGCGACTCAACAGCAGTGTCTCCAGCTCGATAGCCTCATCTTCGTCCAGGTCCTCGACCAGCCGCGTCAGGCGGCTGAAGTCGGGCCGCTTGTATTTATCCGTCCCTTCCCGTTTTGCCCGATCAGCCCCACCCATCTGAATTCCCACGCGCAAATTGCTCCAGACCCACATCGTCAGGATGCCGGCGGCGAAAGGCAGGAGCATTAGCATCAAAAACGGATGGATTTCCAGCCAGGAAACCGTCCAAATAGATATGGCAATGAGGCCCATGAAAAACATCAGGCCAAGCCACACCACGCCTCGCACGCGAACAGACATGGTCATCCTCCTCAATCAGAGACGCTGCGCTGACCAGCCACCTGAGGGGGGTATCGTCCCGGCAGGAGGCGTGCGTAACAATCCCCCTGAGGCGCTATCCGGGCCGATCCGTTATCGCCGATTGTGATTCCCCAATACAATAAATACGCACAGGCCCCGCTTGTTGTTTCACACGGGTGATAAAATGATCCCGCACGACTCGCCACTTCAAGAAGCCGAACGGCTGTTCCGGGCCGGGCAAAAGGTCGAAGCGCTCCGCCTGGTCAAATCCGTGCTGGCGGCCGATCGCCGCAACGTGGACGCCTGGTGGCTGGCGGCGCGGGCCGCCCCCAGCCAGGAGGAAGCGCGCGTCGCCCTGCGCGTTGTGCTCAAGCTCCAGCCAGATCGCGCGGACGCCCGCGCCGCTCTGGAACGCCTGGAAGCGGCAATCCCACCTGCCCCGCCACCCGCGTCAAACAATCCCCTGTCTGCCCGTCCTTCCATCCCACGTGCGTCACAAAAACGGGGCTGTCTGAGCAGCCGTAAACTGCTGTGGGCCGGGGTGACCGTCATCAGCATCGCTCTGCTTAACTGCGCCATCCTTTTTTTGATCGGCAACCTGATGGGGGGCTTCCGCAACATCCCCGGCGTCGGCAGCCTGCCGCTGGCCGCCCAGATGGATCGCCACCTGATCAACCCTGTCGCCGCGACATCGACGCCGGGCGCTCTGGCTCATAACGCCCAGATCACGGGCAATATTCGCGACGGCGAAATGCAGGAATTCCGTTTCAGCGGGCGCCCGGGGACGCTGATGTTCGTCGGCATCGGCTTCGCCACCGTCAGCCAGGATGCCGATACTCGCGGCTCGCTGGACCTGATTGACCCGGACGGTTATCGCGTCGCCAGCAGCGCCGCCGGGATAGAAGGCATCGAGATGCCGCAGCTTCCGCTGCTGAATATGGGCGCCTTCTCGTTTCTACAATGCGAGCTCGACGCGGCGGGCATCTGGAAGGTGCGGATCAACGGGCAGGCGGGCCGCAGCGCCGGGACATACATCATGATGATGCAGTGCTACCCGGAGCAGAACTGCCTGCCGCCCCGCTGAAGGGCAGCAAAAGTGCGCGCCCTGTTGACCCGGATCAGATCCCGGGGATGATGAACCCCCGCGCGTACAGCAGCAGCGACGGGTCGTGCCGCAGCACCGCCAGGATGATATCCGTCGCGCTCATTTTATCCAGCGGCAGATCGGCGGCGAGGTCAACCAGCTTGTCGTAGCGCTTATCCTCGAACTTCAGCACGATCTGGCGCGCTTTAGCCATCGCGCCGACCGCCCGGCCATGCTCCTTGTTCCAGGCGGCAGGGTATGCCTCCAGCTTCTTTCTGGACCAGTCGCCGCTGCGAATCGCCGTCGCCGCCACTTTCGCCGCCATGTCGCCGGCGAACATCGCCAGATTAATCCCGCCGCCGGTGACTGGCTCCGCCTGGTGCGCGGCATCGCCGACCAGCATAATGCCATCCCCCACAATATCCTTGAGCGTGCCACCCACCGGGATGCCGCCCAGATTCATCGTCAGGATCGACGCCTCCGGATAGAGGCGCTCGACGAAAGCGTTGAGGTATTCCTGGGCGCTGCGCCCGTGCTTCTCATGAGTCAGCGTGATCACAAGCCCGACATTGGCTTTGTCCGGCCCTTTGGGGAAGACCCAGGCATACCCGCCGGGCGCGACCTCGTTCCCCACATGGTACTGGCACTCGCGAGGATCCTCCAGCCTGATTCCGCCCAGCAGGTACTGCGCCGCTGAATAGTATTCCTCCAGGCGCGGCGTTGTCTTCATCCCGGCCCAGCGCCCGATCTGGGATTCAGCGCCGTCGGCGGCAATCGTGATCTTCGCCCGGACTTCCATCTCCCGGCCCAGGCTGATCATCTTCGCGCCGACAACATAGCCGTCCTGCCTGATCACATCGGTGACGCGGGTCATGGCGCGAACAGTTGCCCCGGCCCGCGCCGCCTCATTCGCCAGCTCGCGGTCGAAGATTTTGCGCTCAACAACCGCCGTCGGCGAGGTCGGCGGCACACGGACGGATTTGCCGGACGGCCCCACGATCCGAAAGGCGTCAATCCAGGCGGCGATCCACCGGTCATCAACGGCGATGTAAGGCTCAAGCTGCTCGAACCCCAGGGCTTCGGCGCAGCGCACCGGCGTGCCGATCTCCTGCCGTTTGTCCACCAGCAGCACCTTCAGCCCTTCGCGCGCGCCGACCAGGGCTGCGGTAGACCCCCCCGGCCCGCCCCCCACAACCAGCAGATCGTATTCCTCACGGAGCATGTCAGGTCCTCCTCAACAGAACGGAATCCGCCGGCACCTGGTACAGCGCGTTCGTCGGGCAAACAGGGATGCACTTCAGACACTCCGTGCACGTGTCATGATCGATATCCAGATGGGCGTCATGCAACACCATAGCATCGGGCGGACAAACCGGCACGCAGCAGCCGCAGATTCCGCACCGATCGCGGTTAACCATGATCAGGATGTGAGAACGGGATGGGTTCGTCATTGTTGGGCCTCCCCACTAATGGTAATCACGGCTAAGGCTGTAGCTCGCACCGCACGTCCGGCGAGTCACTGGCGGCGGCATCCGTGAAAGACTCCGGCGTCCACAGCAAGACGCCCTGCACCTCCCCGGATGCCCTGTGTGCATACAACTTACACTAACCCAGATCGCGCCGCTAAACAAGAAGCCTGTCGCCGGTCAGCGCCATTTGCCAGCGCCCCCGGGTGATGCTACCCTCTAGGCAGAATCGCGCCGGGCCAGGGCAGCATCGCGCACGTCCGGCGCTCTGAGGAAATAAAGGGCACAGCTATGCGAAACAGAAGGGCGCTGCTTCTGACTGCAATCTTACTCCTCGGCCTGGCCGCCTGCGGACAGCCGCCGGCGCCCACCGGCGGCGACAGGCCGGCGCTGCTGGCCGCCCCGACGGAAGGCCCCACGGCGACGCCGGTGCCGACGCCAACGCCGCTCGGCACTGAGGACCCCAGCGAAAACGTGATCTTCGACGAGCTCACCGTGATCCGCTCCGGGGGCATCCTCGGCCAGGAACACACAGTGACCGTGCTCGGCGACGGCGCGCTCATCATCGACGGGGCTGCAGTGGGCAGCGTCGGCGAGAATGTCCTTTTCGCGTTCAACGATCAGATTAAAGCGATGGGGTTCTTCCGGCTGGAGTCCCATTACGGGCCGATTGCGCCGGGCGCCGACACTTTCGCCTATGAGATTCGCGTTCAGCGCGACGGCGCAAGCCAGTCCGTCACCACCGTGGATGGCCATATTCCCGCATCGCTGCAGCGCCTGATTGGCGACCTGTTCGCGCTCCAGCCGACAGGTCCGGCCCCGGCGGCCACGCCCGTTGAAGCGCCCACCGCCGAACATCCGCCCACGGCGGAAATCCCGCTGGAGCAGCTCACGGCGCAGCCCGTCAACTAACGGCGCAGGGTGGCGACCAGCCGCTCCGGCCTGAGCAGCAGGTCCAGCGCGTCGTTGATCGAAATCACGACAATATCGGCGGCTTTAAGCGCTGCGCCGGCCAGCCCTTCAGCGCCCAGCACGGCAATGCTCAGGGCCGCCGACTGCATCATGATGGCGTCATTAGCGCCGTTGCCGATGGCAACCACCCGGTCAGCGCCCAGCGACAGCACATAGGCGGCTTTCTCCACCGCGTCCCGGCTGACGACAGTGGCTTTGAAGCCCACCGTCTCATCAATACTGGCCTGTTTGCCGTAAGTATCGGCGGTCAGCATGTGCAGGCTCAATTGTCCGGCCAGCGCCTGCATACGCTCCGCCACACCGGGCAGCAATTCTCCATCCACCGCCAGCGTCCCGTTTACATCGAAGACAGCATGTTCCAGTTGGAGCGTTTCCCGGCCCGGAATATCAAGCGCGATCATGCCGCCTCCCTCCAGTGGACAGGACCCCGCTCACGGCACAAATACCACGAGCTGGTAGCGCACCGGCTCCGCTGCCAGCGCCGGAACACTCAGATCGAATCGAATCGACTCGCCGGGCGCGAGCGCATCGGACACGACTGCCTGAGACACGTAGCCGATCGCCCGATTGGCTGCGTCGAACAGAGTTGCCACCGCCTGAGCTTCCCGCACCGGGGCCGGGCCGGCATTCCAGATCGTCCCCCGGATATGCAGCAGGCCGGTTTCGTCATATTCGGCCCGGTCTTCCCAGTCGAAGGAGCCGGTTCCGACGCGGGTTAGCTCGGCTGCGCCCGCCTCCTGTGCCTCAGCCTGCAAGCGGTAACGGGCGACTCTGGCCGGCCGCGCACCGTCAAAGCGGACCATAAACGGGGCGTATTCGCCATCCAGCAGCACTGGCAGCGGCACAGAAGCCGTCTGCTCCTGCACCAGATTCCCGGCTGAGTCATACAGCGCCGCCCGCAGGGCGACAATCTCGACCGGGTAAGAAGCGCGATTGGCGACCTGACCGCTGATATAGAAACGGCCATCTGGCTCGGCGCCAGTGAACAGGTCCTCAAAAGACAGGTTGCCCGCCGCCAGCATCAGGTCAGGGTCCAGCGGCGGGAGCGCATCAACAGTCCCTGCCGGACGATCGGCCTCTGGCTGGACCCGGTAGCTGTTCACGATGCGCGACAGCAGCGCCAGGGTCAGCGCGTCCCCCGCCGGCACAGCGACCTCCAGCGCGGAAAAATAGGGGCCGTCAGCCTGCATGAAAACATTGACCGGGATCGCCCGCCCTCCGGCGTGGCGAACGCCGGCAGCCCGCCAGCTCCGATCAGCCATCGGGGCCTGATCCAGCACATCGAGGCTGGCATTGTACGGCGCTCGCAGAAATGAGCCGCGCACTGCCTCGAAGGCTGTCTCATCCAGCGCGGAGTTAAGCCGGATGACCACCGCAGTCAGAGACGGCTGATCGGCCCCGGGCGGCGCGAACATCGTCACCAGCGCAGCGGCGTCGCTCAGATCGCCGACTGTCCAGGAACCGGGCAGCGCCAGCGAATATACGCCGCTGGGATGGGTATAGGTCGCCTGGCTCATCTCCGGCGCAGGCGCGGGCGTCCCCCCCGGTGAGCAGGCGGCTGCCAGAAGCAAGAGCACCCCGGCAGTTATGAACACAACGAAGCGTTTTTTGTGCACACCACACTCTTTCATGACCAGTCCGGGTTCGATCACTCTAGCACCGACCTGCGCGCTTCACAAGCCCCCGGCCGCGCTGGCATCTATCTCGCGGCCAAACAGCTTTCTAACCTTTGATAGTACCCAGGCGCTATAGGGAACCCTTTCAAGGCCCCGTATGCTATTAGCAGATCGTCCGCACCAGCCTTTTTTCTACTATTTTATAGTTTCTAGTTTCTTGGTCTGGCTTACTGCGAGTTTGTTTTACCGTTCCCCAAAGGATTGCGGATCGATGTACGCGCAAAATGAGCTGCTGTATCCCCACCACGTCACCCCCCGACTCCGTGACATGCGCGGCGCAGAGTGGCGCGCACTGATCGATCGGGTGATGTCGCTCCCGGAATCGCATGAAGAGGTCCTGGCTTTCTGCCTGATGATGATCCGCCTCAACGGCTGCATGGCCTGTGAGACGGACAGTTACCGGGCGATGCGTGGCTGCGAATCCTGCACGGCCCAGACGCTGCGCCGCTACAAAGGGCCGGATCGCGATTTGATTCGCGTCTACGAGCAGGCCCTGAACGATATCCACCAGCGCCTGCTGGACTCGAAGCCGCTGACCGCAGCGCCGATGTTCGCCCCTGTGGAAGAGATCGCCTAGCCGGACCTTGCTCTGCACTGCGGCCGGTGATACACTCCGCCCACTCTGTGAGACCCGACCTGCGATGGGGGTCTCGCTTTGCGTCCCTGAGGCCGGCTGTAACGGGCCGGTCATCGCAACAGGCGTGTGGAGTCGTTATGCACCGTGAACCTGACTGGGAAGCGCTCGGGCAGCTCCAGTTCTTGCTGATGCGCCGGCTGATCGAGCCGCTCAATGCCGGCCTGGCCGCGGTCAGCCTCGTGCATCTCGATTCTGCCGCCGACAAGCCCCGTGAATACTGGCAGCAGCGCGCTACGGGCGAAGTGATGGGCGTGCTCAACCTGGTCAACGCCTGGCATGCCCTGATTCGCTACAAATTGGGCGAGCTGCTCCCCCACCAGCATATCCGCCCCTTTGATGTCCAGGAGCTGCTGGACTGGCTGTCCTCCCAGTTGGAGCTGGTCAATCCGCTGCATGTTGGGGAAAAGCTCATCCTCGAATCCAGCCGCGAGGCGCTGCAGGAAGCGCTCCTGCTGCTCTACTCCGCCGCTTATACCCTGGGGCCTAACGTGCATCTGATTGTTCAAAGCACCGGCAACGGCGTATGGTTCCGCGTGCGCTACGGCCGCCGCGGCGATCAGGCGTGCGCATCCAGCCTGGACGATCTGATCAACCGTCTGAGTGGCAACTGGCGCCTGGAAGATTCCGCCTTCGAGTTGCGCCTGGCTAACGATTTCGTCGCCCTCAGCGGCAGTCAGCTTCATCTGCAGGGGACGGAGCACTTTTGCGAGATGGCGTTTTTCGTATACGCCGTCGGGCAGCGCCCCCCGGAGCCGCGCAGGATGCCACAGGTGACCCAGCCGCCGCCTATGGCCGCTTCTGCAGAAGACGAAATTCTGATCTCTGTGAGCCGGCGCACAGCGCCAGACGAAGAGACGAAGCCCCTTTCGGCGTCAGAAATGCGGGCAATCGAGGCCGCCATCATAAGGACTGATGGCGACGCTATAGCCGGCGTTGATGGCGATACTGCCGCGAACATCAGCGATGACGCCGTCGCTGAACAGCCAGCCGGGGAGGTCCGTCCTGAAGGGAAAGCAGCAGACAGGCCCGATTCCAGGGCTGCCGGGCAACTGCTGTTCCCGCCCCCGATCCCGCCCGTCGGCAAAGAAGCCGAGCCTGACGAACCCGCCCGGCCGCGCGTCGTCTGGTCCAGGGCGCTGCGCGATATCTCAATCAATAATCCCCCTTCCGATGACAGTCCGGCGAAACAGCCCGGAAGCAGCGAGCCGGACACAGGCCGACGATAACGTGAGCGGAAAAATTACGCCCGGCCTGATGAGGTTGATTGCCGCGCTCCTCTTTATCCCGATTATCATTGTGGTCGCCGCCTCGGCGATCATCACCCATTTGCCGCCCCCTGCCCCGGTCGAGCCGTCCCTGACCGCGATAGTCAACGATGATTTCGAGACATTTTCGCTTGACTGGTGGCTGGGGCACGGCTGGGCACATGCTCCAATCCCCGGCGGCGGCAGCGCAGCCCTGCTTGTCACTGAAGGAGGCGATCCCACCCGGTTTGGCGGCGGGGAATACAGCGACGTGATCGTCGAAGCGCGGTTCCGCGTCGAAGCCGGAGAAGGCCGCCTGTATGTCCGCTACAGCCCGGCGGGGAGCTACGCCGTTCTGATCGACCCTGCCGGCGGCGTCCGGCTGTACCGCAACGCCGATCTGCTGGGCCAGGTCCAGCCTGAGGCCGGCGGCCCGGACTGGCATACCGTGCGCCTTTCCGCCATCGGGAGTGCGCTGCATCTGGCCGTCGATGGCGTCGAGCGGCTCGCAGTCACCGACCCGGCGCCGGAGCCGCTGCCGCCGGGCCTCGTCGCGCTGGACGGCGCCGGGGACCCGGTCCGGGTCTATGTGGACAATTTCACCCTGTGGATTCCCGCGGGATGAACAGCTTATAATCAGGCCGGGAATCGCCCTGTACAGCGCAGTTGAGGGGCAATCTCAAACACGCTACACTTCTACCGGAATTAAATTCTACAGACTTCCCGGTTGAACGGAGAAACTCATGACAGAATCATACGATATTGTGGTGCTGGGTGCTGGCCCTGGTGGATATGTGGCCGCCATTCGCGCGTCGCAGCTTGGCCTCAAAGTGGCCGTTGTGGAAAAGCAGTGGTGGGGCGGCGTATGCCTGAATGTGGGCTGCATCCCCTCCAAAGCGCTGCTGCATAACGCCGAACTGGCGCATATCCTCCAGCATCGGGCCAAAGAGTTCGGCTTCAGCTTCGATAACCTGCAACTGGACTATGCGGCCGCCTTCAAGCGCAGCCGGCAGACTGCCGACCGGCTGGTGAAGGGCGTGCAGTTCCTGATGAAGAAGAACCAGATCGACACCTACAACGGCTGGGGAACCTTCAAGGATGCCAGCACGATTGAGGTCAGTCTGGCGGATGGGAGCACGCAAACCCTGACCGGCAAGAACGTGATTATCGCTGCCGGCGCCGTGACACGGCTGCTGCCCGGCACGCAGATCAGCGAGCGCGTAATCACCTACCATGAAGCCATCCTCAGCGATACCCTGCCGAAGAGCATCATCATCGCCGGGGCCAGCGCCATCGGCCTGGAATTCGCCTACGTCATGCACAACTACGGCGTGCAGGTCACCCTGGTGGAGTACGCGCCGTATCTGATCCCCACTGAAGACGAAGAAATCTCTAAAGAGCTGGAAAAAGCCTACAAGCGGATGGGCATCCAGTCCCTGACCGGCACGCGAGTGGATGGCGTTGAAGAAAAGCCGGATGGGGTCCGGGTTACCGTAACAATGCCGGATGGACAGACGCAGGTCCTGGAAGCCGAGAAGCTCATGCAGGCGATCGGCGTCAGACCCCGGACAGAAGGTTACGGGCTGGAGCACACCGGCGTCGCCCTGGACGAAAAAGGCTTCATCGCCATTAATGAGAAGATGCAGACGAACGTCCCCGGCGTCTACGCCATCGGCGATGTGACCGGCAAGCTGATGCTGGCCCACGTCGCCTCAGCCATGGGGATCATCGCTGCCGAAGTCATCGCTGGCCACCCCACTATCACCCTCAATTATCACATGATGCCGCGCTGCACATATTGCAATCCGCAGATCGCCTCCTTCGGGTACACCGAGCAGCAGGCGATAGCGGCCGGCTATGATGTGAAAGTCAGCAAGTTCCCCTGGCAGGCCAACGGCAAGGCGCTCGGCCTGGGGGAGAAAGAGGGCTTCGTCAAGTTGATCAGCGACAGCAAATACGGCGAGATTCTGGGCGGGCACCTGATCGGCGCCGGCGTGACCGAGCTGCTGCCGGAGCTGACGCTGGCCCAGTACGCCGAGCTGACGGCGGAGGAGATCGCCCGTAACGTCCACGCCCACCCGACGATGTCCGAGGCGTTGATGGAAGTCGCGCACGGCCTGCTAGGCTCGCCTATCCACATCTGATCTGGCCCCTGCGGGCGGACTTTGGCCGCCGGGGTTGTGCCGCCAGCACGGCGCCATACAATCCCGGCGGCCTTTCGTGAGCATTCTGCTGTTCAATCGCCCGTGTGGCTGTGGAGGATACGCATGGCTACTGTCAGACCGTTTCGCGGGGTGCGCTACGCCCCGGACCGCTTCGAGCGCATGGATGTCGTGATCAGCCAGCCTTATGACCGGATCAGCCCGGAGCTGGAGCGGGAGTACGCCAGCCTGAGTCCCTACAACATCACGGGCATCACCCTCGACCGTGACGAAGGCGGGAGCAGCTACAGCCGCGCGCGGCGGAACTACGATCAGTGGCTGGCGAAAGGCATCCTGATCCGCGAGGACCAGCCCGCCTTTTACGCCTACGAACAAACCTTCACCATTGACGGGCGTACCTTCACCCGGCTGGGGCTGATTGCCGCCCTGGAACTGGCCGAATTCGAAGAAGGGATCGTGCTCCCTCATGAGCGCACCTTCAGCGGCCCCAAACAGGATCGGCTCCGCCTCATGAATGCGCTCAGCGTCAACCCGGAGCAGGTGTTCCTGCTCTATCCCGATCCGGAAAATCGGGTGAACGCCCTGGTGCGTCGGGCAATCGCCGGGCGAAAACCCGATATTGACGCGGTCGAGCGGCTTGAAAATCAGGTCCGGCAGCGGGTCTGGGTCATCACGCAGCCGGAAACTATCGCGGAAATCCAGGCTGTCATGGCCCCCATGCGCGGTCTGATTATCGCCGACGGCCACCATCGCTATGAGACGGCGCTCACCTACCGCCGTCAGCAGCGCGCGCTCCACCCCGATCTGCCAGCGACTGCCGCGCTCAACCACACCGGCGTGATGCTGGTCAGCATGGACGATCCGGGGCTGGTCGTGCTGCCCACCCACCGTGAGATCCGCCATTTCACGGCCATACCGCCCCGTGAAGTCCTGGCGCGCGCTGCGGCATACTTCGCAGTGCAGCCAGCGGCCGATCTGGCGGAGTGTCTGGCGGCGGTCAACGCCGGGGCCGGCGGGCACACCTTCGGCTTCTACGGCGGGCCGGAAGTTGGCTTCCATACGCTGGCGCTCAGGGACGAAGCCCTGATTGACCGGCTGATCCCCGGCGACCGGTCGCGCGCCTGGAAGGACCTGGCCGTGAGCGTCCTGCACCGCATCCTGCTGGAGCAGGTGGTCGGCCTCCCGACGGAGGGCGTTGAGGAAAAGTCGCTCATTCATTACTACCGCGACCCGCAGGAGCCGGTAACAAACGTGGATGAGGGGCGCAGCGCCTTCGTTTTCTTCCTCAGCCCGACAACAATGGCGCAGATCAAGGCCGTCGCCGGGCGCGGCGAAAAGATGCCGCAAAAAAGCACGGACTTTTATCCTAAAGTCATTTCCGGGCTGGTCATGTTCCCGGTCGGCGCGACGGAGCGCCTGGGGGAGGAATCGGCTCTGGCCTGATCGGCTATAATGAGAGCGGATGTCGGCGGTCAGAGAAGGACCCCTGGGCATGGTAAACCGACTGTTGGCGCGATCATGGCTGACCCTCGCCTGGCTGGCGGCTCTGGCCGCCACAACCGCGCTTGCCTGCAACATGCAGCCGCAGCCGACCGCCCTCCCGACCAGCACGCCGCTGCCACGTCTCTGTCGCGAGTACCGGGATATTCCCCTGCCGGTCGGCATACCCCCCGATCCAACTGCTTACCAGAACGCCATCCAGGCTTTTCTCTCCAGCGGCGGCTCGCCGGATGCCCTGCGGGAGGCTATGCGCCAGTGGGGTGTCCTGGGGCAGCCGGCCGGGTTAGGCAACCCCGGCGGGATCATCAGCGACGATTACGACTTTGACCAGGATGGCTTCTACGACATCCTGGTCAGCTTCCATTACCCGACCGCCAGCGCGTCCCCCCAGCAGCCGGGCCAGCTCCTGATCCTGGGCTGTCGCGGCGCTGACCAGCCCTACAGCGTGCTGTATGGCTATGCCTCCGCGCCGAATTCCGCCCTGGGCATGCCGCAGGTTCAGATCGTTCAGGATATCACCAATGACGGCCTGCCGGACCTGGTGTTCACGGTTGAGCAGTGTACCCGGCTGGCCTGCTTCCGCGAGCCGTACATCATGTCCTGGGACCAGAACCGGGGCACCATGCGCGCCCTCAGCGAGCCTTTCTCCCGGCTGTACATCTACCGGGACGACAGCGGCAACCCGATTCGCGGGCTGCCTTTTGCTGGCCTGGAGCTGGGCGATACCGGCAACCCGCACCTCAAGAATGTCATCATTCAGGAAGGCGCTATCCTCCAGCGCGAAGCAGGCCCGCAGCGCCCGGCCCGCCATACCTGGGCCTGGCGCAACGATCAGTACGTCTATGTCTCGATGCAGCAGCCGCCTTCCAGCTACCTGATCCATGTCCTGCGCGACGCTGACGCCCGGCTGCGCGTCGGCAACCTGGAGGAAGCGGTCGCCCTGTATAACTCGGTCATTCACGAAGGCGAGCCGGCACCCCCCGGCCAGGCCGGCAGCAATAACGCCACCTATCCGGAGCTAATCCCCTGGGGCGGCATCTTCCCCGGGGAGGACAGCCAGCTTTTTGAAGAACAGATGCTCAAGGCATACGCGCGCTACCGGCTGGTGCTGGCGCATACGGCGCTGCGAAACGGGTTCGCACAGATGATGCTCGCTGAGATGCAGGCCGCCCTCCCCTACCGCGTGGACGATCCACCTTCTTACTACACGCTGCTGGCGACCCGCTTCCTGAGTCGATTTCTGGAGAGCAGCCAGGGCGGCACCGGCCAGAACGCGCTGGCGCTGGCCTGCGAGCTGGTCCGCGAGGAAGCCAGCGCGCCCGATCTCGCGCGCACGTATGAATATCTGGCCGATCCGAATTACTTCGGCCCCACGCTGGCTAATTACACTGTACAGGACCTGTGTCCATTTTAGGCGGGGACAATCATGGAATTTCAACTCAAGCCACAGATTTACAGCCTGCTTCTGTGCCGCTCAGCCCGGGAAGATCGGCAGACCGGCGGCTGGATCCTGCAGCCGTTCAGCGAGATCCGGGTCAAAGAGCTGCCGGTCCTGGTGCAGTTCACCGCTTTCATCCAGATCATGGGGCCGGCGGGCCGCTACGAGCTGCACATGCGGCTCCTGCACAGCGCCGATCTGGGCGGTGCGCTGGCCGTCCTGCCACCGCGCCCGTTCACGCTCCAGGAGGGCAAGAATCTGGATTTCGCCATTCAGTTGCAGGCACGGCTGATGCAGACCGGCCTGCATATTCTGGAGGCGGCAATCCCCGACTATTGCACCATGCCGACGCCGCTGCGGGTGACCGGCAGCATCGCGCCATTGGCCGCCTCCTGAGCCAGAAACGGGCGGCCTGTCACGCCGCCCGATCTGCTCGCGCCCTTCGCTGACTCAGTCCAGCAACAGGCGCACACCCTCCGCCACCTGCGCCAGGGGGACATTGCGCGATTCACCATCGCGCAGCCGCTTGAGCGTCACCGTCCCGGCGGCAATTTCTTCCGGCCCCAGGAAGGCCGCTATCGGGATGCCCTTGCGATCGGCGTGGGCCGCCTGCTTGCCGATCTTGCGCTCCTCCAGCATTACCTCGGTGCGGATGCCAGCCTGGCGGAGCAGGCTGGTCAGGCGCTGCGAAGCCGGGCGAGTCGCTTCGTCGAACACGGTCACCAGCACTTGCACCACCGTCCGATTCAGCCCCGGCGGGTAGAGCGCCAGCTCATCCATGAGATCGATGATCCGCTCGATGCCCAGCGAAGTGCCGGTTGTAGGCAGGCTGTGCTTGCGGAACATGCCGATCAGGCCATCGTAACGCCCGCCACCGGTCACGCTGCCCAGATTCGGCTCAGTGATGATCGTCTCGAACACCGGACCGGTGTAGTAGCCCAGGCCGCGCACCATAGCCATATCGAATGCGAAGCTGGACGCCGGCACGCCGAACGATTCCAGATGCCCGGCCAGCTCCAGCAGCTCACCCACCCCTTCTACGATGGCGGGCACATCGCCAAGCTCGGCGCGCAAATCCCGCATACCATCCAGCCCGCCCGCTCGCATCGCCAGCAGGCCCATCATCCGATCTACCATCTCCGGCGAGAGGCCGTTCTCGGCCAGCTCGCGGCGGACGCCGTCCGCGCCGATCTTGTCCAGCTTATCAATGCTGCGGTACAGGCCGCCGCGCAGCGCCTCCGGCACGCCTACATATTCGCCGATGCCGATCAGAATCTTGCGGTTGTTGATCTGCACCTGAAAGTCCCGGAAGCCCAGCCGTCGCAACGCCATCACCACCAGGCTGATAATTTCGGCGTCCGCCGCCATCGACGGCACCCCGACAATGTCAGCGTCACACTGATAAAACTCGCGGTAGCGCCCGCGCTGTGGGCGCTCCGACCGCCAGACTGGCGCGATATGGTAGCGCTTAAAGGGCATCGTGATCCGCCCTTCGTACTGAGCCACCACCCGCGCCAGCGGCACGGTCAGATCGTAACGCAGGGCGAGTTCTTCTTTGCCCTGCGGATGCTGGGCATAAAAGATTTGTTTCTCGGCTTCTTCGCCAAGGTTGCCATGCAGCGTCTGGCGCAGTTCCAGCGCCGGCGTCTGCAGCGGCTCGAAGCCAAATGTCTCAAACACATCAATAACTGTATCAAATACGTACTGCCGCTTGAGCAGATCATCGGGCAGGAAGTCGCGCATCCCTTTGGGCTGGCGCGGTTGCATGATTTCCGACATCGCCATTTGCTCCTTTGTGCAGCCTGTCCCCGGCAGCAAAAAGCGCAGACCCGCGTCTGCGCCAGGATTGATCATGCAGCATACGGGCCGGTTCTACGAGCGCCTTTTCTCGTGATGGTGAGCGTGCCTGTGGCCCATAAGTTCACTCCTCAATAATGTCCCGCAAGTATAACAGGCCCGGGCCGCGGATGTAAAGCGTGGCTGCTTCGCCGGGGCAGGTCACGAAGCCTGCCGGGGCAGAATATGCAGAGCGCCCTCCTGAGAGAGCAGGCCGTCGCTCGTCAGCCCGCGCGGAGGGGCCATCACCCGTCCCGGAGCGAAGTACGGGAAATCCTCCAGGCCGCACGACTCGCCAGGCCCCTTCCCCGGCAGCGGCATCAGGCGGGCCGTCAATGGCTTGTTCAGCCGCAGAGCCAGCGCCGCTACATCCAGCAGAATACCGGCGAGCGCCTCCTGGCCGGTATCGCCGGGCAGCGGGACAGTGTCCAGCCCGGTGCCGCACAGGGCGCTGTAAAGCAGCAGGTCGGTCGTGGTGAGCTGGCCCGCGGCGGCTCGCGCGGCCAGGACGCTATCCTCCAGCACCGGCAGCATCAGGCCATTGAATCCGGCGCGGGGGAAGCGCGCCGCGTCCAGCGCCGTCATAATCACGGCCGCCGCCGCCGCCGCGCCGCTGCCACCCAGCGACACCCCCAGCCGTTCCATCGCGCCGCCGAGGCTGATCTCATCGCGGGGGAACGGCGCCAGCGAGAAATCGATCCCCCCAAAGGCAATATCAAATTCCCTGGCCAGGGAGGTCGCCGTCGCGGATAGCTTGCCCGCTGCCTCGTTCACAAGCCGCGTCAGACGCTCGGCAGCGTCATTGACCGTCGTCGCTTCGCGGAACGCCTCAATTGCCAGGTCCGCCGCCTGAATCGCCAGGGCGAACTGCATCGGCGCGCCGTCCTCATGGTAGGCTACCGGGAAGAACGGCGCGCCCGGCTGGCAGTTGGCCGTCGCCGCCAGGAACAGGGTGCGCAGTCCGTTCTCAGAAAGGCGGCTGACCCGCTGAACGACCCGCGCCGTCCGCCGAACCAGGGCCAGGTCGATCCCCCGCGCCGCGTCGGCGATGCTGACGGAGAAGAACAGCGACTCCGTCCGATCGATCATGTCAACGATGGCCTCGACATAGTCCGGATCATCCGCCGCATGGGCCGGGCCGAGCGCCAGATAATCGATACCGTAGGAGAGCGCCAGTTCCTGCAGGCGAGTGGCATACGCCACCGCCAGACCCGGCCCGACCGGGGCCAGTATCCGCGGGAAGGGCTGGGTGGCTACCCGGCGCGTCTGGACGGCGACCCCGGCCGCTTCGAACGTCGGCGCGGCGCTGTGCAGAAAGTTGGCCGCCTTGGCCAGCACCACTTCCGGATCAGCCAGCGACAGATTGGTGAATACCGTGATGGAGCGAACGATCATAGCCTGGCCCCTTCCTGAGCTGAGAGGATACGCTGGCGCTTCACTTCGTAAAGCAGGATTCCCGCCGCCACCGCAGCATTGAGCGACTCCGTCTCCGCGGCCATCGGGATCATAATTGTGGTGCCGGCCACCGCGCAGGCATCGTCGCTCGGACCGTGCGCCTCACTGCCCATGATGATCATCGAGGGGCGCAGCCAGTCTACCGTATAGTATGGCGTACTGCCCTTCGTCGAAGCCAGATAGGTGTGCATATGCCCATACCGCAGCGCCACGTCAGACCATTCCATCTGCAGAATCGGCAGCCGGAAGTGCGCCCCCATGCCGCCGCGCAGCACTTTGGGGTTGTACGGGTCCACCGTGCCGGGCGTCAGGATGACAAGCTCCGTGCCGGCGGCGGCGGCGGTGCGCAGCGAGCTGCCCAGGTTGCCGGGGTTGTTCATCCGGTCCAGCGCCAGCACCATCGTCGGGGCTTCCGGCGTGGGCAGGCTGGGCCGGGGCAGCACAGCCAGCACGCCCGGCGGGGTCTCCAGCTCGCTGGCCTGTTTCATCACCGCATCGGTCACTGAAAGCACGGTCACGCCCAGATCGGCTAACTGGCGGAACATGCGGAAGGCGCGGCGGTCCAGCGTTGCCTCCGCGCCCAGGTAGAAGAGAAATTCCGGGGTAATGCCGCAGTTGATGGCATCAGCAATCAGGCGGACCCCCTCGACAACGATCTTGCCTTCTTCGCGCCGGGTCTTGCTCTGCGATTGCAGCGCCCGCACCAGCCTGACCCGCTCGTTATGGATACTTGTGATGTCGGCCATCTCCGCCTTCTCCATCCCGGCGTATAGAATCCTGCCCCCTGCTATTGTATGTCACCCCGTCGCGAATAGCATCGGGTTCAGCGCGGGGGCAATCAAACAAAACGAGGCCCGAAGGCCCCATTCTGCTCGACAATTCCGAATCCCGTCGCCGCGCTCCGCCCTGCGGATTAGCTGCGCGCCGCCGCCACAATCTGGCTGAACGTCTGTGGATCGCGCACAGCGATATCCGCCAGCACCTTGCGATCAAGCTCAATGTTAGCCTGCCGCAGCCCGTGTATAAGGCGGCTGTAGCTCATATCATTCTGGCGAGCCGCCGCATTGATGCGGGTAATCCACAGGCTGCGCAGATCGCGGCGGCGGTTGCGCCGGTCGCGATAGCTGTACCACAGACTCTTCATCATAGCTTCGTTGGCGCGGCGGAACAGCCGATGCTTGGTCCCGAACTGTCCCTTGGTCCGCTTCAGGACCTTGTTATGCCGATGCCGCGATACATACCCTCTTTTTACGCGCACAGTTATTTACTCCTGCCACCGATGACCCGACCTCTGCTGCCGGGCCTGAAATGATATAGGACGAATACAGGGAAGCAGCCGGGCGGGCGCTGCCTGTACGGCCTCGCCGGCCGCTGATCGAAATCGCTCAGGCGGGCGGGTTGGCCCGGTACTTGCTGAGATACGGGGCGAGGCGCTGAATACGCCGGCGATCGCCGCGATTTTCCACCACCAGCATTTCGGTCAGTTGGGCTTTAGTCCGCTTGGAACGGTTGCGGCGCAGATGGCTCTTGCCCCCTTTGGTGCGCATAACCTTGCCTGTTCCGGTGACGCGAAATCGCTTGGCGGCGGCCTTGTAGGTCTTCAACTTGTAGTTCTTTGTCTTCTTAGCCACGGAATACTCCCTTAGTCCGACGATGCTACTTTTTCTTCTTCTTGTCAGGATTGGGGGCCAGGACCATCAACATGGTCGAGCCTTCCATGTCCGGACGCTGCTCAATGATGCCGATATCTTCAACCGCGTGGGCGATATACTCCAGCATCTCCAGCCCGATCTCGGGATACGAGATTTCGCGGGCGCGAAACTGGATGCGCACCTTGACCTTCATACCGCTTTCCAGCCACTTGCGAGCGCTCCGCACCTTGATATCCATATGGTGATCGGCGGTCTTCGGTCGCAGGCGGATTTCTTTAACCTCAATCGTCTTCTGCTGTTTGCGGGCCTCGCGTTCCTTCTTCTGCTTGGCATACAGGAACTTGCCAAAATCCATGATGCGGCAAACGGGAGGGTCGGCAGTTGGCGCAACTTCAACGAGATCCAGATTCGCTTGCTGGGCGCGCTCGAGCGCTTCCCGTGTGGTGACCACACCAATGTTCTCGTTAGTTTCCGTGATCAGGCGAACTTCGCGAACACGGATTTCCTGATTGATGCGATATTCTGTAGCGCCTATTGTGGTATCCCTCGCTCACTAAACAAAAGGGCCGTGCAAGCGGCGCCTGAGCGCCAAAGTGTATCATACGCCCCCGGGGCAGTCAATCCAGAACTTGCCTGGCACGCGTATAATTCGCGTCCGCAGATATCCTGTTAACTCGCAGTGGCTGCCTGACTGTCCGGGATAATAGCACTTCTCTATTCTACGCAAAATGTGCAATTTACCAAACAAATCAAGATACCCTGATTCGCCGGGCCGGGGCGGCCCCGGCCCGGGCTGTTCGCCCGCTCGATGCCTATTTTTATGCTTGACAACCCGCTACCCCACTGGTATCATGCAGCCAACCTTCCACAGTAGCTCAATCGGCAGAGCAATCGGCTGTTAACCGATGGGTTGTAGGTTCGAGTCCTACCTGTGGAGCCACACACCCGGCCAGTTGGCCGGGTGTTTTCATCTCCCGCCCGCAGCCGGCCGGCCCGGGGCCCGGCGAGGCGCTTGACGCACCCCGCTTCAATATGCTACTATTTTGGTCACCATTACCCATCCGGGCTATCCCGGATGCGGACTCATCACGAGCGGGGGAGGGAACGGCCCAGTGAACCCGCGGCAACCCCCGGAGCGCCGGGAAGGTGCCAATTCCGCCAGGCAGGTACTGGAAGATGAGAGCCAGGGCAGGTTGTGAACGCGGCGCTTCTCCCATACCGGAGGAGCGTTTTTTGTCCGGGCAGCTTCAGAGGAGCGAGCGATGCAGCAACCGTATCCGATTCTGGAATATGATGATACGCCGCAGGCCCTGCTCGAGCCGGCCCGCCTGATTGCGCCGATTGACACACCCATCCATTGCGTCCTGTGCTTCTTTCAGGAGGTCATCACCGGCGTCTGCGGCGATGGCAAAGGCCGGATCATCCACCAGCTTCGCAGCGAGATCGGCCCGCACCCTCTGTACGAAATTGATGTGGACGGGCAGCGCCTGGCGGTGATCCACCCGGGCGTCGGAGCGCCGCTGGCGGCGGGGCTGCTGGAAGAGCTGATCGCGCTTGGCGCCCGACATTTCATCGCCTGCGGCGGCGCGGGCGTCCTGATGCCGGAGATGGCCGTCGGGCATGTCGTTGTGCCAGTCAGCGCCGTCCGTGACGAAGGGACTTCGTACCACTACCTGCCGCCCGCCCGCGAAGTGCCCGCCAGCCCGGAAGGCATCGCCGCCATCGAACAGACCCTCCAGGCGGATCAGGTCCCCTATGTGCTCGGTAAAACGTGGACGACTGACGCCATCTACCGTGAGACGCAGAATAAGATCGCCCGCCGCCGCGCTGAAGGCTGCGTCACCGTCGAGATGGAAGCGGCCGCCTTCTTCGCGGTCGCCAGTTTTCGCGGCGTGACCTTCGCCCAGCTTCTGTACAGCGGCGATGACGTCAGCGGCCAGGAGTGGGACTCCCGCCACTGGGACAGGCGCACCGGCATCCGCGAGAAGCTGTTCTGGCTGGCGGCGGAAGCCTGCCTGCGCCTGTAAGACAGAAAGAGACTTAGCATGAGCCGACATCGTGACCTCACCTATACCAATCGCCGTTATCTGGATGCCGTCGCCGATCATGTCGTCGTCTTTGACGGGGCCATGGGGACCAGCATCCAGCGCTACCCGCTCACGGCTGCCGACTTCGGCGGCGCGGCTTACGAGGGTTGCAACGACTACCTGACGATCACCCGCCCCGATGTCATCGAAG
Source organism: Aggregatilineales bacterium (assembly GCA_029976025.1). Taxonomy (GTDB): domain Bacteria; phylum Chloroflexota; class Anaerolineae; order Aggregatilineales; family Ch27; genus JARKNX01. The sequence continues at coordinate 9,445 of JARKNX010000097.1, read as the reverse complement.
CCATCCACAGCGGATTCCTGGCCGCCGGCGCAGAAGTGATCGAGACGAACACCTTTCGCAGCAATCGCCTGACTCTGGCCGACTACGGCCTGGCCGACCGGGTGCTGGAGATCAACCGGGCCGCCGCGGCGCTGGCACGCCGGCTTTGCGATCGCTTCACTGCCGAAACCGGCATCCCGCGCTTTGTCGCCGGCAGCATCGGCCCGTCCGGCCAGCTCCCCAGCGGCACCGACCCGGACCTCAGCCGCCTCTCCTTTGAGGAGCTGGCCGAACTCTTCCGCGAACAGGCGCAGGGGCTGATCGAAGGCGGCGCCGATCTGCTGCTGATCGAGACCAGCCAGGACATTCTGGAGGTCAAGGCCGCTGTGGCCGGCATCGGGCGCTGCTTTGCGGAGACCGGCACGCGCATCCCGCTGCAAGCCCAGATCACACTGGACACGTCCGGCCGGATGCTCTTCGGCACAGCTATCGACAGCGCCCTGACCACGCTGGAAGCCCTGCCGATCGACGTGATCGGCCTCAACTGCTCCACCGGCCCGGAGCACATGCGCCAGCCCATCCGCTACCTGGTGGAACACAGCACCCTGCCGATCAGCGTGCTGCCCAACGCTGGCCTGCCGATTAATATTGACGGTGAAGCGGTCTACCCCATGGAGCCGGAGCCGTTCAGCCAGATGGTCGCCGAATTTGCGGACTGGGGAGTCAGCGCCGTCGGCGGCTGCTGCGGCACCCGCCCGGAGCATATCGCCTTCCTGTATGAGCGCGTGCACGGCCACCTGGCGGAAGCGACCGCAGCCGGCCAGCCGCGCCGGACACCCCTCCCCCGCCAGCCTGAACATCTCCCGGCGGCCTCCAGCAACATGAAGGCCATGACCTTCCTGCAAGACCCCGGCCCTACCCTGATCGGAGAGCGCATCAACAGCCAGGGCAGCCGCAAGATCAAGCGCCTGCTGCTGGAAGACGATTACGACAGCATCGTCCAGATCGCGGTTGAGCAGGTCGAGAGCGGCGCGCACATGCTCGATGTATGCGTGGCCCTGACCGAGCGCGACGATGAGAAGGCGCAGATGGCGACGCTGGTGAAGAAGCTGGCTCTGGCGGTGGATGTGCCGCTGATCATTGACACGACCGAGGCAGACGTGGCCGAAGCGGCCCTCGCCCTGTACCCGGGCCGCGCCGTCATCAACGGCAATAATCTGGAGAATGGCCGGGAGCGTCTGGATCGGGTGTTCCCGCTGGCCGAAAAATATGGCGCCGCCGTCCTTTCCATGACGATTGACGAGCGCGGCATGGCCCACGATCGCGAGCGCAAGTTCGAGATCGCCGAGCGCATCACCCGCATCGCCACGACGGAGTACGGCCTGGAGCCGGAGGACCTGATCTTCGACACGCTGACCTTCCCTCTGACCACCGGGCAGCCGGAGCTGCGCCAGGATGCGCTGGAGACGCTGGCTGCTATCCGGCTGATCAAGGAGAATCTGCCCGGCGTGTATACCGCCCTCGGCGTCAGCAATGTCAGCTTTGGCGTCAGTCCGACCGCGCGCGGCGTGCTCAACAGCGTCTTTCTCTATCACGCCGTGGGGGCCGGGCTGGACATGGCTATCGTCAACCCGGCTCATATCACGCCCTACGCCGAAATTCCGGAGGAGCAGCGCCGCCTGGCCGAAGACCTGATCTTCAACCGCGATGCCGACGCCCTGCCCCGCTTCATCCAGTATTTTGAGCAGCACGATGTAGAAGCTACCCGGCAGGAGACCGTCGATCCAACCGGTGACATGACAGCGGAAGAACTCCTCCACTGGCAGATCGTGCACCGCAAAAAAGAACGGGTGGAAGCTCTGATCGACGACTGTCTGCAGCGGCAGGATGCCGTTGGCGTGCTCAACAATGTGCTGCTGCCGGCAATGAAAGAGGTCGGCGACAAGTTCGGCGCGGGCGAGTTGATCCTGCCCTTTGTGCTGCAAAGCGCCGAAGTGATGAAGAAGGCCGTCGCCTATCTGGAAGGCTTCATGGAGAAGGTTGACGGCGCGATGAAGGGGACGGTCGTGCTGGCGACGGTTTACGGCGATGTGCACGATATCGGCAAGAATCTGGTCAAGACCATCCTGTCTAACAACGGTTACACCGTCCACGATCTGGGCAAGCAGGTCCCGGCCAATACCATCATCGAGGCGGCGGTTGAGCATAACGCCGATGCCATCGGCCTTAGCGCCTTGCTGGTCAGCACATCCAGGCAGATGCCCTTGATTGTGGGCGAGCTTGGACGGCGCGGCCTGAACTTCCCGGTCCTGATCGGCGGGGCGGCCATCAATCGCAAGTTCGGGCGGCGCGTCCTGTTCCTCGACGGGGCGGAGGAGCCGTACTCGCCCGGTGTGTTCTATTGCAAGGACGCCTTCGAAGGGCTGGCCGTGATGGACGCCCTGATCGACCCGGCGCGGCGGGCTGACCTGCTGGAGCGCACCATGGACGAGGCTTATGAAGAGGTTGGCAAACCCGGCCGCCCGGAGCGCGCCCCTGCCCGCCGCAACAGCCGCATCGAGCCAGCCGCGCGCATCCCGACGCCTCCCTTCTGGGGGCCGCGCACCATCCGCGCCATGCCGCTGGAGGCCGTATTCCCGCACCTCCACCGCCCGGAGCTGTACCGCCTGTCGTGGGGCGCCAAGAACGCGCACGGTGAAGAATGGGAGCGGCTGGAGGCGGAGTTCGATGCCCGGCTGGCCCGGATGCAGAAGGACGCCCGGCAGCGCGACACGCTCCGGCCGCGGGCCGTCTACGGCTACTTCCCCGCCAACCGCGACGGCGACGATCTGGTGATCTGGGATCACCGGGCATTTGCCGCCGGCCAGTCCGGCCCGGTCAGCGAGCGCACGGAGGTATTCCGCTTTCACTTTCCGCGCCAGCAGAAGGGCGAATTTCTGTGCATCAGCGATTACTTCGCCCCGGTGGAAAGCGGCCTGATCGATGTGGCCGCCCTGCAGGTTGTCACAGTTGGCGAGGCCGCGACGGCGGAATTTGAGCGCTTCCAGAGCGCGGACGAGTACAGCGAAGCCTACTTCTTCCACGGCCTGGCCGTCCAGACCGCTGAGGCAACCGCCAACGCCGTCCATGCCCATATCCGTCGCGAGCTGGGTCTGGAGCCGGAACAGGGCCGCCGCTACAGTTGGGGCTACCCCGCCTGCCCGGACCTGGCTGACCATGCCGCCGTCTTCGACCTGCTGCCCGCCGTCCGTTCGGAGCTGGGTATGGCGCTGACCGCCGCCTTCCAGCTCGTCCCGGAGCAAAGCACCGCCGCCATTGTCGTCCACCATCCGGAGGCCAAATACTACGCGGTAGAAGGCGACCGTGCGCAGGAGATTCTGGGCAGCGCCGGATAAGTCCGTCATGAGAATGTCGCCAAAATTGTGGACAGCGCGACAAACCGGGGTATAGTAGAGAGCAGTAGCAAGGATTGAGCGAGCAGCAATGACAACGTATCGCGCCGTGAACTGCATCTGTATGTGTCGCCAGGGAGCGTCTCCGCGTCCACCTGTGGTGTGATGCCTCGTTCATAGCGTCTTTTGGGCTTGAGCCTGGTTAACAGCGAGCTACTCCACAGAGGGGTAGCTCGTTTCATTTTACATATGTCCGGCCTTCCTGACCGGCGCCTGTCTCATAAGGAGCTTCTGATGCGCATCGCCGATAATGTCACCCAACTGATCGGCAACACCCCCCTCGTCCGTCTGAACCGCGTCACGGATGGCGCGGCGGCCACCGTCGTCGCCAAGCTGGAGTACTTCAACCCCGCCCACAGCGTCAAGGACCGCATCGGCGTCTCCATGATCGAGGCCGCTGAGAACGCCGGCCTGATCGGGCCTGGCACGGTCGTTGTAGAGCCGACCAGCGGCAATACCGGAATCGCGCTGGCTATGGTGTGCGCTCAGCGCGGCTACCGCCTGATCCTCACCATGCCCGACTCCATGAGCAAGGAGCGCCGCAAAATCCTGCGCGCGTTCGGCGCTGAGCTGATCCTGACGCCGGCGGCTGAAGGCATGGCCGGGGCGATTGCCCGCGCCCGGCAGATCGCTGCGGAAACTCCTGGCGGCTGGATCCCCCAGCAGTTTCAAAACCCGGCCAATCCGGAGGTTCACCGCCGCACTACCGCCGAAGAAATCTGGAACGATACCGACGGCAAGATCGATATTTTCGTCTGCGGCATCGGGACCGGCGGGACAATCACGGGCGTGGGCGAAGTGCTCCGTCCGCGCAAGCCCTCCCTGCGCATCGTGGCGGTGGAGCCAGCGGCTTCCCCGGTGCTCTCCGGCGGGCAAAAAGGCCCCCACGCGATTCAGGGCCTCGGCGCGGGGTTTGTGCCGGAAGTCCTCAATACGGCCATTTACGACGAAATCGTCACCGTCAGGAACGAAGACGCCTTCGCTACTGCCCGGCGCATGGCGCGCGAAGAAGGTCTGCTGGTTGGCATCTCCTCCGGGGCGGCGGTCTGGGCGGCGCTGCAAGTGGCCCGCCGGCCGGAAAATGCCGGCAAACTGATCGTGGTTGTGATCCCTTCCTTCGGCGAGCGCTATCTCTCCACCGCGCTCTACGCCGATCTGGAGGAATAGAGGAGGCAGTCTCATGCTCGGCACCCTGCGCGAAGATGTCAGGACCATTCAGGAGCGCGACCCGGCGGCCCGCACCGGCCTGGAGATCGTGCTGTGCTACCCCGGCCTGCACGCGCTGTGGCTGTATCGGGTCGCACATCGGCTGTGGCTGGCTGACTTCAAGCTGCTGGCCCGCCTGCTGTCGCAGTTCGCGCGCTGGCTGACCGGCGTCGAGATTCACCCCGGCGCCCGCATCGGCCCGCGCTTCTTCATCGATCACGGCATGGGCGTCGTCATTGGCGAAACCGCCGAAGTGGGCGCGGATGTCACGCTGTACCACGGCGTGACACTGGGCGGCGTCAGCCTGAGTCACGGCAAGCGCCATCCTACTCTGGAAGACGGCGTCGTTGTCGGAGCCGGCGCCAAAGTACTGGGAGCGATTATTGTGGGCAAGGATACGCGGGTCGGCGCGAACGCCGTCGTAGTGAAAGATGTCGGGCCGGGTATGATCGTGGTCGGCGTGCCGGGCAAGCCTGTTGAGCGCCAGGACAGGCCAGAGGAGGATCACCGTCCGAACCTGCGCCACGATCTGCTGCCGGATATTGTGTCGGAGCGACTCGACCGCGTGCTGGACCGCCTGGACGCCATTGAGTGCGTAGTCCGCAGCAGCAACGGGACCCCGCGCCTGGCCCAGCAGGACCCGGATTACACTATCTGACAGCCGGGCCTTGCACAGCAGCCGCCTCTGGATCGACAATAGCGACGAAACAGCCTCCACAGGAAGGAAACGCAGGAACTGATGAGCACACAATTGCTTACCGAACGCCTTGCCAGCGGAGACAGGCCGTTGTTGACGGACGGCGCGATGGGCACGACCCTGCACCAGCACGGCATCCCGATCGATGCCTGCTTCGACGCGCTCAACCTCGCCCAGCCCGAGCTTATCGCCCGCATCCACAGCAGCTTCATCCAGGCCGGAGCCGACCTGATCAAGACCAATACCTTCGGGGCCAATCGCTACAAGCTGGCGAAACACGGCCTGGAAGACCAGGTGGAAGCCATCAACCGGGCCGGGGTGGACCTCCTTCAGCGCGTGATCCGGGCCACCTTTCGGGAGGCAGTCTACATCCTCGGCTCGGTAGGGCCGCTGGGCGTCCGGCTCAAACCCTATGGCCGGGTCAGCAAGGAAGAGGCGCGCGCCGCCTTCCGTGAACAGATCGCCGCGCTGGCTGGCGCAGGCGTCGATGCCATCCTGCTGGAGACCTTCAGCGATCGGGAGGAAATCCTGGAGGCGCTGGCTGCGGCGAAAGAAGCCGCGCCGGACCTGCCCGTCATCGCCAGCACGACCTTCGCCGAAGATGACCGCACCCTGCTGGGCGATCTGCCGGGCCGGGTGGCCCGCGATCTGCACCACGCCGGCGCAGATGTGATCGGCGTTAACTGCGGCGGCGGCCCGTCGCAAATCTCGCGCCTGTTGCAGATGATGCGCCACGCGGTGCCGGGGGCGCGCTGCGCCGCGATTCCCAACGCCGGGTTCCCCCAGGCGGTCGGCGGACGGATGATGTACCCGGCCACGCCGGAGTATTTTGGCGAATACGCCCGAATCTTCCGCGCGATAGGGGCTTCAGTGGTCGGCGGCTGCTGCGGCACCCGCCCCGAACACATCGCCGCCATGCGCCGGGCGCTGGATGACACCGCCGTCCCGCCCCCGGTCATCCAGGTCTTTGAGCCTGCTGGCGAAGAACTGGCTGACCAGCCGGAACACCCCACCGAGCTATCGCGCAAGCTGGCCGCCGGCCAGTTTGTCGTGACGGTGGAGATGCACCCCCCGCGCAGTTATGCCCCCCAGAGGCTGCTGGCCGCTGCCCAGCTCCTGCGGGACGCCGGGGCCGATCTGGTCGATGTCGCCGACAGCCCGACGGCCCGGATGCGCATGAGTCCGTGGGCTGTCTGTCACTTCCTGCACACCCGGCTGGGCATCGAGACAGTGCTGCACTTCCCCACCCGGGGGCGCAACCTGCTGCGCATCCAGGGCGATCTGCTGGCCGCCCACGCGCTCGGCCTGCGTAATTTGTTCGTCGTCATGGGCGATCCGACCCATGTCGGCGATTATCCGGAAGCGATGGACAACTACGATGTGACGCCTTCCGGCCTGATCAGGCTGATCACAGCGCAGATGAACCGGGGCGCTGACCAGGCCGGCAACTCTATCGGCCAGCCCACCAGCTTCACCGTCGGCTGCGCCGTCAATCTGGGCGCCCCGGACCTCGACCACGAGATCAAGGTCACCCGGCGCAAGATTGAGGCGGGCGCTGACTTCGCGCTCGGTCAGCCGCTCTTCCAGCCGGAGCAGATCGGCGTCTTCCAGCGGCGCTATCGCGAGGTCACGGGCGAGGAGTTCCGGCTGCCGGTGCTGCTCGGCGTGATGCCGCTGTACAGCGCCCGTCACGCCCAGTTCCTGCACAACGAGATCCCGGGCATCAGCATCCCGCCGCACATCATGGCTCGCATCGAAGGGGCGGCCGACGCCCCCGCTGAAGGCGTCCGCATCGCCCGGGAACTGCTGATACAGATCAGGGATCAGGTGCAGGGCGCCTATGTCATCCCCGCCCTCGGCCACTACGAGCTGGCCGCCGAAGTGATTGACGTGCTGGGCTTCTCCGCGCCATCCCGCTGAGCGCGGACAAAAACGGCGAACAGCCCCCGGCTGTCTGCTGCCCGCCTTTGAAGATTCGCGGCTCCCGGCGTATGATTACCGGGAGCCGATTCATTGAGCGAGGAGCGACCGATGCAATACGTAAATCTGGGCCAGACTGGCCTGAAAGTCTCGCGTCTGTGCCTCGGCATGATGACCTATGGCACATCCGCCTGGCGCGAATGGGTGCTAAATGAGGCGGAAAGCCGCCCGTTCATCCGGCGGGCGCTGGAGCTGGGCATCAACTTCTTCGACACCGCCGATATGTATTCCATTGGCGTCAGCGAGGAAGTGCTGGGGCGCGCGTTACGGGACTACGCCCGGCGCGATCGGGTCGTGATCGCCACCAAAGTCTTCAACGCCATGAGCGACGACCCCAATGATCGCGGCCTCTCCCGCAAGCATATCCGGCACGCAATCGATAACTCGCTGCGGCGGCTGGGCACGGATTACGTTGATCTGTACCAGATTCACCGCTTTGACCCGGAAACTCCTATCGAGGAGACCATGGAGGCCTTGAACAATGTCATCCGGGCCGGCAAGGCGCTCTATATCGGCGCATCGAGCATGTACGCCTGGCAGTTCGCCCGGATGCAGCAGACGGCAGAAGCGCACGGCTGGTCGCGCTTCGTCAGCATGCAGAACCATTACAACCTGATCTACCGCGAAGAAGAGCGCGAGATGATCCCGCTGTGCCGCGATCAGGGCGTGGCAATCATCCCCTGGAGCCCGCTGGCGCGCGGCTTCCTGGCGGGCAATCGCACCGCCGACAGAGGCGGCGAGACGGCGCGCAGCCTCACCGACGGCTACGCCCACGAGATGTACTACGACGCCAACGACTTCGCTATCGTGGATCGCCTGGTGGAAGTCGCCGGGCGGCTTGGCTACAAGCCGGCCCAGGTGGCGCTGGCCTGGATGCTGCACAAGCCGGACATCACCGCCCCCATCATCGGTGCCAGCAAGATGCACCATCTGGAGGAGCTGGTGGCGGCGCTGGAGATTACACTCGCGGCGGACGAGATCGCCCTGCTGGAAGAGCCGTACCGCCCACACCCGATCCTCGGCCACGTCTGATTCGCCCGCCGCTCCCGACCCGCCGGGAGCACCCCCCCGCAACCCGCCCGCCCTTCCTGCGTACAGTACGACAGGAAGGGTATCACTATGTACTGGAAAGCGTTCGTCATGACTCAGAAAACCCTCGGGGATCGCATCCTCTCCGTTATCACAGAGGCCCTGGGCAGTCTGGTTCCCAGCGGCGTGAACAATGCCGTCAACACGGCGGTGGACTTCGCCTATGTGCGCGTCTTCGGCCTGCCCTTCATCGTGCTCGGCTACCGCCAGGCGGGCAAGACCACCCTGCTGGAGTGGCTCAGGCATGACGCGGCGCATCTGGTCGGCTTCGATCCGGAGCCCACAGCGGCGGGCGGCGACGCGGTCAGCCCGTTCGGCGCCCATATCGGCGACGAGATCATCCGCATGCGCCCCCGGCGGGATGTCGGCGGCGAATATGCCATGTGGGAAACCGACTGGGTGGAGCTTTTCCGGGGGGCCAGGCCGCGTGGCATCATCTTCATGCTGGACCACAACCATCCCTACCAGCACAAGGACGCGCTCAACTTCACCCTGCAAATGATCGATGAAGAGCCGGAAGCCAGCCGCCAGTTGCGGATGCTCCTGATTCTGGTCAACAAGTCCGATCTATGGGGAGACCGGCGGAGCGTTGACGACCTGCTGACCGATTATCGCAATGAGATACGGCGGCTCAAATCCCAGGCGGAGCGGCTGGGGTATCGCTACCAGATCGCCGGCGTCAGCCTGATCAACGGGTCGGGAGTCTCAGAGGCGATGCAGTCCTTCTTCGACGCCATCCGGCCCAGGCCCAAACGGATCACCAAGAGGTGACCGTGCCGCAACTCACGCTGGAATACGTGCTGGACTCGCGCCGGCCCGGCTACACCTTCACCACGCCGACCGATGGCCTGACCGACAGCATGCTCCGGGCTGTCTGGCGGAACGCCCTGCCGCGCGGCCAGGGCTGGCGGGCGTATACTGGCGCGCAGTCGCTCAAATGCTTTCCGCTGGAGGGCGGGCGGTACGCTGGCATCTCCGAGGTCACGGTGACCGATCAGGCCGATGAGGGCGGGCGGCGCGGCATTCGCCGGGCGGATATCAC
>JARKNX010000091.1 GCA_029976025.1 Aggregatilineales bacterium | reverse complement strand
GCAGGCTCACATGCGCGCATGTGCCCCAGCCGGCTTCCGGCAGCAGGCCCATGTTCACCCCCAGTATATACTTCATTACCGGCCACAGGATTATCGCCGGCACCGAGACGCCGATGATGGCGATGGACATGCCGGCGTAGTCCCAGAATGTGTTACGGCGCAGCGCCGCGAGGATGCCCAGCGGCAGGCCAATGGCGACGCCCACAATCAGGGCGGCCGTGCCCAGCTTGACCGATACCGGCAGGCTGTCGGAGATGATGCTGGTCACCGTCTGGCTGCGGCGGACCAGTGATGGGCCGAAGTTCATCCAGCGCAGGCCAACGCCCGGCTCCGCCCCCGGAATCTCGATATTGATCAGGTAGTCTTCTATGACTGTCCGCCGCCAGCCGGGCGGCGTAATGACAGGGATCGCGATGCCCCGCATGTAATCGACATACTGTTCCCAGAGGGGGGCATCCAGGTTATACCGCCGTTCCATGTTCGCAATAATCGGCGCCGGGACGTCGCGCTCAGTGTTGAACGGCCCGCCGGGCACCATGCGCATAAGGACAAAAGTGATTACCGAGACAGCAAAAAGGACGACGAGCATCCATAGAAAACGGCGGACAATATAACGACCCATTTGACTGCCTTTCCAGAGTTCTGTGGAGGGAAGGCAGCCCCCCCTCCACAGAAACAGAGTGGTTAGTCAACGCGAAACCGACGCGGCAATTACTCGACGAACGACCACTTTTCGTAGTATTCGCGCGTAATCACGCTGTGCGTACGCTCGACGTTCGGCTTGGTCATATCCTGCGTGACATAGTAGTAAATGGGTGCGATCGCGGCATCGGTGTTGACCAGGATATTCTCCGCCTGGGCATACAGATCGGTACGGGCCTGCAGGTCCGACTCAACGCGAGCCTGCTCTACCAGCCTGTCGAATTCCGGATTGTTGAAGTGGTTGTCCGGATCGACTGAGCTGTGGAACACGTCGTACAGCCAGTTGTTGGTGTCCGGGTAGTCGAAGCACCAGCCGGCGCGCCAGACCGGTGCATTGCGCCGATCTTCCAGGTACGTGCCGAAGTCCTGCGAGGTGAGCTGAACTTCGACCCCCAGCGTCTCGGCCCACATCTGCTGGATGGCCTGGGCGATCGCCTCATGCGTCGCGTTGGTGTTGTAGAGGATACTCACGCCGGTCACCTGGTCAGCGGTCATGCCCTTTTCATCCAGATATTCCTGGAAGAGGGCGGCCGCCGCTTCGGGATCGGAGAAGATGGCGTACTCAGGATAGTCTTCCTGACGCGGGGCGGCGTTCATGGAAGGCAGGGTGAAGAAGCCTGCCGGCTCCTGCCCGGCCCGCAGGATGTTGTCGATGATCGCCTGGCGGTCGATGGCCATGGAGAAGGCGCGGACAACGCGCGCATCCTGGAAGATCTCCAGGTCCTTGTTGAAACCGTAGTAGTAGGAGCACGTGCCGAAGGTGACGTAGCGCTCCGCGCTCAGCTCCGGGCTGGCCAGGATGCGGTCGAGCTGATCGCCGGGGATCTCGGAGACCTGAATCTCGCCCGCCTCGTAAGCGGCCAGCGAAGGGCCAGCATCCAGGAAGCGGAAGACGATCTCGTCAATCGAAGCCTGAGGGATGGTGTCGGTTCCCGGCCAGAAGGGGTTCTTGATCAGAGTCAGGCTCTCATCGTGCACCCAGCTCTTCAGGGCGTAGGGGCCGTAAGTCTCGATGCTGTCCGGCTCGATCCAGAAATCGCCGACTTCGTCGATCAGCCAGCCCGGCTGGGCGGTGGCGATCCACATGGCCGCGATGTTGGTGAAAACGACCGAGGGGATGGCCAGCGTGATTTCCAGCGTGTAGTCATCCAGAGCCCTGACGCCCAGCCCTTCGATCAGGGCGGCGCGCTCTTCGGCGCTGGCCGCCGGATCGCTGGTGCGGAAGGCATCCCCGCCGACAATCCAGGGCGACAGGATGCCGGCGTAGTTAGAGGCCACCGCCGGATCGAGCGTGCGGATGATGCCGGTGATGTAGTCGTTGGCGGTCACGTAACGGGGGTTGCCGGCCTCGTCAAGGACCTGCTCCACGGCGCCGGAAACGGCGTTATAGCGGACCCAGGGGACCTCTGGCATGATGCTGTAGGTGTAGACCGATCCATCGTCAGAGACGGTCAGGGTCGCCATGCCGTCCTGTACCTCGGCGGTCTCTTCATTCGTGCGGTTAAGCTCCGGGAAAAGCTCGACGATGACCTGCACCGACGGCACGTCCTGGGCGACGGATGGGTCGAGCGTCGGGACGTCCGAAGCGCCCATCTGGCGCGTGGTGTAGAGCACCGACGGGCCCTGGGCGTTCACGCCGATGCCCGAAGCCAGGACGACCAGCACCAGGCCAAGGGCCAGCACGGTACGAAAAGGTGATACTCGCATGTTTTCTCCTCCAAAACTGAAATATGGTTGAAGCATACGGGTTTTTTTGCAACAGGGGGGCAGGACCCCCCTTTCCTGCACGCAGCACTGGCCGGGGATAAGAGGCGGCGCGCCCCGGTACCCCGATCCTACTTCGCACTTTAAGTATAATGCCAATCTGTGCCCCGTCAAAGTATTCAAATCAGGGGGGGAACAGGCGATGTCAGCGGAGGCAAGGGATCAGCGGGCGCGTCCGTGCGGGTGTTCGGTTCGGACAAATCGTCCGGTGAAGGCCTGGCAGGGGGCTTAAGCTCCTTGTCCCCAGCCCCCTGTCCGACCAACGTCCCGCCTGACTAATACCCGTTTTCTGCTGCCGCCCTGCTCCCTTCTCCGCCAGCGGAGGGGGCCGGAGGATGAGATCGCCGGCGCATCCTTGACGCGCATTCCCCGACTGCTCATAATCAGGTCAGAGAGCCGGGTTCAGGAGGCGAAGCCGTGACCGGGCAAGAGAAGACCGTCTTCATCAGCTACCGCCGCGACGCCAGCAAGTACCTGGCCCGCGCCCTGTTCATGGACCTGCGGGCGCACGGCTACGATGTCTTCATGGATGTGGAAAGCATCGACAGCGGCACGTTCGATACCATCATCCTCAACCAGATCGCCGCGCGAGCGCACTTTGTCCTGCTGCTGGCGCCCGGCTCCGTTGAGCGCTGCGTGCAGCCGGGGGACTGGCTGCGGCGGGAGATCGAACAGGCGATAGCGCTGGAGCGCAACATCGTGCCCGTGCTGGCGGACGGCTTCAAATTTGCCAGTTATAGCGAATATCTCACCGGCAAGCTGGCCGATCTGTTCCGGTATAACGCGCTGGAAATCCCCGATAACCCGATGTACTTCGAGGCGGCCATGACTCTGCTGCGCGACCGCTTCCTCAAACAACCGGTTGACGGGGCGATTCAGCCGACGCCTAGCGCCGACCGGGCCGTTGTGGCTGACCTGATCGAGGCGGCGGCCAGCCAGCCGGACCCGACCGTCGAACAGCTCACAGCGGAGGAGATATTCCGCCAGACGCTGTCGCTGCCCGCCGATGACTTCAACGGCCAGATCGCCGGGTATACTGAAGTTATCCGGCTCGATGCGAGTATCGTGCCAGCCTATTATAACCGGGCGCTGGCGCGCTACCAGACGGGCGATATGGAAGGCGCGCTGTCCGACTTTGACACCGCGATCAGCCTGCGCCCGGACCAGGCCGTCTTCTATTACAACCGGGGCAATACCCGCTACCGCCTCGGCGATCTGGCGGGCGCGCTGGAGGACTATGACGCCGCGGCCGGCCTGCACCCGGATCAGGATGTCTTCTATAACCGGGGCAATATCCGCCACCGCCTCGGCGATCTGGCAGGCGCGCTGGAGGACTACACCAGGACGCTGGAGCTTGATCCGGACAGTGTTGCACCGTACTACAATCGCGGGCTGGTCCGCCATGCTCAGGGGGACGTGCCGGGCGCCATCGCCGACTACAGCCAGGCTATCCGGCTCGACCCGGACAACGCCACGTCGTACTACAACCGGGGGTTGGCCCGGCGCGCCGGGGGAGATTATGAGGAGGCGATCGACGACTTCACGGAGGTCATCCGGCTCGACCCGGCGAACGTCAATGCGCTTCAGGCGCGCGGCGACGCCTGGAGCGACAGCGGGGACCCGGGCCGGGCTATCGCCGATTACGACGAAGCCCTGCGCCTGAACCCGGATAATGCTGCGGTGTACAGGAACCGCGGCAACTGCCGCTTCCAGCAGGACGATCTGCCGGGCGCCATCGCCGATTATAGCGAGGCCATCCGCCTCGACCCGCAGGACGAGATATCCTTCTACAACCGGGGTATCGCCTACGAGAACAGCGGCGATCTGGCCCGCGCCAACGCCGATTATCAGGAGTACCTCAATCTGGGCGGCGCCGATGAGGATACGGTGCGCGGCTGGATACAGGAGAATGTCAGCCGGATGCAGTCAGATTGAGCGAGGCCGGCTAGAACAGCGGGAGCTGCCGGGGCGGGCGGCGGCCGTCCAGCAGGATGTACGGCGCGGCGCGGGAAGCCTCCACCCCGATCCGGCGCAGGGAGGTTATATCGCGCAGGCGGCCGGACCGCCGCGCCCGCAGGATCGCGTCCGCGCCCTTCGGCCCGATCCCCGGCACGCGCAGCAGCGTCTCCCGTTCGGCGCGCATCACGTCAACCGGCGCATCAAGCAGGTGGAGATCGGCCCACGCCTTTTTCGGATCCGTGTCCAGCCGCAGATTGCCGGCGCCCTCGAACGGCAGGTCTTCGACATCCCAGGCGTAATCCCGCAGCAGGAAGCTGGCCTGGTACAACCGGCGCTCGCGCAGCGGCTCAGTCGGGGGGAGGTTTTCAAACGGCGTGTTTTTCACCGGGTTGAAGCCGCTGTAATAGGCCCGGGCCAGCCCCATCTGCCCGTACAGCCGGTGGCTGAGGCTGAGCAGCTCCAGATCGGTGTCGCCCACCGCGCCAACCACGAACTGCGTCACCGTGCTGGCGACTTTGCGGCGCGGGTCCTCCGCCTTCAATTCCCGCCGGATGGCGGCGATCCACCCCAGCCGGACGAGCAGGTCGCCCTGGAAGTCCTTCCGCGGCGCCAGAGCGGCCAGCCGATCCTGCGTCGGCCCTTCCAGATTGATCGAGACGCGGTCGGCCAGCAGCATCGCCCGGCGGATCTGGTCATACTCCGCGCCGGGCATGATCTTGAGGTGGATATAGCCACGGTAGGCGTATTTGCGGCGGATGATCTCGATCGTGTCCAGGATGCGGTCCTGCGCGATCACGCCGTTTTTCACAATGCCTGAAGACAGGAAGATGCCGTCGGCGACGCCGGCCCGCTGCAGGGTATCAAACGCGCCAGCCATCTCATCCGGGGTGAGGGTGTAGCGGCGCATCTGGTCGCGCCCGGCGCGGAAAGGGCAGTAGTAGCAGTTCTTTTCGCAGGCCGTAGTCATCATCGACTTCATGACCGGTTTGGGGCCGTGCGGCGTGGCGACATGGGTAATGCACGGCAGCAGCTCAGGATCGGGGATTGGGCGGTTCTCAAGCGCCAGTTTTTCCGCCTGGGGGCTGTCCCCGGCCGGCTCGTAGAGGGTCGCATCGCCCATCCGGGCGAGCTTCTGCAAGGCATCGGGCGCCAGTTGGATGTTCATGAGCTAATGATACAGAACTTTTGTTCTAATGTCAATTGCTGCAATGCTCTTCTGGACTCCGGACCCCGGCTTTTCCCCGCCCTCTGTGTTCATTCTTGCGCCTTACAGAACGCCCGTGCTATAATGGGTGTATCGTGAAATGGGGACGCCGCATGGATCCTTCGGACATCATGATTCTGTTCAACATTGCCCTGCTGACCGGCGGCGCGTGGTATATCCTGCGGCTCCGGCGGGAGGATGAAGCCCGCCGCAAGAAGGAGGCCCGCCAGCGCGCCCGCCGCCAGAAGGCAGCCCGATCCTCGACCTCTCGATCATCAAACGCCCGCGGCGGCTCTTCTTCCAGGCGCACGTCGTCCGCCCGGTCCTCGTCTGCCCGGTCGTCCTCATCCCGCTCCACGACGCGCAAGGCCGCGCCGTCCGGAGGGCGGACAGCGTCCCGCACTACTGCGTCCCGCGCCTCCCGGCGCTGACCGGTCTGTCCGCGTCCCCAATGTGTGGTACAACAGGCGGTATCGTGACCGCCCTTCGCGGTCCCCTGCCGGAATAATCCGCTCATGGCTGATACCTCCCCATCCGGTCGCCTTTCTGTGTTGCCGGTCTGGGCGCGGATGGATAACCCGATTGTGGCGCGAGAGCTGGCCGCCCTGCCGCAGTTTCTGGGTGCGGATAGCCGGCCCGGCCTCAAGATCGCCCTGGTGGCTTTGATGGCGCCGGCGCTGATCCTGTGCTCATGCGGATGTGTCGGGCTGCCCTGGGTGGCGCTGACCGCCGCGCTGAGTCTGCTGCCTATGATCTGGGCGGCGGGCATCATCAACCGCGAGCGCGCCGCCAACACCTGGGAGTCGCTGCGGGTGACCCCTTACAGCACGCGCCAGATTGTGCTCGCCAAAATGGCGGCGGTGTTCTACCGGCTGTTGCCGCTGCTGGCCCTGCTCCTGGCCGGACAGATATTTTCCCTGCTGATCGCCAGCACAGGTCTGGCTTTTGTCAGTTTTTCCGGCGTGGTGAGCGTCAGCGGCTCCGTCCAGCAGGCGTTTCAGATCCCGCCATCGGGAATACAGACTCCTGTGATCACGCTGCTCGGCTTCTTCCTGGCGGTCACGCTGTTCGGCACGACGCTCGACTTCGTGACCGGTATCGTGCTGGGCGGGCTGGCCTCCTCCCTGACCGGGGGGCGCGGCGCGGCAGTTCTGGGCGCGTTCGGGCTGCGGGTGCTGTTGTCACTGGGCCAGACCGCGCTGATCTTCTGGCTCGTCGGGCTGCTGAGCGACGGCCCCAATATCCTTGGCATCTCCCGGCTGTTCGGTCTGGGCGTGCTGGGCGGCTGGGTGGCGGCTGTTCAGCAGCCGGCGCAGTTCGCAGCGCAACTGGCCCTGGAAGCTCTGATCATACTCCTTCAGGTGGCGGTCCTCGCTGTCCTGTTCCGGCTGACGCTGTGGCGGGCGCAGCAGCTTTGAAGCACCCCCCGGCGCACTGCTATTCTTCCCCACACGACAGCCGTAATTTTTCATAGCGATTTTAGAAAAAACTATTGTCCCTATATTCTTCTTAGAGGATACTTAACTTAGAGCGTTATCTCCATCCTTCGCTTTTATCGCCTGAATATCGGAGAGTTCCAGCACAGTGTGCTGTAGCAGGATGGCCGGGGTGGCTGCGCCTCTATCTGGCCCGGCTGCTGCTCTCTGACCGCCAGACAGAAGGAGTTATATATGAATCGTGAATATGCCTCTCGCCGCATCGCCAGCCTGCTGCTGGCCCTCGCCCTGTTGCTGGCCGCGCTGTCCGGCGGAGCGTCCGCCGCCGGGACGGTGGTCACGGGCACCGACCTGCAGGGCTGGATCATCACCGCCTTCAATGGCACCACATCCTCATTCTACGACTTCACCACTCCGCCGGCAGCCCCGCCAGAAGGGACCGGCGCCCTGCTCATGGGCAGCGGCCCGGGCACGGGGCCGAATCTGGGCGGCAAGATTTACGTCTCCCGGCCGGACTTCGCCGGGCAGAAGCTCTCCGCCATCACCCAGTTCAGCTACAGCGCCTACATGTTGCCCGCCAACGCCATGCCCTGGACCATCTACGCCAACATCTTCGTCGATCTGGACGGCAACCTGAGCACGACGAACGATATCGCCGTCCTGTCTTTCAGCCCCGGCGACTGCCCGGTCAACGCCACCGTCACCCGCGGCGTCTGGGAGACCTGGGATGTCGTCAACACGCCGGGCGTCTGGGCGAGGTACGGCTCAGGCGCGATCGCCGGCTGGCCGGGCCAATGTCACGCCGGGACCACGCTGGGCACGATCGCCAGCCTGCTGAACGCCAGCCACCCCAACCACGTGATTGTCAACGCCAACCCGACTTCTGGCGAGTATGGTCTCGATCTGGTCATCGGCCAGAAGGCCGGCGGCACCTGGCAGAATATCACCGGCTATCTGGATAACGTCCGTATCAACGGGACTACCTACGATTTTGAAGCCGGCGGCCCCGGCGGCGGCGTGTCCTGCCGCAACGACGGGCGGGAGAACTCGCTGTGCTGGGAGCCGTGGGCGACCGCCGCCGTTTACTGCCAGGCTGGCTGGATCGATGTCTACCGCATTCACGAGGATGGGCGCGGCACGCTGGCCTTCCAGACCACGGCGGATGAAATCGCCGCCGCCGGGCTGCCCGATTTCTTCACGCTGCTGGGGCAGGACGAGCCGGGCAATATCCGGCTGTACCGCCTGAATACCGGGGAGTTCCAGCTCAACGCGCCGCTGCAGGATGACCCGAACGGCTACGCCTTCATCTGGCCGGGATGCGGATTCTAGCGGCTCGCGGGTTTAACTACTGCTCAGAGGATAGGCTGGCGGCGCTGTGAAGGCGGCCAGAAGCAGGCCGGGGCGATCAACCTGATCGCCCCGGCGTCGTGTTGTGCCCGATTGCTCAGCCCTGTTTTGCGTTGTCCGGCTTCCGGCGGGGCGGCAGCTCCTCAATCGGCAGGACCGCGACCAGCCCCAGCCCGGCCATATCGGCGAACAGCAGCGGCGCCAGGAACGGCGCGCCGCGCAGGAAGCGCATGATCACGATCTCCTGGCGCGTAGCCAGGTTGGTATCGACATGCAGCAGTAAGCCAATCAGGCCGACGAGGACCAGGGCGAACATGGCCCCGACGTAGACGATGGTATCGCTCCGGGACGGTGTGCGGGTCAGCCCGTAGGTGATGGCGGCCGCCGTGGCGAAAACCCCGACTACCGTCGGCAGCCAGACCCACAGATTTTCGAAGTTGAAGCGCCCGTGGTCCAGCACGCTGCTCAGCAGCGTCGCCAGGATGCCCAGCCCGACCCAGATGCAGTACTGCTGCGTTTTGCTGAAGGGCACGGTCCAGCCCACCACACCGGGCACGACCATGTGCCCGCTGTCCGGCGGGTCCTCGTACACGGCGGCAATCACGCCCAGCACACCCACCAGCGAGAAGGTTAGCGGGCCGAGCACCGGCGGCGCGAAGACCAGGAGCACCAGCAGCGGGTCGCCCTGCAGACCGTTGGGCGGGATCGCCCGCTGCACATGGAAGAAAGCCCCCAGCAGGCCGACCACGATACTGATGCCCAGCACAATCACGGCCAGCGCGATAGCGGCGGTGCGATGGCGCAGCGAAATGACCCCGGCAATCAGGAGCATTACGCCCGCCACCGGGCCGAAGATGATGGGAATCCATTCATAGGGGCGGATGGTCCCGTCCATGACATGGGCCAGGTAAATATCCAGGCCCAGGAACATCAGGTTCACCGCCACCATCAGCATCATAAGCTGGCCGCGAGTGACAGGGACCTGCCACCCGGCCACGACGATGCCTGTCTCGCGACTGATCGCCCAGTTTTTGTTCACGAGTGATCTTCCTTAATCCGGATCAGGCCGGGGAGGCCGGGTGATCCTGGCCTCCCCGATCTGCGGCGCTGTGTTAGCTGGACGGTGCAGGCGTGGGCGCTGGCTCTTCAACAGCAGGCGGCTCCGCGCCGGGCATATGTTCGTTGTAGTATTCGCGCACTTCGGCCAGGTCGTTCAGCAGCTCATATGCGCCGTGCCACTGCGAGTAGTCCGGCCCCTGCATCCAGACGCCAAACTTGGCCGTGCGGCCCCAGTGATGCCACAGGTTGAAGATAGCGAAGTCAATCGGCTGGTCGAAAGGTTCCGCCGTCAGGACGCCGGCGGCGGCCATTTCCGCCCGCAGCGCCTCGCCCTCATCCGTCCACTCGTTGACCCGCTCGGTCGCCGCATCCGCCGCCGTGTAGAATTCGTTGATGAAGTTCAGGTTGTGGCATTCCAGGCAGACAGTCTGCATGCGAACCATGTTCTCCGCCCATCCGGGACGGCGGACCGAAGTCGGCATGAAGAGGAACCAGGTCAGGCGGTCGCCCACGTCGTGGGTCAGGCCGGCAGCGCCCAGCCCGCCGAAGTGGCAGGTGGCGCAGGTCGGCGCGGGGAAGTCCTTCACCGTGGCCATGCCGGGGTCTACATCCCAGTTCCAGGTGTCGCCCATCGTGGCGTAAGCGATGCCGTGCGGCGATTCCTGGTAAATCTCGAACTGCGGATGATCCGGACCGATATGGCAGGCGTTGCATGTCTCCGGACGGC
Organism: Aggregatilineales bacterium; assembly: GCA_029976025.1. Classification (GTDB taxonomy): domain Bacteria; phylum Chloroflexota; class Anaerolineae; order Aggregatilineales; family Ch27; genus JARKNX01. The sequence continues at coordinate 30,508 of JARKNX010000091.1, read as the reverse complement.
GGGCCTGTTCCAGGCTGAACTCGTGGCGGAGGTGGCACTTCTGGCATTCGCCGGCGGAGCCATCTTCATTGGGACGGCCGATATCATGGCAGGCGTAACAGGTGAACCGGGTCAGCACGTCGCCTTCAATGGCGGCGATATCGTGCCGCGACTTGTCCGGGCTGGGCTGACCTTCGGTAATGCTGAGGTACTGGGCCAGGTGATTCTCCGGCAGGTCCTGGGAACCGGCCACCGCCACATAAGCGGGCAGGCCGTGCCGCGACTGGGCCATCTGGGCGACTTCGGCGACATGGCAGCTCTGGCAGATGGCTGGCGTCGGCGAGTTAACTACATAAGTCCCTTCGTGCTCGATGGCGTTCGGATAATTCGCCGCGACCACGTGGCACTGCTCGCAGGAGACGTTGGCGGCGGCCATTGTGCTCCGGCCGTACTGCTCGACAATGCCCGCGGTGGCGTTCCGGTGGCACTGCACGCATGTGTTGGCGCTGTCGGTCAGCACGTTGACCCGGGCGACCCTCCCTGTTTCCGTGGTTGCCGCCGGGCGGAAGATCACGGCCAGCACGACCGCCAGCCCGATGAACACCACCGTGACGACCGCGGCAGTAATCAATACCCGTTGTTTTTGCATCGTTGCTCCCCCTGGTTAGCACAGGCGAGGACTGCCTGTCCCGATCGTAGCATAAAGCCGGCTTTCTGGAAGCCGGGCTGGCTTTTCAGAAGCCGGAAAGATGCCGATGACATACAGCTTACCCGTTCCACCTCCCTCTGCAATTGATCTGGATCAAGTCTTACCTCTGTAATATGTCAGATTGTAAATAAAAATGCCGGGCTGCCGCCCCGGGGGCGGGCTGTCTGGCGGAGCGAGATCGTCGGCGGTTAGTAGACCAGGGACGCCTTGCTGCGCGTCCGTTGCAGCTCGGAGATCGGGACGCGGTTGTGGATCAGGTCCAGCGAGAGATCGATCACCTCGCGGGCTTCATCCGGCGTGGTCGTGCCAATGGCGACCATATCGCACGCGCGCAGGGTACTCCACACGAACGACAGCCCCACGACCGGCAGCAGGCGGCCGGCGGCCAGCGGCTTGATGGCAATCACAGGCTTGAGCGCCTGATTGATGATGCTCATCACCCAGTCGGCCTCAATCTGCATCAAAAAGCCGGCGGCGTTGTAGAGCTGGATGTAAGTCTCGACATCGGCTTCCTGTCCGTCGGCGTAGATGACCGTCTCCGGCATATGGGTAGAGAGGCCGGGGATCATGCCGCGATCGCGAATCATGGCGGTGTAGATATCCAGATCGCGGATGCGTTTCTCCCGCCGGTCCAGCAGGGCGTCGGTGACGCACATATGCGGCATGCAGAAGGTCGCGCCGAACAGCCGGGTGCGGTCAAACACCGCCTCTGGCTGCTCCTCCGGAGGGCCGCCGGGGGTGATGGCGAAGCTGGGCGTCAGCAGACGGATCATCTCCACCCCCGTCGCCTGTTCAGCGTCACGGATGGCGTACTCCAGTATCTCCGACAGAGGGGCCATGATAGCGTTGACGCCGCGCTCCATGAAGGTCTGGATGATGGCCGTCATGCGCTCGCGGGTCTGCAGCTCGCGGATGTGCTTATCTTTGGCCGGGCTGGTGTGCGAATAGCCGAGCAGCCAGTTGGTGCCGATGATCAGGCGCGGCAGGCTGACGCCGCCAACAGTAGTACGTGGAAAGTCAGTCATGTCACCCCCCGAAGAAGCTGGATTGTCATTTGTGATAATTATAACGTATTGCGCCGGCAGCGCGAAACGCGCCAGCCGGGGCGGACATGTCTATCGAGATGTGCGTTGACGAACCTCCATCCCCGCCCCTTCCTCCGTCAACGGAGGAAGGGAGTAAGACGTTTTGCTTCTCCCTCACGCCGGGAGAGAAGCCGGGGATGAGGCCCGGTTGACTACGACACGCTACCAGTCGAACACACCGACCGTGAACCACGGCTGGCCGTCCGCCGTGGGGACCTTGACGCCATCCTGCCAGGTGTACACCTGAACGGCCACGGTGTAGCGCCCCGGCGGCAGATCAGCGGGGGCCAGAAGATGCGGATCGTAGATGACTTCGCCCGGCATCCAGGATGTGGTGGGCCGCGCCCCGTTCTGGGGGAAGGAATCGTGCTGGGCCACAAGCTGGCCCGATTCATCCAGCAGAAATACCGAAGTCGTGTAATCAGTCTCCAGGGGAGTGTCCGCCGACCACCACAGATCGACGCGGCTCTGGGCCGGGTGGACGGCCACCTGCCGCAGGGCCATGCCCGACTGGAAGACGGCGGCCGGCTCCTCTGGCAGGCGGTCGTAGCGGTGGACGTTGAGCGCGTTGCCAACGTGGTCGGTCGTCATCGTCATGGTGCGGCGGTAGCCGGCGTTTTCCAACCGGGTGAAGAGGTCGTGATCTTCGCCCCAGGCGGCCACCCACAGCGTGTTGTGGTCGGGGGCGTAGAGGGTGTCGATTAGCTGGGTGTGATACTCCGCCGGCGTGGTCGCCTCCCGCCACAGGCGCATCGAGCGCAGGTCGCTCCCCGGCGGCAGCATATGTTCCAGATAGTAGAGCAGGCTGACATCGTCGTTGTTGACTTCCATCAGCACCGGCTCGCCCGGCTCGGCGTAGCGGACAACGTTCCCGGCCACCCGATCCCAGGGCGGCTTGGGCCAGTAGAAATCGACCGTGGTTACGCCATAGACGACGAGGACAGCCGCCAGCAGGAAGCGACCCGGATTGCGCAGATTGCCCAGCCCGCGCGCCGCCAGCAGCGCGATGGCCGGCGTGACCAGAAACGGCCACCGTGGCGAGAAGCTGCCCATCGCGGTGAGGAGGGCGAACGGCGTCACCAGCCACACGATCAGCATGAAGGCCGGGCCGTCCGGCCGCCAGACGATATGGAAGCGCTCGGCGGCATAGTGCACCACGCCGACGCCGAGGATGATCAGCCCGATCACGAGCGCCCACTGCTGGCTGAAGTACAGCCGCAGCAGCGTGCCCAGCGCCGTCGCGTCCACCGGCTCCGGCAGGAACAGCGGGTTCGGCGTGCGAATCTGGTCCAGGAAGCCGGTCAGAAACCAGGGCAGGAACAGCAGACCGCTGATCGCCAGCCCGCCGATGGCTGTCCAGCGGAGCCGCCCGCGCAGGTACAGCAGAGCGTGCAGCCCCTGAGCGGCCATGATCACGGCGCTCAGGTAGTAGGTGTAGATCATGGCGGTCGAGGCCGCTACCCAGGCGATCAGCCGCCGTCCGCCGGGCCGGGCCGCCCAGCGCAGGTACAGCCACATGCTCAGGATCGCCGTCAGCTTGTGCAGGCTGTAGTTGCGCGCCTCCTGGGCCATTGAGATATCCGGATCGGAGAGGACGAACAGCAGCGTCGCCAGCAGGGCGATCTGCGCCGCCGGGAGGGCCGCCTCCTGCGGGACCATGCGCCGGGCCATCTGGTAGAACAGCGGCACGGCCAGGATGCTGAGCAGGGCGGAAAAAGCGCGCATGACCAGAATGGTGTCGCCGCCCAGCGCCATGAAGCCGCCCAGCCCGAAGTAGTACAGCGGCGGGTGCATGTCGTCCAGGGCCGTGCCCAGCGGCCCCAGCCGGGTCATGGCGTAATAGGTGTATCCCTCGTCCACCCAGACGCTCTCGCCCATCAGGTGGTAGAGGCGGCTGAAGGCGGCCAGCAGCATCAGCAGGGTCAGCAGGAGCAGCGGGCCGTAAGCGCGGCGCTGGCCTCCGCTGGCGGGGGAGACGGCGTTCGGTATGGTCATGGGGCGGGGAGCGGCAGCGCGTGATCCCCGACGGGGGCAGGCCCGCGCTTGAGAATCACGATTCCCAGCGGCGGGAGGGTCAGGCTGAGGCTGTGCGGCAGGCCGTGCCAGGCGATCGGGTCAGAGTGACGCCCGCCCAGATTGCCCACGTTGCCGCCGCCATAGCATTCGGCGTCGCTGTTGATCAGCTCGTGGTAGAACCCGGCCTCGGGCACGCCAATCCGGTAGCCGTGGCGCGGCACCGGGGTGAAGTTGCAGGCCACGACGAGGGCATCGCCCGGGTCATTGGCGAAGCGGATATAGCTGAAGACGCTCTGCTCGGCGTCATTGGCTTCAATCCAGCGGAAGCCGTCCGGGGTGAAGTCCTTCTCATAAAGCGCCGGCTGCGTCGCGTACAGCCGGTTGAGATCGCGCGTCCAGGCCTGCATCTTCTGGTGCATGGGGAACTGCTCCACCAGATGCCAGTCCAGGCTGTGCGCCTCGCTCCACTCAGCCCACTGGCCGAACTCCTGCCCCATAAAGAGCAGCTTCTTGCCGGGGTGAGTGTACTGGTAGCCGTACAACAGGCGCAGCGTGGCGAATTTTTGCCACCAGTCGCCGAAGATTTTGCCGATCAGCGACCCCTTCATATGCACAACTTCGTCATGTGAAAGGGAGAGGATGAAGTTTTCGCTGAAGGCGTACATCAGGGAGAAGGTCAGGCTGTGGTGATGGTAGCGGCGGTAGACCGGATCGTGGCGGATGTAATCCAGCGTGTCGTGCATCCAGCCCATGTTCCACTTGAGGGTGAAGCCCAGCCCGCCGATATAGGTCGGGCGGGACACCATCGGCCAGGCCGTTGATTCTTCGGCGATTGTCACCGCGCCGGGCGCTTCGCGGTGGACAACGGCGTTGAATTCCCGCAGAAAGGTGATCGCCGGGAGGTTTTCGTTGCCGCCGTACTGGTTGGGGATCCACTCGCCCGCCCGGCGGCCGTAATCCAGGTACAGCATGGAGGACACCGCGTCCACCCGCAGGCCGTCGATATGGAATACCTTGAGCCAGTACAGGGCGTTGGTGAGCAGGAAGGTGCGCACTTCGTTGCGCCCGTAGTTGAAGATATAGGTCCCCCAGTCGGGATGTTCGCCCTGCCGGGCGTCGGCATGCTCATAGAGATGCGTGCCGTCGAAGTAGCTCAGGGCGTGGCCGTCCTTGGGGAAGTGCGCCGGGACCCAGTCCAGGATCACGCCAATGCCGTGTTGATGGCAGGCGTCAACCAGATACATGAAGTCCTGCGGGCTGCCATAGCGGCTGGTCGGGGCGAAGTAGCCGGTCACCTGGTAGCCCCAGGAGGCATCGAAGGGATGCTCGGCGACGGGCATCAGCTCGATATGGGTGTAGCCCATGTCATTCAGGTAAGGCACAAGCAGATCGGCCAGCTCGCGGTAGGTCAGCCACTCCCCGGCGGCATTCCGCCGCCACGATCCGGCGTGCACCTCGTAGATCGCCATTGGCGTCCGGAGCGGATCGCGCCCGGCCCGGGCGGCCATCCAGGCGTCATCCCCCCAGTCATACTGGCTCAGATCGGCGACGATGGAGGCGGTGCGCGGACGCAGCTCAGCCTGGTAGCCGTAGGGATCGGTCTTTTCCACGTGATAGCCGGCAACCTGAGAGAGCAGGGCGAACTTATACGAGTCGCCCGGCCCGAGGCCGGGGATGAACAACTCCCATACGCCGGCGGGATCATGTTTGCGCATGGGGTGGGCGCGGGCGTCCCAGCGGTTGAAATCGCCGATCACGCTGACCCGGCGGGCATTAGGCGCCCACACGGCGAAATTGACGCCGGTCACGCCGCCAATCTGGCGGGGATGCGCACCCAGCTTTTCGTAGGCGTACAGGTAATGCCCCTCGGCGAACAGGTAAAGGTCGTAATCGGTCAGCAGCGGCCCGAAGGTGTACGGGTCGGCGAAGGACTCCGTCTCGCCCTCGAAGGTCTCCGCCTCGTAGTGGTAGCGGGCGACCGGCCAGCGCAGCGGCAGCGTCACGGCGAAGAACCCGGCGTCGTGCAGGCGCTCCATCGCGGCGCGCTCGCCTGACTCCTCGATGACCAGGGTCAGCGTCCGGGCGGTGGGGCGAAAGGCCCGGAAAGAAACTGCCTCCCCATCAGACACCGAATGAGGGCCTAGCAGATCGAAGGGCGCGCCATGCTGCCCGTTGATCAGAGCCGCCAGCGCTTCGGGGTGAATATCTGTCGCCATGTCCGCCGCTCCTTGCTGCGCCGCGAACTTACTCCGCCTGGCCCTATTATAGCGCGGTCTTCCGACTCACTGGCAGTTCACCGGGCTGCTTTCGACTTGCAGCAGCAAGCGCGCGCTGCCGGAAATAGTGCGCTCGTTATATTCCCCGCGCAGCGTCGCCACCAGCAGATACTCGCCGGGTGGGGTCATGCTGACATCAGCGTAGAGTGCCAGCCGGTCGCCAAAGTGGACTTCCTCCGCCGAAGCCAGCAGGCGTGGCATATCCTGATCGGGGAAGATCTGCGGCTCCACGCGCAGGGTCAGATCCGCCGGCCAGCCGGCATTGATAACCTCCCACTCGCCGAGCGAAAACAGGCGTGGGCAGAATGCCGCAATCTGGAAGACCGGATCGGCTCCGGCGGCCTCAAACGGCCCGCCGTCCAGGGAAGAGGGGGGTGTCAGGGCGGGCGTCCCGAAAGCGTCAAGCGGCGGAGCGGGGCGCGCCTCTGGCAGGGGCAGGTAGGCGCTGTAGCGGTGCGGCATGGCGGCCACGGCGCGGTAAGTGGCCGTCGGCGCGCCGTCGCGCTCCAGGATGCCATACCAGCGCAGATGGCTGCACGGGTCTTCGTAGTCGTCGGCGTACTGCTGCCAGTTGAGGTTCCACAGGAACATCGGCCCGGCCCACGCCCAGTGACGGTCGGCGTAGTCGAAGGCGCGGACGGTGTAATCTGCCTGGGTCCGGCCGGGCACGCGCATCCAGTCGAAGCCGGCCAGAGCCGGGCTGCCGGCGCAGTTAACCCCGCTCTCCGCCGGGTCGCGCAGCCAGCCGAATTCCGTCAGCCAGATCGGTTTACCCCCCGCGCCGTAAGCGGCCAGCAGATCGCGCAGACGCTCCACGCGGCGGAAGACCAGCTCATTCTGGGTCGGATCGGCCTCCGGCGGCTGGTTGAAGCCGTAGGGGTGATAGCCGAAAGCGTCCAGATAATCGGCGGCGCCGTTTTCCAGCATCTCGCGGGCGAAGTCCAGATCGTTGATTGCGCCGCGGTCGGGCGTGGTCAGCGTCGGCGCCAGCCCGCCGGAAACCACGATGACGTTGGGAGCGATGCTCTTGATGATCTCGTAGGCGACGCGCAGCATCTGCACGTATTCCCAGGCGTTCGGGCCGCGCGGCCACTCCATAGCCAGGTTCGGCTCGTTGTGAATCTCGATGGCGTCCACCCCGCGCGCGACCAGCTCCTGTGCCCGCCGCGCCACCTCCGACCGGAAGTAGCTCCAGTCGTTCGGCCAGTCCAGGTCCATGCGGTACAGGACGCGAAACATGGGATAGTCGTCCACCTGGCCAGCGTCATACACCTTAACCCAGTCCATGCCGAGGCCCTGGATCACTTCGGGCGGGGCGGCCAGGTGCGGCCCCAGATGAACGCCGTAGCCCAGGTGCGGCGGTGGCGGAGGGGCCTCGCCCGACTGGGCGCGGAGCGGCCCGCCGACCAATAGCAGGACGGCGATCAGACAGCCGGCAAGGACGGCCCGGCCTCTGAAAAAATGGCTCCAATGGGCAGGGTGCACAGCAGCTACTTCTGCCGGGCTTCCCATTGCAGGAAGCGCTTGGCGATATACAGCGCGGCGATGATGCGGGCGTCGGTCAGACGGCCCGCGGCGATGAGCTGCTCGAAGTTATCCAGGGGGACCTTCTGCACGCCGATGGCGTAGTCCTCATCTCCCTGCAGGGTGCTGGGGGCCAGGTCGCGGGCCAGATAGACATAGGTGGAGACGGTCAGGTACTTGCTCCAGGGGTGGAGGACGGCCAGGAAGTCCAGCTTCCCGGCGATGCAGCCGACTTCCTCCTGCATCTCGCGGTTGGCGGCCTCCGGCGAGTACTCGCCTTCGTCAATTGCGCCGCCGGGCAGGATCAGGACATCGTGGCCCAGCGCCGGGGACGGCTCGCTGGTCAGGAGGACGTGACCGCTGCGCGTCAGCGGGACAATGATCGCTTCGTCCCCGGATCGGATGACAGAGACATCATGCTCGCCATGTCGGCGCTGGATCAGGCTCAGCCATTCATCGCCGCAAATCAGCTTGTCCATGGGTCACCTCTTTTTCACAGATACAACGGGATTATAGCATCATTCGCGTTAGCCGCGCCGGAGGCCCCCCTCAGATTGGGGGGTGGAAAGACGCAATCCGCGCCGGGCGCGATCGCTCCGCAGCCTCAGCGGTTCTCATAGATAGCTAAACCGCGCCGGCGCCGGGCGTGATAAGATAGGGCAAGGGGGCGCGGCATCGGGCAGAAATGAGAGAAGGGCGCGAAACCGATGAACGATCGCGATACAGCAGGCTATCTCATCCCCCATCTGAGGATCGTGCGGGCCGCCCTGCTGGCGGCGGTGGCAGCGGCCTGTCTGCTCGCCGCCGGGTGCGCCATCGCCCAGGGCGGGAGCAGCCGGACGACCAGCACGCTGCGCACGCTGGATGAGGTCACAATCCCCGTCCGCGACGTGGTGCAACTGGCCGAGCGCCTGGGTGGGCTGCGCGATATCGACCGGGTCACGATCCCGCCCGCCCCGGAATATCACATCGGCGATCGGGAGACTTTTTTCGTCGGTCACGGCGACGGCGACCTGATTCTGGAGGTGGAGGCTGTGCTGGCGGCGGCGGCCCCGGGCGTGTACCTGTGGGTGCAGGATGGAGTGCCCTACGACGCCGCCCTGCTGAGCCGGACCGCCCGCCTGCTGGATGAGCGCCTGTTCCCGGCGGTGCGGGAGCTGTTCGGCCCGGAGGTAGCCCGCGGCATCGACGGTGACGCGCATATCTCGGTGCTTCATGTGACGGGCATCGGGGAAGATATCGGCGGTTACTTCAACGACACCAGCGCCTACCCCCGCCAGATTTTCTCCGCCAGCAACGAGCGCAAAATGTTCGTCATCGCGGCGGACAATACCCCTTTCAACAGCCCCGCCTATCTGTACGTGCTGGCCCACGAATTTGTCCACATGATTCAGCACAATCAGGATGAGAACGAGGAAACATGGGTGGCGGAGGGGACGGCGGAGCTGGGCGCTTTCCTGACCACCACGCCGCGCGCCGCGGCGATCGCTCTCTATCTGAACAACCCGACAATCCAGTTGAACACCTGGGATATTGACACGCCGATGCCCTATTACGGCGCGGCGTCGCTGTTCTTCGTCTACCTGGTGGAACGCTTCGGGCCGGAGTTCGTGCTCGCTCACTCGCAGGAGCCAGCCGATGGTATCACGGGGATCGAGAACGCGCTGGCCGCCGTCGATGCCCGCGACCCCCTGACCGGCGGGCCGCTGACCTTCACCGATATTTTCGCCGACTGGCTGGTCGCCAACCTGATTGACGCGCCGGAGTTGAGCGATGGCCGCTTTGGATACGGGCATCTGGCGCTGGGGCAGATCAGAGCTACGCCGCTGATGGCCGCCTCGACCTACCCGCTGGCGCTGCAGGGCCAGCAGGCCAACCAGTTCGGGGCGAACTATATCCGTCTGGAGGCGTCCGCTCCGCAGATGCTCGTCGTCACCTTCGCCGGGAGCGACCGCGTCTCCGTCATCCCCACCGCCCCGCACAGCGGGACGCACCTCTACTGGGCTAACCGGTCCGATCAAAGCGCCCCGCGCCTGACCCGCGCCTTCGACCTGTCTGGCATCGAGCGGGCCACCCTGACCTACTGGGCCTGGTATGAGATGGAGCCGTTCTGGGATTACGGCTATATCAGTATCTCCATCGACGGCGGCGCGACCTGGACGCCGCTGGAGACGCCAGCTACCACGACCGAGAATCCCAATAACCGCGCCTTTGCCGCCGGGGTAACCGGCTTCAGCGTCGGCGGGACCGGCTGGCGCCCGGCGCCGTTTCTGGGCATCGAATATGACGCGCGCACCATCACGGTTCGGAATACCGTGCCCGGCGGCCCGGCGGAACAGGCCGGCATCATGCCCGACGACCGGTTTGTGGCGCTTGATGGCCGCCCGCTGGCGCCCGCCTATTTCGTGCAGCGCCTGAACGACTATGACGCTGGCGATACGCTCCTGGCTACGGTCCTGCGCGGCGGGCAGCAGCTTGAGATCCCGATTACCCTGGGGGAGAATCCGACGCGCCGTCTGCGCCCGCGCGCCGCCTGGCTGGAGGAACATATCGACCTCACCCCCTACGCCGGGCATGAAGTCCTGGTCCGCTTTGAGTATGTGACCGACCAGGCCTTCACGCGCAACGGCTGGGCGCTGGATGACATCGCCGTGCCGGAGATCGGCTATCTGGACGACGCGGAAAGCGACTCCGGCGGCTGGCTGGCCGAGGGGTGGTCGCGGATCGAGAATACGCTGCCGCAGATGTATCTGGTGGAGGTCGTGGAAGGGACGGGGCCTTCTGTCCGGCGCTTGCTGATTCCGGGCGAGGGGAGTTCCGGCTTATGGGGTGTGGAGGTCGGGCCGGATACGCCGGCTACGCTGATCATCAGCGCCATGACGCCCTATACAACTCAGACCGCCACTTATGACCTGACCGTTGAGCCGGGTTAGGATCGGAGGGCGGACAGCCGGTAGTAAGGGTAAATGCCGCTCAACCCCCGGGGTAAGCCGCTTCGAGCCTCCGGCCTGTTCCCTGCTGCCGCGCCTGTTGCATTTTGGCGGCGGCGTCCTTACAGTAAAGACAGCACAGAGCCGCTTTGAAGGAGGATACCTATGCAGTTGCTCACCGTCGCCATCGAAAAGCCGGAGCCGATTAACTTCATCCTGGGGCAGAGCCACTTCATCAAGACTGTCGAGGATATCCACGAGGCGCTGGTCGGGGCCGTGCCGGGTATCAAGTTCGGCCTGGCCTTCTGCGAGGCTTCCGGCGCCTGCCTGATCCGGTGGAGCGGGACCGACGAGGCCCTGATCGCGCTGGCCAAACAGAACGCACTGGCTCTTTCCGCCGGGCACAGCTTCATCCTGTTCCTGGGGGAGGGCTTCTACCCGATCAATGTCCTGGGGGCGCTGGAGCGCGTACCGGAGATCGTGCGCCTGTTCTGCGCCACGGCCAACCCGACCGAGGTGATCATCGCCGAGACTGAGCAGGGGCGGGGTATTCTGGGCGTGATCGACGGCTTCAAGAGCAAAGGCATCGAGGATGAAAGCGGCATCAAATGGCGCCAGGACTTCCTGCGCATGATCGGGTACAAGCTCGCCTAGACTCTCATCCATTCCCCATCCCCGGCCTGTATGCCAGCGGGTGGCGAAAGGCCGGGGATGAGATCATACGGCGTGGGCGACCCTAGATCAGGCTGTCCGAGTTCAGCGAGCGGCGCACAAGGCTGAAGAACTCGTTGCGCGTCTTTTCATTGCTCTCAAAGCAGCCGAGCAGATGGCTGGTGATCATACGGGCGTTGTGCTTCTTGACGCCGCGCATCATGGCGCACATATGCGCGCCTTCCACCACCACGCCCACACCCAGCGGGTCGAGCGTCACCATCAGAAAATCGGCGATCTGGGCTGTCATGCGCTCCTGTACTTGCAGGCGGCGGGCGAACAGGTCCACGATGCGCGGAATCTTGGAGAGGCCGACGACCCTCCGGCGCGGGATGTAGCCGACGTGCGCCCGGCCTACAAACGGCAGCATGTGGTGCTCGCACAGTGAATAGAACTCGATGTCGGTGACGAGCACCATCTCCTGATATTCCACCTCGAACAGGGCGTTGTTGATCACCTTCTCCGGATCAGTGTGGTAACCGGACAGCAGCTCCTCGTACATCCGGGCTACGCGCTGCGGAGTCTGAAGCAGGCCGTCGCGGTCCGGGTTCTCGCCAACCGCCGCGAGCAGGGCGCGGACAGACTGCTCGATGGTTTCACAGTCCAGATGCAGGTTGAGATCAAACTCGTAGTCTTCCAGGAGTTGTGATTTATTGTTGTCAAAGACCTTCGGTTCGGACATCGCCGCACTCTCTCCTATAAATAAATCGAACGGGTTAATACGCGGTCAAAGTGTTACAGGGTAACACGGAATCGGCCATTTGTTAAGCAACCGCATTTTCTCAGGATAATCGCGCATAGCGGCGATCTGCCCGGCGGCTCGCTGCTTTTCTCTGCTGCCCGCTTCCCCCCGGCGGGGTATCATTGTGGCGGGGAGGCCGGTCTATCCTGTGATTTGCTGAGGAGCGTATCCGTGTTCGAATACGTCGGCAATCTGCACGCCCATACCACCACTTCCGACGGCGCTGGCTCGCACGGCCTGGTCGCGGCGGCGGCCATCCGCGCCGGACTGGACTTCGTCGTGATTACCGATCACAACGTCTGGGTCTCCGGCGTGGAGGGCTACTACCAGAACCGCCACAGGGAACGGGTGCTGCTCCTGACAGGCGAAGAAGTGCACGATATGACCCGCGAGCCGCAGCGCAACCATTTGCTTGTCTTTGGCGCGGGGCGGGAGATGGCCGCCGCGGGGCAGGGACAGCGGGCGCAGGCCCTGCTGGACGCTGTCCGCCAGGCGGGCGGCGTGGCCTTCCTGGCCCACCCGATCGATCGGGCCGTGCCCTGGGCCGGCGAAGGGTCCTATAGCTGGGATGACTGGGACGTGGCCGGGTACACCGGGCTGGAGTTGTGGAACTACATGTCCACGGTGAAGGCTATGCTCCCCCATATGATATCCGGCATCCTCCGTCTGCTGGCCCCGGCCACCGCCGTGATCGGTCCGGACCCGGACATCCTGGCCCTGTGGGATGCGCTGCTGCAGGAGGGGCGGCGGGTGGTCGCCATTGGCAGCGCCGACGCCCACGCCGCGCCGATGCAGATGGGTCCCCTGCGCCGCGTTATCTACCCCTACCAGTTTCTATTCCGCTGCGTGAACACGCATGTGCTGGTGGAGCATCCCCTGAGCGGAAGCTGGGAAGCCGACGCGGCGGCGTTGTACAGCGCGCTGGAGCGGGGACATGCCTTCGTCGGCTACAGCCTGCCCGGCAGCCCGCGCGGCTTCCGTTTTGAGGCGCTGAACGGCGACCGGACGGCGGCCATCATGGGCGATCAGGTGTCGCTGGCCGACTGTGAAGCGCTGCTGGCGACCGCGCCCGCGGCGGCCCGGCTGCGCCTGCTTCACAACGGGCGGGCCGTGGCCGAGCAGGACGGCCGGACGCTGACCTACACGCCCGCCAGGCCGGGCGCGTACCGCGTCGAAGCCTGGAAGCCCTACCGGGGCCGGCGGCGCGGCTGGATCTTCAGCAACCCGATCTACGTCACCCTGGCGTGAGGCCGGCCCGGTCAGGCTGCCGCCCCCGGATGGTCGGCGCGGACCATATCCAGCGCCGCGGCGGCGGCGTTGGCTTCCACCTGCTCCGGCGACTTGCAGCCCGGGATGACGCACGTCACCGCCGGGTGCTGCAGGCACCAGGCCAGCGCCCAGGCCGCCAGGTCCACCCCCGGCGGCGCCTCTGTCGCCCGGATCGCCTCCACCTCGCGCAGATGAGCCTCCAGCCGGGCGCGGTCGCGCTGGGAGCGGACATCGCTCTCATTGGTGAAGGTTGTCCCCGGCGCGTATTTGCCGCTCAGCAGGCCGCTGGCCAGCGGGACGCGCGCCAGCACGCCCAGATTGTGCCGCTGGCAGGCGGGGAGGATATGCTCCTCCGGCTCGCGCTCCAGCCGGTTGTAGTGGACTTGAATCGCCCCCGCTCCGACGGCGACGGCCTGCTCCACCTGGTGAAGTCGTTCGGCGTAGCTGCTGATTGAAATGCCCAGATGGCGAATCTTGCCCGCCTGCACCTGGTCGGCCAGCATCGTCCATAGCGCATCGTTATCGAAGGCTTCGTCCGGGCCGGAATGAAACTGATACAGGTCGATTGTCTCGACGCGCAACGCCCGCAGCGAAGCCTCCAACTGGCCGCGCACGTCGTCCGGCGTCCAGCGCTCCTCGCGGGTGAAATTGGCGGTGAAGCGATGGCCAAACTTGGTGGCGATGACCCAGTTTTCGCGTCGGTCGCCGGCCAGAAAGTCGCCGATCAGGGCTTCGGAGGTATGGTCGCCGTAGCACTCGGCAGTGTCGATCAGGTTGATGCCCAGTTCCCCGGCTCGCTGGAGGATGGCGCGGGCGTCCGCCGGGGAATAGGTCCGGCCCCATTCGCCGCCGAACTGCCAGGCTCCCACCCCGATGACGGAAACGCGCAGGCCGGTCTGGCCCAGGATGCGGTATTTCATAGCGGCCTCTCTTCTGTACAGGCTAGAACAGGGAAAGTTGAACCGGCGGCTCCGGCGGCTCTTCAGACCCCTGCTGCTCCGGCGGCTGGCCTCCGGCCTTCATCTCCTGGATGGCTTGCATGACCTTTTTCATATCGGCCTGCATTTCTGGCCCCAGGTTCGGGTTGCGCAGCACCGCCGCCGGATGATACATGGGGAAGCACAGCCGGCCGTCCACCTGCCGCGGGTGGCCGTGCGCCTGCGTGATTCGGGCGCCGGGGAAGTAGCGAGCCATGCTGAAGCGCCCCAGGGTGATGATGACGCGGGGGTTGATCACAGCGATCTGCCGGTCCAGATAATCCTTGCAGGCGTCCAGCTCCGCCTGTTCCGGGTCGCGATTATCGGGCGGGCGGCATTTGACCACGTTGCCGATGAAGACATCCTTGCGGCTGAGGCCGACCGAAGCCAGTAGCTGGTTGAGGTACTGGCCGCTGCGCCCGACGAAAGGCAGGCCCTGCTGATCTTCGTGGAAGCCGGGCGCTTCGCCGATGAACATGATCTCGGCGTTGGCCGGGCCGGCCCCCGGCACGGTGCGCGTCCGGCTGTTGCACAGCGGACATTTCTTACAGGTTGCGATCTCGTTGGCGATGGCGTACAGCCGGGCTGCTTTCTCCTGTAGATCAGACATGGCACGTTTCCTCGCAGTTCAGATTTCCCGGGCGGGGGATGCCGGAGATGCCCTACCTGCCGGAGGGCGAACGATGCGCCGGTTGGCGCTCTCTATTATGACTGAAGGGGCGGCTTTAGAACAAGGAGCGGCGGGGGCGTTCGTAGGCGCTGAACTCATCCAGAACGCGGACCCGCTTCTGGAGCGCCTCCCAGCGGGCGGCGGACCGTCCCCGGTAACCGTCATCAACCGGGCTGACGCGCATATCGTAGGCATCTTCGCCGTTGTCGTGGTAGTAGCGCTCTTTGCGGCCGTGGGAGTGAAACTCGTACTTCTGATAAAGGGCGATGGCCGGCTCATTGCTGACGCGCACCTCCAGGGAGAGGACTCCAGCGCCCATATTGAGGCCGCGCCGGATCATGCCGGCCAGCAGGGCCTCGCCCAGGCCGCGACCGCGAAAGGACGGATGGGTGGCGATGGTGCTGATGTGCGCCTCCTGCCGGCTGAACCAGAAGCCTCCATAGCCGACAACGGCGCGGTGCCAGGCCGGATCGCGCCGCCCTAACAGGCGGTTCAGCAACCGGCTGGCGCAGGACGCGCCGTCCCCGTTCCGGGCTTCGCCCGGCTCATAGAGGCACAGGACGGCCATGGAGCTGAGCGAATTCTGGCCGATCTCGTAGCGGTAAACGCTGGCCGTCCAGGGGATGGGGAAGGACAGCCTGTCAATCGCCACTACCTGGGCGATATCCTCATAGCGCATCGGGCGCAGGACATACTGGGGAGAGCGGCTCAAGGGTGGGGCACTCCTGGCTGGTGCAGATAGATCGGCACCAGCGTGTACGGGTCGTCAGCAGCGCCGGCTCGCAGGCGCGCCTGGGCCAGATCGGCCAGGTAGCCCGCCCGGCGCAGGCGGCTCGCCGTCGGGGCCAGCGTGATGGTTTTGCCGCTGGCGCCGGCCTCAACAATCTTCTGTACGGCTTCCGGCGCAATCTCGCCGCTGAGCAGGGTGGGGGCGCCTTCGGGGATGCCTTCCAGCAGGGCGTCCCAGCTCATGATGGACGCTTCCCCGGCGGCTGCCCAGGCGTTCGTCTCCCAGTGGAAGCGCTGGACGCACAGCCGGCCTCGCCCGGCGCTCAGGACCGCGATCAGGTCGCCGGGGAATTCTGGCTGCGCCGCCGCCAGCACTTCCAGCGTGGGGATGCCCACAAGCGGGATGTCGAGCGCGGTCGCCAGCCCTTTGGCCAGCCCCAGCCCGATGCGCAGCCCGGTGAAGGAGCCGGGACCCAGCGCCACCGCCACCGCTGTGAGCGATTCCGGGCGGAGTCCGGCCCGGCTCAGCATGGCCTCGACCGCCGGAGCCAGCTCGACTGTGTGGTGGTTGGCCGTCTCCCAGGTGGCTTCGGCGACGACGTGACCGCCGTCGTGCAGGGCGATGCTGATCAGGCGGGTGGCGGTATCAAGTGCCAGAAGCATAGTGTTCTCAATCGCTGCGTGTTGCGCGGCTTCAGGCGCCGAATGCGCGGCGGCGGAAGGTCTCCAGCAACTCGTTGTATCGCTCGCCGCGCGCCTCAAACTGAATATGGCGCCGCTCGGAATCCTCGAACCGGAACAGGATATCCAGCCGTTCCTCCGGCAGCAGCGGCGCGACTCGCTCCGGCCATTCCAGCAGCACCGGGTGGCGATCCAGCAACAGCTCATCCAGGCCGAAGCTCAGCGCATCCTCGATGCCGGCCACCCGGTAGCTGTCCACGTGGAACAGCCGCCCGCTGTCCGCCTGGCGCGTGTGTTCGTGGACCAGGGTGAAGGTGGGGCTGGTGACCGGCGGCACAGCGCCCCAGCCCTTGCCCACGCCGCGGGCGAAAGCGGTCTTGCCAGCCCCTAACCCGCCGGAGAGACAGATGATGTCGCCGGGGCGCAGGATTTCTCCCAGGCGGCTCCCCAGGCGCGCCGTCTGCTCGACGTTGAGGCTGATGAATTCCAGAGTTCCGGGCTTCAGGATTGGCACGGGCGCTTATCCTGTGGCGACGCCGGGTGCGCGCCGATCTGCGCGGGACATGGGGCGTCGCCACCGGGGCAATTATACCCGCACAGCGGCGACCTCACAGGGGGAAATAGAAAAAGCGGGCAGCAGGTAGTGGAGAGCGGGTAACAGGAGAAAACAGGGGGCGCCAGTGTCATCCGAAGCGGCCTGACGCTTTTCCCTGTTACTCTCCACTGCCCGTTACCCCCCGCTCTTTGCCGGCGCATTCACCGTTGCGTTATCACCCGGAATGCGCTAGTCTTGCACAGTTGAATATGGGTTACTCAAGGGAGAAATCGGTATGCCCCGCCGGCCCACTCGCATGATTATGATAGTCATCGCCCTGCTGGCTCTGTCTGCTCTGGCCTGTAACCTGACCGGCAGCGGCGACGGACCGCAGGTGCGATCCTCCGGCAACGCGCCGGAAGTTGAGATTCGTGTGCCGGTGAACGGCATGTCGTTTGCTGAAGGGACCAACGTGATCGTGCAGGTGGTCGGCACGGATTCCGGCCCTGGCGTCAGCCGGATTGAGCTGGAGATTGACGACCAGCCGGCCGGCTCGAGCACCGCGCCTGATGCCAGCGGACAGGCCGCCTTCATCGCTAACTTTGAATGGCGGGCGCAGGGCATCGGGGATCACTCGATCACGGCTGTCGCCCTCCGTCAGGACGGCACGGCCAGCGTCCCGGCTACAATCCGCGTCAGTGTGGTCCAGGCCCAGCCCACCGCCACGCCAACCGACCTGCCCACCGCTACCGAGCCGCCGCAACCCACAGCGCCGCCGGTGACCCCGACTAACGCTCCGCCGCAGGCCACAGCAACCCCGACCGGCCCGCGCGCCACCTCCAACCAGGGCATGAATGTGCGCGGCGGCCCCGGCACGGATTACCCCATCCTGGGCAGCGTCCTGGCCGGCACTGAGCTGCGGCTCAGCGGGCGCAACGGCGATGGGACGTGGTTCCGCGCGCCTTACGGGATGACCGAGGGCTGGTTCTTTGGCGGTTTGCTGACCACATCGGGCGATGTCGGTAGCCTGCCGGTGATTAATGTGCCGCCGCCCCCTCCGCCGCCAGCTCCGCCGACTTCGATCCCGGCCCCGGACCAGCCGGCAGCGCCGACAGCAGTCCCCAGCGGCCCCAATGTCCGCTTCTGGTCAACCGTGCCCGATGGGGTCAAGTTGGCCCCGGGGACCTGTGTCCGCTTCTTCTGGGAGACTTCCGGCATCAAGGCGATTTATTTCGACGGTCAGCCGACTGTGGGTGTCAATTCGCCGACGGTGGGCGGCGGCACCGAGCGCTGCCCGAACACCTCGACAACTTATGTGCTGCGGGTGATCTTCCCGGACGACACGGTGCACGAATACTCGATCCCGGTGGGCATTCAGTAACGCCCACCGGACCCGGTGTGGCATTCAGTAGCGCCCACCGGACCCGGTGTGGCATTCAGTAACGCCCATCGGACCCGGTGTGGCATTCAGTAACGCCCACACCGGAAGAGAGAAACAGAACTGCGAAAATACAGAGAGCGCAGGGTAAAGGCCGGTGCCTTTCCTCTGCGCTTCGTGTTCTTGCGCCCCTGATGGGCCAGAATCCCCAGTGACCGGGGAGGCCCAAAAGTGCTATTATAATAGGGTCAAGTGAGCGATCCAGCGGCGACTCTCGCCACCCGACCTGTCGCGACCTTACCGTGAGTCGTGCGCCGGTAACACTGAAGCGCCGGACGGGCACGGCAGAATTGAGGCCAGAATGAGCACGCCAGCGAATATCTTGATTCTGGAAGACGACCCTGATCAGAGCACGCTAATGTGCGATGCTCTGTCTATTGACGGCCATATCTGCTTCACGGCCCAATCGGTCGATGAAGCGGAGCAGATTCTCAGCCAGGGGCATATTCAACTGGCCCTGCTGGATATGAATCTGCCGGGCCGGACCGGGCTGGAGGCGCTGCAGTTCATGCGTAACACCCCCTCACTCAGCGCGGTGCCGGCGATTGTCGTCACGGCTAACCACCAGTTCCAGCAGCAGGCGGAAGAACTGGGCGCCGATCTGTTCCTGGTCAAGCCGGTCAATATCGGGCAGATGCGCACGCTGGTCCAGCGCTGCCTGCGCGCCTCGTGATGCGGCCGGGCCGCCGGCGATACAACTGGCGATACAACTAAAGGGAGAAACTTCCATGCGAATGTCCCTGGCGTATGTCCTGATCCTCCTGATCCTCGCCGGCGCCTGCACGCCTTCCGGCACGGAAGCGCCGCCGCCTGATGACGACGCCGCGGGCGCGATCGGGAGCGCCCTGGATTGGGACCATACTCCCGGCGCAGAGCTGGTTCGCATCGACACTGCCGGGCGCACCGGTGACCCGGCTAATGATCTGAATATCCTGCCATTCTGTGTCCTGTTTGGCGACGGACACGTGATCTGGGTGGACCCTTACGCCGATCCGGAGCAGACTCTTGAGGATCGGGTGGACGAGCAGACGGTCCGCGCCTTTCTGGAGTACGTGATCGGCTCCGGGTTCTATAGCTGGTCGTCGGACGAGGGCATTTTTATCCCCGCGACGGATGAGCCTGACGAAGGCCCGATCATCGAGCGGATTGCCGTCACCCTCTATGGGGAGACGCATGTCATCAATGCGCTGTCTAACTGGCCGCCGGATGCCTTCGCCAATATCCTGAGCCGCTGTCAGCGACTCAGCGCCGCCCCGGTGCTTTATGTGCCCCCCGGGGCGTGGGTGAGCGCCGTCCCGTCGGAGATGCGCAGCGATGTGCCCAGCCTGCCCTGGGATGTCTTCCGCGCCAGCTACCCGGATGTAAACCTTTCCACGATGACGCTGGAGAATCCGGTCTGGGCGACCGGCGATCTGGTCCACACCTTCTGGGATATCGCCCGGCAGGGCCGTATGCAGATCACGGAAGGCAATCAGGCGTACCGAATTGTCGTCCAGGTTCCCTTCCTTCAGCCATATGCCCCGCCCGCGCCACCGGCGGCCGGATCATAACGACAATGAGCATCCGCCTGCTGACTCGCTGGTTCGGCCCCTGGCTGGGGGCCATCCTGCTGGCGGCATGCGGCGGGACGCCTGCGCCCGCCCCTTCCACGCCGCTGCCCACGCCGCGCCCCCTGGCCTGGGATGAGCGCGCCGCGGTGACGCTGATCCGCGCCGACCGCTTCTTCGAGCCGCTTTCCGAACCCGACTATGCCGCCCATGTGCCGGACTGTGTCATATACGGCGACCGGCGCGCCCGCTGGGTGGAGCCGCCGGACGCTGCTGCCGCGGCAGAAGGGGCGCAGGGCCGCCTGATGGAGAGCAAAATCGACGGCGCGGCGCTTGACGCGCTGGTCAGCCAGGTGGCTGACTCCGGCTTTATGGATTTGTTGCCAGTATACGGCCCGGACCTGGGCCCGGTGCGCGAGCTGACCATCCGGCTGGAAGGGATGGGCGAACACACCGTCCAGGTCGCCGCTATTGAGACTGCCCCGGCGGTATTCGAGACGCTGTATAGCCTGTGTTATGCCCTGCGCCAGCCGGAACAGGCGGCGGAGATCATCCCCACGGCGGCCTGGCTGCATGTCTACCCACAAAGCGCGCCCGGCCGCTTCCATCAGGACTGGCCGCTGGATGGCCCGCCCCTGGACGCCCTGGCTGAACAGCCGCGCTGGTATACCGACAGCCAGCTTGTGGCCCTGGTCTGGGATGCCCAGCGCGATCACGGCGTCGAAGCGACTTTTGGCTATCAGGGCCAGGCATATCGGGTGATCGCCCGCGCTGAAGGTATCACGCTGGATACGCCGCGCGCGCCGCGCAATCAGGGCGATCCGCTGCCCCCCAACACGATCTGGTACCCCTCCCCTGAGGAGAAGGTGTTCGTCTCCCGGCTGTCCGGCGGGCAGGCGACAGCGCACCGCTTCATCGGCGCCAACGCGGTGGATGCCTGTACCATCTACGGGGACGGCCGCGTGATCACCAGCGAGCAGCCGATAGGGGAGGTGCGGACCGGGCAGATCAACCGGCGCGATCTGGACCGGTTCCTGCAGGGATGGCTCGCCACCGGCTTCTTCGATCAGCCGGTCAGCGGCGGCACACCTCCCCCGGCGGACATGGTCGTGCAGGAAGTGACGATTCGCCTTTTTGAAGGCCAGCCGGTGTCTCACCTCTACCCGATGAATACCGCCTACCTGCGCAGCGTGCGCAACCCCTGCGACGCCCTCACCACTTTTGTGCCGCTGCCGCCGCCGACTGAAGGCTACCTGTGGGCGGAAGAGATCGGCCCGATGACGCGCTTTGAGGCAGATTTTGATGTGGCGCTGGTGCCCTGGCCGGACGGCTTCCCCTCGCTGGAGGACCTGTCCGCCCCGACCTGGCAGGATGATAACCCGGTGGAGGGCCGAACCTCGCAGGCGCTGCAATTCGCCTGGAGCCAGCTCCACGGCCGGCAGAGCAAGCCCGTCATCCTCTTTGCCTTTGAGGGGATGGCTTACGCCGTCTATGTCGATGTGCCGGCGATCACGGTCCGCGACGCGCCGATCTATCTGCTCACCACGCCGACGCCTGTGCCAACGGCCCGCGCCATTCCGATGACGACGATCACCCCGCTGCTGACCATCCCGCCGATCCCGACTCTGGTCATTGTGACGGATACCCCCGCCCCGCCGACGGCCACGTCCGCCGGGTCATAGCTGCCGCTTCTTAATTCGCCGCGGATAGCCCGCCGCGTTACAATGTCTCCCCAGTGTGCTGCTCCCCTGCTACGTGGAGAATAACTATGTTCCTTGACCAACCGGAGCGCTTCGCCGCGCTTGATCCGGAAGATATGCTGGGCCACATCGACGCCCTGCCCGATCAGTTTGAACAAGCCTGGAAGCTCGCCCCGACACTGCCGCTGCCCGATGACTACCGGGAGGCGCGGCTGATTGTCGTGGCCGGTGTGGGCGGCAGCGCCATTATCGGTGACTATCTGGCGGCCCTGGTCGAGCACGCCTGCGCCACCCCGATTGTGGTCAGCCGCGCCTATGACCTGCCCGCTTATGTCACCGGCCCGGACGCGCTCGTTATCGCCAGCAGCTTCAGCGGCCGGACAGAAGAAGCCCTGGCCGCCTACGATCTGGCCGGAGCGCGTGGGACCCGGCGGCTGGCGCTCACGACCGGCGGCCCGCTGGCCGAACGCGCCCGGGCCGATGGCGTCCCATTGTGGCAGTTCGCCTATAGCAGCCAGCCGCGCGCCGGTTTTGGCTGGAGCATCGGCCTGCTGGTCGGGCTGGCCCAGCGCCTGAATCTGGCCGGAGATTTATCCTCTGATGTCGCCGAGGCGTTGGACTTTCTGCGGCGCGGCCACGCCCAGCTTGGCGCGGAGGTGCCGCTGGCCCGGAACGCAGCCAAGCGCTACGCCGGCCAGTTTTGCGACCGGCTGGCTGTCATTTACGGAGCCGGCATCATGGCTCCCGTCGCCCGCCGCTGGAAGGGCCAGATCAACGAGAACGCCAAAGCCTGGGCGGAGTTCGACTTTCTGCCGGAGCAGAATCATAACGGCGTCGCCGGCATCGACATGCCGGAGAAAATCCTCAATAGCGCCTTCTGTATGTTCCTCAAGTCCAGCTACGACCATCCCCGTGTGTCGCTGCGCCAGGACCTCACGTACAGCCTGTTCATGCAACAGGCCATCGGCGTGGATACCTTCACCGCTCACGGCAACAGCCGTCTGGCGCAGATGCTCACCGCCACCCAGTTTGGCGACTACCTCAGCTACTACCTGGCCATGCTCTACGGCGTGGACCCCACCCCTATCCCGCCGATCAGCGCGCTGAAGGAAGGGCTGGCGGCGGCGTAAAGCCTTATATAAGAGCGAAAATGAAAAACAGAGAACTGTCAGAATGCCAGAAAAGCACCATATTTTCCCTGATGATTGCTGTGGACACCCGCTTTGCAGGGGAGGGTAGGAGATGCCAATTACGGTAGTGTGGGATGACGATGACCATTCGATTGTGCGTTATGTATACGATGGGGCGTGGACATGGCTGGACCTCCGGGCGGCGGCAGATCAGGCTGTGGCCATGTCGCGCAGCGTGCCGCATCGCGTCGATATCCTCGCCGATCTCCGTCGCAGCGGCCCCCTTCCGGTCAGGAACGCCATCCCTGTTCTGAAGTATATGGCTGAGGTAAGCCCGCCCAATATGCTGATCGGCATCTTCGTCGTCGTGAGCGGCGGCATCCATGTGCAGGCGCTGGGGAATATCTTTCGCCGGGTGCATCCCTCCATTGGCGTGCGGAACTTCTTCGTCAACACATTGGAAGAGGCTTACGCCCTCATCGAACAGGACCGGGCCCGTACTGTATCGGATACCTGAGGGCAAAAAGCGGGACTCTCTCCTCAGCCGCGGCAACAATGGGGGGCGGCGTTCGCCTGGACGCCCGATCTGGCTGGCGCCCGGCACAGTCGTGATTGTTATCACAAATATCCCGCCGGATTAAGGCGATCTGCCCGCATTCCTGACCGCCGGAATATGGTATGCTAGGCGCGATCCGCGCTCATCGCCTGTTTCGCAGTATGAGAAACCGGCCTTTTTCAGAGGCCGGCGCATGAGGAGAGAACTGTCTGCCATGACCAGCCAGCCTGATCACGAACGCCTGTATATCCCCGGACCGGTCGAGGTCCGGCGGGAAATTCTGGATGCCCAGGGCCAATGGATGATCGGCCACCGCGGCAAAGCCTTCGCCGATCTGTACGGCCGCCTGCAGCCGCTGCTCAAGGAATCGTTCGGCGGCGGCGATCAGCACCGCGTCTACATCTACACTTCATCCGGCTCCGGCATCTGGGAAAGTGCCAGCCGCTGTTGCGTCCGCGACGATCAGGCGGCGCTGCACCTGGTCAACGGCGCTTTCAGCGAGCGCTGGGCCGGCGTCACCCGGGAGAACGGCAAGCAGGTGGACGCGATTGAGGTCCCCTGGGGCAAGGCTGTCCGCCCGGAGCAGGTCGCCGAGGCGCTCTCGAAGAAGCACTATGATATGGTCGCCGTTGTCTATTGCGAGACCAGCACCGGCGTGCTTAACCCGCTGCCGGCCATCGCCGAGGTTGTCCGCCAGCACCCTGACACGCTGCTGGCTGTGGACGTGGTTTCGTGCTGGCTGGGCACAGAAGTCGAAGCCGCCGCCTGGGGGCTGGACATTGCGCTGACCTCGTCGCAGAAGGCTTTCGCGCTGCCGCCGGGCATCGCCTTTGGCGCGGTGAGCGACCGGGTTCTGGAGCGTGCCAGGCAGATTCCCTTCCGCGGCTACTACTTCGATGTGCTCACGCTGGAGAAGCACCACGAAAAGAACAACACCCCGGCTACCCCGCCGATCAGCCTGATGTTCGCCGCCGAGCGCCAGTTCAGGGATATTCGCGCCGAAGGGTACGCCGCCCGGTATGCCCGTCACCGCCGCCTGGCGGAGCTGACCCGCGCCTGGGCGGCCCGTCAGGGCTTCGAGATGTTCAGCGAGGAGGGCTACCACAGCCCGACCGTCAGCACCATCCGCAATAACCGGGGCATCGACTTCAGCGCCATGCAGAAGTTTCTGGCTGCGCGGGGCATCAGCCTGGGCGGCGGCTACGGCAAACTCAAGGGGGAGACCTTCCGTATCGCGCATATGGGCGACTTGCAGGAAGCCCACCTGAACGAATTGTTCGCGGCGATGGATGCTTTTCTGGCTCAGTGAGCCGGGAATATCAGCCGGGCTGAACTCCGGCCGGGGCACTTCTGAGCGGGTGCCCCGACTTTTTTGTGCATGTGCCCCGGCGCTCCTGCCCTACGGCGCGGCTGCCGGCTCAGTCAGGGGCGGCCCGCCCATCATCATGGACTGCATCACCTGGGCCATTTGCACCCGCGCCATCGCCTCGATCTGGCTGTTGCCGGATGCGTTGGCCAGGTCGGCGGCCTGCTCGAAGCTGGCGACGGCGGACTCCAGATGATTCAGCGCCTGATAGGCGATCCCCTGCAGATAGTACCCAACGGCGGAGTCTGGCGTCTCTGCCAGGGCGGCTTCCAGCTCGCGCAGGGCATCCTGCGGCAGCCCGATCCGGAGGTAGGTCTGCGCCCGCAGCAGGGGGAGGTCGTCGGCCTGATCGCCCAGCGCGGTTTTCGCCGCGCCGAAATCGGCTGTCGCGGCGGCTTCGTCGCCTTCGATGAGCCGGAGCACGCCGCGCAGCACCAGCGATTCCGCCGCGTCAGGGATAGCGGTCAGGGCCAGCTCGACTTCGGCCAGCGCGCCCTGATAGTCCTGTTCCTGGGCGGCCGCTTCGGCGTTGGTCAGGTGCTGCAGCTTGGCCGAAACTGCCGGGTCCGGGGCGAAAAACTGCTGGTAGATCAGAAAGAGGGCGATCAGGACCGCGACGCCAATCGCGGCGTAACGGACCAGGCGGCGGAACATCGCCTGCTGCTGCCGGGCGACGACCTGCTCCATATGCCACCACCAGCGCTCCGCCGGAGGGTTTCCGGCGGCGGTCCGCGCGGCGGCCAGCGCTTCCGCCCCGCCAATGGCCTTCATGAAGGCGCTCGCCTTGCGCTCCAGGCGGCCGCTCAGGGTCGCCAGCCGGGCTTCTTCGCCCTGTAGAGCGCCGCCTTTTTCCAGCAGGACATGGAGCATATCAGTCGCTTCATCCAGCAGAGCCGGGATCTGCAGCGCCTCGGCGGCGGTGCTGCGCCCCAGCATACCGATCTCGACCTCCAGCCGGTCGAACAGATCGCGCATCTGATCGCTGAGCGTCAGGGGTTTGTTACGTTCGGCTTCCAAAGACAGCCCGGTTCTGGGGATTGTCATAGGTGCTCCTGGACTTTCACGTGAGGCGTTACAAAGAGTCTCCGCGCCAGCCTGTGCATAACCTGTGAGCAGAACGCCCCTTGATGGGGATAACACGGGCGGCTCTCTGTGGATAACGGACCGGCCTCCGGCGCGTTCCCGACTCTCCCTTCTATTGTAGCCTGTCCGCCGCCGGCCGGGTATACGATTCCGCCGCCGATAACGGGGAGTTATCCACCGTCTGCTCATCACTTCCGGGGGGCTGTCCACACTCTTTCCACAGCCTGAATCCCATAGAATCCCACATTTATCCAAAAGCAGTGGCCCGCCCTGGCTATATCCCAAAGGCAGATCAGTTATCCCAACCTGAGCGAGGTTATCCACATTTGACCCCGCAGTTATCCACAGCCCCGGCCCGTAAGATGGCGCTTCCGGGGATGTCCCGGAGGCGCAGTTGCCGGTACAATGGAACCATGACCATCTCCTTCCCTGTTCTCACCCTGCATCGGGGGCGCGAAAAATCCGCCCTCGGCCATCACCCCTGGATCTTTTCCGGCGCGATCGAGGCGGCTCACGGCGATCCGGCGCCCGGCGGCATTGTCCGGGTGGTTGACTGGCGCGGGGACTTTCTGGCCTGGGGCTACTGGAACCCGCGCTCCCAGATCGCGGCCCGCCTGCTCTCCTGGCGCGAGGACGAGCCGCCGGATGACGCCTTCTGGGCCGGCCGCATCCGCCGCGCCGCCGCCGCCCGGGTGGAGGAGACCCTGCTCTATAACGGCGGGATGCCCGCTGCCTTCCGCCTGATCAACGCTGAGAACGACTACCTGCCCGGCCTGGTTGTCGATCGCTCTGGCGACTGGCTGGTCTTACAGGCGCTCACGCTGGGGATTGATGTCCGCAAGGACCTGCTGACCGCGATCCTGATGGAGACACTCCGCCCCGGCGGCATCTACGAGCGCAGCGATGTGGACGTGCGGGAGAAAGAGGGCCTGCCGCCGGCCACCGGCCTCCTAGCCGGCCAGGAGCCGCCCGACCTGATCGAGATCGACGAGCACGGGCGGCGCTTTCTGGTGGATGTGCGGGCCGGGCACAAGACCGGTTTTTATCTGGACCAGCGGGCCAACCGGCTCAGGCTGGGCAACCTGCTCCGCTTCGATCCGGGGGCGCCGGAACGGGAGGTGCTCAATACCTTCGGCTATACCGGGGGGTTCAGCGTCTACGCGTTGGACGGCCTGGCCCGGCGCGCTATCACGGTGGACTCCTCGGCGGAGGCGATCGCGCTGGCCCGGCGCAATGTAGCTCTCAACGGCTTCCCGGCGCGGGAGGAAGATTTCGTCGTGGCCGATGTCTTTCAGTATCTGCGCGCCTGTCGCGATGCGGCCCGCCAGTTCGATATCATCATCCTGGACCCGCCCAAATTCGCTCACAGCGCCCGCCAGGCGGAAAGCGCCGCTCGCGGCTACAAGGATATCAACCTGCTGGCTTTCAAGCTGATCAGGCCGGGCGGGTTGCTGATGACGTTTTCCTGTTCCGGCGGGGTGGACGCCGATCTGTTCCGCAAGATCGTCTTTGGGGCGCTGGTTGATGCGGGCCGCGAAGCGCAGGTGCTGGAGACGCTCGGCCCGCCGCCCGATCATCCGGTTGCCCTGACCTTCCCGGAAGGGGCGTACCTCAAGGGGTTGCTGCTGCGCGTGTGGTGATCAGGAGAATCCACTGATGAATGCACATATAGACAAGATCAAACTGCTGGAAATGATGCGGGTGGAACATGAGTTTCTCCGCCGCACAATCGCGCCGCTGAGCACCGCCCAGCTTATCCAGCCGGGCGTCATGGGCGAGTGGTCGATCAAGGATATTGTGAGCCATATCGTCATCTGGGAGCAGCGCTTTCTGCGCTGGGTGGAGGACGCCGCCCGCGGCGAATCGCTGGAGCAGCCGGAGCCGGGTTACGCCTGGGAAGATGTTGACCGCCTGAATGCGGACGATCACAGGGCCAACCGGGACCGCCCGCTGCTCGATGTACTGGCTGAGTTCGAGCGTTCGCACCTGCAGGCTTACGGCATCCTGGCCGGCCTGCCCGATGAGATTCTGTTCACGCCGGGCTACTACCCGTTCACCAGGGGCAAGGCGCTGTGGGAGTACGCCGCCTCCAGCACTTACGAACATATCGCGGAACACACGGCCATCATCCGTGAATGGCGCAGCCGCCAGCCCTGACCGGCATGGATGACGCCACCATCCAGCGGCTCAATGCCCTCAATCAGGAGTTCTACCGGGCCGTCGGGAGCGAATTTGACGAGACACGTTCCCGGCCCTGGCCGGGCTGGGAGCGACTGCTGACCTGCCTGCCGGATGCGGCGCGCCCCCTGTTCGTGCTGGATGTAGGCTGCGGCAACGGGCGGCTGGGCGTCTTTCTGGCCGAACATGCCGCGCCGGGCGGGTTGTCTTATCATGGGCTGGACACGGATGAGACACTGCTGGCGCGGGCCGAAGCGGCGCTGGCTCCTTTGTCCGGCGTTGCAGCCGCCCTGGAGCGCCGCGACGCTGTGACGCATCCGCCCGATTCCGGGCAGTACGATCTGGTCGCCCTGTTCGGGGTGCTGCACCACATCCCCGCCGCCGCCGGGCGAGCCGCCCTGATCCGGGCGCTGGCGGAGCGCACCGCGCCGGGCGGGCTGCTGGTCTTCACCTGCTGGCGGTTCATGGAGTACGCCCGCTTCCGCGATCGGGTTGTGCCCTGGCCGGACGATCTGGCTCCGCTGGTGGAGCCGGGCGATTACCTTCTGGACTGGCGGCGGGGTCCGCACGCCCTGCGCTACTGCCACTATGTGGACGACGCCGAGCACAGCGCGCTGATCGCCGCCGCCGGGCTGTCGCTCCTCCTGACCTACCGCGCCGACGGCCAGACTGGCGACGCCAATCTCTACACACTCCTGCGGCGGTAGCAGGGAGAGGCAGAAAGCGGGAGATCGCGGAGGATACGGGGCGATCTCGCTCTGGTGCAATGCTCCCAATTCTCCACTGCACGCTGTCTCCCCTTCGCGCCCTTTTTGCGTCCGCCTCCTCTCGCACTTTTGTTCGGTCTTCCGATATAATTACCCGGCAGTGTACCGCCTTCGCCCGCCGGAAGAACCAGGAGCGAACGCCATGACCCCGACCCCCGCCGAACGCGCCGCCGACCTGCGCGGCCAACTCAACTACCACAATTACCGCTATTTTGTCCTCAACGATCCGGTCATCAGCGATCCGGAATATGACGCCCTCCTGGTCGAGCTGGAGGCGCTGGAAGCCGCTCATCCGGAGCTGGTCACGCCCGATTCGCCCACCCAGCGGGCCGGCTCCGACCTCCAGCCGGACTTCCGCAAGGTCACCCATCCCGGCCTGATCGGCAGCCTCTCCAAAGCCTTCGACGCCGACGAGATCCGCGCCTGGCGGGAGCGGATCGGCAAGCTGCTGCCCGCCGGGACGACGCTCGATTACACCCTGGAGCCTAAGCTGGACGGCCTCTCGGTCGTGCTGACCTACGAAAACGGCGTGCTGACGCTGGCCGCCACGCGCGGCGACGGCATCACCGGCGACGATGTCACCCTCAACGTGCGGACGCTGCCCACCGTGCCGCTACGCATCCCGGTTGCGCCGGACGGCCCACAGCCGCCGGCCCGGCTGGTCATCCGCGGGGAGGCGTTCATCCCGCTTTCCGATTTCGCCCGTCTCAACCGGATGCAGGAGGAGGCCGGCCTGCCGCCGTTCATCAACCCGCGCAACGCCGCCAGCGGCGCCCTCAAGAACAAGGACCCGCGGGAGACGGCCCGCCGCCTGCTGCGCGTCTTCGTCTACAGCATCGTGGTCGCCTCCGCCGACGCCCCGGTGCCTTTCGATCAGTGGGGGCAGCTTGGCTATCTGCGGGCGCTTGGCTTTTTGGAGCCGCCCGATATGGCCTACTTCGCCGATCTGGAAGCCGTGATCGCCGCCATTCCGGAGTGGCAGGCCCGCCGCGACCGGCTCGATTACGAGATCGACGGGCTGGTGATCAAGGTCAACGACCTGCGGCTGTGGGAGGAGCTGGGCGTGGTCGGCAACAAGAATCCGCGCGCTGCCATCGCCTACAAATTCCCCGCCGAGGAGGCCACCACAAAGCTGCTGGAGGTCAGGCTCAGCATCGGACGCACCGGCGTGCTCAAGCCGGCGGCGCTGGTGGAGCCGGTCTTCGTCGGCGGCACGACCATCCGCAACGTCACCCTGCACAACTTCGACCAGATTGCGGAGAAGGATATCCGGCTGGGCGATACGGTGATTGTCCGGCGGGCCGGGGACGTGATCCCCTATATCGAAGGCCCCGTGCCGGAGGAGCGCGATGGCTCCGAGCGCCCGATTGAAGTGCCGACCGTCTGCCCGTTCTCCGGCGATCCGCTGATCCGCCCGGAAGGGATGGTGGACTACTACTGCTCTAACCCCTACTGTCCGGAGCGCGTCTTCCGCAGCATTGAGTTTTTCGCCAGCCGGGGCGCGCTGGATATTGAGGGCCTGGGCACGCAGACCGTCAGGCAGCTTATGGATCGCGGCCTGATCCGCGATGAGGCCGACCTCTTCACCCTGCGGGCGGAAGACCTGCTGTCGCTGGAGGGCTTCGCCGGGAAGAAGGCGGAGAATCTGCTGGCCGGCCTGGAGGCGGCCCGACACCGCCCGCTGGATCGTGTGCTCACGGCGCTGGGCATCGAGGGCGTGGGGGAGATCATGGCCGGGACCCTGGCCGAGCACTTCGGCAGCGTGGACGCGCTGGCCGCCGCCCCGGTCGAGGAACTGCAGCAGATCGAGGGCGTTGGCCCGAATATCGCCCGGGCCATCCACGACTGGTTCCAGGATGACTTTCACCGCCGGCTGGTGGAGAAGCTCAAGGCGGCGGGCGTCAACACGG
>JARKNX010000085.1 GCA_029976025.1 Aggregatilineales bacterium | reverse complement strand
CGGGCAGGTCGGCGGCGGTCGGCGGGCTGGTCGGCAGCGGCGTGACCGGCATAGCCGTGCGGGTGGCCTCGGCGAATGTGCGGTCATCTACCACCACCGGCCCGGCGCCTCCTCTGCATCCGGCGGCTGCGAGCAGCAAACCGGCCAGCAGTACGACGAGCAGGGAGCGTCTCATAGGTTTTCTCCTCATCACCGGGTTACCCCCGGGCGGCGCAGCGCGGCTGCCAGCCGGCCCCTGATCGGTATAGAGACCGTGAACACGCTGCCGGGCAGCTTGTCTTCGTCGCGCCCGGGGCTGTCCACCCAGATTTTGCCGTCATGCGCTTTGACGATCTCCGCGCAGATAGCCAGCCCCAGCCCCAGCCCGCCGCCGCGGAAGGCGGTCTTGCTGGTGGAGTGAAGCTGCGTGTCGCTGGCAGTGTAGAACGCCTCAAAGACCAGAAGCTGATCGGACTTGTCGATGCCGATGCCGGTATCCTGCACCGTGATCAGCGCCTCCTCGGCGTTTTCCGCCGCCCGCAGGGTGATCGCGCCGCCGTCAGGGGTGTACTTGATGGCGTTGCTGAGCAGGCTGGAAAGGGTGAGCGCCAGCAGATCGCGGTCGGCGTGGAGCTTCTCCGGCGCGTGCTCGACCTCGACCCGGACCGTCAGCGCCCGCTCCTGAATGGCGGCCCGGTAGTCGTCCACGACTTTCTGCATAATTGCAGCGATATTCAGCGGGCTGATGACCAGCTCCACCCGCCCGGCGGCGACGCGGCTGATCAGGAGAATCTCGTTGATCGCTGCCGACATGCGATCGATTGCCTGCAGCATCATGGTGATCAGCGTGTGGAATTCCTGGCTCTCCACCATCATGCGGGCCACAATTGGAGAGTCGTGCAGCAGGCGGCCGTAGCCATAGATCAGGGTGAGCGGCGTGCGCAGCTCGTGAGCGGTGAGCTGGATGAAGGACGCCTTCATTTTGTCCAGACGCTGCAGGTTGTTATAGGCCGTCTCCAGCTCGCGTATCTTGGCTTCCAGCCGTTCCACGACTTCCTGCGAATAGGCGATCTGGGCTTTCGCCAGCGCTGCCGGTTCCACCTCGTCCCGCTTGCTGGTCAGGTACGCCTCCACCTGGCCGGGCAGGGTATCCACATCAATCGGCTTGGTCAGGTAGCCGGTCAGCCCGGCGGCGACCGCTTTTTCGTGTTCACCAGCCTGAGACTGAGCGGTCAGAGCGACGATGGGGATGTTCTCGAAGCCGGCCATAGCCCGCAGGCGGGTGGTGACTTCCCGCCCGGAGAGATCGGGCAGGTTGATATCCATGAGGATCAGGCCGGGCCGGCAGGTGCGGGCCAGGTCGATCCCGCTGAGGCCGGTACTGGCGGCGTACACCCTGTACCCGGCGAATTCCAGGGCGCGCCGGACAAGCACCTGGCTGGCCGGATCGTCTTCGATATAGAGGATGACCGGGCGGTTTTCGGCTGTTGTTGTCACGGGCAGCCTCTCCAGAGCGTCTCTGAGGGGACGGTATGCTGCTCATTATACGACCGCGCGCCCGATGGCGCATCTGGCCGCCGCCGTGGCGTGCTCTCTTCTCCGTCAACGGAGAGGGGCCGGGGGTGAGGTCTGCTGGCAAGGAAAAGAAAACCTCCATCCCCGACCCTTCCTCCGCCAGCAGAGGAAGGGAGCAAAGCTCGGCCGTGATATGCTCCCTTCTCCGTCAACGGAGAGGGGCCGGGGGTGAGGTTCCGCCAGCAGAGGAAGGGAGTAAAACTCCGCCGTGATGTGCTCCCTTCTCCGTCAACGGAGAGGGGCCGGGGGTGAGACCCCGGCGAGGAGGGTCTTGCTTCCTTCCCCCGGGAATGGGGGAAGGGCCGGGGATGGGGGCCGCCTCAGTTGAGGGCGCTCAGGATGCCCTGCAGGAGGTCTTCGTCCATGCTGGAGCCTTTTTGCAGCCATACGCTGATCTGGCCGGACAGCCGTTCGCGCTCGGCGGCGGTCAGCTCTTTGGCCGTCAGGACGATGATCGGAATCTCGCGCAGCGCCTCGTTGTGGTGGATTTCCTCGATCACCTGAAAGCCGTCGATGTTCGGCATCATGATATCGGTGATGATCAGGTCGGGCGGGTTCTGGCGGGCCAGGCGCAGCCCTTCCGCGCCATCCCCGGCCAGCTCCACCTGGTAGTCCCCTCTGGCCCGCAGCACGCGCTCCACCAGCCGGGCGGCATCGGGATTGTCCTCGATGATCAGGACGCGGTGCGCATCCTGGCGGACCTGCTCCAGCGCGCTCAGGATACCTTCCGTCGGCAGGTTGATCCGCCCGCTGGCCTGGCTGACATCCAGATTGCGCTTCCACTGATCGCCGAGGATGTGCTTTTCCACGGCGAAGGTGTGGCCGGAGACATTGGCTACAACCACGTCATCCGGCTTGATCCGGCCGCTCCGGGCCATCTTGAACAGGCCGGCGAACATCACGGCGGTGGCCGGCTCGACGCTGATGCCTTCCGTGCGGGCGACGATGCGGGTGGCGTTGAACGCCTCCTCGTCGCTGGCCGTCTCCGCCAGGCCGCCGTAACGGGTCATCACGTCGTAGAGGAGCTGGTAAGCGCGGCCGGGGTTGCCCGTGCTCAGGGTGGCGATGACGGTGGTCGGGTTCTCGACCGGGGTCGCGATCGGCTGGCCGGCCCGCCAGGCGGTCACCATCGGCGCGCAGCCTTCGCTCTGCACGATGCCGACGGCGGGGATTTTGTCTACCGCGCCGATGGCCTTGAGTTCCTCAAAGCCCTTGATCACGCCGATCGGCCCCATGCCGCCGCTGACGCCCTGAATGAACCAGTCCGGCGCGCGGCCCTCGAAGGCTTCGGCCAGCTCGAAGGCCATCGTCTTCATGCTCTCGACGGCGGCGATGGACTTGATGCCGCGGTCTTCATACAGGCCCTTTTGCCGGGCGAAGCGGTTGGCGACGATCTTGGCCTCGTCATATGTGCCGGTGACCTTGATCACCTCCGCACCGTAAAGGGCGACCTCCCGCATTTTGTCGCCGGGGACCTGGCTGGTCAGGAACACCCATAGCTTGATCCCGGCGCGGGCGGCGTAGGCGGCGTAGGCCATGGCTACATTGCCGGTGCTGGCGACAACGGCTTCCTGAACGCCCATCTCGCGCATGACGCTGATGGCGACCGAAGCCTGCCGATCCTTGAAGCTGAAGGTCGGCCCCTGCCGCTCATCCTTGAGATACAGGTTTTTGAGGCCGAGCATGGCGCCAAGCTGCTCGGCCCGGATCAGCGGCGTGCCGCCCTCGCCCATGGAGACGATGTGGCGCGTGTCGTGGAGGGGCAGCAGCTCGTGGTAGCGCCAGATGCTCGTGGCATGGCCCGGCAGCCGGCCGGCCCAGTTGCCGTGACGCAGCGAGTCCAGGTCGTATTCCGCCCGCAGGATGCTTTCGCCGCAGCGCGGACATTCGGGGGTCGGCCTGTCGTAAGGTATCCGGTTGTGGCAGTGCACACAGACCAGCTCGATTTTCTTCTGGCTCACCTCAGTTCATCTCTCCGTTGTGGCCGGGGGGCTTCCTGCCGCCGGCGTGGCCCAGCAGCGCCCGCATCCCGCTGAGCAGCCGGCCCTCATCCAGGGTGTTCTTGCTGAACACCTCCACGCTGGCCAGACGCTCTTCCTGCTGGGCGGCCAGATCGTCTTCCGCTGTGATGATCACCACCGGGAGCTTGCGCGTCCGCGGATTTTCTCGCAGTTTTTCCAGCATGGCAATCCCGTCCATGTCGGGCATATTCAGATCGAGCAGGATCAGATCGGGCTTCTTGCGGGCGATGGCGTCCAGGGCCTGCTGGGCGCTGTCGGCAATCTGGATGGCGTAGCGATCCTGCGCCCTGAGCAGCTCCACAATCACGCGCACCGTCTCCGGCCTGTCATCTACAATCAGCACCCGATCGCGGATATGCTCTGTTTCAGCCTTCTGCACGGCCCGGAGCAGCTCTTCTTCCAGGAACGGCTTGATCAGGTATCCGGCCGCCCCCAGCCCCAGGCCGCGCTCGCGATCCGGGTCGATGCTGCACACCACCACCGGGATATGGGCGGTGTCTTCCAGCGTGCGGAGGCGCCCCAGCACGTCCCAGCCGTCGCGCTCCGGCATCCGCACATCCAGGATGATCAGATCGGGCTGTATCAGGCGGACGATCTCCTCCGCCTGGGCCGGGTTGGAAGTCGCCTCCACGGTGTAACCGGCTTTGTTCAGGTAGCGACGGTACATCTGGTGCATGCCGACTTCGTCATCGATGACGAGGATGATCCGCCGGTCAGGCAGCTCCTGTTCCTCGATGGGCAGTTGCGCCTCCGATTGGAGCGCCGCCTCCACGCTGGTGACAGGCTCTTCCTGCTCGGCGAGCTTCCCGACGTAGGCCGGGATGACCAGGCTGAAGGTCGAGCCGACGTTCACCGTGCTCTCCAGCCACATCTCGCCGCCCATCATCTCGATCAGGCTGCGGGAGATGGGCAGGCCCAGCCCCGTGCCGCCGCTGGCGCGGGTCAGCGTACCGTCCACCTGCTCGAAGGCCACGAAGATGGTGTCCAGCATACTGTCCGGGATGCCGATGCCGGTGTCGGAGACGGAGACCTGCACGTAAGGGCCGTCCTCCTGCTGAACGTTGAAGGCGGCAATTGTGATTGAGCCTTCGTAGGTGAACTTGGAGGCGTTGGAGAGCAGGTTGAGCAGCACCTGGCGCATACGGATTTCGTCGCCGTAGACCTGCGCCAGGCCCGGCTCGATCTCCACATTGAGGCGGACCGGCTTGTCCTTGAGCAGGCCGACGCTCATCGACCGGGCGACTTCGATCACAGCCTTGAGATCGAACCAGGCCAGGTTCAGCGAGAGCTTGTCCGCCTCGATCTTGGCCTGATCCAGAATATCGTTGATCAGGTTCAGCAGGTGCTGCCCGCTGGAATGGATGGTCTCCAGGTCCTGCTGCTGCATATCGGTCAGCGGGCCGTCGATGCCTTTGAGGATCACCCGGCTGAAGCCGATGATGGAGTTGAGCGGCGTGCGCAGTTCGTGCGACATGTTAGCCAGGAACTGGCTCTTGATCTTGTCCAGCTCGCGCAGCCGGTCGTTGGCGGCGCGGATATCGTCCAGCAGGCGGATGTTCTGCACGACGGCGCTGAGCGAGCCGGAGAGCACCTGCAGCAGCCGCAGATGCGATTCGCTGAAGGCGTCCGTCTCGGCATGGAGGAGCAGCATCAGGCCGATAATCTCGTTGCCCGAAAGCAGCGGCGCCGCAATCAGGCTGCGCAGGCTGGGGGCGATGATGCCGTGTGCATCCGGGTAGCGCCCCAGATCGGGGATCGAGAACGGGCGATGTTCCGCTATGGCCCGATCTAGAATCCAGCCGCTGGCCGGTATATGCTCCGCCAGGCTGAATTCTGACCGGCGGGTCAGCAGGGCGATCTGCTCCAGATAGTTGTTGTCAGCGCCGGGCAGGTAAACGGCTATGGCGTCGCAGGTGATGTTCTGCCCGACCTGCTGGACTACCGTCTCCATGCTGGCCACCAGCTCGGTCGAGGCGGCGGCGGCTGTGGTCACGTTGAACAGGAAGGTCATATCTTCGGCCTGCTGCTGGGCCTGGCCGAAGAGCCGGGCGTTCTGCAGGGCCAGGCTGACCTGCGAAGTCAGCGTCTGGATCAGGGTCAGGTCCACCGGGCTGAAGGCGCGCCGGGCTGTTGAGGCCAGGGCGAAGAACCCGACCAGCCGGCTCGCCAGCAGGATGGGGACGATGATGCCCGATGCCCGGCCCTCTCCGATGAGGATATCGCGCAGTTCGGGCAGGCAGGCCGTTGTGGTCGGGAGGTCCTCAATAATCAGCGGCTGGGCGCTGGCCTGCAGTTCGCTGTAGAACGGGTTGGCGGTGAAGGGCAGCAGCGCCCCTTCTGGCAAGGGGTAGGCGCCGTGTGCGGCCACCAGATGGGCCATCTCCGGGCTGCCCGGCGCGGCCAGCATCACCATGCCGAAGTCCATCTCCAGGGTCCGCATCAGGCCGTCCTGCGCCGTGCTGAGGATGGCCTGTTCTTCCAGACTTTCCGACATCGCCACGCTGGTTGCGTACAGGCTTTCCATGTGGTCCACCTGTTGCTCCAGGGCGCGGGCAGCCTCTTGCTGGCCCTGGAACAGCAGCGCGTTCTGGTAGGAGGTGGCGACCTGGGTGGCGAAGAGCTGGAGCAGAGTCAGGTCTTCGTCGCTGAAGAGACGCCCGGATTCGTAGAGATCCAGGCCGATTGAACCCATGACCCGTTCGCCGCTGCTGGAGAACGGGATCAGGATGATCTGGTTCACGCCGATGCCCAGCAGGGCGGCGCGCGTCTCCTCGTCCAGCAGGGGGCTGGCGCTGACTTCCGGGACGACGACGGGCAGCCCGGTGCGCTCGTATTCCGCCCGCCACCAGGCTTTGCCGAGGTTTACCCGCATACCTTTGA
Source organism: Aggregatilineales bacterium (assembly GCA_029976025.1). Taxonomy (GTDB): domain Bacteria; phylum Chloroflexota; class Anaerolineae; order Aggregatilineales; family Ch27; genus JARKNX01. Next base: position 34,281 of record JARKNX010000085.1, on the reverse strand, counting down.
CGCCCGTATCCGGATATTCGGCCCGGACGGTGCCGGTGTCGCTCTCCGCATCATCGGCCAGCACGATGCCGCAGTGATCCACGCGCTGAAGGAAGACCATGTACTCCGCTGCCGTCGTCAGAATCTCATCGGCGCTCAGCATGGTGGTGAAGTTCTGGCTGGCTTCCAGCACGCTTTGCAGGTTGTACACCTGCTCGGACAGGGCTATGGTGTAGTTTTGCGTCTCCTGGAACAGCCGGGCGTTGTCCAGCGCCACCGCCACCTGCTCGGCCAGCGAGGTCAGGATGGCGACATCCTCCCCGGTGAAAGCGCCCGGCTGGTTGGATTGCACATCCAGCGCCCCCACCACGCGCTCGCGCGAGGCCAGCGGAATAGCCATCTCGGAGCGTGTATCTGGCAGGTACGGGTTAGGTCGGTGGACAACTTCGGCATCGGCGGTGTCCAGGGCGATGACCGGCGCGTTATTGGCCATTGTCTGGCCGATCACGGAGTCCGATCCGATAGCCAGCGTCCAGTTCAGGCGGAGCATCGTCTGGCCGATTTCGCCCGTGCTGGCGCGCAGGACGGCGTTAGTCCCGGTGTCGTCTATCAGGAAAACCTGGACGTGGTCGTAATTGAAGGTGTTCTTAATCTGGTTCACCACCAGCGGCAGCAGCTCGTCGATGTCCAGAATCTGGGTTGCCGCGCGGCTGATTTCAGCCGAAGTCTGGAGCTGGCGGGCGCGACGCTGCGTCTGTTCCAGCAGGCGGATATTCTCCAGGGAGACGGTCGCCAGCTCGGCCAGGCTCTGGTAAATGCGAAGTTCGCGCTCGCTGTGGGCATGAGGCTTCTGGAAGCCGAATACAAGCGCGCCGACGGGCGTGCCGGCGGCTTCCAGCGGCACCACCACCAGCGCGTGCTGCCCCAGCGCCGGGTAGCGCCGCCGGCTCTCTTCTGACAGGCGCGCGTCCTCCTCCGTATTTTCGATCGCCAGCAGCGTCGCCGTCGCAATTTCTGCCCAGCCGGGGTACTGATCCGCCGAGAAATGTATGCCGGCCGGGGCAGAGGCCAGCCCATCGCGCGACCAGGTGGCGGCGACTTCCACCTGAGCCGCCGGGTCATCCCACGAAGTTCCGCGCAGCAGCAGCAACTGCGCCGTTGTGACGCTGGCCGGTGTGGCGCGCTCAGCGATGACCTGCAGGATGCCGGCGGCGTCGCTCATGTCGGCGATGGCGCTGCCGGCTTCGTACAGCACCTGCGTCTCTTCCAGCGAGTCCTGCGTCCGCTGGAGCAGGGTCCAGTTATCGACCACGATGGCGGTCTGGTCGGCTACCGCCGTCAGATAGTCGCGGTCAGCCCGGGGGAAGCTGCGCCGGGCCGGGAAGGCCATGACCAGCCGCCCGGTTGATTCGTTGCGCAGGTTAAGCGGGACGGACAGCATGGCCTTTGCCCCGGTCTGCGCGGCGTAAGCGCGCACAAAAGCGTCCTGCGGGGCGGCGGCGCTTATTTCCTCCAGGAACAGCGCCGGCGCATCCCAGAAAGCCCCGCCGCCAATCTCGTCTGCAGTCAGGAGGGCAGGCTCAGGCGCGGTGCCCGTTACGGCATCCCAGTGATGGGCGCGCAGAGGCTGCCCGCTCTGCAGCAGGTAGACATCGACAGTAGAAGGGCTGTACTCGATCAGGAGGGATTGCAGCACAACCATAGCTTCGGAGACCGAGCCAGCGTTGCGGATGATCTGGCTGGCCCGGTACAGCCGTTCGGTCTCGGCCAGGCTGGCCTGTGTCTCAGTCACCAGCCGGGCGTTTTCCACCGCCAGCGAGATACGTTCGGCGACCGCCTGGATCAGGGCTACTTCGTCCGGGCTGAAGGGGCTACCGGTGGCCGGGGCGGTTGTGAGCGTGCCGATCACTTCGCCGCGCACGGCGATCGGGGCGGAGACAGCTCCGGCGTGAGAAGCGAGGTCGGGCGCGTCCCCGGCGGCGCTGATGAATTGTTCCAGGTCCTCCGTCTGACTCTGGGTGAAGGTATCCCAGGCCGTCCGCGTCAGACGGCGGTTGAGTTCTTCCGCGCGGGCGATCTGGCGGTGTGTTTCCGTCAGTTGGCGGGCGTTGTTCACCGCGACGGCGAGCTGATTGGCCAGCACCTCGAAGATGCGCACATCTTCCGGGGTGAAGGCATTGGGGGCGGTGCTCTGGATATCCAGCGCACCGATCACGGCGTTGCCGTAGATCATCGGCAGGGCCATTTCAGAGCGCGTCTCCGGCAGGTGCGGGTTGGGCCGGTGCGTAACTTCAGCGCCGGCAGTGTCCAGGGCGATCACGGGCTTGCCCTGGGCGGTGACCTGCCCGATCACTGAAGCGGATCCGACAGCCAGCGACCAGCGCTCGGCCAGCATCTTCCGACCGGCCTCGCCGGTGCTGACAATAAGATCGGCGGCGTCCCCCGCCTGATTCACCAGAAATACCTGAACATGGTAGAAGTCGAAGCGTTCGCTGATCAGGGCCACAGCGCGGGTCAGCAGAACTTCCACGTCGCTGATGCCGGCGGCAATAGTGGCAATCTCGCCGGCCACTTCCAGGTTGCGGCTGCGTTCCTGAAAACGTTCTTCAAGAGAATCAATAGTGGTCAGAAGCTGGCCGGTCATGGTGTTGACGGCCTGCGACAGGCGGCCAATCTCATCTTCGCTGCGGATGGGGATACGGGCGGTGTAGTCGCCAGCGGTCACGCGGTCGGCGATGGCGGCGGCCTGAGTCAGCGGCCGGATCACCAGTGTGCTGCTGGCATACAGGAACACCAGCAGAATTGCGATAATCGTGCCGGACACAAGCACAAAAGTGACGCTGAAGTGTTCCACATCAGCCAGCGCCGTCGTCGCGTCCTCCAGCACGATCAGCGTCCAGGGCGTGCCCTCGACCGGCAAATAGAAGGGGTTGAATATCAGCGAAGAGACGATATTGCGGCCTATTTCTGCCCCGGCGGCGCTCTGTTCCAGGGCCGGGAGCAGCCCCGGTTCGCGCGTGGCCAGCGTCACGCCGCCCGCTGTATCCCGCCCGAAGAGGTAGCCGCTGTATGCCGTGTCGCGGACATTCCCGGCATCACGGGTATCGGCCAGGTAGGTCCCCCGGCTGTCCACCAGAATCAGGCGTTGCCCTTCTGTCAACTGGGAGGTCACTTCGCGGCCGCTGACGTACTTCAGGAAGGAATCGGCCAGTATGTCGATGGTGATGCCGCCGGCTTGCTCGGCGCCGTGGAAGATCGGCGTCGTCACGTGCACGACCGGCTGGCGGTCGGCGTTCAGCTCAATCGGCGAGATATGCACCTGGTAACGGTTCAGGCCGGCCAGCCCCCAGAAGTAGCTTGTCCCGGCGACGTTTGTCAGCTCAGTTTGCCCGGCCATGCGCGGAATATCGTTGGCGCCCATAACCTCCGCGCGCAGGATTTCATCGCCTTCGTTGTTGAAGATGCGCACCGCATCGAAGATCGGCGTGCGGACTACGATCTGGAGAAGCTCGACAGACAGGTTGCCGAGCGCTGAGGCGCGGGCGCGGCTGATGGCCGAGCGCTGGGCCGGCTCCAGGCCCGCCGAAGCTCTGAAGTCCGCGTCCGCGCTGAGCAGATCGATCAGGGATGAGTTGTTGGAAAGCGACACTATCATCCCGGGCAGCGTCTCCATAAAGACGGTTATCTGATCGGCGCTGGTCCGGGCCAACTGCATCTGGTTTCCCGTCGCCAGGCGCAGCTCGGAACTGCGGACCTGATCGCGACCCACAAGGACCAGAATCAGCACACCGAGCAGGAGGGGCAGCAGGACGGCGGGCATGGCCCGTTGCCGCAGAGAGAGGCGGCGCAGGCGCCCACGGATGGATCTTCGCGTCGGGGTATCGGACATCAGACGCTCTCCATAGGACCGATATCAGGGACAGAGGCCCGCTTGAGCTGGATGCTCACCTGCTGGGTCTGTAGGATCTCGGACAGTTGCCTGACGGCGGTTTCCAGAATCAGCCCTACATTAGGCTCGCTGGTCAGTTGGCCGGTCATCTCGTTCACCAGACGCTCGCGCTCGGCCAGGCGCTCGCTGCGCTCCAACAGGCGGACCGATTCCAGAGTCACCGCCAGGCGGGACGCCAGCTCACGGGCTGTCTGGCGGGCATTGTCGTTGGCGCGGTTGGCGGGAATCTGCCACTCCACCACGCCCAGCACTTCTTCGCGGGCGATGATGGGGACGGCCATGAAGCAGGTATCGTCGGCCTGAACCGGGCTGACTACCATAGCGCGTTCCCGGGCAGCTTGCTGCTGCCAGCGGCTCCAGCGCCCCGCGCTTTCCGCCCCGGCGGCGGCTTCCACGTAGCCGGGCCGGCGCGACGACGCCAGCAGCTCCTGCCAGTTGGCGCGGGTCAGCAGCCGGTTGCGGCCTTCCACCTCGCCTATCCGGGCGGTAATTTGCTCCAACTGGCGGGCGTTATCAACGAGCACAGCAAGCTGGGCGGCCAGCGATTCGAAGAGCGATTGCTCCTCCTGGGTGAAGGCGCCATCTTCCGTGCTTTGCAGGTCCAGCGCGCCCAGGATACGCTGGCCGCGGAGCAGCGGCAGGGCCATCTCAGCCCGCGTGTCAGGCAGGAATTCGTTCTTGCGATGAATGCGGCTGGTCGAGGTGTTGCGGGCGACCACTGTCTGGCGCAGCTCGGTGACCCGCCCGATGACGCTGACGCTGCCCACGGCCAGCCGGTGCCCCCGCGCCAGAAGCTCGCGCCCCGGGGCGCCGGTGCTGGCGACCAGCATCGCATATTCGCCCGCGTCGTCCAGGAGGAAAACCTGGGCGTGGTACACCGAGCGGAAGTTCTGCACGATCAGGTTAACCGTCCGGTCGAGCAGGGCCTCGATATCTTCCATCGTGGACGCCTGGCGCATGATGTCAGAGGTCAGCTCCAGGTCGCGCGTGCGCTCCTGAACGCGCAACTCCAGCGTCTCGATGGACTGGCGGATGTTATCCGTCATAGCGGACACGGCCCGGGTGAGCTGGCCGATCTCGTCGGCGCGGTCAAGCGGCGGGATAGCGGTGTGCAACTGGCCTCCGGCGATCTGCCGGGCAGCCCGCGTCAGCCCGGCGATCGGATCGATGAGCTGATGGTTGATGACGTAGACCAGCAGGATGGTCAGCAGGCTGACTACGGCGAAGATAGTGAGGGTGGTCGCCGCCAGATTGCTGAGGATCGGCTGGACCACATCGCTCAGCCGCGTCTCGGCCACGACTGTCCAGCCATAGCCGGGGATGGTGCTGTGGCGGCCGGTCATGGTCTGCGCGCCGCCGCCCCAGTTGCGGCTGTAAAAGGACTGCCCGGCGGGCGCTTCCGCTTCGTCAGCCGGACTCAGGACTTCGATCTGCTGTTGAAACGGCTCCAGACCCTGCACTGGCGTCAGCAGCCAGCCCTCTCCATTCACCAGGAACAGATATTCCCCGGCCAGCATCTCCAACTGCCCTTCGATCTGGGTCGCCAGCGGGGCATTCAGCAGGCGCCCGGAATCGAGCGTGATAATCAGGTAGCCCAGCGGGGTCCGCTCTTCCGCCACCTGAACAGCTGCTTCCAGCAGCAGACGCCCGGTTTCCGGATCGCGATAAGGGGGGAGCAAAGTAGCTTTTTGCGGCAAAAGGTTGAGGCCGCGCAGGGCCAGATATCCCGGATGCTGGCTCTGGTTCTCCCAGGAGAGGCTGGTATATTCGAGCAGGCCGGCCGTCCCGACCAGCAGGTTGCCCTCCGCCCCCACCAGGCGTAACGCAAGAATATCCGGATGGCTGGTGATTGCCGCGTTCATCAGGCCCAGCGCGCCGCTGATCAGGGTCGGGTCGCCGGCTGTGCCGGGATTCTGGATCAGAGCGGCGGCAATATCGTGGAGCTGTACCCTCAGCTGGGGGTTCTGGCTGACTGTGGATGCCTCGCTCAGGGCGCTGTCCAGCGCGGCGCCTATCTGAGCGGCGGCGGTCCGGGCATCTCGCTCCAGCCACTGCTGGCTGATCTCCAGGTCGGACTGGTAGCGAGCGAACCCGGTGAACCCGGCGAACACCAGCAGCGGCAGCGCCGCCGTCAGGATCAGGCTGGACAGCATTTTGAGGCGCAACGGCCACTGTGAGAAATGGAATATCCTGTAGAGTATCGCCCTGAAGGTCACGATGCACCTCCTCCGTTGGGAGATATCCCGGCCGGGGGAGCCTCACCCGGGTCCTGAACAGGTCCGGCGTCCGGAAGCTGCAGGCGGATATGGGTGCGCACGCCGCCCACAGCATCGTTGAATTCACTGGCGGCCACCGCGAGCAGGTCTTCAATAGTGCCCGCGCCCTGCAGACGCCCGGCTACGACCCCGATACGCTGTTCGCGGGAAGCAAGAGCCTGCGTCTGCTCCACCAGCCGCGCGTTATCCAGGGCCAGGGAGAGGCGCTCGGCGACCGTGTTAGCCAGGTCCACGATGTACGGAGGGAGCGACCCTTCGCGCTCGATCAAAAATTCCATCGCGCCCAGCACCTGCCCGCGCAGCGCAATCGGCAGGGCCAGCACGTAGCCGCCTTCCACCCGGCGAATATCGACTGCGCCGGCGCGCATCGTTGTTGCCAGCACCTCGCTGATTTCGCTGGCCGCAACCGGGGCCAGCCATTCCCGCGTGAGATCGAAGCCGATCACGTCGGTGCGGCGCTCGCGGAAGAAATGATCCCAGACTACGCCGACCGCGTGCTGGCGGAGACGGCGCGTTTCGGCGTTATATTCCTCCAGGCGGGTATAAGTTCGCTCAAGATCGGCGGCCTGGGCGTGGGCGCGCTCCTCCAGCGCCAGCATGTAATAGTGGGTGGCAAATGCCGCGATCAGGGCTGTGTACATCTCGATCTCGCGCGGGGCGAAGGCGACCGGGCTGGCGCTCTGCAGATCGACCACGCCCAGAATCTCAGCGCCCACCCGTACTGGCATGATCAATTCCGCCTGGGAGCCGGGCAGCATCTCGCGCTGTATATCCGTCTGCCTGTCGGCGCGGAGGACGGCTACCTCGCCGCTTCGAAAGGCGGCCGCCAGCGGGCTGTCGCTGGCAACGGAGATAGTGCGGGCCGCGGTCTGGCCTACCATGCGGCCGCCCCGTGCCCGCAGCAGGTTGGGGTTGTCCGGGATACGAAGGTAAAGCCCCACCTGTGTCAGCGGGAAGTTTTGCTGTAACACGTTGATGAAGCTGTTGGTCAGCTCCGATTCAGTCCGGGCGCGGCTGATCTGCAGGTTCAGGGTCACCGCTGCATCCAGGCTGATTTCGGCCTGAAGCATTTCACCAAAGGTGGATTCCAGCTCGCTCGACAGATACCACCCCGACAGGCCGACCACGAGCAGCGCCAGGCTGATCGGCAGGATGACCCCGAGCAGCGCCGGCCCGCCCTGTGCCGTGAACTGCTGGATGACGGCCCATCCTGTTACCAGGGCGATCGCCATAATCATCACGATCAGCACTTCGCGCCGGTCCAGCAGCAGCCCGGCCAGTATTATCGGGATGGCCATGGCGATGCTGGTCCTTGTCCCGACGGATACGACAACTATTGTCGCCAGCAGCAGATAGAAGCCAGCATACAACCGGCCGGCCGCAACCAGCTGGCCAGAGTTGAGCAGCCGCCTCGCGACAGCCGTGAGGATGAACACCAGCAGCGGCGCCGCAAAAGCTACTGGCTGCAGATTGCCCAGGCGACTCCAGTTGGCCATGACGAAGAATATGAGTCCGATGGCCAGGAGCGTCGAGAAGATATTCACATACTGGACGCCGCGCGCGCGCTGCCGCATCTGCGGAATGCTGTACTCATATCCGATCGTGAAGGTTCGTCGCAGGATGTTCATGCGCGGTCCCCTATTCCTGTCCGCCGATTGAGGCTGCCGGGGCGGAGGCAGCGCGCAGGCGGATGGCGCCCCGGCTGGCCCCCAGCGCCTCCTGCAGCTCGGTTAGCGCGATCTGGAGCATCTCATCAATATCGGTGGTGCTCTGAAGCTGTTCGCCAATTTCGTTGATCAGGTGTTCCTGCTGGGCCAGCGTGCGGGCTTCATCAAACAGGCGGCTGTTATCCAGGGCCAGCCCCAGCCGGCCAGCTACCGCCTGGATCAGGTCCTGTGCATCTTGCTGATTGGCGTCGGGGGGCAGGGTTACTTCAATTGCGCCCAGCACCTGCCCGCGCACATCCAGCGGCACGGCCACAGTCTGCTGCTCGCCCTCCACGCGGATGATCGGTTCCTGGCGCGCCATCACCTGCCGCAGGGTAGGTGTCCAGCCGGTGTCGCGTTTCAGCCGTGTGCCGTCTAACTGCACGCCGATAGTGCTGCGATCGCCGGAAAGATATTCGCCCCAGACCTGAGCGGTGAGCTGGCGATTGAGCCGGTCCAGCTCGCGCAGATTTTCCTGCGCCTGTTCGTACAACTGGCGGTTCTCCTCCAGGCTGCGACGGGTCTGCTCGTACAGCCGGGCGTTGCGGAGGGCGGTCGCAACCTGGCCCGCCACGATTCGCAGGGTGGCAATATCATCCGGGCTGAAGGCGTTGAGGCGGCTGCTCTGTATATCCAGCGCCCCGACCATCTGCATTCCATCGCGCAGGGGGAACGCAATCTCGGCGCGGGTATCCGGCAGCAGCTCGTTGGCGCGGTGGATCGGATCGCGGCTGGTGTCCGGGGCGTAGACCGTCTCCCCGCGCGACATGGCCTGGCCAATGACGGAACGCGACCCCACCAGAAGGCTGTGCTTCCGGGCCAGCAGGCGCTCACCGGCTTCACCCGTGCTGGCGACAAGGACGGCGTTCTGCCGTTCCATGTCAAGCATGAAAATCTGCACATGATAGGCGTCCAGATGCGCGCGGATCAGCTCCACCAATTGCGGCCTGAGCTTTTCGCTTTCCAGTTCCTGGCTGGCGAGCTGGAGGATATCGGCCACGATCTGCGTCTGGCGGGCGCCGCTCTGGGATCGGGCCAGGGCGGTTTGCAGGTTAACTGTGAAGAACCACAGCGCCACCCCGCCAAAGAGCAGAGAGGCCCCGACCGCGCCAACATTCCCCATCAGGGAGGACATGCTGGACGTCGTTTCAAAAGCGCGGGCAATCATCAGCAGGAGCAGGCCAGCAGCCATCCCACCGCCAGCCAGCATCCCGCGCGTGCCGAAGAACATGCTCCCCAGCAGCGGTATCAGGAGCAGATAGGCCGGGGAGACAGTAAATGGCTCATAATAGAGCGCGCTGACCAGGCCAAGCGAGGCGAGGGCCAGGAAGATAATCAACTGGACAATCAGACTATGGCCCCGGTCGATCAGCAGCAGCATGAAGCCTGAGCTGGCCAGCAGCAGCGAGACCATGAACATCACGATTGTCTGTTCCCGGGACATCCGGGGGTCGAGGTAGGGCAGCGCCCCCACCAGAGAAATAGCGGCCAGGATCAGGGCGGCCAGGGTCAGGGCAGCCGTCGCCTGGGCGCGATAGAACGCAATCAGATCGGGGTAGATGCGCGCCAGCCGCTCACTATAACGGCGGAACCAGGGGATCATGCTTCTCCCTCCTCACGGGCCGGCCGGCTGCCACTGGCCGGCTCCGGCGGCGGCATGCCCAGTTGGATGGCGATGCGGGGAGCGTTCAGCGCCAGTTGCAAGCCCTGAGCGGTAGCCAGCAGCGCGCTTTCTATGCCGGTGGTTCGCTGTAATCGCGAGCCGATATCGTTAATGACGGCTTCGCGCTGGGCGAGGCGCTGCGCTTCGTCGTACAGCCGGGCGCTTTCCAGCGAGAGGGCCAGCCGGTCGGCTACGTCCCGGGCCAACTGTTCCGGGTGGGCCAGTCGTTCTGATTCAGCAGCCGGCGCGGCGGGGTCCAGCTCAAATTCCATAGCTCCGATCACCTGTCCGCGGATGATCAGGGGCACCGCCAGTATCTCCCTTCCGCCCTGCGCCTCCTGCCCGGTGATGGTCTGGCCGCTTCGGGTTGCCTCGGTCAGGCCGGGCGTCCATTCCGCGTTCGGCGTCATCGCTTCGGTGGCGAAATCGACAGTCAGGGCCGGCGCAAGCTCCTGGCGGGAGAGATGCTCGCTCCAGACGTGGCGGATGAGCTGGCGATTGAGGTCCTGAATCTGCGCCATCTGGCTGTGGACCTGCTGAGTCAGGCGCTGGTTCTCTTCCAGGAAGTGCTGGTGTTCGTTGAACAGACGGGCGCTGTCCAGCGCGACTGCGATCTGATTCGCCAGCCACTGCAAAGCGCCAATATCATCGGAACTGAAGGCGTGGCGGTAGATGCTCTGCACGTCCAGCACGCCGGTAACCTGATTGTTCCTGAGCAGGGGTACGGCCAGTTCGGCGAGCGTATCGGGGAGCAGCTCGTTGCGATGATATCGCGGGTCTGTGTCAGTATCGCCGGCCAGAATCGGCTCGCCGCGCATACTGACCTGCCCGATTATACTCTGGCTGTTGACAGGCAGCCGGTACCCGCGCCGCAGAAGCTCCTCGCCCACTTCTCCGGTGCTGGCCCGCAGGACGGCGTACTGCCGGTCCGGCTCGATCAGGAAGATATGGGCGTGGTAGACACCGGCGAAACGATCGCGAACCAGGATGACTGCGTCGTTGAGGATGGCCTCCTCATCGGCGCGGCGGAAGACACGCTCGGTAATCTCGGCGCTCATCTCGGCGACGCGCTGGCGGCGATCTTCCGCTTCCACTTCCGTTTCCAGATAGCCGAGGCCGCGCCGCCAGCCCTGCGCCAGCAGATAGAGCAGGGTGACCAGCAGCCCGGTGAAGAGCACGATATTCACCGTCTCGTTAACCAGGCTTATCTGTTCTTCCGGCGAGATGGTGGAGTAGATGGCGGTCAACACGACGAAATCGCCAGGCAGGGCCAGCGCGCCCGCGACCAGCACCCCCCATGCCGGCCACAGGATGGCCGCGAGCACGAAGAAGGTGAACTGAAGCATCAGCATGGTCGGCAGCCAGTTTTCCCCCAGCCAGGGGACGAAAGCAGTCAGGCCGATCAGGGCGGGCAGCAGCCAGCGAATGGGGGTCAGGTTCCCCCGCCGCAGCGTCCACCACCCCCCGGTTAACAGCGCCAATATCGCCACGCTGAAGATCACCCACGGCGGGGCCTCGGACAGGTCGGGGCTGAGCACGGTCACCAGAATCGTGGCCAGCAGCCCGGCGGTGATGACAACGTAAGATGCCAGCGCCTGCCGCCGCTCGATCAGCTCGGGGTATGGCCCCAGCGTGTACAGCCGGGCCAGCAGGCGGCGTAATCTCTGCATGAATGCTTGCATCCCATCCTCCCCGGACGGAAGGCGCTCCGGCGCTTTACTGGCCGGAGGCTCCGTTCCCGCCGCCGTTCTCAGAAGCTGGCGGTTGATCTTCCGGTATGGTCAGCCGGACACGCCCGACGCGCGCGCCCAGCGCCCGGCCCAGCTCGTGCAGGGCGGTGTTCAACAGATCGTTGATATCGCCGCTTTCCTGCAGGCGGATGCCGATCTCGTTCAGCCGTTCTTCGCGGGCGGCGCGAGCCTGCGTCTCTTCCAGCAGCCGGTTGTTTTCAAAAGCGATGGCGGCGGCGTTCGCCAGCGGCTGCAGGTGGTGGATATCCTCCCGGGTGAATACGCCGGGCGCCTCGCTGCCGATCCAGATCACGCCGAACACCCGTTCGCGCAGGGCGATCGGCAGGGCGATATAGCTGCGTATTCTGGCGATATACCGTGTCAGGATGTCGGGGTACTCGTCCGCCTGAGCATCCCGGACCACGACCGGCTCTGCCGTGCGGATTGCGGCCAGCGTGATCGGGAGTTGTTCGAGTGAGAAGCGCATCCCCGGGGCGGGCCGGCTTACGTCAACGCCCGGGCTGGCCTCCCAGCGCTCCAGCCGCAGCGTATCCGAATCCTCCAGCAGGAAGATGGCGGTCGCGTCGTTATCCGGGGCCAGCCGGCGCGCGTAGGAGAGAATCGTCTCCAGGAGGTGGGCGGAACCCATTTGCGCGGTCAGCGCCAGCGAGAGTTCCGCCAGCGTCTCGGCCAGGGCGCGCTGTTCGCGCTCCGCCCGCAGCAGCCCTTCGCGCTCCAGCTCGCGCTCCTTGAGCGGGGTGATGTCGCGGACAATGCCGATCAGGCCGGTGATGGCCCCCTGGGCGTCGCGCAGGGGGACTTTGGTGTTCAGGTGCCAGGTCCGGCGGCCGTCGGGCGCCTGGCTGGGATATTCTTCCGCCAGGATGGACTCCCCGGTCTCCAGCAGTTTCTGTTCGGCGGCGTAGTAAAACTCGGCCAGCTCCGGGGCGAAGAAATCGAAGTCGCTCTTGCCGATCACTTCTTCCGGCGAGGCGGCGCCAAAAACCTCTACCGCCTGCGCCCGGTTGACGACCACGACCCGGCTCTGGCGATCCTTGATGAAGATGCGGTCGGGGACGTTGTCGATCAGGACGCGGAGCAGGCTGCGCTCCTCTTTGATCTGTTGTTCCGCGCGGATACGCTCTTCCAGCAGGCGGGTATTGTTCACGGCAATGGCAATCTGGCCGCACAACCCCTCCAGCAGGAGCTGATCTTCCCGGGTGAGCCGCCCGGCGGTTTCGCTCTGCACATCCAGCACGCCAAGCAGATCGCCGCCCAGCCGGATCGGGACGGCCAGCTCCCCGCGCGTGTCGGGCAGGTTGGGGTTGGGCACCCAGTCCGGATCGCTGACGGCGTCGGAGGCCAGCATCGACTGGCGTGTGGCACCCGCCACCCCGACGACGCCGCGCCCCAGCGGGAGCTGGTGACCGGCGGCGACCATACGCTCCCCGACCGGGCCGTAGCCCTTAACCAGCCGCATCGCCTGCGCCGCCGCGTCGTAAAGGAAAATCTGGGCGTGGTAGTAGCCGAAGCGTTCTTTGATCAGCGTCACCACGCGGCCAAACAATTCATCCAGATCGGAGGCCGCCGCGATTTCCTGCGCCACGTCGGTGGCTGTCTCCACCTGGCGGCTGCGGCGCTCCAGCGATTCCTCGATCTGCCTTTGCAGGACCTTCTGCTCGGTGATATCAACGGCCACGCTGAGGACCTGGCGCGCCTCGCCGTCCGGGTCGCGCAGGGGGATCTTGGTGGTCTGCATCCAGTGGGTGACGCCGTGCACATCGGTGAGCTGTTCCTCGGGGATGAACCGGTTCTGGCCGGAGGCCATGACCTCGCGATCATCGGCCAGGAACTGCATTTCCTGCTCGCTGGTGCCGCCCATTTCGGAGTGCGCCCTGCCGATCAGATTCTCCGCCGTATCGTTGTATATCATCTCGGCCATGCGGCGGTTAGCCAGCGTCATCCGCCCCGCCTGATCCCTGGCGAAGATCAGGGTGGGACTCATATCAATCACCTGGCGGAGGAAGAGATGCTGGGCTTCTATTTCAGCCAGCGCCTGCTTCTGAGCGGTGATGTCGCGGGTGATGGTCGTCAGGGCCTCCACTTCGCCGCCCGGGCTGAGGATGACGGAGATAACCTGCGACGCCGGGAAGGACGTGCCGTCCTTGCGCCGGAAGACAGTCTCGCCCTCCCAGTACCCCTTCTCCAGGGCCGCCGCAATCCCTTCCGGGATGACCTGCAAATCCTCCATGGTCAGCCCGCGGTCCAGGTCCTCGGTTGTGCGGCCGGTCATGCGCAGGCCCGCCGGGTTGACGTAGGAAATCCGATAATCCGGGCTGGCTACGGCGATGAAGTCGGTGCTAAGCTCAACCAGTCGCGCCAGCCGCTGCTGATCGGTTTCGAGGCGGCGGCGCTCGGTGATGTCCTCCTGAATGGAAAGGTAGCGCACGATCTGCCCGTCATCATCGCGGACAGGCGATACCGAGGCCGAAGCCCAGAAGGCGCTGCCATCCTTGCGCCGGTTGTGCAGTTCGCCGCGCCACTCCCCGCTGGACTGCACCATCCGCCACAGCCCGGGCCCGTCAGCCCGCTCATGGCGCAAAAAGTCGATATTCCGGCCGGCGGCTTCCGCCGCGCTGTATCCGGTGATCTGCTCGAAACGGGGGTTGACATACTCGATGCGCCCCTGGCTGTCGGTGACTATCACCATGCTGGGGCAGCGCTCCATCACGCGCGACAGCTCGCTGAACTGCTTCTGGCGCTGATCGCGGCGGCTGAGGGCCAGCCCGATGATGGCGGCAGCCACAAACCCGGCGTCAGAAGCGCCCTCAGCCGGCCCGATGAGCAGGGCGTGGGTGGCCCCGCCGCCGGTCATGACCGGGAACAGCGCCCCCTCTGCCAGCGCCGACGGCCCGCCCCCGGCAAAGACGCGCCGGACTTCTTCCCGGTCCAGGGGCAGTGTGTCGGGCAGGGCGCTCCCCGCCCGGGCGCGGCAGGCGGCTTCGTCGCCTTCTCGCTCATACAGCGCCGCCGCCTCAGTCTCGGGCCGGGCCATCAGCAGCGCTCGCAGCAGGGTGAGTTCCAGGGGGGCCGCCCCCTCCTGCCGGGCGGCGGCGGTGAGGGCGTTTACCAGGGGAAGAAGCGCTGAAGAAGGCTCTCCAACCATAATCAGGTAGCTCCTGTGCGCTGGTCAGGCTCCGGGCAGCGCCCGGCGAGCCGTCGCGAGCGGGGGGATGTGTGAACAGGCGGGTCAGCGCCACTCCCAGACAGGTTTGCCGGCCAGAATCTGCCGAATCTGATCCGGGAAGCGGTCGGCGTCCAGCGGCTTGCCCAGGAAGCCGTCGAAGCCGGCCTGCTGCGCTTTCTGCATCTGCGATTCGCTGGCCTCGGCGGTGACGGCCACGATCAGGGTGTCCTTCAGGCGGGGGCTGCGGCGCAGCTTCTCCAGAGCCTGGTAGCCGTCTTCATACGGCAGGCGGATATCCATCAGGATGAGATCGACGCGGGGCAGGGTGTCGGCGAACTGCACCACCTGCCAGCCGCTCGTCTTCCATTCGCAATTGCGGACGCCCATGAAGGCCAGCATCCGGGCCATCAGGACGAAGTTCGGCACGTTATCTTCTACGACCAGGACGTAAATTTCGCCGGGATCGATGGAATCAGTCTGGGGCATATCGAACATACGCAGCACCTAGCTTTTCAGGTAGCGCATCACTTCTGTCGGGAAGCGATCGACATCGATCGGCTTGGGGATGTAGCCGTCGCAGATTTCCAGCGCCCGCTGCCGGTCATCGGGCATGACGTTGGCGGTGACGGCGACAATCGGGACATGGCTGAGGGCTGGAATCTGCCGCAGGGTGCGGGTAGCGGTCAGCCCATCCAGCTCAGGCATGCTCAGGTCCATCAGAATCAGGTCCGGCACCAGGGTTCTGGCCATCTCGATACCATCATCGGCGTTGTCGGCTTCGGCAACTTTGATGCCTTCCGCTTCCAGGATGCGCCGGACGAGAGTCCTGTTAAAGACGTTGTCCTCAATATAGAGAACGTGCATGATATCGCAGCTCCCGATACACAGCATAAAGATAGCAGTGCGAATCGGCATCATTTTAACACAAAATCCGCACTACCGCCGTTATGATTTCAAAACCTGCCTAAATTCTGTATAAAATCGGGTATATTTTGCCTGAAACGCGGCGGGATGCCTGCCAGATGTGGCGAGCCGCCACCCCTATGGTACAATCCTCCGCACTTTTTGGGAAATGACCATCCCCGGTCTCTTGTGCCCGGCGAAAGCTGAGTTGAGGAAATAAATACCCATGACCGCACGAACTAACGGTCGCTATACCCCGGAGCGGGTGCTCGTGATTGTGGCGCACCCGGACGATATCGAATTCGGCAGCGCGGGCACGGTGGCCCGCTGGGTGCGCGACGGCGCTGCGGCCCGCTACGTGCTGTGCACCAGCGGCCAGGTCGGCATCAAGGACCCCGCCATCTCGATGGAAGAAGCGGCAGCCATCCGCGAGCGGGAACAAACGGCGGCGGCCCGCGTCGCCGGGGTAGAAGATGTGGTCTACCTGCGCTACCAGGACGGCATCCTGGAGAACACGCTGGAGCTGCGCAAGAAGCTCGTGCGGGAGATTCGCCGCTTCCGGCCAGAAGTCCTGATCGCGCAGGACCCGACGGCCTTTTTCGTGGGCGAGTCGTACATCAACCACCCCGATCACCGCGCGGCGGGCGGGGCCTCCATTGACGCCGTTTTCCCGGCGGCGGGGATGCCGGCGCTGTTCAAGGAGCTGGAAGAGGAGGGGCTGACCGCCCACGAGACGCGCAAAGTCTATATCTCCACCTGGCAGCAGGCCGATACTTACGTGGATATCAGCGAGACAATCGAGGTCAAGATCGAGGCGCTCCGGCAGCACGCCAGCCAGATGGGCGACTGGGACCCCGCCGACCGCATCAGGGAGTGGGCCAGCGAGCGCGCCAGAGGGCTGGAAATGCAGTATGCCGAGGCGTTCCGGGTGATCACGCTCAAGAGCGACGAGGACTGGAAGCGCTGTAAGGGGCATGTGCTGCCCGGCGACTGCCCGCCGGAGCCGACAACGGAGGAATCGACGACCGGCCACGGCCGGTAACGCCACATTCGGGGAATCACTGCCGGGGCAGCGCCAACTGCCCCGGTTTTTTGTTGCCCGGCTTTGCAGGAGGGAGGATGCCCGCTATCTCAGAAAGCCTGCGGTAACAGGTGCGAGCCGCAGCGCCGTCCTCAAACTGAGCTTCGCACACAGCGCGCGCTTCTTCATCACGCGGCGGGGCCGCCCTCCGAACCGGCAGCCAGCATCCCCAACAATTGTTCGATCGCTTCTTCTGGCACGTCAGCAGCGCGCAGCATCGTTCGCACGGCTTCCGGGCCACCTTGCATATAGGCGCTTTGCAAAGCCTGCAAGACTTGCGCAAACTGTTCGTCATCGGGAGGTTCCTGCGGCGCTGCCACTTCAGCGCCGCGCCCGGCGCGTTGAAGCAAGCTCTCCAGGCGGCGCTGCGCATTGCTGGCCCAGCGCGCATTATTGATTACCGTGAACAATTCCACACATTCGCGCAGCATGGCAATCCCGACATCTTGCTGCCCTAGCTCGAACAGGGCGCGCCCATAGTCATAGAGGATATTGGCGGTTCCCAGCCGGTTTCGGATGAGCCGCGTCAGCCTTATGGCTGGCTCGTAATACTCACAGGCGTCCCGCCATTGCTCCTGGCCAGCCAGCATATCGCCAACGCTCATCAGCGTATTGGCCTGGCCCAGCCGGTCCCCGATCTGCTCGTAGAGGGGCAGGGCGCGGTCGTAGAAGGCGCGCGCCGCAGCGTACTCATCCTGCATATACGCCACATCGCCCAGGGCCTTCAGCGTATTGGCCTGGCCGCGCTCATAACCGGCCCGCTTCGCCGCTTCGTGCGCTGCCGCCGCCTGCAGGCGCTGCGCTGCCAGCGATTCGCGCAGCCCCATGTAGTAAGTCAGCGCCCCTTGCAGGTCAACGGCCGGTATAGGGTCGTGTTCGTACCCCCAGCTCAGCGCCGCCAGCAGGTTGTCAAAATCTCTCTGGATGGCGGGGTGGCGCTCTTCGTTGTTGTTGGCATTGTAGTCGCCGTGCAGGCCGGCGTAATGCTCAAAATGCCGGCGCCGGGCGGCTTCCAGCTCGCCTTCGCGCTGCAGCAGGGCCAGGGCGTAGGCGTGCAGCAGCGCGTGCTGGCTGTACCGGCCTGCGCTGACATCAAGAAGCCCGGCTCGGACCAGATGGTTCAGGGCATCATCGACCTCATCTTCGTCCTTATCGCCCAGGAGCGCCGTGGCCGCCGCCAGGTCAAAGGTTCCACCCGGCGCAAAGGCTCCGGTGAGCCGGAAACAGCGCCTGAGGTCGTCCCCGAGGTCGTCCCTAAGGTCGTCCCCGGGGTCGTCGCTCAGGCCGTTCCCGAGGTCGTCATAGCTGAGTGAAAGACACAGCTCCAGATTTTGATTTTTGTCATCCTTGCTCATGTTCAGGTCTTTGAACGGTTTGTCGCTGCTGCGCTTGCGCAAACGTTCCAGCAGAGTGGGCGCGTGCTCCAGTCCGCGCTCGCTTAACTGTGCGGCAGCGATGGCAACCGCCAGAGTGTGCCCGCCGAGCAACTCAATGATCGATGTGCATTCCGGCGGCAGGTCCGCGCGGGCTGTCCTCGTCCGTTCGGCGATCAGCGCGCGGCCTTCGTCCGTGGTCAGCGTGTCAATGGGCTGGTTGAGCGCGCCCACCAGCGTGACCAGCCGCCCGCTGCGCGTGGTGATCACCAGCCTGCCGCGCGATCCCAGGACGTGAAACGCCTCCGCGTGGCGGTGATCCCATACATCGTCCAGCACCAGCAGCACAGCCTTATTTTCCAGAAGATCTGTCAGATGCGAGCGGCCGCGCTGTTCATCGGGGTATTCGTTGCGGTCGTCGCCAAAGGCGTGCCCGATATCCCCCATGCGCGTGGCGATCGGCGGTTCTGGCCCGATCTCTATCCAGAATATGCCGTCCGGGAAGCTCCGGCGCACTTCACATTCGCGGCACAGCGCGGCGGCCAGCACCGTCTTTCCGATGCCGCCCATGCCTTGCAGCGCGACGGTCTGCTGTTTCGAGGTGATCACGACCGGTTTGTGGCTGTCGGCGCAGACGGTGTGCGCCAGCGCTTGCAGGTCTTCTTCGCGCCGGATGTACCACTGTGGCAGCGGCGGCACGGCGTGCAGGCGGCCCAGCGGCGCGGGGGGCGCGGCCAGTATCCGCCTGAGCTCGTCCAGCGCCTCCGCGTAGGGGCGCGTATCGCGGAAGTCCGGCGCGTGCTGGTTCGTGAGCGCTGCCGGGATGAGGGGATAGTCGCCTCGTCTGAGGATGGGGATCACTGGCAGGCAGATGCTGAGCGCGTATTCCCATTCGGCTTTCACGTAGTCTGAATCGAGCGCGCCTGGCCCGACTACGAGGATGAGCCTGTCGCTGGCCGCGATGGCGTCGCGAATCTCCTGCAGGAACGTCAGCGCCCGGCTGGGCATGCTCTTGCGATCCCACCAGACGGCGTAGCCGGCCGCAGTCAGATCGGTGTACAGGCGGCACAGGAAAGATCTGGCGGGGTCGTTGTAGTCAGGATCGTCATCGCTGCGGGCGTAAGAAAGAAAGATCGTGCTTTTCGTGCCTTCGGAATCTGTTTCTGGCATCGACATGGTTCGCCCTCCTGTCCGCCGCTGCGCTCCAGGCTCAGTTGCTATTTCATTATAGGCCGATCGACGTATTTGCCAACCGGGCGCGTCTATTCCTGCGGCTGGTCCGGCGGCGGCGAGGACTCCCACCACTGGAAGCCCTGCGGCAGGCTGGAGAGGCCGGGCTGGGACGGCTCGCTGCTGTCGGGCGGCGGCCCTGGCACATGACCGCGCAGCGTCTCCAGCGTCTCCGGCAGGGTCAGCTCATGCGGCTCCGGGCCGAGCGCGGGCTGGGTGTAGGGCTGGAAGGTGCGCTGGTACAGGCGGCGGCTGTGCAGCGCGATCGCCCCCAGCCCGATAAAGACGCCGACAGCGTCAATCACCAGCCCGACATAAGGGACTGGCACGTGCGTCAGCAGGGCGTAGATGGCTATCCCCACCAGCAGGATGAGCAGGCTGTAGCCCAGCCTGTCGGCGGGGAGGTTAAAGCGGCGGGTGATCGCCCGCCCGATCAGGTCGGCCACAACCAGCCGGGCCATGTAGAAGATCAGCAGGGTGAAACCGCCGATCATGATCGCGTTGATGATGATCACCAGCAGCAGCGCCATCCCGGTGAAGCCGCCCAGCGTCACAATGGAGAGGATCACGAACAGCAGAACGCTGGTCAGGAGGATCAGGAGGATGATCGGCGCGGCCATGATGGTCAGGATCAGGCCGCCGCCGAAGCTCGGCGTCAGGTTGCGCGCGACCAGGCGCGAAGGCTCCCGAATCCAGGCCGGCGCGATGATCAGGATAATCACCCCGGCGACCATCAGGGAAAGGACATTCTGAATTACCGTGCGCAGGTAACCGACGACGACATCAATCGGCCCGGTCTCCTGGCTCAGGGCGGGCTGGGTGATATCCGGCTGGGCCATCTCCGCCGTGTAGGTGATCGCCCCGCTGATCTGCCCGTTGATGTTGCCGGGGCGCGGGGAGCGGTAGGTCAGGCTGCCGTTGATCTGGCCGGTAGGCTGCACGGTCAGGCCGGGCGGCTGGAACGAAACCGAAAAAGGGAAGGGGAACGGGATGAAGTTTGGCGAGGCATCGCCGCTGCCAACGCGGGCGTCAACATTTCCCTCCACCGTCCCGCCAATCGCGAGCGCCGACCCGTTGAAGAACACATCCCCCTGCACGACGCCGCTGATGATCGCCTGATAGCCGAGCATGATCAGGTCGCCGGGCAGGGTCGCGCCGCGCCAGACTTCGACATTCAGGGCGACCGCCGTCAGATCGGACCGTTCGCCCAGTTGCGCCCGGCCGGTCAGGTCCAGGTCCACGCCCAGGAAGCGGATATCATCCGCCACGGCGCCCTCAATCTGGAGCTGCCCCCCGGCCAGCCAGATATCGCCGTCCACGCTGCTGCCGGGCTTGAATGTCGCCGACCACGCCCCGCCCACGATATCGCCGCGGATGGTCCCTTCGACGGTCAGGGTGTTGCAGATCAGGTAAACATCGGACTCAATGACTTCGCCGGCCTCGATCACGCACTGGTCCCCGCCCCGAAATTCAGAGGCGCTGACCGTGCCGATCAGGGTTAGCAGGCTGGCGATCACAAGTCCTATCAGGAGCAGGCCGGTGGCCCGCAGTCGACCCTGGCGCATGACGTTTTCTCCAGAAACGGCTGATTCTGCCTTCATTGTACATCAGCCAGCCCGGAAACCGAATAACGCGAGTCCGGGCCGTCAATTGCCAAACACCCGCTGGCCCGTTATACTGCCTGCGTCGCTCAAAGGTGTGTGGAACCGGCGGCTTGCGACGGTTCGTGTCGTGTGAGGAGGACCGGGTATGCCCAAAGTCGTCATCATGCTGCCGACTTATAACGAGGCCGAAAATATCTCGCAGATGGTGTCAACCCTCATCGCGCTGCCTATCCAGGACCTGATGGTGATGGTGATCGACGACAATTCTCCGGATGGCACGGGCCGGATCGCCGATGAGCTGGCCGCCGGGATGCCCGACCGGGTGTGTGTCCTGCACCGCCCGGCCAAGCAGGGCCTCGGCCGCGCCTACCGCCAGGGCTTCTCCGAAGCGCTGGCGCGCGGCGCCGACCTGATCGTCCAGATGGATTGCGATTTTTCGCACCCGCCGGACAAACTGCCGGAGATGGTGGCCCGCGCCGCTGATTACGATGTAGTGACCGGCTCGCGCTATGTCAAAGGCGGCAGCCTGGATACGGAATGGGGCTGGCAGCGCAAGCTGCTGAGCTGGTGGGCCAACCGCGTCTACATCCATCTCATCCTGCGCACCAGAGCCAAAGATGCTACCGGCGGCTTCCGCGTGTGGAACCGCACCGTGGTGCAGGGCCTCAACTGGGACCTGATCCGCTCCAACGGCTATATCTTCCAGGCGGAGACGATGTACGTCACCGAGAAGCTCGGCTACACGGTTTACGAAGTGCCGATCCACTTTTCAGAGCGCCGGCACGGCCTGAGCAAGATGAACCTCAAAATTCAGGTGGAGGCGGCCTTCCGCGTGTGGCAGGTGTTGTGGCGGCATCGCGCCCTGACCCCGGCGGACCGGCTGCCCCTGCCCGACGCCCGGCCGCAGCCGCAGGCGTAGCGCCGGCTGCCCGGAGGAGATACCCCCATGACCATGCTCACCCCCAATCGCTTCATGCAGAGCATCAGGAAGACGCCGGTCCTGCTGGATGCGGTGCTGTGCGGCGTGACCCAGGAACGCGCCCTGCTGGCCCGCGACGGCGACGA
The DNA here is from genome assembly GCA_029976025.1 of Aggregatilineales bacterium. Taxonomy (GTDB): domain Bacteria; phylum Chloroflexota; class Anaerolineae; order Aggregatilineales; family Ch27; genus JARKNX01. The sequence goes on along the minus strand of JARKNX010000085.1, from coordinate 12,535 downwards.
CGGCTGGAATGCTGTCGAGATTGTCTGCCACCTGCGCGATTTTGAAGAGATCTTTTTTGAGCGGGCGCGGCGCATCGTCGAAGAAGACCGCCCGGTGCTGAAGCCTTACGATCACCTGGCGCTGGTGACCGAGCGCGAATATAGCAAGCAGGACCTGGGCGAAGTCTACGAGGCGTTGAACAAAACCCGGCAGTCCTTCATCGCCTGGCTGGAGACGCTTGACGAGGCGGCCTGGGCGCGGACCGGCGTCCACCCGGAGGCCGGCGACTACACGCTGCTGGAACAGGTGGTGCAGGTGGTCACCCACGATCTGGATCATCTGGAGCAGCTCGCCCGTGTCCTCGGCCTGCCGTGCAGCGGGACGGAGGGCGGCCCGCTGGTCACGCTGCCGCCTACGAACGGCGCGCCTGATGGTGATTGGTCAATGCCTTATTAAGCAGATCGACGCTGAGTTCTTCCAGCGACTGGACGCGCATCCCGGCTCTGCTGAAGTCCAGGTGGCGGGTCAGCCCGCCCGGCACGGCCACGCTGAAGATGCCGGCGCTGAGGGCGGCCTGAATGCCATTCGCTGAATCCTCCAGCACCACGGCCTGGTGCGGCTCCACGCCGACCGCCGCCGCCGCCTTGTAGAACAGGTCCGGAGCCGGCTTGACCTGCTCCACGTCATCGGCGCAGATCACAGCATCGAAGGCCGAAAACAGCCCCAGCCGGGTCAGGTGGCGGTCTACCCAGGCGTGCGGCGAGCTGGAGCCGACGGCCAGCCGGACGCCGTTGGCCTGCGCATCAGCGATCAGGGCCTCCACACCGGGCAGCGCCGGCAGATGATCCACAATCACCTTCTCGCGCTGCAGGCGGCGCTCCTCCGCCCCGGCCCAGTCAATCGGCTCATCGACCCGCGCCTCCAGATAATCCACCGGCAGGAAGGTCTCCGGCCCGAATTCGCTGCCCACCACCTTGAGCCACTCCTCCAGCGGCAGCTCCACGCCGTATTCAGCGTACAGCTCGCGCCAGCTTTGCAGGGACGCGGTCTCTGTATCCGTGATCAGGCCGTCGAAGTCAAAAAGAATGGCTTGCAAGGTTCTGGTCATGGGATACTCACTGGCTCCTTATGCGGTTATCTAACCGGCGGGTATCATACCTGAATCGCGACAGAATCCAAGCCCTGCTTATATCGGAGGCATGGGGCCGCCCGGCATCGACGCTTGCCCCTGCCTATTCCGGCCGCCCCTGTTATACTGGGCACGGTTCGGCAAACTGGCGCACAGGGCGTAACTCCTCATGAGACGACTCTCCCCCAACCGGCTGATCGTGATCGTTGTGGCGCTGATCGCCCTGATCAGCGGCCTGCTCATGCTCAGTCAGGGCGCGAGTACTTCCGACGGCCAGCGCACCCTGGCCCTTGATGATTCGTACATCCATCTCCAGTATGCCTGGCAGGCGGCTCAGGGGCACTTCCTGCAATACAACACGGGCGACGCGCCTACTACCGGCGCGACAAGCCTGCTGTATATGCTGCTGGTGGCGGCGGGCTTCTGGCTGGGCATCAGCAAAGACGCGATGCCGCCGGCCCTCCTGATCGCCGGCCTGGCTCTGTTTATGCTGGCGGCGGCGCTGCTGGCCGATCTGGCCCGCCGGGCCGCCGACGCCCTGATCGACCGTCGCCCGTTCGCCGCCCGGCCGGAGCCGGTCTTCCCGCCGTGGAGCGCCGGGCTGGTCGCCGGGTTCGTCTTCGCGACCAGCGGCTGGATAGCCTGGGTTTTCCTGAGCGGGATGGAGACCGGGCTGCTGATCGCGCTGGTGATCGCGGCGCTGTGGGCCTTCCAGACTGACCATGTACGGCTGATGGCGCTCCTGGCCGCGCTGGCGGCGCTCACCCGCCCGGAGGCCGCGCTCCTCGGCGGGATGCTGCTGGTCGCGCAGATCATCCGCGACCCCGGCGAATTTAACGACCGCCGGCGGCGGGCGCTATGGGCGTGTCTGCCGCTGGCCGCGGTCCTGGTCGTGCCGGCGATCAGCCTGCTCCTGACCGGGACTCTGGCCGCCAGCGGGTTGCAGGCCAAGTCCTGGTTCACTGTCGTGCCGCTGTACCTCAATGACGTGGTCGCCGCGGTCGCCATGGCCGCGCTGATGCTGTTGTTCCCGCTCTTTGGCGGCCCGGCGCTGGATGGGCGCTGGCACGCTTTTCCGCTGGCGGTGGCCTTCGCCCTGATCGGCATGCTCCTGCTGTGGCGGCGGGGGCGTGTCCGCGAAAAGCGGCTGGCGCTGATCTGCCTGGGCTGGTGGGGGATCGGGACGGTAGCGACCGCCACGCTGCAAACAGCCGCCTGGCACCATTACCGCTACCAGACGCCGTTTTACCCGGCCCTGATCCTGCCGCTGGCTATTACCCTGACCGCTCTGGTGGGCGATCTGGCCCGCACCCTGCAACAGCGCACCGGCTCGCGGCTGACAGTCCGCCTGGTCGGCCTGATCGGGCTGGCTGCCCTGGCTTTCTGGGCGGTCTACACCCTCAGCGACTTCGGCGCCGCCTACGCGCTGGATACGAATACCACCGCCCGGCAGCAGATCGTCCTGGCGACGTGGATCCGGGAAAACACGCCGGAGGATTCTCTGCTGGCCGTGCACGATGTCGGCGCGATACGCTTCTTCGGCGGCCGGGATACGCTGGACGTGGTCGGCCTGACCACCGCGGGGATGGCGCTGGTTGGCGGCAACGGCCCCGGCGCTATTTACGAGGCGCTGGAAACGGCCCGGCCCGATTATTACGTTGTCTACCCGATCCGGACCCTGCCTTATCACGGCATCGAGGACGCGCCCGCTCTGCTCGGCCCGGAGGTGTTCCGCGCCGAGATCAACCCGTGGTCTCCTTACACCAGCGCCGACAGCGTCCAGACCGTCAACCGGCCCGATTGGTCCGGCGTGCCCCTGACAGAAAGCCCGCAGCAGCCCCACCTGCTGGAGCAACTCGCCGGCTGGACGCCGGTTGATCGGCTGGACGTGGCCGATATGGACAGCGAGCGCGCACACAGTTACTCGTGGTGGCATGAGGGCCAGCCGCGCGGCTTCCTGACCGAGCCGCGGGTGATGGCGTACCATGACGCGCCGGGGCTGACCCTGGCCGATGGGCTGCGCACAGTGACCGGCGGCATGTCCTTCGTCCTGCGCACGCCGGAGCCGGGCCAGTGGACCAGGCTGGTCGCGCGGGGGCACCAGACCGGGCCGATCACGCTCCGCGTGCGGGTTAACGGCGCCGACGCCGGCCTGTGGCGTATCCCTGCCCTGCCCGGTGAGTGGCTGGAGAGCGCCTTCCTGATCCGCCCCGATCTGATTCCGGGGACGGAGACGGCGATCGAGCTGTCCGTTGTGGAGCCGGCGGAAGACAGGCGCTACAGCGTCGCCCAGCTCTGGGCATATCAGGGCCAGCCGGAGGTGCTGCCCCCGGCCCCCGGCGCAATCAGCGGGGCGTCGTTCGGCGACGTGGCCCGGCTGGCCGGGTTCGACTTGCCGGGGCGGGTGTTCGCGCCGGGCGATATCGTGCCGCTGACCCTGCACTGGGAAGCGCTCACCCCCTATATGGCCGATCTGCGCGTCTTCGTCCACCTGATTGACCCGGCCAACGATACCGCCGCAGGAATCCTGGCCCAGGCCGACGGCGTGCCGCGCGGCGGAACTTACCCCTTCTGGGTGTGGCAGGAAGGCGAGTTCGTCCGCGACGAGGTCGCGCTGACCCTGCCGGCTGACGCGGCGCCGGGCGAATACCTGCTGCTGGTGGGTATCTATGACGGTCAGACGGGCGAGCGTCTGCCGATCGTGGGCGGGGATGATCTGGGCAGCAGCCGCCTGATCCTGGGGCCGATCACGGTCCGCGCTGGCGGCTAGGCCGGGCCGCCCGGCCACCGGCGGGAACGAATGTCACAGCCCGTCATGACATTCCCAACCATTTTTATCGTCTTTAATCTAGCTTAAGTACAAACCGGCGGCGGTGCGTTATCCTGACCAGCATGTGGGGCGGGCGCTGCTGCCTACCCCGCTGATTTACGCGGCGTGAGGCGATCGAGAAGGGAAGTTGTTGTTTATGCCAACTCTGTCGCGCTGGTTCATCAAGATCGGGATGTTGTACTTCGCCATCGGGCTGATGCTGGGGGCAATGCTGCTGATGCAGCCGGTGCTGTCGTGGTCGTCCGCTTTGCAGACGCTGCGCCCGGTCTATCTGCATTTCCTGTTCATCGGCTGGATCACCCAGTTGATCATGGGAGTTGGCTACTGGATGTTCCCCAAGCAGTCGAAGGAGAAGCCGCGCGGCAGCGAACGGCTCGGCTGGGCGGTGTTCATCCTGCTCAACGTCGGGCTGGTGCTGCGCGCCATTGGTGAGCCAGCGGTAGTAATCGCGCCGCAAGCCGGCCTGGGCTGGATCACGGCGGCGGCCTCTGTGTGTCTGTTGCTGGCCGGGTGGGGCTTCATCTTCAACACCTGGGGACGGATCAAGGAACGGTAGCGATGCCCAGATTGAGCGTCTGGATGATCCGTATGTCGCTGGTCTATATGGGCATTGGCTTCCTGTTCGGCGCGTTGATCCTGTTCCACAAAGGGGTCCCGCTTGATGGCCGGGTGTGGACGCTGCTCAACCCGCACATCGAACTGATGATCTTCGGCTGGACGATGCAGCTCGCGATGGGGATGGCCTTCTGGATACTGCCGCGTTTCAGCGGCGAGGGGCGCTACGGCCGGGTGTATCTGGGCTGGTGGAGCTTCGCGCTGCTCAACAGCGGGGTTATTGTGACGGCAATCGCGGTGTGGTTCGGCCTCCCCGGCTTTGCTGTGGTCGGCTGGGCGCTGGCCCTGCTTGGTGTGCTGGCTTTTACGGTGATGATCTGGCCGCGGGTGAAGCCGCTCGCGACAGGCATCCACTCCTGATGCAGTTGGTGCAGTTCAGCATTTCGTACTTTCGTTGCAGCCTAGTAAGGAGTGTATCAAGATGAAGGCAATTGATGTCCGCTCAATCACCCCCCGCGATCGTCACCCGGCGATCTTCCAGATGTTCGATGGGCTGGCAGAGGGCGAAGGATTTGAGCTGATTAACGATCACGACCCCAAGCCTCTTTATTACCAGTTCATGCACGAGCGCCCCGACCAGTTCGGCTGGGAATATCTTGAGGAAGGGCCGACGACCTGGCGCGTCGTGATTAGTCGCCAGTCCAACACGGAGAAGAGCTGATGTCCGATTACGCTTTGTTCCCTGCGCTCGAAGGGCTGGTGGATGCTATCCAGACGGACAGCATTGTGAGCCGCACGTTTTACAGGGATAAGACGCTGAAGGCGATTCTGTTCGGCTTCGATACCGGGCAGGAGCTTTCTGAGCACACCTCCAGCCAGTCGGCAATCATCCAGATCGTCAAAGGGGATGCGACCGTCACGCTGGACGGGGACCGGCACGAACTGTCCACCGGCGCGTGGATACACATGCCGCCGCATATGAAGCACAGTATTGTCGCCAAGACTCCGCTGCTGATGCTGCTCCTGATGGTCGGCGCGGAGTAAGGAGCGTCCTGCCATGCGCGCACTTCGCCTTGCGCCCCGCCTGCTGATGCTGCTGAGCATTGTCCTCGTGCTGCTGGGCGGGTTGGGCGCCGGCCTGTCCCGGCTGGGCTGGTCGATGGGAGCCGCGAGTCAAAACTGGATGCTGATCCACGGACCGCTGATGATCTGCGGCTTTCTGGGCACGCTCCTCACCCTGGAGCGGGCCGTCGCGCTGGCTTCGCGCGCGCGTTGGAGCATAATCGCCCCCGCCGTTAACGCGCTGGGGGCGATCGTGCTGCTGCTGGAGCCGGAGGCAGCGGCGGCGCGGCTTCTGCTGACGCTGGGCAGCCTGGGGCTGGTCGGGATGTTCGTCCTGATGCTGCGGCTGCACCCCTCGCGCGATATCGTGATCATGGCGCTGGGGGCGCTGTGCTGGCTGATCGGCAACAGCCTGTGGCTGTCCGGCCAGCCGGTTTTCGCGGTGGTTCACCTGTGGGTGGCTTTCCTCATCCTGACCATCGTGGGGGAGCGCCTGGAACTCTCGCGGGTCCGCCATCTGACGCGCACCAGCGAGCGCCTGCTGACGCTGGCGGTTGGCGTCTATCTGGCGGGGGTCCTGCTGACCATCTTCAACCTGGACCTGGGCGTCCGCCTGCTGGGGGCCGGCGCGGTCTTCATGGCCGCGTGGCTGCTGCACTATGATGTCGCCCGCCGCACCATCCGCCAGACCGGCCTGACCCGCTATATCGGCGCCTGCCTGCTGGCGGGGTATGGCTGGCTGGGCTTCGGCGGACTGCTGGCGATCGGATACGGGGCGATCTACGCCGGCCCGCCTTATGCCGCTGTGCTGCATTCCTTCCTGCTGGGGTTCGTGTTCTCCATGATCTTCGGCCACGCGCCGATCATCGTGCCGGCGCTCACCGGTCTGTACCTGAACTACGCCCCGACCTTTTACGTGCCCCTGATTCTGCTGCAGATCACGCTGATCTACCGGATGGTGGGGATCCTGGCTGTGGACAACACCGCCCAGCAGTGGGGGGGGATGTTGAACGCTGTGGTGATCCTGCTGTTTCTGGCCGGCCTGATATTCACGCTTTTCCGCTCGAATGTCGGCCGGCCGGCGGAGGCTGCGTCCGGCTGATCGGGGCGGCCAGCCGGATGGCGGAGAAGAGCGGGCGGCGCACGTTGCAACGCGCCGCCCGCGCAATCAGGTCCTGGCAGGCATCAGGAAGGGGCCGATTCTGCCTGCTGTTCCAGGTGGGCGACCGCGCTGGTGATGATCTGGGCCGCCGCTTCGATATCGCACTTCCCCGTGTTGATGATCAGGTGGTACAGCGCCGGATCGTCCACATCGATCTGGAAGAAGCGCTCCAGGTACTGGCTGGTGGCCAGGTCGTGCCGCGCGACGATATCGTAGGCTTCCGACGCGGACACATTCTCCTGTTCCCGTATGCGCTCAATACGCTGTTCCGTTGGAGCGACAATCCGAACGTGCAGCACCCCCGGTTTGTCATGCAGGATGGCCTGGCTGCCGCGCCCCACCAGGATGAACTTATCGCCTTCGTAGGCTTTGAGCACAGCAGCTTTCACCAGCCCGATAGCCTGGCCCTCATCCAGTTCGCTGACCTCGATGTTGTCCACCCCCGATGCATCGCGGCTGCGGGTGGTGATAGTGGCTACCACGCGCTGTCGCGGGCCGAACAGGCTTTCGAAGAAGCTGCGGGCCTTGTAAGAATCCTCCGAGAAGTCTACCGCCTCGTCCTGCGAAAGGCCGACTTCCGAGGCCGTCTGGCGCAGCAGCCACTTATCCAGGTAACGATATCCCAGCAGGCTGCATACTCGTTCGGCGATGAGATCGCCGCCGCTACCAAACTGTCGCGAAACGGTGATGACGGACATCCTCCCTCTCCTCTTCTGGCTGGCGATCGCTGAGCCGGGCCAGCCCATGGATACCCTCAATGACCGATGAAATCGTGCCGGGTGCACGACAGTATGGGACGCGATGGCGGACAGAGAGCAGTGGAACAGCCAGGGCCGCCTCTTTTCTTTCTATTATTGTACAACAGGTCAGGCTGCCAGTGTGTGTGGATGAATCCGGAGGGGGCGCCAATACCGTTAAAATGGGCGCTGGTGCAGCCTCCACCCCTGCTGATGCGGCCCCGGCTACCCCCGGAAATTCGGGTGATTCTGAGGGGGGATTGTGGTACACTTTGTGCTGCCTGTCGCAGGCGCGGCAGACGACTGCTAACGTGCGACCTTTCCAGGAGTGCGATGTATGGCGAGTAATGCGGGAACCTGGTTTTACGAAACGCCGCAGGGAAGTCCCTATCTGCTGCAGGAGCGCGTCAACAGCAACCTGTGGATGGCCCGGCTGTGGAACCTGTACTTTGTGACTGAGCGGGCTGAATCTCCTTACCGCATGTCGGCCCGCTGGGGAGGGCAGACCCTGATCATTGAGTGGGAGCCGCGCAAATGGCTGCGCCTGATCGCGGAGAAAGATGCCCCTACCGTGCTGGCGGCTTTCTCCAATATCTTGCAGATCCCGGCGACACTGACCTATACTAATATTGACGGAACAATCATCACCGAATGGCACCGCGACGGTGGCGAGGCCCGATGGCGCGAGATTCAAGGCAACCCAACCTATCAAAGCCCGGTGCGATTCCGTCGCTGAATATAAGCCGGCTTCATTTCCGGCCGTTAATTCTGCTGGCGGTACTTGGCGGGGCGCTGGCCTGGGTGTGGTGGCGCGGCCGGCTGGTCACTGGCTGGCAGCAGCCCCAGCACGCCCCTCTCTCGGCCCAGTGGTTACACCCTGGAAGGATTGATCATGCCTCCGTATGACGCTGGCCGAGACCTGGATATCCTGTCAGCGATGGTTGGACAGCTTCAGCCCTATCTGATCTCCGATCAACTGTTCTGGCCGATCTCGGGCCGGCTGCGCGGGGGGATGCCCCGCCTGACAGTGGGCGGCCTGGTGCTGCGCCAGCACCGCCTGGAGGCGCTCCGCGCCCTGTTGAGCGATCGCCAGCAGGAAGCGCTGGCTGAAGAGCTGGCCGCCTTTGACCAGACGCGCCGGGAATGGGTCATGCACTATTACAGCAAGATCGAGCGCGAGTGGCCGATGCGCGTCCACCTGCTGGATGAATTCCTGCGCGACTGCGATGAGAAAGGGGGGGCGGCGTGCCTGGAGAACTGGCCGGTTCAGGCCGAGGGGCGGACCATCCTCCACCTGCTGCTGGCCGAGCTGGTTGCCCGCAGCCCGGATTCAGCCAGCGCCCAGGAAGCCGATCTGCGCCGCGTGGATGCCGACCTCCGCCGCTTCCTGCTCGCCGGGGAAGAGGGATGCTTCCTGTGGGCCAGGGAACTGGAACGTGTCTACCCCCGCGATACCTTCTGGTGGTTGTGGACGGCGCCGGGCGAAGAGACGGATGAAACCCCGGCGTAAAACGTCACCGGGGCGCAATAATGGCGCGTTTGCGCTGTTCCCCTCCCGCTAATTCTCATTAATCCATACCGCCGGGGCGATCGCCCCGCGCCTGGATTCTCCCCCGTGGCTGAAGAACGGCGCTTGTGGCCTGAATCAAACAGGACTCGCCGGTTTCAGCGAGTCCTGCGACAGCGGTAGTTTTGCTGCTAGGCGACGGGTACCTTCAGGCCGTCCCAGGTCGCCTTATTGACGAACTTGGTCAGGCTGCGGCCATCATCCGTCGTCCCGCGGATGCCATAACGAAGCCCCCCGCCTTTGGTGGTGAAGGTTACTTTCACCACTTTGCTTTCGTCAATCATGACCTTCTTCTTCAGTTTGATATCATAAAACTCGATAGCTGCCACCGTCAGACTCCTTTTTCCTACTCTCACAAGACCCCGTAGGTCTGTGCGAAACGATGCAAGTGCGAGTCATTGTACCACAGGAGAAATTTTTGCGCTGGCTGTCGCAACATGAAATTAAGAAGCAGCAGGGCGCGAAAATACAGGAGAAAAGGCGGCGCCCCCCCTGCAAGTATGGCGCTACTGCCGCTCAAGGCGTTTGGAGTAGATATCCACCGTCACCGCCAGGACGAGCACAATGCCCTGAATGACCTGCTGGGTGTACGAAGGCACGCGCAGCAGGTTGAGGCCGTTGCTCAGCACGCCGACGATCAGCGCGCCGACGACAGCCCCCAGCACGCTGCCCACCCCGCCGAACAGGCTGACCCCGCCCAGCACGGCGGCGGCGATGGCGTTCAGCTCGAAGCCGACGGCAACCTGCGGCTGAGCCGACCATAACCGCGCCGTCAGCAGCAGCCCGGCCAACCCGGCCATCAGCCCGCTGAGGCCGTAAGTCGCCAGCTTGACCCGGTTGACGGCCACGCCGGCCAGCCGCGCCGTTTCAGCGCCGCCGCCGACGCCGTAGACGTGCAGGCCGTAGCGCGTCCGAGTCTGCACCAGCCAGGCGATCAGGACGACGATGATCCAGACGATGACGGGGACGGGGATGCTGCCCACCTTGCCCGTGCCCCAGAAGGTGTACGCCTCGCCCATTCCGGAGATCGGACGCCCTTCCGTGTAGACCAGGGTCAGGCCGCGGGCCACGCCCAGCATGGCCAGCGTAGCCACGAACGGCGGCAGCTTGCCGTAGACGACCAGACTGCCGTTAACCAGCCCGGCGATCAGCCCCACGAGCAGGCCGGCCAGCATCCCGACCCCCACCGGGAAGCCGCTGCGGACGATCAGGCCGGCGGAGATTGCCCCGGCCAGCGCGGCCACTGACCCGACGGAGAGATCGATCCCGCCGACGATCATGGTCAGCGTCATGCCTACCGCCATGATGATCACGGGCGCGTTCTGATCCAGGATATTGACCAGGTTGCCGCCCTGCAAAAACTTGTCCGAGGTCACGGAAAAGAACAGGCCCAGCCCCAGCAGCACCAGGAAGACCGTCCCCTGTCGCAGCCGGGCCGCCATGACGGTCCGATGCTTGCGAGCGCCCACCACGTTTTCGGTCGTCGTGCCGGATATGCTCATTGTGCCCCTGCCTTGCCGTTCTTCCGGTTCAGCGTGCTGCCGGTGGCAGCCCCCATAATGTCGTCCTGGGTGGCGGTGCGCGGATCGAATTCGCCGCTCAGCCGCCCTTCGTGCATGACCAGCACGCGGTCGCTCACGCCCAGCACTTCTGGCAGCTCGGAGGAGATCATCAGGATGCCCACCCCCTGCGCGGCCAGATCGTTCATCAGGCGGTAAATTTCCGCTTTGGCCCCCACATCAATGCCGCGCGTTGGTTCGTCCAGAATCAGGACGCGCGGCTGGAGCGTCAGCCACTTGGCGATCACGACTTTCTGCTGGTTGCCGCCGCTCAGGTTGCGGACGCGCTGGGTCAGCGACGGCGTGCGGATATCCAGCCGCTCCACCAGATCGGCGCTGATTTGCTCAGCCTGCCCGTGGCGGATCAGCCCCCAGCGGGTCAGGCGGCGCAGCACGGCCATGACCACGTTGATGTTGACGCCCATGCGCAGGAAAAGGCCCTGCGCCTTGCGATCCTCCGGCACGAAGCCGATCCCCTGCCCGATGGCGTGGGCCGGGCGGCGGATGCGCACCTCCTGCCCGTTGATGGCGATGGTCCCGGCGCTGGTCGGGCGGACGCCGAAGATCGTCTCCGCCAGCTCGGTGCGCCCCGCGCCAACCAGGCCGGCGACGCCCAGAATCTCGCCCCGGTGCAGCCGGAAGCTGATGTCGTCCAGCGTGTCGCGGACGGACAGCCCGCGCACTTCCAGCACCGGCTCCGCGCTCCGCGGATGGTCAGAGCGCTCGTAGATCGTGCTGATCTCGCGGCCCACCATCATGCGGATAATCTGCTCTTCGGTCAGGTCAGCCACCCTCTCAGACCCGACCAGCTCGCCGTCGCGCAGCACGGTCACCCGGTCGGCGATGGTGAAAATCTCATCCATGCGGTGGGAGATGAAGATGATCGATACGCCCTGGTCGCGCAAGGTCCGCATCTGGGCGAAGAGCGTCTCGACCTCGCGCTCGGTCAGCGATGAAGTCGGCTCGTCCATGACCAGCAGACGGGCGTCCAGCGAAAGCGCCTTGGCCACCTCCACCATTTGCTGCTGGGCCAGCGGCAGCAGGTTGACCTGGATGCGCGGGTCGATATCCAGCCCCAGGCGGTCTAGCTGCTCCTGCGCCCGGGTGTACAACTGGCCCCAGTCAATCGTCCCCGGCAGCGCCCCGCCCGGCTCGCGCCCCAGATAGATATTTTTGCCAACATCCAGATAAGGAATCAGGGCCAGTTCCTGATGAATCATGCTGATGCCGACTGCCTGAGCATCGTGGGGAGAGTGGATGGCGACCGGCTGACCCTCCCATAGAATCTGGCCGGCGTCAGCGTCGGACGGAAGGACACCGCCAGCGTCGGGCAGGAAAACGCCGTTGAGGATGCGCATCAGCGTGCTCTTGCCGGCCCCGTTCTCGCCGACCAGCGCCAGAATCTCGCCCGGATAAACGATCAGCTCCACATCCCGCAGCGCCTGAACGCCGGGGAAAGTCTTGGAGATGTGCATCATGTGCAGGAGAGGCTGTAATTCGCTCATAGCCTGTGCCGTTCATCTCACTGCCGGAAACGCCTGTATACCTCCCCCTCCTCTCCGGCCCTTCCCCGGAATGAGGCAGGGAGCAGGGCGCGCGAAGGCCGGAGAATGAGGGCAGTGCAGGGGAGCGGCAGGCCCCCCTGCACCGTGTTTCAAGCGGCGGATGCCGTTACGGAGCTGTGACCAGCGACAGCGAGACCGGGATGTAATCGGCCACTTCCTGGCCGCCCAGGCTGCTGACGGCGGTCAGGACGCCCAACTGGCCCATCAGGGCGGGCTGCTGGGCGATGGTGGCGGCCAGCGAGCCGTCGTTCACGGCGGCGACGGCGTCATCAACAGCGTCGAAGCCGACGAAGACGATATCACCGGCGCGGCCAGCGGCGGTCGCGGCCTCGATTGCGCCGAGGATCATCTCATCGTTGTGAGCGAAGACGCCGTCGATCTCCGGCTGG
>JARKNX010000075.1 GCA_029976025.1 Aggregatilineales bacterium | reverse complement strand
GTCTTTGGACTGTGCGAGGCTGTCTGGAAAGCCTCAGATGCACGTCCTGATTTCCCTAACCCTATCAGCGTTTAGTGCTCTAGGCGGTAATCTCACGTGCATTGTACGGGGCGCACCTGAGGAGCAAGTGCGCCGTTCTTGGCGCTTTAGCGCCCTAGAACGGCGGCCTCCCCCTTGCGGGGACGCCGCAGATGAGCTTTCCAGGCAGCTTCCCCTGCAACAAATGCAGAAAACCCCGTCCCTATACAGGGACGGGGTTTAATACTCCCGTGGTACCACCCTGCTTGCTTATAAGGCAAGCCGCTCTCTTCAGGTACGGGACAAGACGTCCGATACCCTAGCCTGCGTTAACGGTGGCGCTCCGGCGCGGTCTACTCGCCCAAGGCTTTCAACCTGCAGCTCACGGGTGTATTTCGGTCAGCGTGTCTGCCGGGTCGCACCGACCCCCGGCTCTCTGGGAAACACCTCTGGCGTACTTCTCCCGCTCATCGCATTTGGTTATGTTATTGATTGTAACTATAGCAAAAGACAACCGCCGCTGTCAAGCGGAAATGTAAACATATTTTTAGGCAGTTGTCCCCCCGCATTCGCCCGCCTCGCCCTTCATAATCGCCAGCCCATGCTCCAGGGCGGGCAGCACGACCTCCAGACACTCCCTGACCCCCTTGGGGCTGCCGGGGAGGTTGATGATCAACGTGCGGCCGCGGATGCCGGCCACCGCCCGCGACAGCATCGCCCGGGAGGTGATCTCCAGCGACCTGGCCCGCATGGCCTCGGGGATTCCCGGCACCTGCCGGTCGATCACGGCCAGCGTGGCCTCGGGGGTGACGTCCCGCGGGCTCAGGCCGGTGCCGCCGGTGGTCAGGATCAGATCGACCGCCAGCGTATCCACCATATGGATGATCTCCCGGCTCAGCGCCTCGCGCTCGTCCGGCACGACGACGTAATGCTTCACCTCGCCGATGCCGGCCAGCATGGTCGCGATCGTCCGGCCGCTGACGTCCTCGCGTTCG
>JARKNX010000074.1 GCA_029976025.1 Aggregatilineales bacterium | reverse complement strand
CTGATCGGCCTCCTGATTGCCATGGTGGTCAACTTTTTCATGCGCAGCAGCGGGCTGGAAATGGTGATCAGCGGCGCGGGCGTGTTGATTTTCACCGGCCTGACCGCCTACGATACACTGCGGATCAAGCAGATGGCGGCTGATCCGGAGCTTCGCTCTGACGGCAACATGACGATGAAGCTCAGCGTGCTTGGCGCGCTCAAGCTCTACCTGGACTTCATCAATATGTTCCTGTTCCTGCTGCGCCTGTTTGGCCGCCAGCGGTAGCCAGCGTTACCTGTCGTTCCTGCCTGCGCGGGGCCGGGGGTGTTTCTCTGGCCCCGCGTTTTTTAGGAAGAACCTACGGGGTTGGCCAGTGCCAGGCTTCGTAGCCGAGCATGGCGCCGTCCGGCTGTATGAGATGATAGCACAGGTTGATCCCGTGCAGCCGCCACATTTCCTGCCGCATTTCTGGCGGCTTATACTCCAGGTGGGTGAGGGAAGTGTTGCGCAGCCACAGGTCAGTGCTCCGCCAGGGGCCAATGTTGAAGGCGATGTCCACCGCCGCATTGATCACCCCGCCGTGGCAGATCACCAGGACGATATCGGCATGGCCGTCGTGCCGGTCCGCAATCTCGTAGAGCGACCGGCCCACCCGGGTGATGAAATCCCCCCATGTTTCACCCCCCTGATACACCGGCGTGAAAGGGCGCTCGCTGGCCCAGTGGCCCGCCCATTCAAGCCGATCTCTGGTGAAGTCAATCGGCGTGGCATCGGGCCAGGCGTTGCCAATCTCGCGCAGACGGTCATCAGGAGTGAACGGCAGGGCCAGGGCCGTGGCGACCCGCTCCGTTGTCTCCAGGGCGCGCCGCATCGCGCTGGTGTAAATGGCGACCGGGCGCACCTGACGGGCCAGCCAGCCGGCCAGCGCCTCCGCCTGTTGCTGGCCGAGGGGCGTCAGGCTGGCGTCTTCTTCGCCCTTCCAGTCCGGGAGGTTCACGTAACTCTGACCGTGCCGGATCATAATCAGATGCATGGCTTGCCCCCTGGGTGATTACCGCAAACGCATGCCGAATCTTACCGCGCTCTGTCTGGTGTGTAAACAGGCTTCCCGCCGGCATCAGCGCGGGAGGGCCAGGGGCGCGCAGCGGGCAGCAGCCTTCGAGTGGCGTATCCGCTCCCCGAATGTGACCTCCGCCCCGCTGGTGCATCAAAGCAGGTGGTAAGGGAACGACTTTTATCGATTACGCGATCCGGGCGCCCGGCACATGACAGTGTGCGCCGCCTGGCGGCCGGATTGAAAGGAGAATTCAGCAATGCCTCTTATGGATGACAAAACCCGCCAGGATGTCCGCGAGCTGCTCAGCGATCTGACCGGCCCGGTGAAGCTGCTCGTCTTCACCCAGCAGTTCGAGTGTCAGATGTGCGCCGAGACGCGCCAGATTTGCGAGGAAGTCGCCGCGCTCAACGATCACATCACCGTAGAAGTGCACGACTTCGTCGCCGATGCCTCCCTGGCCGAGTCGCTGGGCGTGGATAAGATTCCGGCGATCGCCGTGCTGGGCGCGAATGACGCCGACACTCGCATCCGCTTCTACGGCATCCCTTCCGGGTACGAGTTTATGTCGCTGCTGGCGGCGATCCGCCTGGTCTCCACCGGAGAAGTGGACCTGACGCCGGAGACGCGGCGCGCCCTGGCGGCGCTGGAGGGCGACCTGCATTTGCAGGTGTTCGTCACGCCGACCTGCCCCTACTGCCCGAACGCCGTCATTCTGGCGCACCAGCTCGCTTTCGCTTCGCCGAAAGTCCGCGCCGATATGGTGGAAGCGAACGAGTTCCCGCATCTTTCCATGCGTTATAACGTGATGGGCGTGCCGCGGACCGTGATTAACGAGGATACGTTCGTCGAGGGCGCCGCGCCGGAAGCCATGCTGCTGCAGCGGATTCAGCAGGCGCTGGCCAGCTAACGGACCGGGGAAAAGAGGAACAGCGCGGGGGAAACCCTCCAGCAGGGGAGCTGGCCTGAGGAGCAGCCAGGTTGGACGCCGGTCTTTCTACGGCACTGGCAGGCCGATCGTGAACAACACGGCATCGCTGACAGTCGTCACAATCATATAGGCGACCAGCGCCACCAGCGCGGCCAGTGCCAGCACGGTCGCGGCGGCTGTCAGCACCGTAATCACTTCGGCGAACACCCTGTTCGAGGACCACGGATTGTGGCGGCTGTCATCCGGGAACATCTTCTCCCTCCGCTCCGTTATCCACTGCCGGGCGATTGGTCTCCTGATCGTTACCCGTTATTGCGATGATATGGCCGACTCGTCCTCCGAAGTCACCGCCGGACGGTTGGCCTGACGTTTCTCCACAGCCTGCATCAGCTTGGCGATCAGGGCCTTCTTGCCGATCGGCTTGAGCAGAAAATCATCGGCTCCGGCGGCGATGGCCCGGCGCTGCAGGCCGATATCATTGGCCGCCGTGAGCATGACCACCGGCACGTTGCTCAGATGCGGAATATGTCGCAGCCGCACGCACAGGGCAATCCCGGAGATATCGGGCATCAGGACGTCGAGCAGCATGGCGTCGAACGACTGCTCCATAGCCAGGGCCACCGCTTCTTCGCCGCTGGTCACCAGCACCGGCTCGAAGGGAGAGCCGCGCAGCATAACTTCGATAGTCTTCAGGATACCTTCCTGATCATCAACAACCAGCAACCTGTAGGAGGGTACGGACGCTTTGGCTTCAGCCATGCGCTGCTCCTGCTCCTGACGGCGCGTCTGTCCGCCGGACGCGCCTGTTTGTCCTGATCTCATTATAGGGGGGTAATGGATGCTGAATCAAAAGTGTTCGCTAGAGGATACAGGCTGGATTGATGTTGTCTTTACGCGGACTTACGGCAAGGTCCGGCGGCGGTCGCTAATCCCCGGTTGGCTGGTAGAATAGCGGGGGTGCGAACCCTCCGCGAACAGCGGTGGCCGAAGGAAGATAGCGATGATGCTCCTGCCCCATGTCACCCCGGAAATGCTGCTCGCTGACTTCTGGCTGGCCCGCGCCCCCGATCCGGACGCTCCTTTGCTGGATGCGGCGGCGCTGGCGGCCCTCAGCGCCCGGACGGTGGAAGTGTGCGGCGTGCCGCCCGTGCTGGACCTGCCGGACGAGATGCCGGCGGCGGAGGTGCGCGCCGCCCTGCCGAAGATACCCGCCGACGCGCGCCATGCCGTGGATGGCTCTCCACTGACCGGGGATTACTGGGCAGTTTTGCACGACCGGATGGCTCTGGAGACGCTGCCGGCTTCCGTGCCGGTTCGCTTTGGCGTGACCCTGCGCGAAGCGCCCGTCCGCGCCCTGCCCACGCTCCGGCCGGCGCTCAGGGAGCCGGGCGACCTGGCTTTCGACCGCCTGCAGGAGACCACGGTGGATGCCGGCTGGCCGCTGGCCGTGCTGCATACGTCAGCGGACGGCCGCTGGGCCTTCGCCGTGACGCCGCATTATCGCGGCTGGCTGGAGACGCGCCACGTGGCTTTCGCCAGCCGGGAGGAGGCGCGCGCTTTCGCCGCGGCGGAGCCGTTCCTGCTGGCTGTGGCGCCGTGGGCGGACGCGGCCCTGGCGGATGGCGACCGGGCCGGGCTGATCCTGCAGATGGGCAGCCGCCTGCCGCTGCGCGGGACGGATGGCCGTCTGTGGCGGATGGCTATCCCCGCGGCGGATGGGCAGGGGCGGCTGGTCGCGGCGGACGGGTGGGCTGTGTCCGCCGTCGCCGGCTGGCGGGAAGGGTTCCTGCCGCCGACTCTGCGCAGCGTGTTCGGCCAGGCGTTCGCCGCCCTGGGGGAGCCTTATGCCTGGGGAGGGCGGCGGCTGGCCCGGCGGGGGCGCGACTGTTCCCGCTTCGTCCGGGATGTGTGGGCCTGCGTTGGCGTGGACCTGCCACGCAACAGCGGGCAGCAGGCGCACATGGGCCGCACCGCTGTCCGTTTCGAGCCGGACGAGCCGCACGATGCCCGCCTGCGCAAGCTGGCCGTCGCGCCGCCGGGGGCGCTGCTCTTCCTGCCGGGCCATGTGATGCTGTACCTGGGCATAGCAGACGGCATCCCCTACGCCATCCACGATCTGTGGAACTACGCCCATCCGGAGGGGCACGTCACCACCGCCGCGCAGGTGGTCGTCTCAGCGCTGCCGCCGGAGCCGAGCGCCCTCCGCCATACTCTGCTGGAACGTCTGACGCATATACAGGTCCTGGGAGGATCGTCGGGATGAGCGATATCCGCCGCGCTTACAGCGCATGGGCAGCCACCTACGACACTGACAACAACCTGACCCGCGATCTCGATCAGGCTGTTACGCGGGCAGAGCTTGCCGGGTACACCGGCGCGCGCATCCTCGAAATCGGCTGTGGGACCGGCAAGAACACCGTTTTTCTGGCCGGGATCGGGGCGCGCGTGGTAGCCCTCGACTTCACCGCGGCCATGATCCGGGAGGCCAGGCGGAAGCTGGCGGGCACGTCCGCGCTGTTCGCCAGCGCCGATCTCACCCGGCCCTGGCCGTGCGCCGCCCGCTGCGCTGACCTCGTCGTCTGCAATCTGGTGCTGGAGCATATCGAAGACCTGGCGCCCGTATTTTCAGAAGCGGGTCGTGTCCTGACTGACGGCGGGCGCTTCTTCATCTGTGAGTTGCACCCCTTTCGCCAGTACGAAGGAAAGAAAGCGACCTTCCAGCGGGGGCAGACGCAAATTGAGATCCCCGCCTTTGTGCACCATATCTCCGCTTTTCTCGACGCTGCGGAAAGCGCCGGATTCGCGCTCCGGAGCCTGCGCGAATGGTGGCATGAGGCGGATCAGGCGGCCCCGCCCCGGCTCGTCTCCTTCCTGTTTGAGTGGCAGCCTCCTCTTATAACAGATTTGTAATTTCACATTTTCACAAAAAAGCAGTTCCTGTATTAGAATAAAGAATACAGGGCAAGCTCAATGGTAATTAATCACTCCGGCCCAGGGTAAAACCCCAGAAAAGAGACCAGACATGGTATTCTCAGACTCCGGGCTTCGTCAGGAATCAACTAACGCAAGGAGCGTCTTTGTCGCGCACGATCTGAATATCGATCTGGCCATAAGGATAAGTGGCATTGTCGGCCTCATCGGTATCATTGGCGCGGCCGGCGGCCTGCTCCTTGCGCTGGTGTATCCTCGCTATCCCCAGTTCCCCGGGCTGGCCGGCGTCGCGGTGTTGTTTGTGCTGGGGGCAGGCTCCTGCCGGCTCCTGATCAGGAGAGGCCAGAAGCTGGCCGGGGGCGTCCTGATGGCGCTCCTGATGCCGCTCGCCTTGTTCCTCGCCCCGCTGGCTCTGCCGCTCATTCTGCCGGCAGCGGCGGCCGGTTTCGTGATCTGGGTCATGATGGGATTCACACTGGCGGGGTCGTCAGCCGGGAGCGCGGGGCTGGTGTTCAGCCTGCTGGCGCTGACCGTCGATGTGCTGCTGGCCCAGTCCCGACCGGCGGGCATCCTTGCCACGACGCCGCTGGAAGTTGCGACGCCCTGGCTGGCCGTCGTCGTGAATGTCCCCGCTGTGCTGGGCTTCATACTGGCCGGGCGCGTGCTCATCACCTGGTACCGGGAGGCGCTGGCTTCTGAGCGCGCGCTGCTGCGGGCGGTGATCGACACCATGCCCGACACTATCTACGTCAAGGATACGCAAAGCCGGATGCTTGTCGCCAATGCCACTCAGGCCCGGCTGATGGGCGTGGCTTCGCCGGATGAGCTTATCGGCAAGACGGATGCGGACTTCTTCCCCCCGGAATTCGCCGAGAAATACCTGCGAGATGAGCAGGAAATCTTTCAGAAGGGCGAATCCAGGCTTAACATTGGAGAATCTGTCATTGATCAGGAGGGCAACCGTCACTGGTTCCTGTCCACCAAGATGATTCTGCGCGGGGCGGACGGCAGCGTGCAGGGCCTTGTCGGGATGGGCCGCAACGTTACGGCGCTCAAGACGGCGGAAGAGGATCGCGAGCGGCTGCTGGAGCGCGAGCAGGAGCAGCGCCAGATGCTGGAAGCGATGATCGCCCAGATTCGCAGCGTGGTGATGCGCCTGAATGCCGCCGCCGTCGAGATTCTGGCCGCCACGACACAGCAGGCCAGCAGCGTCGTTCAGCAGGAGTCGTCAGTCACCCAGACGGTGGCTACTGTCGAGGAAGTGCGCATGACCGTCGCGCAGACGTCTGAGCGCGCCCAGCGCGTGGCCGGCGGCGCTCAGGAGTCGGTTGAGATCACCCGCGCCGGGCAGCAGGCGGTCAGCGACACCATCGCCAGCATGGCCGCCATCCGCGAGCGCGTCGAAAGCATCGCGGAGACGATTCTGGCCCTCTCTGAGCGGATGCAGCAGATTGAGGAGATCATCGCCACCGTCAACGAGATTGCCGACCAGTCCAAGCTCCTGGCGCTCAACGCGAGCATCGAAGCGGCCCGGGCCGGTGAGGAGGGCAAAGGCTTCGCCGTCGTCGCTATGGAAGTCCGGCAGATGGCCGAACGGTCCCGCGAAGCGACCAAGCGGGTCAGCGATATCCTGCACGAGATTCAGCGCAACACTAACACTGCCGTCATGGTGACTGAGGATGGCGCGAAGGAAGTGGAACAGGGCCGCGCCCTGGCCCTGCGGGCCGGGGAGTCCATCGACCATCTGACGGCCACGATCGAATCTGCCGCCCAGGCGGCCACCCAGATTGCCGCCAGCACCCAGCAGCAAATGAACGGGATGGAGCAGCTTCTATCCGCCATGCAGGTTATCCGCCAGGCCAGCATTCAGTCGGCCGGCAGCGCCCGCCAGACCGAAGAGAGCGCCCGCGAGCTTAAGGAAATGGCCCGCGAGCTGGATGAGATGGTCCAGAGCAGGGAGTAGGCAGGCGGGAACAGGCGTTCAGGGCGGGGGCGCCAGCTCACCGCCGCGTCCCGCCGGGTGCTGCATCTATCCCGGCTGAGATGGGTATTGACGCGATCTCCGTCCCCACCGGCCATGCCGGTCATGCGACCTGTGGTTGGCCCCTTTCCCGGCTCTGCTGGCGAGCCTCCATCCCCGGCCTTTCCTCCGCCGGCGAACCTCCATCCCCGGCCCTTCCTCCGCCGGCGGAGGAAGGGTGTTTCGCCGCCTGAAAATGACATCTGCGACTCTTTTTGTTATATATAAGGGCCTTGTGTTTTGTGATGTGGTGAAAGGGTTTTGTGCCGTGAAGAAAACTATTATGTCGTTTGCCCTGCTGAGTCTGGCCGCGGTTCTGCTTGCCGCCTGTAACGGGACTGCCACTCCTCCCCCCGGCGGAGCGCCGACCGAAGCCCCGGTGGTGATCGACGCGACCCCCACCCCTGAAGTTGTCGAGCCGGGCGAGCTGACTACCCCGACCTCTGCTGAGGATGCTGGCGGCGAAGCCGATATAGCGGCCCTGGTGGCGGCGGCTGATCCCGCGCATGGCGAGGAGTTGTTCAACACCCGCATCGCTGCTGTGGACAAATCCTGCTCCGGCTGCCACGATGTGACTGTCGAGTCCGGAAGGCGAACCCCCAGCTTTCGCGGCCTCGCCACCCGCGCGGCGACCCGTATTGAGGGGATGAGCGCCATCGACTACCTGTATCAGTCGATCACCTCCCCCGACGCTTTTGTGGTTGAAGGATTCCGGGATGATTTGATGCCGGAAACTTACGCCGAAGTCTTCACCGGGCGCGACATCGCTGACATCATCGCCTACCTGCTCACCCTGCAGAACTGATCGCGGGTCCGCGCTTCCGGATGCTGGCGACCGTCCCGGCCCGCGCCGCTATCCGCCGAAGGTCGGGATGGCTGCTGCCCGCCGCGCTCTGATGAGGTGTCAGGCCCGGGCGGGGCGGTCGCCCGCGGCCAGCCGCTTCTCCAGCTCGATCTCGTCGCGCAAGAGAATATCTTCCAGACCGTCTGGTGGGGGATATAAAGCAGGTGTAATCTGATCATCCGCGTGGTCGCCATAAAGCACGGGTGTTTGTATCCGTTTTGGGGTTAACTGCCGGACATGCCGAGGAATTGCGCCGCGCGATTTTGGAGGCTGCTCTCACTGGAGAGGCACAGATTGATCAGGGAGATGAGTATGGGCAGCGATTTACATTGGATTTTGTAATAAGCCGGGGCGAAGGCCAGGCAGCAATAAGAACGAGTTGGATTGTTCGATACGACGAAGACTTTCCTCGCTTGACGAGTTGTTATGTGCTGGTATGAAAGAAGCGGCAAACACGATGATACAACTTCTGGATGTGGTAGCCCTGACCCAGAATCTGCCCGACTCGGGTTTGGCACGCGGCCAGGTGGGAACAGTTGTTGAAGAGCTTGCCCCCGGCGTTTTTGAGGTCGAATTCAGCGACAATGAGGGGCGTACCTATGCAATGGCCGCTCTGAAAGCGGAACAGTTGATGGTCCTGCATTACGAACCTGCCGGGACTGCATGAAGCGGTTCAGCAGTGTCCTGTCGGGGCGCTTTTGCTCCGTAAGGGGAGTCATCTCTCTGACGCTTGCGGTCGTCAGAAGCGATCAACAGCGTCTGAAGAAGTGTCAGGCCCGGGCGGGGCGATCGCCCGCGGCCAGCCGCTTCTCCAGCTCGATCTCGTCGCGCAGGGGGATGCCCGCCAGACCGAGGAGCGGAATCTCCGGCTTGAGCCGGCGCGATTCGGCCAGCGCGTCCGGGTACAGCGCGGCCAGCGTATAGCCCCGCCGCTGGTAAAAGCGCAGGGCATGCAGATTATCGTTGGTCGTGATCAGCCACAGCCGCCGGCTGCCGGCCTCTCTGGCCGCCCTTTCCACGGCCGCCAGCAGCGCCGTCCCGATCCCCAGCCCTTCGCGCAGGCTGTCCAGCGTTGTGATCTCGCACTCGCCTCTGGCAAGATGGTATGTCACCAGGCCGGAGGGCACATCCTCAATGGTGGCATAAAAACCGGGCAGCGCGCCGGCGTCGAACAGCCGCCCCCGGGTGACCATCCGGGTGGAGCCCCAGCGCGCGCTCAGCAGGCGCGCGGCCCAGGGCCGATCGCGGTCGGTGAGGGGGCGGATGGTGAACGCCACAGGAAGATGCCCCCGGGCGGGCATGGCGCGTTACCCCAGCCTGCCCACAATCCAGCGCAGCACTTCGCGCGCGGCCCGTTCGGGGAGCGTTGTCCGGTTGCGCCGCCCGAAATCGCGCGCCGCGTCGCGGACCATGACCCGCCGCCCGTAACGTTCTTCCAGCTCCTGCTGGTGCTTCCTGATCCACACGAAGAAGTCAGCCGGGGTGCGCTCGGGGAACAGATGCAGCACCCCGGTTTTTTGAATGAGCTGCACCGTGATCTCGTAGACCATGTCGTACCATGCCCCGACTGCTTCTTCCCACCCGACCGGCCGGGAGTCGATCAGGCTGAGGGCGTGCTGGTACTGGGCGATTTCAAAGAGCAGAGTGCGGTAGCCGCCGGGGGCCGTGATCCAGATGCCGTGGCCCGGGCGCAGCGTGTCGAGCTGCGTTTTTTCCAGAAACTCCCGCCGTTCCGCCTCAATCAGGAGCGTGTCGATATCCGCCTCCGGCCCCACATCCGAGACCGGCTCGGGGTATTCCCACACGTAAGCCTCGATATCCTTCAGGTCAAGCTGGCGGGCTACCGAGACGCGGTGGTTGCCGTCCTTGACGAAGTAGGCCGTCCCGACCTTGTACAGCTCCACTGGCGGCACGCCGCCGCTGGTGGGATCCAGATAGATGGCGGCGATGCGCTGCCAGCGGGAACTCATGCTATCATCAACGGGCAGGAAGGCCCCGGTGAAGTCTTTGTAGCGCCCGGCGCTGCCCACAATGCTGTCCAGCGGGACAGTCTGTACGCCCCGGTAGACGGCGTGTTTGAGGCCGAGCTGCGCCGCGATGTCGTTGAAGTCCAGCAGTCCGGTATGTTCGCCGGGGATGCTGGCGGCTATGCGGGCGGCGCGCGCTTTACGGCGCGCCTGTTCCCAGTGTTCGCGGGCTTCAGTCCTGTAGTAGTCCGCGGGATGCTCGATCATGAGAGTGCTGCTTTCTGCAATACGGTCTGTACGATAACCAGTAAAATCGCTTTCCAGCCGCATTATAGGCGCATTGTGGCCGGCGGTATAGCCTAAGTTACACAAACATAATCGTTCAACTATTCGGATGTGGGACAGGTTGCACAGTTCGCCACCTGCGATCCTGACGAAGCGCCGGGCCTGACTGGCGGGCGGCCCGACGAAGGCGGTGCGGCGGGGGGATGCTGGATGCTCAGCCGTCGATTTCCGTCGTCTGTTCCAGCACCAGACCGCAGTTGACGCAGCTCACCGTCCAGCCGGCGCGGCCCCGGCTGGCCCACGCCCCCAGGCGCAGGTAGTTGCTGCTGCATTCCGGGCAGATGTGGTGTCGGCGCAGCAGGATCGCTTCCGCGGCTTCCCGGTGTTCTTCCAGATAATCGAGCATCTGGCCGGGGGTGGCGCCGGTAAGGGCTTCGCCGCCGGGCGTGACTGCGACAGGCTCAGCCGCGCGCCGGGCTTCCGGCTCACCGCGCCCCAGCAGTCGTCGTAGAAAGCTCATGGCCGAATCTCCGCCGCGTCCCATCGATGTTGAACTGGATCGATCCGCCCGCCTGCCCGCGCATGTCTTCAAAGCCCATCAGCACCATCCACCGGCAGATCACCGGCGGCCCGTGTGGGTCCAGGACGGGGATGCCGCTTGTCTGTGGCAGGCCGTTGAACCCGCGCAAATAGCCAAAGGGGCCGTCTACCTGGCCGCGGGCGGCCGGTGAAAGCTCGGCGTCGCCGATGGCGATGGCGTGGATGTGAATCGGCGAGCCGGGATACAGCGAGCCGGTATCCCGCAGCCAGGCGGCGAAGCCCGCCGTCCGCAGCGCCGCCAGCAGCGGGTCAATCTCATCATACAGCACTTCCCAGGTGACCGGGCTGCGCACGGAGATATCCACCGCGCCGCCGCCGTCATGCGTGCCGAAGCTGGCTGCCACGACGCCGGGATTATAGCTGCCCTGGGCGATCGCCCTCCGCAAGTCCAGCGTCCCGCCGGCCGCCCGGTACAGCCGCTGCGCCTGGTTGAGCATCGACAGCGTGCGGGTGTTGAGCTGGGCATCCCCCACCCACACCCGCGTGTAATCATCCAGCGGCTGGCGGCAGCCCGCGGGCTGAACAAACGGCGTGGTGGTGGGGTATAGCGCGGCGGCGATCGGGGCGGCGGACCCGGCCGGGAGCAGCATCAGGGTCAGCAGGCCGGCCGCCGCCGGCAGCAGGAGCCACGAAAGCAGGCGCTGGCGCAGGGAAGGCGTATGTCTCGTCATGGTGGCATCGTACCGGGGGCTAACGGGCGGCATAACCGGGCGATTCCTGCGCCTCTGGCCGGGGGATGGCGCGCGGAAGCTGGATATGGGCCAGCACAGCGGTCAGCAGGAACAGGGCCGTCGCCAGCGCCAGCGTGCTGCGCATCCCGAACCAGACGGCGAACGCCGATCCGATCAGCGGCGCGATAGCCCGCGCCGCCGAAGTCACCGAATTATCCAGCCCGTAGACGGAGCCTTCCTCCCCGGAAGGCGTATACTGAGCCAGCAGGGCGCTCGGCGCGGCGGTGATCCCACCGCTGACGAACCCGGCCATCGTTTGCAGGATCAGGAGCTGCCAGACCGTGGTCGCCCAGACCTGAGGCAAATGGAAGGCAGCCATGGCCACGGCGCTGCCGATCAGAATGCGGCGATGCCCGATGTTATCGCCCATCTTCCCCAGCAGCATCGCGCCGGCGGTGCCGGTCGCCGCCGCAATGCCGGTGATCAGGCCGGTCGTCGTGGCGACGCCCTCCTCCGATGTCATCAGCGAGGCCACAAACAGCGGGATGATCGGCGTGAACACCGTGCGGCCGATCCCGGTGATGAAGCGGACGTTGAACGTGGGCACAATCCCTTTACGGGAGACGACCCGCCGCCATTCGGCCACCATGCCCGGCCGTTCTGGCCCCGGGATCGGCCTGAAGTTCTCCCGCACGCCGATCCAGGCCAGCGCGCCGGCAATGACCAGCAGGACGGCGGTGATGATGAACGGCAGGCGGTAGCCGAAAGCGTCAGCCAGGATGCCGCCGATCAGCGGCCCGGCGGCGACGCCAGCCCACAGCGCCACCTGAAGGGTGCCCAGGGAGAGGCCAATCCGCTCGCGGGGCGTCTCTGCCGCGACCAGGGCGCTGGCGGCGGCCACTGTGCCCGTAATCAACCCCTGAACCGCCCGCAGGAGGATAAGCTGCTCCGACGATTGCACAAAGGCCATCAGGGCCAGCGTGACCGCCCCGCCAAACGAGGCCCGCACCACCATCATCTTGCGCCCGCGGCGATCCGCCAGCGCGCCCCAGATCGGCGCGGCCAGCATCATGGTGAAAGCCTGGGCGGAGATCACCAGCCCGGCCAGTATCTCGACGTTCATGCCGGTGGTGCTGTCCAGCTCTTCTACATAGAGGGGTAAAAACGGAAAGACGATCGAGAACCCGATCGCCGAGAACAGTTGTGTCAGGAACACGATAGCCAGCGTTTGCTGCCACCGCTCCATCTTGCTGAAACGACTCATGAGAAGACCACCAGGACGGGTTGTCCGCGCTACAGGGGATTATAGCACCTGATGGCCGAAGGCGCTTACTGGCGCGCGCCCTCGCGCGGGTGAGGCTCAGCAGCCGACTTGCCACGCGCGGCGCACTTGACTACACTGGCAGAAGTGATGCCTTCGCTCGCAGGATACGAACTCAGGTAAGAAACGATGGCACTTCCGTTTGAACTCACCACATTCCCTAATGGCTCGCTCGATATCATCCGCTATCTGGCCAGTTGCGATTCCTACGCCGCCTCCGATGAGGCGATTATCGCCGGGACTGCGCTCAGCGAGCGATCTTTTGGCAAAGCCATTCGCCGCCTTGTCACCCGCGAATATGTTGAGATGCAGGTCGATGGCACTTACCAGCTCACCCGGCAGGGCCTTGACGCGGCGGAAGCTATCGCTGTCCACGACGAAGAGGCGGCGGCCGAGATGAGCTATAGCGAGGCCGGAGAGATCGGGGAGGAAGAGGAAGCCGGACCTCCTTCGGTCACCCGCTCGGCGCTGGCTATCTTCCCCAGGACCTTCGCGGCAGGGCGGCCCGGCTATTTCTTCGTGCGGGTTGAAGAGGCGGCGGAGCCGGAGACTGAGTTGCCGGTGGATATGCTGTTCCGGCTGAGCGGCGATTGTGAGATCTTCCCGGAACAGGACGACGCCGCCGTGCCGCCGCAGGCCGCCGCCGATCCGGTGCGCTTTGAGATCACGCCAGCGGCGGCGGGCGACTTCAACCTGAAGCTGGAGGTCTACCACATCACCCAGTCCGACCTGATCTCCGCCGGGTCGCTCCGGCTGACCCTCAAGGCCGGGAGCGGCGGGCAGTCCAGCGTCTTCCAGATGAAGACCTTCACGCTGACCTTCCAGCCCGGGATGTAACCGGCGGCCTGAAGCGTAAAGCCCCTTCGGGTGGAAGGGGCTTTTTGTATCAGGAGGATACGGCCCGCCCCGATCGGGCGACGTGCAGGGCGCCGCTGCCCTGGATGGCCATGCAGAGGACCGTGGCGTAGACGATGATCTTCTGGCCGGTGGCCTGGATGGTGACACTCTCCGCGGTCGCCAGGCCGGGGCCCCGGGTCAGCAGGAGCAGGTAGGCGATCAGCAGCGCGGCGAAGGCTACGTAAACGGCCCCATACCGCCGCGGGTAACCCGGCATCAGGAAGATAGCCAGGGCGTAGCCGATCACCACCAGCGGGAAGAGGCGAAACGCCGCCAGCACTGAGAAAATATGCGCATCCGTGAAGACATCCGCCGGCGTCCAGGCCACGCCTACAAAGCTCAGCCCGACGACGACGCCAGCCAGCGACCCGGCCCGGCTCAGCCAGCGGGGCCAGCGTTTCGCATGGAATAAGCCCGGCGCCGCCAGAAAGAACGCGGCCAGCCCCAGCCCGGCGATTGTCAGCGCAACCACGAACAGAGCCGCCGAGGCGGTATTGGCCACGCCAGAATGGGAGACAGTCCGGCCGAGATCGCTGAAGAAATTGCTGAAGAACTGATACCCGGCCGTCGTCGAATCGCTGGCTGTCCCGCCCGGGTACAGAAACATAGCCAGCACCGTCAGGATGAGGAACTGCCCGCAGGCGAATACGGCGAACTGAAACGCCCGCCGCCGCCAGACCCCGCTCCCGGCCCCCGCCAGCGCCGATGTGATAGCGTCCACCGTCTCTCCTTACCAGTTGTTACTTTTTGGCGCCGCCTTCGCTTTTCTTGGGCCGGCGGCCAAAGAACATCCCGCTCATGCTGGAAAAGACATTCCCCTGCGGCATATCGCTCTCTTCGCGCTCGAAGCGGTTAGCCAGGCGGCGGCCTTCCCATTCCTCATACTTGCCAGCCGCTTCCACCACAACCGCCTCCAGCGCCAGCCCTTCCTCGTCGGATTCCAGGCTGTCGCGCAGTTGCTCCAGCGTATCAATCAGGTCGGTCAGGCGGCGGGCCACATTCTTGCGGTTGTGCTGGAGCAGACCCCAGATCGATTCCGGATGCTGGTAGCGCAGGGGGGCCATCAGCGCGCTGAAGGAGGGGTTCGCCTGGCGCTGCAAGTCATCCCATCCTCTGGATCGCAGGAAGGTGGTGAACAGCGCCACGGCCAGCGTCACCGGCAGGCCCTCCATTGCCGCCGCCAGGCCGTCGTATTCGCCGGGGTCCATGAAGCGCACCTGTCCGCCGACGATGCGCCCGAATTCCGCCGCCAGATCGACTGCCTCCGCCGGGCAGTCGGCGGCGGGCGCCAGGATGAACAGGCTGTTATCAAACAGGTCCGGGCGCGCGCCCTCCACTTCGGTATGCAGATCGTACAGCATAGCCGGGTTGAGCATCGGCGCGATGCCGACCATGTAAGCGGCGATATCCGCTTCAGCCGGGAGGGCTTCCGCCGCCCAGCCAATGGACGGCTCCTTCAGCGGGGAGGCGTCCAGCACGACCGCCCCCGGCTTCAGCGCCGGGCCGATCGCCTGGTACAGGTCCGGCGTCTGGTTGTAGTGTGCCGCCAGCAGCACGATATGGGCGTTAGCCACCGCGTCCGCCGGGTTGGAGGCGGAAGAATCGATCGCCCCCAGGCGTTTGGCCTCCTTGACGTTGAAGCTGCGGCGGTCATGCCCGACGATGGTGAAGCGGTGTGAGGCTTCTTTCTGCGCCATGTAGCGCTTGAGGGCCAGGCCGAAAGAAGCGCCCGCCCGCTCCAGCCCCAGAATTGTCACGTTCACATCAGCCATAGCTATACCTCGTGTAATCACTCGCTCTGTCAGAGAATGCGTGAGACCGGTTTTTTGCGGCCCCCGGCGCGGGGAGCCGGGCAGATTATGCTGTGAAAACCGGGACTCTCATAGTAATCGCTCTTTCGCTCCGCCCCGACAGGCCGCCGGGGCGGCTCAGCGGGGCAGCGCGGCCTGCCATTCCCGTATCCGCATCCGGGCAAATTCGTCCAGCGGCAGGATCATGGTGTAGGCATCCAGGCCGGGGCCGAAGCGGTCCGGCTCGACCTCGGTCAGGGAGAAGCTGAAGCGCTCGAAAAAGCGCGACGTGTGCTGGCTGGTGTCAATCCGCACAGTGTGCCAGTCCGGGACAGCGGCCAGCTCGGCCAGCCTCTCCACCAGCAAAAAGCGCCCGATTCCCTGCCGGTGGTGCGCCCGGTCCACCATGCCCCAGGTCAGCACGATCTCGCCCGGCTCGTCCTCAACATAGCCGCCGCAGGCCAGCACTTCCCCGCCGGGGGCTTCTTCCACGACGAAGTAACGGCCCGGCAGCCGGACGAGGAAGGATTCGAACTGCGGGCGTTCGGCGGAGCCGAAGAAAAGCGGCACGTTGCTGTCGAAAATAGCCAGGCATCGCTCCTGATCAGCCGGGTCGTACTGCCGTAGTTGCATGGGTGCTGCTCCTCATGACGCGCCGGCGCCTCTCATAAAAGCCGGCGGCTCAGTGCTTTGCATCGGCCTCCTGGAGCGCCAGCAGCAGCCGTTCCAGATCGTCGCGGGGGTGGCCGGTCAGGTATTCCTGATGGCGGCGGGCCAGGGTCACGGCGCGCGGACTGCACCCGGCCGCTGCCATCATCTCCGCCGACCATTCCGGATGTCGCCGGCTGATGGCGAAAGGGCGCTTCCAGCCGCGCGGCTCCGCCCGCCCCCAGGCTTCGCACCGCCCCGGCGCGACGGCGCGGGCCAGCACGACCAGCACCCGCTCCGGCAGGGTGAACGGCGCCACGGTCTTGCCGACATCATGCAGCAGGGCCGCCGTCAGGAGGTCGGGGTCGGTCTCGCCGGCGGCTCGCAGGGTCCGCAGCACATTCAGGCTGTGCAACTGCTCGCCCCGCCGCAGCCGGCGGAAAAGCGCCATCTCCGCCGGGGTGAGGGTGGCTTCAGCCAGCGCCGTATCCACCGGGCGCGCCCAGGCCGTCAGGGCGCGCAACCCCTGCCGCAGCCGTGCCACTGCCGGCACCGGTCACACTCCGAGCAGGGCGTACGTAATCGCCTGCGCCGGGACCATGATCAGGCGGCCCAGCAGGTTGAGCTGCGGCGCGACGAAGGAGACCATAATCAGCCCCAGCAGGATGAACATGCCGTACTGGTTCTGGAAGCTCTCATACTGGTAGACATTGCGCGGCGGGATGAACATGCCCAGGATGTAGCGCCCATCCAGCGCCCCCAGCGGGATCAGGTTGAACAGGAAGAGCAGGACATTCCAGAACACGATATCGAACATGATCTGCCCCGGGCTGGGGACGATCTTCGCGATATTCGCATTCTCGATCGGCCCCATGAGGCCCGGCGCGGCCAGCAGAAGCGCCCGGACGATGAGGGCGGCCGCCGCGGCCACGAGCAGGTTGCCGACCGGGCCGGCCAGCACCGCAATCCCGAAGCGCTGGCGGCGGTCCAGCCGCTGCGCCCATTTCGCGCGGGGGTAGTCCATGGCGCCGGGGTTGATCGGCGCCGTGCCCAGGATGCCGAAGCCGAGGACTACGAACATCAGGAATCCCGGCCAGTAGATGTGCTTGAGCGGATTAAGGCTCAGCTTCCCCGCGTAGGCGGGCGTGCTGTCGCCCATCAGCCAGCCGATGTAGTTATGCATATATTCATGGAACACCGTCCCGATCAGGAGCGCGATCAGGCGGCTGATCAGAATGGCCAGAGTCAGGTTTGCAAAAAACAAGTTGAATATCCTCCCGCTGGCATCCTCACAATAATTGTGCGGCACCCCGCCGATTATACCATGCCCGCTCTGATTCCCGATTCAGACTGGCGCGGGAAGCGCGCTGCCCGGGCGGCGGAGATTGCGGAGAAAAAGGCCGATTGCTTGCATTAAGAAAATGAGGGCGTATGATCGTAGTCAGGTGGAACTGTTCTGGGGGTGGAGGGCCTGCGAGGAACCCGACCGTGCCACTGGAGATTCACAAGGGCGATATCGCTACCATGCGCAAGGGGCACCCTTGCGGCAGCCGCGAATGGCAGGTTTACCGGATCGGCGCCGATATTGGCATCCGCTGTCTGGGCTGTGGTCGCCGGGTGATGCTGCCCCGTCGCGAGTTTGAGCGCGCTGTCAAATCGCTGCGAACCCCGCCGCCGGAAGAATCGTAAGCTCGCCCCGGAGCTGCCTGCCGCCTTCACCGAAAGGAGCATCATTATGCCCGATTCCGCTTCACTCCCGAAGCCGGGGACATCCTGTGTCCAGACGGCCCGGGGCCCCATCGTGGAGTCTGTGCCCGCCACAGGCTCAGCGCCAGTTGTTGCCCAGGA
The DNA here is from genome assembly GCA_029976025.1 of Aggregatilineales bacterium. Classification (GTDB taxonomy): domain Bacteria; phylum Chloroflexota; class Anaerolineae; order Aggregatilineales; family Ch27; genus JARKNX01. The sequence goes on along the minus strand of JARKNX010000074.1, from coordinate 30,664 downwards.
GGAAACACCGATGACTGTTCTCGCCAAGGTGGGGAAACCCGCCCCTGATTTCGAAGCGACCGCGTACCTCAGCGGCGGCTTCACTACCCTCAAGCTGTCCGACTTCAAGGGCAAATGGATTGTCCTGTGCTTTTACCCCGGTGACTTCACCTTTGTCTGACCGACCGAGCTGTCGGCAGTTGCCGTCAAATATCCTGAACTTCAGGCGCTCGGTGTGCAGGTCCTTTCAGTCAGCACGGACAGCCGGTTTGTCCACAAAATCTGGCAGGAAGAGGAGCTTTCCAAGATGGTTCCGGGCGGCGTGCCGTGGCCGATGCTGGCCGACGCTGCGGGCCGTATCGGGGAAGTTTACGGCGTCTACGATGCCGAAGCCGGCGTGGATATCCGCGGGCGCTTCCTGATTGATCCCGATTTCGTCATCCAGGCCGCCGAGATCATGACCCCCAGCGTGGGTCGCAACGTCAACGAGCTGATCCGGCAGGTCAAGGCCTTCCAGCATGTCCGCGCGACGGGCGAAGTTACCCCGGCCGCCTGGCAGCCCGGCAAGACCACCCTCACGCCCAGCCCGGCCCTGGCCGGCAAGGTCTGGGAAGTGTGGAAGCCGGAGAAGGAACTGGAATAAAGTAGTGCAGGAGCCGGGGGCCGGGGGGTAACGCCCCCTGCCTGCTCCCGGCTCCCGCCTGTCCCTGCTCCCCACGCCCGATCGCCGCCCGTTTCTCCCCTCCCGATGATCAGGGTGTATTCCAGATCGGGGGAATCTCTGGGAAGAAAAGACTTTGAACCGCAGAGGATGCAGAAGACACAGAGAAAAAACAGGAGTCTTTTCTTTGCGCCCTCGGTGTCTCCGCAGTTCCCGTTTTCCGTCCCCGATCTGAAACGCATGATCAGAGCGGAGTTGTGTTCCGTTTGTATAAAATATATAATATAGATGTCATTACTGTAGGACAATGTATATGAGTCCGGCGGCGAAAATGCCGCAGGATGAGCTTCGAGCGACAGGAGGACTCGCGATGAGTAAGCGCATGCTGATATTAATACTGGCGGCAGTCCTGATGGCGGTGGCGCTGTGGGCCGGGACCAGCGCGCTGGCGACGACTGGCCCCTCGCAGGCGGCGCTGCGGAGCATGACGCCAGTTGATGTAACCGGGGCTTACTACACCTGGTACCTGGAGATGCTGGCTGATGAAGTGCTGTGCCATCCCCTGCTGGACGGCGTCTACCGGACCAGCCCTTACCTCAGCAGCGCCCTGATTGCGGCCCTGGATGCCCGGATTCAGGAACACTGCGCTGTCAGCGTGGCGTTTGAGCCATTCCTGTGCAGCTCTGCAATCACCCCGACCCGCATCAGCGCTTCCCTGATCAGCATGGATGACGAAGCGGCTCATACGCTGGTGCGCGGCGCATTCCTCACCGAATCCAGCGTGCGGGAGATGCGCCCCCTGGCTGACATCACCCTGGTCCGCGAGGAGGGGCGCTGGGTGATTGACGCGGTCGCCTGTCGCTGACACGCGGTCATCTGCCGCTGATAGTTCTCCGGACGCGCCTTTCGTAAAAGGTCAGCACAGCCTGATTGATAAAGAGTAGCGCAGCCGGCGCCGGTCATGGCGTCCGGATTATTCGGGTTGTAGATGGATCGGCTCATGTGCTCGATCACGTTACAAAGATCTGCTGGCTATGTAGATATCTCTTGTAGAGATATTGTAAAAATGCTCAAATGTTCTATCATATATCAAACGTTATAGAATACTCTGGGAGATTCATTGTGAATAAACAGCGTAAGGACTCCCGCAGTCGTGGAATTGAGTGGACAGATTGGACCTGGAATCCGACGGGAGGCTGTTTTCACGGCTGCACCTGGAAGATGCCGGATGGCAGCATTACGCAATGTTATGCCAAAACGGTCGCCGAAGGGCTTGCCTGGAATGCCTACCGCGACGGATTTGAGCATCATTACTGGCGCGAACATGTTTTGCAGGAGCCATTAAAGCTCAAGCCGCCTTCGAAGATTTTTGTCGGCAGTATGGCTGATCTATTTGGGCACTGGGTCCCTGAAGAGCAAATCCGGCGCGTGCTAGACGTTATGACGGCGGCACATTGGCATACGTTTCAGACCCTGAGCAAGCACCCGAACCGTATTCCTGAGTTCAATCCCTTTCCGCCTAACGTGTGGGTGGGGGTGAGTTTGCCCGCCGGGCACTTGATGTCTCCTCACGGGGCTGCTCGCGCCCTGACGATTTACCTCAAACATATGGCTGCGATTCAAGCCAGTATACGATTTATGAGTATCGAGCCGCTGTGGTTTGATGCCGGACACGTACTCGCTGAGTGGGCAGATATTCACGGTAGCTTGCCGTTTGAGTGGGTGATCGTGGGGGCGGCCACAAATGGCCGTTCAGTGTATCAGCCGGAACCAGCGTGGGTAGAGAAGATGCTTGATGTGATGGACCGTTTTCAAATCCCGGTCTTTTTCAAGGGCAATCTGAAGTGGGATACATGGCGGGAAGAATTCCCAGCTCTAGCTCCAGTTTGGCTAATTGAACTTCACCATAGTGTCATGTGTTAAGCTGCCAGGATATTCAACCTGCTTGGCCTTTTTCAGTTGTGTCATAGCCTTCCTGATTTCTTTATGGTAGTAGGGGCTGTTAACTAGACTTCGTAGCACATCACGATATAGTGCGGTCCTATGCTCAAATTGCGAGTATATCTCCCCGGCGATTTCGTCAATCTGAGGCCGCGACAGTGAAGTTGTGGATTGAAAGGCATCCTCAGAAAACAGTGAGAGTTGGCCTGTCCTCTTAGTGTACTTCTCAGACTGCCATCGGATACGAAGCTCGTATTCTCGTAATTTGGCATTGTCTAGTATCTCATTCATAGCCAATGCTCCTGTAGGATCGTATGTCGTAAGTATTAAGTCGAATATTGTCCGATCCTTGTCTGGAAACATCAGAGGAATGTACTTGATAGCTAATTCCTGGTCGCATCCTTGCAGAATCCTGATGTAATCCTCCACTAGGCAGTTTTCTCGACTGCATCCTTGCTTCTGATTTGCTTTCTTCCAGATTTCGCTACCATACATGTTGGTGATATGTTCTGGTTGTAGGCCCCGCTGTACTGTCAGGTATGGATAGTTGATGATGGTATCATTTCCTTGTCGTGAAATGATGTCTCTTACGATGCTTAAAGGTATGCCTGAAGGACCGAAAGGATCTAGGAAGAACAAGGCCTTCAGGTATTTCCTAGCAGTGAAGCTGAGTAATGAGGCGGCATGTTTATGCAAATCACCATGGATTACTGCGATATCGCCGTTCTCTAGGGAAGTTAGGTTGGGATTAATTCGCAGCCTGTTTTGGTATCCGAGCCTCTTGAGCGTGCCCAATAGGATCTCAAAGTTATTCTTGTCTATCTCTATTAGGATCGAAACAACGTCTGGGGTAAATCCGGCTTTGCTATGCGCCGTGTCTCTGATATTGTCCAGCGTACGAATTCCGATAATCGGCGAACCATATGTGACGATGTTAGTGTTTTCAGAATCTCGGTAGAGGCCCTGATACGCAAATGGGTCAATGTAGGCTAGAGTTATCGAAAATGGCCAACCCTGTGCTGTTGCCTTTTTATAAGTTGAGCGGAGGCCCATTGTGATAATTGAGCCCCAGTGCTGTAAGTATTGTTCAAGGATTATGTGTTTGACAGCGGTCTGCGTTTTCCGTAATTGCAGTTCATTCACTAGCTTATCCCCCTTGGGCTATGCATATAATTAGTATAAGCCGATTCCAGTGATAACTCTTGGCGATCACATGGCCAAGTAAGGTCTCTGCGATTCGTACTATATGAAAGTAGAGCACAGCCTATGCCTGCCCTGACCGGCGACAAACCGGTGATGGCCAGCGGGACGGTCACCCTGACCATGATCGTCAACCTTAAACGCTTCGTCAAGCGTAGCTAGGAATACAGCAGCGGCTTTGCCATCGTCCGCTCAGAGTACGCAGCCAGTTTCTACCAGTTATTGCGTGCCCTTCCTGGTGCTGCTCCTGGCCACGCTGTATGTGTTCCGCCGGGGCAGAGGTCGGCGATAGAAAAACGGGGAACCGCAGAGACGCCGGGGACGCGGAGAAAAGACTCCTGTCCTTTCTCTGTATTCTCGACATCCTTGCGGTTCAAATTTTTCTCCGATTCCAGATATATCTGCGCTGGCGGGAGCAAATGAGGCTCTGGACGCCCGGCGAATAACCGTTGTACAATCGGGGTCGAAAGATCACGTGCGCCCTGTCAGGAGCTACCTCGAATGGGGTAGCCCGCTCCGGGCAGACAACTCGGTTCATCTGGGGGGTTTCATGGCTGGACTCACCTCACAACAACAGGCGGAATTCGCGGCGCTCCGGCGCGCCCTGAGCGAGGGCGACCACGAAATGGTGGTGGCCTCATTCGAGATTTTGCAGAGTCTGGGGACGCCTCTTCTGCCGCTCCTCGATGTGCTGGGGCAGGAAGATGACGAAGATGAGGAGACCGACATCGAGGCGCTGTATGTTCAGGTGGTCCGGGAGCTGGAGGAAAGCGCCATCCCCGTGCTGGCGACCTACCTGATCGAAGAAGAAGGGTCCGACTTGCTGCTGGACATCATCGCCGAGCGGCTGGGTGAGTACGGCGACCGCGAGCTGCTGGAAGGGCTGAAGCGCGGCCTGCGCGACCCGGATGAGCGCATCCGCGACGGCGTCCGCGAATACCTGTACGAGCTGGCAACCGATAATCCTGAGGCCGAGCAGCTTCTGGATGAGTTCGATCTGGATGAATAGCCCCCGGCCCTCAGCCGCCGCCCGCCGGAATCCCCGCCTGCTTCTGATCTTCGCGCTGGCCGCGGCGCTGTTTGCCGCCTGCGCCCCGCAGCCGATTTTGCTGCCGGGGCAGATGGAGGCGCCGAAGCTGCTGGCGACGGTGGTCATTTCGCCGACGCCGGTCGGTATGTTGCTCGTCCCGCCCACCGCCACGCCGGTCCCCAGCCCCACCCGGACGCCGCTTCCTCCGACGCCGACGGCCAGCCCGACCCCCTATGTGGGCGTCTTCATGGGCGACGGCTCAGCGCCGCTGGTGCTGCCCACCTGGCCGGTCGCCGTGGTAGAAATCACCCTTCAGCCGCCGACTCCGCTCGGCGGCGTTGAGGCCCCGCTGCTGCCCACGCCCACCATTGCCGGCGTGCAGCCGGTCGCCAACCCCGGCGTCTCGGTCGCCCTGCTCTCGGCGGGCGCCTGCACCGATGTCGGCGCCGCCTTCGCCCCGGACTACAACGGCGGCGGTCTGGGCGGGCAGCTCGGGTGCGCCGTCGGCCCGGAGCAGTCGGTGGCGATGGCTTTTCAGCCATTCGAGCGGGGGATGATGATCTGGCTCTCCACCGGCGATATCTTCGCCCTGGCCGGAGGGATGGTGAATAACACGCCCAGCACATTCTGGCGCGTCCCTGACCAGTGGCGGGAGGGGATGGCGCCGGGCGATGCCAGCATGACTGTGCCACCCGGGGTGCGCCAGCCTATCCGGGGCTTCGGGCTGGCCTGGCGCATCCACGACGATATCCGCAGCGCCCTCGGCTGGGCGATGGCTGACGAGGAAGGCTATACCGGGATCTTCCAGCGTTTTGAGCGCGGGCTGATGCTCACCGCGCCGGACGGCAGCGCCTACGTGTTTATCGCCGCTGATCCGGCTCTTGAGCGGGGGCAGTATATCGGCCCGCTGTGATGATCCGGTGGATAATCCCCTGTCCCCGGCGCCTGGCTTCTTGCCAGTTGCCCCCGGGGGCGGGCCGGGATACAATTCTCCCCAAAACAGGGCATGCGAAGTACTAACCGGGAGGGACAAGAGTGGGGCACTGGCCAGATAAGTATGTGATCGGCCTCACGGGGAACTTGGCCATGGGCAAGAGCCTGGTGCGGCGAATGCTGGAACACCTGGGCGCGTATACCATTGACGCCGGCGGCCTGGCGTATCAGGCGATGGCTCCCGGGGCGCCTGCCTACAAACCCGTGATTCAGACGTTTGGAACCTGGGTGCTGGACGCCGAGAATCGGGTGGATAGAGCCAGGCTCGCTGCCGTGGCATTTTCGCATCCTGAGGCGCTGACCCGCCAGCAGGCGCTGACCCAGCCGATCGTCAGCCGCGCTATCGACACCCTGATCGGGCGCGCCCGGCATAATGTCGTCGTGCTGGAGGCGGTTGACCTGCTGGAAGGCGAGTTCGCTGACAAGGTCGATGCCGTGTGGGTCGTCAACTGCTCAGCAGAAAATCAGGTCGCCCGCCTGGTCAAGAGCGGCCTGTCTGAGTGGGAAGCGCGCAAGCGCATCAACCTGCAGAACCCCCAGCAGGCCAAGCTGGACCGGGCCACGGTCGTGATCCAGAACGACGGATCGCCCGAACATGCCTGGGTCGTTGTCCAGGAGGCGTGGCATAAACTCGGCGAGCAGATCGGTCGCGCTAAAGAAGCGGAGGCCGAGGCCAAGACCATCGCCGTGGAGCAGCCCGCCGCCAGCGGCCTGATGGAAGTCAAGGAAATCCGGATACTGCGCGGCGCGCCTAAAAATGCCGAAGAAATCGCCGGCCTGATCACTGAACTCAGCGGCAAGCCGGTCAGCCGGATGGATGTGATGTATGCCTTCGGGCAGAAGAGCTACCTCATCGCCCAGGCCGATGGCCGCAATGTCGGCCTGGTCGGCTTCCAGGTGGAAAACCTGATCACGCGGGTGGATGAATTCCTCCTTAAGCGGGAAGCGATGCTGCCCGCCGTGATCGCCGGCCTGGTGGAGGAGGTGGAGGCGTCATCCAAGGAGCTTCAGAGCGAGATCGGCTTCTTCTTCCTCGCGCCCGACCTGCCGGAGGCGGCGCTGGAGGTGTTTGCCGGTCTGGGCTATATGGGGCAGACGCTCGAGTTGATCAAGGTCCCCGCCTGGCGGGAGGCCGCCCGCGAGAGCCAGCCCGCCGGGACCGTAATTTATGCCAAGAAGCTGCGCGAAGATCGCGTGCTCAAGCCGCTGTAAGCCGGAGGAATTATGGTTGACCGTTTGAAGCAGCTCCCCGGAGCGGCCTGGGTGGAGGCGCATCCGCGCCTGGCCGCCTGGATTGTGCTGGCGCTGGGCATGGTGATCCTGCTGGCGATTGAGGCGCGGGATGTCGGCCTGCTGCCCGGCCAGTGGATCGCCCTGACTGTGGCGACCGTCCTTGTCGCCGGGTTGTGTATCTGGATTATCACCTGGGGCGACGACGATCTGAACGGAGAAGAGCCGACCTCCTCCTGATGATCGCGTCAGTCCCCCCGACAATGTGTGCCCACAGGGAGCGCCGCTGACGCGCTCCTTGTTTGTTGAGGATCAGACGTTAGGAGTCGCCGGCCGGCCTGACCCCCGGCTGCTTTCCACCGGTGCGTTATGACTATTGTCTCTGTCGCTGTCAACGTGCTCAGCCCGATCTTCAACACCGTGGCGCTGGGAGCGCTGTTATCCCGCCGCTTCCAGCTGGAGACGCGCACCCTCTCCACCGTGACCATCTACCTGTTCTCGCCCTTTCTGGTGCTGGGCGGCCTGGCCGAAGCCCAGATCGAAGGGGGGGAGATCGCCCTGATCATGGGGTTGGCCCTGTTGATGACGGCGATCATGGCCGCGCTCAGCCTGGGCACGGCGCGCCTGTTGCACTTTGACCGCCGGCTGGAGAGCGCCTTCATCCTGACCGCCGTGCTGATCAACGCCGGTAACTACGGCCTGCCGCTGAACGAATTTGCCTACGGGCAGGCCGGCCTGCAGCGGGCGATCATCTTCTTCGCCACGACTTCTCTGGTCAGCAACACGCTGGGCGTCTTCCTGGCTTCGCGGGGTAACCATTCCAGCCGTCAGGCCCTCACCAACGTGTTCAAGGTCCCGCTCCTGTACGGCCTGATCGCCGGCCTGTTCCTCAATATCACCGGCGTACAGATGCCGCTGCCGGTCGCGCGGACGGTGGATTTGCTGGGCCAGGCGGCGGTGCCGTGTATGCTGGTCGTGCTGGGCTTCCGGCTGAGCGAATCTTCCTTCCGCATCGCCCGCCCCCGGGCGGTGCTGCTGGCGGCGGGGATGCGGCTGATCGCCGGTCCGTTGATTATGCTGGTGCTGGCGACGCTGGCCGGCGTCACGGGCGTGACCCGCCAGGTTGTGCTCACCCAGGCGGCCATGCCGACCGCCATCATCGCCGCCGCGCTGGCTATCCAGTTCGACGCCGACGCCGAATTCGTGACCTCAGTGGTGGTGGTCGCCACGCTGGCCAGCGCGCTCACGCTGGCCGTGCTGCTGACGCTGCTCGGAGTGCGGTAGCGGGCGCGCGGGGGGCCTCAGCCCGGCAGCCGGGCGCGGCGAGCCTGTCGGATGCGCTGCCGGGTCTGCCAGACGATGCGACTGAAGTGGGCGATGTGCCTGAGCGGATGGATGTGGCTTCTTTCACCGGCGTAAAGCGTGCTGATCGGGACTCCTTCCAGCGCGTAGCCGCGTTCCACACAGACGGCGATCATCTCCACCTCGAACTCAAAACCCTGCTCAGCGCTGCCGAGCAGGGCTTCCATCAGCCGCCGCGAGATCAGGCGATAGCCGGACTGGTTATCCGGTATCGGCTGCCCGACGGCCCACGAAAAGGCCCGCCGGCCCGCCGTGTTGGCGATCCGGCGCGTGAAGGGCATCTGGCTGAAGTCGCGCACGCCGATGATCAGGTCGGCCCGGCGGGCGGCGTACGCTTCCAGAAAGCGCGGGATCTCCGCCGGGTCGTGCTGGCCGTCGGCGTCCAGCGTAAGCGCGGCGGCGCGGCCTTCTTCCAGCGTCCGGCGGAAACCCGCTCGCAGCGCCGCCCCTTTGCCCTGATTCGGGATTTGCCGCAGAACCGCCGCGCCGGTGGCTTCGGCGCACCCGGCGGTGGCATCGCGCGAGCCGTCATCCACGACCAGGACGGGCAGGTAGGGGAGCGCCCGGCGGACCACGTCGGCAATGTGATCCTGTTCATTGTAGGCCGGAATCAGGGCAATAATTTCGGGTTCAGGGATGCTGCCGGGTGCGCTCATGCCCAGTCCTCGTACGTCTCTTCGATCTCTTTACGCAGGCGCAGGAAGCTGTTGTACCGCTCGCGGGTGATCTCGCCGCGCCTGACCGCCTGACGGACGGCGCAGCCCGGCTCATGCGTATGGGTGCAGTCGGGGAACTTGCAGCCGGCCACATGCGGCGCGATTTCGATGAAGTAGGCTTCCAGCTCGTCCGGCTCCACATCCCAGATGCCGATGGAGCGGATGCCGGGCGTATCGGCGACATAGCCGCCGCCTTCCAGGGGGAACAGCTCGCTGTGCACAGTGGTGTGACGGCCCTTGCTGGTCGCCTCGCTGACGGCCAGGACGCGCAGCCCCAGCCCGGGCTGGATGGCGTTGAGCAGGCTGGTCTTGCCGACCCCCGACGGCCCGGTGAAGACGGAGATATGCCCGGTGAGCATCGCCCGCAGGGCGTCCACGCCGTCGCCGGTCCGCGTGCTGGTGTACAGGACGGGGTAGCCGATGCGCTCGTAGGGGGCGAAGATGCGCTCAGCTTCGGCCCGGTCCAGCAGGTCGATCTTGGTGCAGACGATGCGAATGGCGGGGATATGGCCTTTTTCCGCGGCCACAATCAGGCGGTCCAGCGCGCGCGGGTTGGGGTCGGGCCGGGTGGCGGCGAAGACGAACACGGCCTGGTCGCTGTTGGCGATGATCACCTGCTCGCTGCCCTGCACGGCCACGGCGCGCCCGCCGGTCGTATCGGCGCGGGAAAGCACCTGCCGGCGCGGGTGCACCTTCCGGATCGTGCCGCTTCCGTCCGCCAGCAGCGTGAGGGTCACCCGGTCGCCGATGGTGCACAGGTCAGTGCGGTCTTCGTCGTCCTTGCGCGCGCGGCGGGACGCCTCCTCTTTGAGCCGCCCGCGAAGCTGGCAGATCACGGGGCCTTCGGCTGTCTCGACGGTGAAAAAGCCGCTCTGCTGTTTGATGACCAGCCCTTCCAGTGAAGTCACACTTTATCGCCCTCCGTATAGTTTTAGCCCGACAGCAGTATCCTGCCTATCTTAGCACAGGAAGCGGACCGCGCGGAATTCACACATTTTTTAGATATCCGGTTGAGCCTGTATTGACCTATCATGTCTGCTGCCATTAGAATTAAGGTAACATTATGCCTTGTTTGTTCACAGCCGCGAGGCTGCGAAGAACAGCCCTCGTCCTGGAGCGATCCCATGAATTTTCTGATGCTGACCCAGGGGGACCCGATCGGGCTTGATCTGCTCAAGAAGATGGTCGAAGCCCGGTACGGCATGCACCCGCCAGCCATTGAGTCGGCGCGCGTATCTTATGAAGGGACCTCAGAGGCTAACCTGGGGCCAATTCCGTTCAAGGCGCATGTGAACGCGGTGGCGACCTACCACTTCCCCTTTCTGATGAAGTGGGACTTCAAGCTGCGCATGCTGCGCTTCATGCGATCCAGCTACGCGACCAGCTTTGACGGCGAAGCGGTGTATGAGCGACAGGGGGGCAAGGTCACGCGCAGCACCGAAGCGTCGCAGGTGGCGTCGGCCCGCCACCGCGCCTGGGCGGAGACGGTGACCTTCATCAGCCCGCTGATCGCCGATCACAACGTCCGCGTGGAGGGCATCGACAGCCGCTCCTTCCGTATTCTGGCGCCCGGCTTCCCGGAGACTGTCGCCATCGCCCGGCTGGGCGAAGGCAACCGACTGGATGCGGTGGAGGTAAATCGCACCGATCCCAATGACGGGAAGATCAAGGTGCAGCGCCTTGTGCTGTGTGGCGAGCTTAAAAGAGTGGGCGATCTGATCCTGCCGGAGCGTCTGGAGCGTTACTGGGCGGACCACCTGTTTATGACGCTCAGGCCGGTTGCGGTTGAGCTGAACCCGACCTTCAGCGCCGGGGAATTCGCCCTGGCCGGCGAGAATCTGCTCGCCGTGCTGGATGAGGACGAAGATGAGGACCACGCCGGCAGGTCGCCGGACGACGAGACGCCTGACGAGGCTTCCGGCGGCGACGTCTCTGACGATGACACGCTGGACCTCAGCCCCGGCGTATAACGCCCCCGTTCGATGATCCGGCACAGGGCACGGGCGCTCCGTTGGGAATCGGGGGCGCCCGTGTTATGATCTGGGCCGCTGCGCCTGTTGTCCTGAACGAACTGGCATGAACGCACGAACTGCCTTTCTGTGTGCGGGGCTGCTGGCCCTGCTGGCTGCCTGTGGAACCGCGCCGGGAGAGACCCCCACTCCCACGCTCACCGTCACGCCGCCGCCATCCCCCACGCCCTTCATCGTCACCCTGCCGCCGCCGGAGGCGCTGGACGCGCTCGCCTTCACCCCTGTCGATTACGCCCAGGGTCCCGCGGACGCCCCGGTTACGATCATCCACTACGGCGATTTTCAGTGCCAGCCGTGCGCGGGGGTGGCCCGCAGCCTGAGCATCCTGCTGGAGCGCTACCCGGACACTATCCGCGTGCTGTGGCGGCACTTCCCCGATCTGGTGGCGCACGACAAGGCCGCGCTGGCCCTGATGGGGGCGGAGGCGGCGGGCGAACAGGGGCATTTCTGGGAGATGCACGACCTGCTCTTCGCCGAGCAGGAGGCGTGGAGCGACCTCTCACCGGCGGCTTTCCGCGTCACCCTGATCTCCTACGCCAGCATGCTGGGGCTGGACCTGACGGCTTTTCAGGCCTTTCTGGACCGCGACCCGGGGCCGCTGATCGAGCAGTACCGCATGGAGGCGCTGGCGCTGGGCCTGGCCGGCATCCCGACGCTGCTGATCAACGGCCTGCCCTACAGCGGGCGCTACGACCTCTACGGGCTGGATGAGGCCGTCCGCTTCTTCGCCCTGGCCGGGCGCCAGTTTGATGATCAGCCGGCGCTGGGCATTGACCTGCACAGGACCTACCGGGCCATCCTGCACACCGAGCGCGGCGATATCAACATTGACCTGTTCGCCGACCGCGCGCCGGTGGCTGTCAATAACTTCGTCTTTCTGGCCCGGCAGGGCTGGTACGATGACAACACGTTCCATCGCGTGCTGCCCGGGCTGTTCGCCCAGACCGGCGATCCCAGTGGGACCGGGCTGGGCGGGCCGGGGTACAGCATCGCTGATGAGCTGGATAACGGCCTGCTCTTCGACCGCGAAGGCATGGTGGCGATGGCGTCCACGCGCGGCGTCCCCAACAGCGGCGGGAGCCAGTTCTTCATCACCTACGGCCCGCTGACGCCGGAGCAGGAGTGGAACGGCCAGTTCACGATCTTCGGCATCGTGACCGAAGGCATGGACGTGCTGCGCCAGCTCACCCCCCGCGACCCGCTGGACTCGCTCAATTATCCCGACCCGGCGCCGGGCGATCGGCTGCTGAGCGTCGAGATTATCGAGGAGGACGCGCCGTGATCGACACCGGGCTGGATGAGGCCGCGCCCTGCGGGCCCACGGCAGCCACTCCCTTCCGGACGTTTTTCCGTTGAAGGGGGCGTTATGAGCAGGCGAGTCAGATGCTGGGCTACTCTGGCCCTGGCGATTGTGGCCGGGGCGCTCGCCGCTGTCGGCTGGCGCGGCAGCACGATCCTGCTGCGCCGCCGGGCGCCCGACCCGCCCGATCCGCCTTCTCACTACGGCCTGCGCTACGAGGAAGTTGCCTTCCCCGGCCGGGACGGCGTCCTTCTGCACGGCTGGTGGATTCCGTCAGCACCGCCGGGCGGCCCGGCGCTCGTCTTCGTGCACGGGCATAACGGCAGCATGGACGGCGACACGGCGCAGGCGGCCTGGCTGGTCCGCGAGGGCTTCAGCGTGCTGCTGTTCAACCTGCGGGCGCACGGGACCAGCGGCGGGTCACAGGTCACCTTCGGGGCGCGGGAATGGGGGGATGTGCTCGGCGCGCTGGACTGGCTGGAGGCGGCGCGCGGCGTCCGGCGGGCCGGGCTGGTCGGCTTCAGCATGGGCGCGGGCGTGGCGCTCATGGCGGCGGCAGGGGACTCCCGTGTGGCTGCCGTGGTCGCCGACGGCACGATCAGCCGCGTGATCGACGCCATGATCGGGCTGGGGCGGCAGAAAGGCCTCCCGCCGGCGCTGGTGACGGCTCCCGCATGGGCGATCCTGCTGGCGGCCTCCCTGCGGGCGCGGGCATGGCTCCCGGCGGCGGACCCCATCCGCCGGGCGGGCCGGGTGCGCTGCCCGGTCCTGTTCGTGCACGGCGCGGAGGACCCCTTCAACACGGACGCCGGGGCGGGGCAACTGGCGGCGCTGGCCCCGCGCGGGCAACTCTGGCGGGTGGAGGGCGCGGCTCACCGCGACGCCTACGCCCGCTTCCCGGAGGCGTACTACGCCCGCATAACTACGTTTTTGCGGGGGGCGCTGGAGGGGGAGGAGTGAGCAGAAATCGGCGCCAGCGACCGCGTTAGCCGCCAGGAATATCCGCACTTCAACGCCGTCTGCTTCTTTAATAAAACTATCGCCAGCGGGAGATGTTGCAGCTTTTTTCGCTCCCCGGGAAACATCGTTGATAATGGCGAGAATCTTCACCTCTCATCAGCGATTTTTTCGGCTTTGATGACCACGAACACACCTGCGCCATGACCATCGAGGAGCCGGGTGACGCCGGGTGTTTCCCCGGGAATGCCCAGAATAGTCTGGCAGAACTGCATTCTCTCAAAACCGGCGTGGTGCAGATGCCCGGTGATCTCATCAACTGCGCGGAAGTGCGCTTCGCGGTAAAACCTGTCAGCTTCCTTACGTGACTCATACATCCGCCCCAGGGGGCTGTGCCTGTCAATATGCCCGATGATGATATGGCCGTGAGGCCGTATCACCCGGCCCGCCTCCCGGAGCAGCGCCCGTAAGTCCTCAACGAAGCAGTCTACGGTGATGAGCACCGCGTAATCAAAAGCAGCGCCCGGGAACGGGAGCTGTTCCCCACGGGCAACGCATACCCGGATACCCCTGTGTGCGGCCCGACGTACCATATTCATGGCAGGATCAGCCCCGAATTGGATGCCCAGGGGGGCAGCGAAGCGTCCCGTGCCAACGCCGATCTCCAGGCCGCGCCCCACTGCCGGAGTCAGCCGCTCGAGCGCCGCAATTTCGGCCCGATAAACAGACTCGTTCCGGTCAAACCACCGATCATATTCCTCAGAATACTGGTCAAAGATGCGTATGCCAGACATCGCCAATCATCATTCCTGCACTACCGGGGCGATTGCCCCGATTAAGGTCGGGAGAGACAGCCGCGCCTCTGGTGTGAGGCGCGGTAAATATCGTCGAGACGCCCGGCCAGTGATGGCAGGTGTGGCCAGCCGAAGTATCTCCCATTTGCATGGCGAGAGCCGGGCGGGATCTCCCCCGGCAGCTCCCGTAAAGCGCTCGTCACCGCCCGCGTCGGATGCCGGCTGTCAGCCAATTACTCCACCGTGAAAGCGCCATTCCGGTAGAACAGCTCGCCGTCAACGTGGATTTCGCTGTCCTGGCGCATATCGCAGATCATGTCCCAGTGCACGGCGCTGCGGTTCTTGCTGCCCGTCTCCGGGTAGCCGGCTCCGATCGCCATGTGGATCGTGCCGCCGATCTTTTCGTCAAAGAGGATGTTGCCGGTGAATCGCTGAATCCCGAAGTTCGTGCCGATGGCGAACTCCCCCAGGTAGCGCGACCGGGAATCGGCGTCCAGCTGGGTGAAGAGCAGGTCTTCGTTCTCCCTGGCGCTGGCTTCCACCACCCGACCGTCCTGAAACCGCAGCTCGATGCCCGAGACGGCCCGTCCGCTGACGATGGAGGGGTAGGAAAAGCGCACCCAGCCGTTGACCGACTCTTCCACCGGCCCGGTGAAAATCTCGCCGTCGGGCATATTGCGGTCGCCGCAGCAGTTGACGAAGGACCGGCCCTCCACGGAAAGCGTCAGGTCGATATTGGGGCCTTTGCAGACGATGCGCTTCTTGCCGGCCAGCCAGTCCACTTTGCTCTGCTGCATGGTGCGCAGCCGCTGCCACTCCCCGATCGGGTCTTCCCTGTCGCAGAAGGTCGCGCTGTAGACAAAGTCTTCGTACTCCTCCAGGCTCATATTGGCTTCCTGGGCGCTGGCCTCGCCGGGGTACCACGCCCCGACCCATTTCATCTTCCCTTCGGCGGCGCGAGCCAGGCGGGTGTCGAGCCACCTGCGGCGGGCGGACTGCACCTGTTGCATCCGGGCGGCGGGGATGCCGGTCATGGAGCGGGTGTTGGCCGTGCTGCCGACGCGGATGTAGACATCGGCCTGGTCGTAGTACAGAGTCTGTGACGGGTCCAGCCAGGCGATCTGGGCGTCGTTCGCCTCCCGCAGGAAGGTGCGGGCCATCGCTTCGTCGCTGATCTGCAGGGCCGGGTTGCCGCCGGTCCTGACTACGGCGGCGAACACCTCGCGCAGGGCGGGCAGGGCGGTGACATCGCCCAGGATGCCCACCCATTCGCCGGGCTGTACTGCTGTGGAATAGTTGACCAGCACGTCGGCCAGCCGCTGAAGACGGATATCGGTCATAAGGGCTTCTCCTTGGTGAGTGAAAATATGACAGGTACTGCCCGGGGCAAAAAAGGTCGTCAGGGCGCTACAGCAGGCCCAGCGCCCGGAAATCCTGATCGAGCTGCGGGATCAGCGGGCGGCTGAACACATCGGCCAGCGCCACCCACTCGTACCGCTGATTCTCTTCCTGTAAATGTATCGTGGACCCGGCTTCCAGTGTACACAGGAACGGCCATGCTCGCACGATAAACGGCCCGATATCGACCGTGAACGGCGCGCCCGCCCGCACGATGCGCCCGACCGCGCCCAGCTCCTCGACGATCTCGCGCCCGACGGCCCCGGCGGGCGTCTCTCCGGCATCCACGAAGCCGGTCACCACGCCCCAGCAGCCGGGGAAGGTGGGCGCCGTCGCTCCGCGCTGGACGAGCAGCACCCGCCCGGCCTCGTCCTGAATGACGGCGGCGGCGACGTCGCGGATCGGCTTTGGCACACTGGAGTCGGACACAGCTCTCCTCACACCAGAGATGAAAGACTATTGGAACGCAAAGATGCAGGGGGCGCAAAGAAAAGCGGGCAGCGGGGAGTGGGGAACAGGCAATCGGGAAAAGCGGCTAACTGTCATGAACGCTACGGTCGCCGGGGAAGACATAAACGCTCTTCCTGACGACCGCGGCGGTTCCCGTTCTGGATCCCTCCGGTGCGGTAGAATTGCGCCTGTCTATCTGGACGGCAAAGTCCGGCGGCTGCCGGAGCAGCGGAGAGCGATGCCGATGCATGAGTCCTTCCGGCGGTGGGCGCTGGCGGCGCTGGGGCCGGGGAATGCGCTCCGGCGGGCTGAGCGGCTGCCCGGCTCGTCTTCCACCACGCTGTACCGTCTCCAGGTTGAGCAGGGCGGCATGCCGCGCGATTTCGTGTTGCGCCTGTACGATAACGCGCCGTGGCTGGCCGACGAACCCGATCTCCCGCTGCACGAGGCCGCCGCGCTGCGGCTGGCCGGGGCAGCGGGCCTGCCCGCCCCGGAGCTGGTGGCTTTTGAAGCGGATGGGGGCGCCTGCGGGCTGCCCGTGCTGCTGATGACGGCGCTGCCGGGCCGCGTCGATATTATGCCCGGCGACACGACCGGCTGGCTGGAGGAGCTGGCGCGCATGGCCGCCCGCATCCACGCCGTCGATCCGGGCGGCTTCGCCTGGTCGTATTATCCCTATGCCGATCCGGCTTTGCTGGCGGTCCCCGGCTGGGCGCGCCGACCGGAGCTGTGGGCGCGGGCGATTGCCGCCGCGCGGGCCGGGCGGCCGGAGTCACCGCCGCGCTTCATCCACCGCGACTACCACCCGGCCAATGTGCTGTGGCAGGATGGGGCGATCAGCGCCGTGGTGGACTGGCCCAACGCCTGCCGGGGGCCGGTGGAAGTCGATCTGGCCCACTGTCGGGTGAACCTGAACGCGCTGTTCGGGCCGGACGCTGCCGACGCCTTTCTGGCGGCCTACCAGCGGCTTGCCGGCGGGCCTGCCTACGACCCGGTCTGGGACGCGCTGGAAGTGCTGGATATGTTCCTGTGGAGCGCCGATCCGCCGCCGCCTTATGTCTACAGCGGCTGGGTCGATCACGGCGTGCGCGGCCTGACCGACGCCCTGATGCTGGAGCGGACGGAGGCGCTGCTGGAGCGCGCGCTGGACCAGTCAATCGCCGGGCGCGCCGGATAACCTCTACTCAGCGGCGGGAGAGTCCGGCGCTGCCGGGCGGATGGGGGAGGTGGATTCCGCTTCGGCTTCCTCCGGCGCGGCGGGGGGCTTGAGCAAAGCCGGATGGCCGAGATAAGTGCCTTCGGCGTAAATCTGGCGGGCGCCGCTGTCCACGTAACCGACCGCCCCGGCCAGCCGCAGCGAGTCCTCGTTCTCCGGCTCCACCAGGTACAGGGGTTGCCGCCCGCTCCGGACGACGTATTCGGTGCAGGCAGTGACGACGGCCTGCCCCCAGCCGCGTTTGCGGACCGGCGGGTCCACCTGGACATACACCTCGGCGAAGCCGGGCGACTGCCAGTTCAGGCCAGCTACCGCCCGGTGCTCGCCGTTGTTGATCTCGTAGCGCGGCAGGCCATCCGGCGATAGCAGCTCCCGCACCAGCACGTTGATTGTCGGGCGGAAGTACCGGCTGTCCAGGTAGTAAATGTGCAGCAGGCGCTGGCTGTGCACCTCCACGCTGCCGCCCAGGTAGGAAAACTGGCGGGCATTCACAAAGAACAGGTAAGGCCGCCCGACAATCAGAAGCTGTGCCAGCAGGTCGGCGGCGACCTCCGCCGTGTTGCAGCGCAGCGTGACCAGCGGGCGGAACAGGTCCTGCCCGGTCTGGAAACGCCCGGCGAACCCCTGGGGCCGCCCGGAAGTGCGCAGGCTGACGGCGATCTGCGACCGGTTGGGGTCATAGTACAGCGCGTAGTACGCCGTGGGGGCGTCCACGATGCTGTTGTCTTCGATCAGGCGCTGGATGAGCTGGCGTTGTTCGTGGAGGGTCATGGCGATCAGGGCGTAAAAGCCGCACAGTCTTCGGCGATGACTCACGGGTAAGAGGGATGCGACCTGCGTCCTGGAACAGGCTGTGGACAGGGGCAGACAAGGGGCTTAAGCCCCCTGTCGTATCCGTTCTACCCGCAGATTTCAGTATACCAGCAATCGGGCGGGCGGGGTAGCCAGCGCGGCGACCCGCGCCAGCGCCAGACGGGCCGCTTCCGGGTCGGCCACGATCAGCAGATGCGCCTCACACTGGCAATCGGAAGCGCCGAATCCGCGCGCCGGGATAGCTGTCCCCGCCAGATCGCGCAGCGCCGCCGCCCACCGGCATTCCAGTCGCTCCCCGGTCACCGCCGCCCAGACGGCGACGACCGGCGCGGCCCCGGTCAGCGCGTCAATATGCCAGTGCGGGCGCTTCTCCTGCCGCAGGTGGCGCCCCACCCGCGCCCGCAGGCCGCCCGGCCCCAGCGCGCTGCCCACGTAGACAGCCCATCCCGTATCCAGCGTCACCGACCCCAGCCGGCCCGGCTGTATCCGGAGCGGGGCCGCCACCCGGATCAGCAGGGCGTAAGTCCCCGGCTCCGCCGGGAGGGAAGCGATAGAAAGAGGGGTGGACATTTCCCTGCCAGTAACCTGAAGCGTTATACTCAGTGGAGATGAGTGTACCGGGAACGCCCGGGGACGCCATCCCTGCCTGGCCCGCAACTAGCCGAAAGAGTCTGCCATGAGCGCCTCTTATGCCGTTGATGACTTCACCGCTGACCTGGCCCCTCGCCTGCGGGGGGAGGTGCGCACCGATCGCTACAGCCGCGTGCTTTACAGCACCGATGCCAGCCTTTACCAGATCATGCCGCTGGCGGTTGTGATGGCCGCCAGCACCGACGACGTGATCGCCACTATGGAGGCCGCCGCCCGTTACCGGCTGCCGGTCCTGCCGCGCGGCAGCGGCACCAGCCTGGCCGGTCAGGCCGTCAATGAGGCCGTGGTCATCGATCTGTCGCGTCTGGACCGTATCCTGGAGGTCAACGCGCCGGAGCGGTGGGTGCGCGTGGAGCCGGGCCTCGTCCTCTCCCGTCTGAACAGGGCCCTCGCCCGGCACAGGCTGAAGTTCGGCCCCGATCCGGCCACCGAAGATCGCGCAACACTCGGTGGCATCACCGGCAATAACTCCACCGGGTCGCACAGCATCCTGTACGGCCTGGCGCTTGACCACGTGATCGGGATGGAGATCGTCCTGGCCGACGGCACGACGGCGGCGTTCGGGCCGGTCGAGGCAGAAGCGATCGCCGGCAAGGCCGCCCGGAACACGCTGGAAGGCGCGATCTACCGCGCGATCCCGGCGATCATAGCCGAGTACGGCGAGGATATCCGCGCCCATTTACCGCAGACGTGGCGGCGCTGCAGCGGTTACGCGCTGGACCATTTCCTGCCGGAGGGGGCGGGGAATGTCGCCCCGCTGCCCCCGGAGCGCTGGGAAGATCGACGCTTCAACCTGGCCCGGCTGATGGTCGGCGCGGAGGGCACGCTCGGCACAGCGATCGGGATCACGCTCAACCTGGTCTCCACGCCGACCCGTAAGGCGCTGGCTGTTGTGCACTTCGACGATCTCAACGCGGCGCTGGAGTCCGTCCCGGCGCTGCTGGAAGTCGGGCCAAGCGCGATTGAGCTGCTCGACCGGACACAGATGAACCTGATCCGCGAGTCGACGGCGTGGCGGCCGCGCCTGTCGTTCGTCCGCGGCGATCCGGCCGGCGTGCTGCTCACCGAGTTCTACGGTGAGAGCGAGGCAGAGCTGGCCGCTAAAATGGACCGGCTGGAGGCGCAGATCAGGGCCTGCGCCATCCCGGCGGGCGAGGTGATCCGGCTGATGGATGCCGCCTCCCAGGCCGGGGTGTGGGCGGTGCGCAAGGCCGGGCTGGGCCTGCTGATGAGTATGCGCGGAGATACCAAGCCGATCCCCTTCATCGAAGACGCGGCGGTGCCAGTGGCGCATCTGGCCGCCTACGTGCGCGATATGCAGGCGATCTGCCAGGAGGCCGGGGTTCCCATGGCTGTTTACGCCCATGCCAGCGCCGGCTGCCTGCACCTGCGCCCGATCCTCAACCTCAAAGGCGCTGACGGCCCGGCCATCATGACGCGCATCGCCCGGGCCAGCGCCGAGCGCGTCCTGCACTACAGCGGCACGATCAGCAGCGAGCACGGCGACGGCCGCACTCGCTCCTGGCTGAGCCACCATCTGTACGGCGACCGGGTGGTGGAGGCGTTCCGACAGGTCAAGCGGGCTTTTGACCCGGAGAACCGCCTGAACCCCGGCATCATTGTTGACGCCGGGCCGATGACAGAGCACCTGCGCTACCCGCCCGGCTACCAGACCCTGCCCCTCTATGAAGTGCTGGACTGGTCAGCCGATTACGGCTTCGCCGCGGCGGTCGAGATGTGCAATGGCGCGGGTGTCTGCCGCAAGACCGAGGCGCAGACGATGTGCCCCAGCTTCATGGTCACCCGCGAGGAGGAGCACAGCACGCGCGGGCGGGCCAACCTGCTTCGCGCCGCGCTGTCCGGCCTGCTCCCGCGCGAGGAGCTGTTCAGCCCGCGCATGGCCGGGGCGATGGAGCTGTGCATCTCCTGTAAGGCGTGCAAGAGCGAGTGCCCCTCGGCGGTGGATATGGCCCGCATCAAGCTGGAGTGGCAGGCTCACTACTACCGCCATCACGCGCCCGACCTGCGCACCCGCCTGTTCGCCCACATGCCGCGCTTCAGCGCGATCGGCAGCCGGCTGTCCGGGCTGGCTAACTTCGCTCTGAGCGCCTGGCCGGTCCGCGTCGGGCTGGACGCCGTCCTCAACATTGACCGCCGGCGCAGGCTGCCGACCTTCCAGCCGGCTTTCACCCCGCCGCGCCCCGCCGTGGCCACCGGGCGCAAGGTCGTCCTGTACGTGGATACCTGGGCCAACTACCATGAGACTTCGATCGCCCGCGCCGCGTTCGACGTGCTGACCGCCGGCGGGTACGAGGTGATCATCCCGCCCTATGCCTGCTGCGGGCGGACGTACCTCTCCAAAGGCTTCGTCAATCAGGCCCGCCGCGCGGCGGACCGCGTGATGGACGTTCTGGCGCCTTACGGCCGGGCGGGCGTGCCGATTGTCGGCCTGGAGCCGAGCTGCATCCTGACCGTGCGCGACGAGCACCAGCACCTGAGCCAGCATCCCGACCGGGCCGCCGTGGCCGCCAACACCTTCACCTTCGAAGAATTCGCCGCCCGGCACACCGACGAGTGGGCCGATCTGTTCGAGCCGGACGTTGCTCCGGCGCTGCTGCACGGCCACTGTCACCAGAAATCGCTCGTCGGCACGAAGCCGGCCCACGCCGCGCTCAGCCTGGCGCACGGGCAGATCAGCGAGGTCGACTCCGGCTGCTGCGGGATGGCCGGCGCCTTTGGCTACGAAGCGGAGCACTACGATATCTCCCGGGATATGGCCTACCGCCGGCTGGTCCCGGCTGTTCTGGAAGCGGGGCCGGAGACGCAGGTGATCGCGGCGGGGATGAGCTGCCGCCACCAGATTCAGGATTTCACCGGCCGGCACGCCCTGCACCCGGCGGAGGCGCTGGCCCGCCGGTTGAAGGCCCGGCTGTAGCGGGGGAGAAGCTCATTACACGCCGGAACGGAGGGCGCTCAACAGGCGCCGATACCCCGGCGATGAGTGAACGCGCCCGGCTCCGGCCAGGCGCAGGGGCTTGCGCGGCGGTGTCATCACCGCCGCCAGCATGTCCCGCCTGAATTCCGCGCTATGGCTTTTGCGCTCGTTTTTTCGCCCCGTGTCCCCGGCTCACCGGACCCCAGGCCGGGGGCAGGTCACCTGTTCCCTGCGGGCCGCGGCCTGCTTTTCCCCGCCCCTCGCTGCCGTTAGAAATATGCAAGAGTTCCGCCGTCACCCGCCGTCTGCCTGTATAATAGCGCGGTGGTGATCGCTTTTCCCCGATGCAAATTCAGAGGAGGCCCCTCATGGCGGAGACATTTGAGTTCAAGGCTGAGATTCAGCAACTGCTTCATATCCTGATTCACTCCCTGTACACTGAGCAGGAGATCTTCCTGCGGGAGCTGATCTCCAACGCTTCGGACGCGCTGCACCGGCTTCAGTTCGAGATGCTGACCATGCACGACGCCTTCGACCCGGACGCGGAGCTGGCGATCTGGATCACAGCCGATCCGGGGGCGGGCACGCTGACCGTCCGCGACAGCGGCGTTGGCATGACCCGCGACGAACTGGTGACCAACCTGGGCACGATCGCCCAGTCCGGCGCGACAGCGTTCCTGAAAGCCCTCCAGGAGCAGGGTGACACGGCGACGAACATCATCGGCCAGTTCGGCGTCGGCTTCTACAGCGTCTTCATGGTCGCCGAGCGCGTCCAGGTGACCTCCCGCTCCTTCCGGCCGGAGGCGGCCGCGGCCCGCTGGACCTGTGACGGCTCCCCTCACTTCACGGTGGAGGAGGCGGAGATGGACCGGCGCGGCACCGAGATCGTGATCACGCTCAAGGAGGAGGCCCGCGAATTCGCCAACGAATGGCGTCTGCGCCAGATTGTCCACCGTCACAGCGACTTCATCGCCTTCCCGATTTATGTCGGCCAGCCGGCAGAGGATGAGGCGCCCCAGCCCGCCAATCAGCAGGTGGCCCTCTGGCGCAAAGCGCCGCGCGAAGTGGACGAGGAGGCTTACCGGAACTTCTACCGGCAGATCACGCTGGACGCGGGCGACCCGCTGCTGCATGTGCATGTGAGCAGCGAAGCCCCGATCGACCTGCACGCCATCCTCTACGTGCCGGGCCGCCGCGACCGCGGCCCGCTGGCCCCGCGCGAATACGGCCTGCGCCTGTACAGCCGCAAGGTCCTGATCCAGGAGCGGGCGCCCGACCTGCTGCCGGAGTATCTGCGCTTTGTGGAGGGCGTGGTCGATTCGGAGGACCTGCCGCTGAATGTCTCCCGCGAGACGGTGCAGGCCAGCGCGCCGGTGCGCAAGATACGGAACAACCTGGTCCGCCGCCTGCTGCGCGAGATGGAGACGCTGGCCACCGAACAGCCAGACGCCTACCGCACCTTCTGGGAGCAGTTCGGCGGCTTCCTCAAGGAGGGCATGGCCATCGCCCCGGACGATCACGAGGCGCTGATCGGCCTGCTGCGCTTCCGGTCTTCGCAGACCGGGCCGGAGGGGTGGACCTCCCTGGCCGGGTATGTCGAGCGGATGAAGGAGGGGCAGGACAAAGTTTACTACCTGTTCGGCGAGGACCTGACCTCAATCGCCCACAGCCCGCACCTGGACCCGTTCAAGGCGTCGGGGACGGAAGTGCTGTACCTGACCGAGCCGATCGATTCGTTCATGATGATGTCGCTGCGCCAGTTCGACGGCCACGATGTGCAGAATATCGCCGACGCGGCGGTGGACGCGCCGGAAGTGGACACCGCCGCCGGCGAGGCGCTGCCCGATGACCTGTTCAACCCGCTGCTCAAGCGCTTCAACGAGGTGCTGGGCGAGCAGGTCGTGGCCGTGCGGGAGGCGCGGCGGCTGACGGAGAGTCCGGCGCGGCTGGTGCCGCCGGACGGCGCCCCCGGCGCGGATAACCTGGAGCGCGTCCGCAAGCTGGTGGAGGAGGACTTCCAGCTCAGCAAGCGGGTGATGGAGATCAACCGCCGCCATCCCCTGATCCGCAGCCTGGCGCTGACCCTGCAGGCCGACCCGATGGACCTGCTCCTGCCGGACATGATCACCCAGCTTTACGAAAACGCGCTGCTGGTGGAGGGCATCCACCCCAACCCGGCGGAGATGGTCAGCCGCATCCAGGCGATCATGGCCGCGGCGGCCCGCCCGCACCCCCGGGATAAGGGAGAGGAGGCGCCCCATTCCGCGGCGCCCGAATGAGAGAGATGGCTCATTGCGCCGCGCTCTGAGGTAGGCTATTGTGGTAGAAATTAGCGGAAGCGGATGAGGATGGCATGGCTCGTTTAGTTATTCTGGGTTCAGCGGCTATCGTGCCCGACATGGAGCACGACAATACGCACATGGTGTTTCAGGGGGATGAATGCGCCGTCCTGATTGATTGTGGCTCCAACCCGATCGCGCGGATGCGCAGCGTGGGGATCGACTACAACGATCTGACTGACATGATCCTGACCCACTTTCACCCGGATCATGTCTCCGGCGTGCCCATCCTGCTCAACAACATGTGGCTGCTGGGCCGGCGGCGCGCCCTGCGCGTCTACGGGCTGCACCAGTGCCTCAACCGCGTGGAAGATACCATGCTGGCCCACGCCTGGGACGAGTGGCCCGATTTCTTCCCGGTGGCCTTCCACAAGCTGCTGGAGCGCGACAACCAGCTCCTGATCGAGAACAGCGACTTTCGTATCACATCCTGGCCGGTCAAGCACTACGTGCCAACGATCGGCCTGCGGGTGGAGAACAAGCGGACCGGCTTCGTGACGGCCTATAGCTGCGACACGGCGCCCACCCCCAGCCTGATCGATCTGGGCCGCGACGCCGACCTGTTCATCCACGAGGTCGCCGGCGGGGACGGCATCGGCCACTCCAGCGCCCGCCAGGCGGGCGAGATCGCGGCGGCGGCGGGGGCCAGGAAGCTGCTCCTGATCCACTACGAGGTCTTCGACCGCAACGGGCCGGTGGACCCCACGCCGCTGATCCCGGAGGCGCAGGCAGTCTTCCCCGGGCCGGTGCAGATGGCCCACGACTTCGACACATTTGAGGTGTGAGTCTCCCCCCTCAGTCCTTCCCCCAAAATGAGAGAAGGAAGTGAAGGCTCCCCCTCTCCAACAAGTGGAGAGGGGGCCGGGGGGTGAGGCCAGGGGTGAGGCCGGGCCGTTTGCCGGGAGCGGCCTTCTGCCCCATAATGATCGGCAGCACGGACAGCCCATCCCATCTGGAAACAGCGCATGGACCAGAAAACCGTCTTCATTTCCTACCGGCGTTCCACGAGCAAGCATCTGGCCCGATCCATCTACCTGGACCTGAAGCAGCATGGCTGGGATGTGTTCCTGGATGTGACCACCATCGACAGCGGGGACTTCGACCGCATCATCCTCAACCAGATCGGCGCGCGCGCTCACTTCATCTTGCTGGTCTCGCCCGGCGCGCTGGAGCGCTGCGCCCAGCCCGGGGACTGGCTGCGGCGGGAGGTCGAGGAAGCCGTCCGGCTGGAGCGCAACATCGTCCCGATTATCGAAGAGGGCGCGGACTTCGCGCGCGAGGCGGGCTATCTGCCGACCAGACTGCGGAAGATCGTAGAAAAGAAGAACGGGCTGCCGCTGCCGCATTATTTCTTCGACGCAGCGATGGAGATGCTGCGGACGCGCTTCCTGAAGGCGCCGGAGTACGTGCGCATCCATACAACTCCGCCGGAGGAGCAGGCTGAAGTGCAGCGGCGCCTGAGGGCGATGGAGACGGGCGCGCCCGCTTCGGCGCGCGGCGTGCAGGCTCTGCTGCCCGCGCCGTTTAGCTGGGTGGATATCCCGGCGGGGAAGGTGAAGCTGAAGGTCGGTGGCTACCTGAAAGCGGACACGACTTTCGACGTGCCGGCGTTCAGCATCGCCAGGTACCCGGTCACCAACGCCCAGTTTGCGAAGTTTGTGGAGGCAGGCGGCTACCGTGAGCGCCAGTGGTGGACGGAGGCCGGATGGGAAGCGCGGGAGAAAGGCTGGACCGCGCCGCGCTACTGGACGGATAGCAAGTGGAACGGGGCGGACCAGCCGGTGGTGGGCGTGTCGTGGTATGAGGCGGTCGCCTTCTGCAAGTGGCTCAGCGCGACGACTGGCGAGCGTATCATGCTCCCAACCGAAGGGCAGTGGCAGCGGGCGGCGCAGGGGGATGACAGGCGAGCCTACCCCTGGGGGAATGAATGGGATTGCAAACGTTGCAATAATTCAGTGGAGCCATGTAAGAGCGAAGTCACGACGCCGGTGACACGATACGAGGGGGAGCAAAAGGGCGACAGCTTCTTCGGCGTGACCGATATGGCCGGGAATGTGTGGGAGTGGTGCCTGACGACCTACAAGACGGGGAGTGAATCGCTGGAGGGGGAGGATGCGCGCGTTCTGCACGGCGGGTCGTGGTACCTCAACGGTGTCGGCAGGTTCCGCTGCGATTACCGGTACAGGCTCTTCCCTCAGGGCAGGAACGATGACGGGGGGTTTCGCATTTCCCGCTCTTAGTTCTGGCTTCTGTGATTCTGGCGGGCTGCGCCCCCCCATCCTCAGTCCTTCCCCCAAAATGGGGGAAGGAAGCGAAAGCTCCCCCTCTCCAACAAGTGGAGAGGGGGCCGGGGGGTGTGGCCGGGGGTGAGGCGGGGCCGTTTGCCGGAGGCGGCCTTCTGCCCCATAATTGTCAGCAGTATCGATTCACATCCCACAAACGAACCGCATGAAGATATTCATCAGCTATGCCCACGTTGATCTGCCGCGCATCCAGAAACTGGCCGAATTCTTGCGCATGGCCGGTCACGATGTCTGGTATGACCAGCGGCTGGTCGGCGGCCAGCCCTGGCGCGACCAATTGCGCGCCCAGATCAAGACCAGCGATCGCTTCATCTACGCTCTGACGCCAGAATCGGTCGCCTCCGCCTGGTGCCGCTGGGAGTTCGCTCAGGCTGTGCACATGGGCAAGCCGATCGTGCCCGCGCTGCTGGAAGCGTGCCAGCCCGACAATGTATGCCAGGCGCTGGGCGATCTTCAGTACATCGACTTCACGGCGGGCGATACGATGGAAGTCGGGGTGCGGCTGGCGACAGCTATCTTCGCTGCCGGGCCAATCTCGCCGGAGAGCGTGCCGCTGCTGCCGGCGCCCGACGATCGCCCGCCGGAGCGCGAGGTCAGCCACACGACCGGCGCGGATGTGCCGCTGGTGCGGCGGCTGTATGATGAAGCCTACCAGCATTACCGGGACAGGCGGTACGACGACGCGCGCGAGCTGGTGGAAGACCTCCTGCATATCGCGCCGGGAGACGAGCAGGCGCTGAAGTTGCTGGCGCTGATAGAGCGGCGGATGGCTAAGCGTCCCGAGACACCGCCGCCAGAAACGCCCCCCCCTCCACAACCAGAGGCTGACTCACCCCCGACAGCAATAACTGAGCCGCCCACTCACACATCCTCCAAAAAGCCGACACTGCGCGGCGTGCAGGCTCTGCTGCCCGCGCCGTTTGCGTGGGTTGATATTCCGGCGGGGAAGGTGACGCTGAAGGCCGGTGGCTACCTGAAAGCGGACACGACTTTCGATGTGCCTGCGTTCAGCATCGCCAGGTACCCGGTCACCAACGCCCAGTTTGCGAAGTTTGTGGAGGCGGGCGGCTACCGTGAGCGCCAGTGGTGGACGGAGGCCGGATGGGAAGCGCGAGAGCAGGAGGGCTGGGCCGCGCCGCGCTACTGGACGGACAGCGTGTGGAACGGGGCGGACCAGCCGGTGGTGGGCGTGTCGTGGTACGAGGCGGTCGCCTTCTGCAGGTGGCTCAGCGCGACGACTGGCGAGCGTATCATGCTCCCAACCGAGGGACAGTGGCAGCGGGCAGCGCAGGGGGATGACGGGCGGGCCTATCCCTGGGGGAATGAGTGGGACTGCGAGCGCTGCAATAATTCAGTGTCGCCATGTGATAGCAATATCACGACGCCGGTGACACAATACGAGGGGGAGCGAAAGGGCGACAGCTTCTTCGGCGTGACCGATATGGCCGGGAACGTGTGGGAATGGTGCCTGACGGCTTATGAGACGGGGAGTGAATCGCTGGAGGGGGAGAATGGGCGCGTTCTGCGCGGCGGGTCGTGGCACTTCGGCGATACCGTCGGGTTCCGCTGCGATTACCGGGACAGGTACTTCCCTCAGGGCTGGGACGATACCGGGGGGTTTCGCATTTCCCGCTCTTAGTTCTGATTCCTGGTCTTCTGAATTCTGAATTCTGGGGGGTCCGGGGCCTCCATCCTCCTTCCTCCCCCTAAAGATGGGAGGAAGGAGGCAAAGGCTCCCCCTCTCCACTTGTTGGAGAGGGGGCCGGGGGGTGAGGCGGGGGTGAGGCAGGCGCAAAAAACGGGCGGCCACAGGGGCAGCCCGATGCTGGCGAATCGCTCCGGCGGGCGGAGACGGTATGGGGCGGCGGGGCGCTACGGGTCGGGCGTCGCCGCTTCGACCACCGGCCTGACCGTCGCGTGGAGGAACTGGAAGTCCCCGCGCGGCGGCATGACCTCATGAATCTCGATAATCTCAAATGTCATTTTGCCGATCTCGACCTTCTGGCCGATCTCGGGGCGCTGGATGTGGTTCATAATGCCGCCGGGGTGTTCGCCCCCCATGACGACGTAGCTGACTTTATAAATCATAAGGTTGGCGCCGCAAACGCTCACGGGCGGTGGTGAAAACGGCGCGCTCCTCCTTTCGTGGGTTCAGGCTGCCGTCCGGCCGTGCTCAGCCGGACTTTGGCTCGACATTGCGGTGGCGGAGCTTGAAGGACAGATCGCTGGCCATGTTGCGCATGACGATATAGCCGATGGCGGTATCCCCGGCGCACAGGCCCTCGAAATCGTCCCGGTTGAGCACGGCCAGGATGGCCTTCGTGCTGGCGCAGCGAATAGTCGCCGACCGCTCGCCGTAGTCGATAAGCGCCATTTCGCCAAAGATCTGGCCCTGGCCCAGGTAGACCAGCCCGACGTTCTTCTTCTTCGGGTCGTCGGAGATGATCACTTCCACCTGGCCTTCCTGAATCACATACAACTGCTGGCCAGGCTCCCCCCGCGAGAAGATGACATCGCCCTCGTGGACCTCAATGCGGTGGACGGCGCGGGCCAGACGGTCAAGCTGCTCCTGATTCAGGCCGGCGAACAGTTCCACCCGCTTCAGTAGGTCTACCAGTTCCATAACGTCTTATCTCCCTGCCTTCGCTTATCCCGGTGATAGCGCCGAAGGTCGGCGTCGCCGGAGTCCGGCGTCTTCTGCGGGCGGTCAGCCCGGCGCATCACCATCACTACCGGCATTGTACTGCTATCTGAGATAAGGGACAAGTTGCCTCCGGCAAGGTTCGCGGTTTCTAACGCAACGGCGGGGAGCGGGCGGCAGGGGAAGAGCGGCAGCCGCGGAGGCGCAGAGAAAGGCAGGCGGGGGGCCGTTAAGCTATTTCTACCCGCTTTCATCCGTTGTATTTGCGCTCAATGCCTTTTCCTGACAGGTTATGCTCGTACCCGGCGGGGGCGGGGGACGGGCGCGCGATCAGGACGATGCTGCCCAGCACCAGAATGCTGCCGATCAGGGTGAGCGCCGTCACCGGCTCCATGAAGACCAGCATGCCGATCAGGACGCCGCTGACCGGCTCCACCAGCAGGGCCGTGCTCACGACCTGGGCGTTGGTCCGCCCCAGGGCCAGGAAGGTCAGCAGGTAAGAGGCGGCCATGGAGATCACGCCCATCGGGATCAGGTAGATCAGGTTGGCCGCGACCGCCGCCGGGTCGGCGCCCAGGCCGAAGGGCAGCAGCATCAGGGCGGCTACGGCCGTCCCCCACCAGATCAGGGTCGGGCCGCCGATCTGCCCGCGCAGGCGTCGCCCGACTATGATCGGGATGGAGTAGGTCAGGCCGGAGAGCGCCGCCGCGGCCACGCCGGCCGGCGATCCGGCCCCCAGGCGGAGCTGGGCCGGGTCGATGATCAGGATGATCCCGGTGACGGCCATGACCAGCCCGGGCCAGGTGTAGCGGGGGCGCGGCTCCCTGAGCAGCCAGGGCGACAGCAGGGCGATGTAGACCGGGGTGGTGTTCACCAGCAGGACGGCGGTGGCGACGGTGGTGTGCTGGATGGCGTAGATATAGAGCGACGCGGTGGCGCCGATGGCGATGCCGGCGAGGATCAGGGCCGGGATGTGGCGCCGGTAGCGGCGGATGTGCAGCGGCTCCCGCCAGCGCGGCAGGGTGAGCGACAGCGTCAGGAAGGCGAAGAGCAGCCGGTAGAAGCTGATGCCGGGCGCGCTCAGGCCGGCGGTCGGACGGATGAAGAGGATGGCGGCGCTGAAGCAGATGCCGGCCAGGACGGCCAGCGCCACGCCGCCCCAGGAGGAGCGGGCTGCGGCGGACGTCGTCGGGGAGGAGTCGGACATATGGGTTGGAGAACCTTCCGGCCTCACCCCCGGCGCGTCGTACCCTCCTCCCCACGTTGCGATGGAGAGGGGCCGGGGGTGGGGCCACAGGACAAGGCCAGACAGAGGCGCCGTACGGGCGCTCAACTGAACGCCCGGTGCCTGTACGATTGAACGTCCGACTGTGACCGGATCAGAGAGACAAGGGGCTTAAGCCCCCTGTCTCGGAATCTCATGCGCTTACGCGGCGCAGGTGTTAGGGCGCTATCCAGTAGACGCGGCCCGGGTACTTGAGGCCGGTCAGGAAGGTGCCGTTCAGCTCGGCGTTGTCGATGTTCAGGTCGGCGCTGTAGGCCCAGGCGCCGATGGCCTGATAGATCGGGAGCATCGGCAGCATATCCCACAGCCGGGCGTCGAGCAGGGCGTAAACGGCGTAGCGAGCCTCAGGATCGGTGGTCACGCGGCCTTCGGCAAAGAGGGCCGTGATCTCCGGATCGTCGAAGGCGAAGAAGCTGGTCTCATCCGCGTAGAAGTTGCGG
>JARKNX010000098.1 GCA_029976025.1 Aggregatilineales bacterium | reverse complement strand
CTCATCGAACAACTCGTTGATGCCTTCCAACATGAACGCGCCGGGGTCGCTCGGATCGATCACCGGTTGGTTGATGAACACCACCTCGATCCCCATCTTGTTGCGCAGCATGTCCTTGTACTTCCGGGCCAGGGCCACGTTGCGGAAAAGGCGCGAGGTGTGGATCACGATGATCGCCTGGAACAGCCCGGCGTGGGCATCCATCAGCATCCGGTCGAACCCCGGCCGCTGGTCCTTGCTGCCCGACATCTCATCCCGGTACACCTGCACGATCCGGTACCCGTTCCGCCCGGCATACTCCCGGATCTGCTGCTCCTGACCATCCAGCGACCAGCCCTCAGTCTGGTCCTCACTCGACACCCGGACGTACGCGGCCGCCTTGCGTATCACTCCTGTGGACTGGCTCATTGGGCTTCCACTCCCGCCGCGGGACTCAGGCTCTCCAACCGCACGCGGTCCTGGCCCAACCAGCGCTGGTACCGCTCCGCCATGTCCGGGTCCCGGAACAGC
Organism: Aggregatilineales bacterium; assembly: GCA_029976025.1. Lineage (GTDB taxonomy): Bacteria > Chloroflexota > Anaerolineae > Aggregatilineales > Ch27 > JARKNX01. The sequence goes on along the minus strand of JARKNX010000098.1, from coordinate 2,270 downwards.
CGTGTCAGGTCCGTCACCAGCACCACGTCGAACACCCCGGCCTGGGCATCCGCCATCAGCCGCGTCAGCCCTGGCCGCTGCTGCCTCACGCCCGGACAGGTGTCCAGGTACACCTCCACCAGCCGGTAGCCCTGCTGCCGGGCATACCGTTCAATCTGCTCGCGCTGCCGGCCCAGCTCCAGCCCACTGCCGGCCTCATTCGACACCCGGAGGTACGCCACCGCGCGCTTCTTCATTCCGCGTCCTCCTCTTGGCCTGGCACCACCACCACCAGGGTTCCAGCATCCATCGCCGCCGCGAACTCCGCCAGCAGAGCCGCACCCAGCGGCGGCAGCGCGGGCCGGGGCAGCGGCTTCACCGGCTCCTCCGCCTCGGTCTCGTCCAGCACATCGAGCGAGATGACCACCACGCTTCCCTCCACCAGCATCTCGTCGAGATTCTTCAGCAGGACCATGCTGGGCGTCGGGGGCGGAGGCAGCTTCACCATCACGTCTTCGCAGACCTGCACCGGGATATCGGCCGGGTCGTCGACCGGCGTCCCCTCCGCGGGCCGTTTCGCCTTGAGCGGGCAGTCGGGGCAATTGCCATCACAGCGGTTGCAGGGGGCGCTCATTGCGCACCTCCCTCGGTCATGGACACGGGCGCGGTCTCCAGGCGCGTCACGATCCGCGCCAGCAGCCGGCACAACTCGTCCACCGCCGGGATGCTGCTCGCCGGCTGATCGGTGGCCTCAGGGAGATACTGCACGGTGATTGGGGTTTCTGTTTGCGGCACGAACGCCGCAGGGTTCAAGATCGTCATCGGGGAGACATCCTCCATTCATGAGCTAATCGACGCTGTTTGCAGGGCCAACCGCGCCCCGCTAGAATGGAGCCCGGCTGACCAATCCCTCGGCAGGGACTATGTTGGCCGACAGCCGGGGTTGTGGTCGCACACAACCTCGGCCCCGTTTCTACACCTCGCACTGCGGTTCATCGTTGTCTTATCGGTATCTTCTCCTGGATCGGGAATCCAACAAGCGCAGTCGCCTTCTGCCCTGGCTAACTGCGGTTGCTGGTCTGCGGTTCGATTGGATCCTGCTGTGGCTTACTGGTTCATGCTGGGGACACAGGTCGTGGAGATTCGCGGTATAATCTGAGGTAGCCCAGCATCGCATCTGTACTTCTATTGTACCGAACCAGATCGAACCCGTCAAGGGTCAATCTGCCTTTTTGAGGAGTTTGCCATGCTTGATTCCCTCTCCACCCAGGCCCCGCTGCCCACCCCCTTCTCCCTCGAACTCGGCCGCCGCATCCGCCGCGCGCGCACCGCTCACGGCTGGAGCCAGGCTCAACTGGCCGAGGCCGTGCACATGCGCCGCCCCTCCCTGACCCTCATGGAGAACGGCCGGATGCTGCCCGACATCGTCACTCTTCTGCTCATCGCCGGGTATCTCCAGCAGCCGCTGACCGCCTTGCTGCCCGAACCCGTCCAGGATGCCCAGATGCAGGAAGACGCCACCCTGGAGGAACTCCAGCTCCTGCTCCAGTTCCGGCGCATCCGCAGCAAGACCTTCCAGCAGCTGGTCATCCAGCAGGTGCGGGCCGTGGCCAACTACGAGCGCAGTCTCGAAGAGCAGTCCGGCGAAGAGTAGCTGCCTGCCTGCTCCCGCTGCGGGAGCGTACAAAGCGGGTACCAGGGTAGTTCGCTGTGCGGGTTCGACCCTCGGAGCTGGCGCGGCGGGCGGGGGCAGGCTGCGCCTGCCCTCCGCCCGCCTGTCGCCTCGAAAAAAGGGCCACTTTTGCACGGAATTGCACAAGATTGCACATCTGCGCCACCCAGCCCTTGCGCAGGTCATCCTCGAAGTAGACCCAGCGGTAGCCGTTGACCTGCTGTTCATCGCCGATCATGCCGGGATAGACGCCCGGTGTGAACGGGTTCGCGCCCTTCGGCGCGGTTGTTGATGGGCTGCCCTGGCGGATATTCAGGGAATAGGCCTGGACAGATAGAACTCCTCTTCGCATGGTTCCCTCATTCTCTGTATAGATGCGGCTGACCCTGCTGGCCAGCGTGCCCAGGATGGGCCGGATGTCGAATTCGCCGCGAGGCTCCTGAGCCCACGGCCCGAACGAGAACAGGCACAGGCTGACCTTGTACCGGGCGTAGTAGCGCTGGACGCACTCGTTCAGGACGTCCGCGAAGGTCTCCCCGCTGATGCCCAGCTTCTGGTAGCTGCCAGCCTCGTCCCAGCCCCACTCCGTGCAGAGCCAGTTGATCTTCCCGCAGCGGGA
>JARKNX010000056.1 GCA_029976025.1 Aggregatilineales bacterium | reverse complement strand
TGGGCCTGGCGATCGTGCAGGAAATCATCCAAAAGCACCAGGGCTGGATCGAGGTGACCAGCGAGGGCGTGCCGGGCAAGGGCGCGACCTTCGTTTTGTGGCTGCCGGTCGAAAGGGAAACGCAGCGGAAAGAGCCAGCCCTCACGGCATGAGTCGGCTTCATAGACGGGCTGATTCCCCCGCGCGGCGGAGATGCCGGCGTTTTTGACGCGCCACGCTTGGTGAACCAGGGTAAGTCGCGAGTCCAGTGACTAGTGATCGAACGCAGGTCATGTGCCCCGGCGGCGGAACCTATCCGCCGGGCGCAGCGTCACCATACGAATAACGGGTGAAGTCGTGGATCGGATGATGAGACTATCTTTTCGTTGGATGGCGGTTGCTTGCGCGATCGGTGTGTTGTTTTCGGCGGTAGGGGGTGTCCTGGCCCAGGCCCCGGACCCACTGGCGGCTGATCGCGTTTGACGGCGACCCAAACGCTCCGGCGTTCGCGCTGAACAGCAGGCCACCGCTAACCCTGGAGTTTCTCAGCAACGGTGAGGCGGGCGGCTACGCCGGGTGTAATGGGTTCAACACTCATTACGCGATTGATGATGACCGGATCAGCTTCGACGTCTGGTTCCAGACTTATGTGGCCTGTGTTACCAACCTTCCTCCGATTTTGCGAGGCACGGCAACACCTGGGGATGCCGTGACCACCGGCCCGGACATAATGGCCCGAGAGCAAGCCTATCTGGACGCGCTGCGCGCCGCCACCCGCTACACCCTGGACGGCGACCGGCTCACGATCGTTTATGGAGAGGGGCAGACGCTTGTTTACACCCGTGTCCGGGAATGGGTGTTGGTCGCTTACGGCGCGGCGGACGATCCGGCCCCGGTGATCGAGGGCGGCCAGATTACGCTGGAGTTTGGCTCATACGAACACGCCACAGGCTCCGGCGGCTGCAACCGCTACGGGGCCAGGGGAGGCAGGGGAAGAAACGGCGCTATTGGCTTCAGGGAGATCGTCAGCACCGAGATGGCCTGCGCCGACGCGGACGTGATGGCCCAGGAGACGGCGTATCTCGCTGCCCTGGAAAGCGCCACCGCTTACTCCTATTCCGGGGACCGTCTGGTGATCGATTATGGAGAAGGACAGCAGCTCGTGTTTGCCTATGTGTTCCCCCTCCCTGGCACCCGCTGGCAGCTCGTTTCATACGGAGCGCCGGACGATCGGATTTCCGTGATCAAGGACAGCACGATCGTCCTGGAATTTGGCGAGGACGGCCGTGCGGGCGGATCGAGTGGCTGCAATAGGTATGGCGGCAGCTACATCCTGCAGGGCGCGACGATCACGTTTGGCGAGCTGTTCAGCACGCGGATGGCCTGCGCTGACAGCGCGGTCATGGCCCAGGAGCAGGCGTACCTGGCCGCCCTGAGGGCCGCCACCGGGTATACGTATACCGGGGACTGGCTGACCATCCACTACGGCGAGGGCCAGCAGCTTGTATTCTGGGCCCAGGTCAGCTAAGCCGCGCGCTTTGACCGGAGGATGCGGGACGTTCTAACATAGTTTTTACGCGCCTCTCATGTAACATCAAGGGGAATTGGGTAGTCTAATGATCAACGGGGCAAGGCCTCACGCGGCGCAGCCGTAAAGGTACGGCGAGGCTATTGGCAGCCGGCGCGATTTGTGCTATTGTTGACAAAAGTTTTC
>JARKNX010000089.1 GCA_029976025.1 Aggregatilineales bacterium | reverse complement strand
CCATGCCGGCGAAACCGCTGAACATCTCCTCAATGATGTCCTCAAAGCCGCCCATGCCGCCGTAACCGGAGAAGCCCATGTCGCCGTTCAGGCCAGAAACACCAAAACGGTCGTAGCGCGATCGCTTCTCTGGATCGCTCAAGACCTGGTAGGCGGTGTTGATATCTTTGAAGCGTTCTTCGGCGTTTGGCTCGGTGCTCACGTCGGGATGGTATCGCTGCGCCAGCCTGCGGAACGCTTTTTTGATATCCTGCGCTGAGGCGTCACGAGGCACGCCCAGAATTGCATAGTAGTCTTGTGAATGACTCATACTGCCGTCCGGTCTGCAACTACCCTGGTGAAGGCGGACGCGCTATGGCGAGGCGCGTCGCCGTCGTGTGCTGAAGAGATTGCCCGCCCGTCAGCCGACACGGGCGCGTGAGCGGATCTTGCTCTGAATAACAAAATCCGCACCGGGTATAATCATACCCGGTGCGGGGCTGTCTGGCATAGGGGGAAGGGTTAGACTTCCCGGAATTCACCGTCAATGACATCTTCGCCTGCCCGGCTGGCATCGCCATCACCGGATGGGGGCGGGGTAGAGTCACCGCCGGTCTGCTGATACATGCTGCTGCCGATAGTCTGAAGCTGCTGGGCAAGCGCCTCAGTCTCGCGCTTGATCGTGTCCACATTGTCGCCTTCCAGGGCCTTCTTCACGGCTTCGATCCGCTCTTCAGTCCGGTTCTTGACATCGTCCGGGATCTGGGTGGCGAAGTCGCGCAGCGTCTTCTGAGCAGCGTGGATGCCCGCTTCGGCCTGGTTGCGGATCTCCACCGCTTCACGACGCCGGGTATCCTCGGAGGCGTGCGTCTCGGCCTCCTTGATCATGCGCTGAATTTCAGACTCGGCCAGGCCGCTGGAGGCAGTGATCGTGATGCTTTGCTCACGGCCAGTGGCCTTGTCGCGGGCGCTGACGTTCAGGATGCCGTTGGCGTCAATATCGAAGGTCACTTCGATCTGCGGGACGCCGCGCGGCGCCGGCGGGATGCCATCCAGGATGAACCGCCCAAGCGTCTTGTTGTCGGCAGCCATGGGACGCTCGCCCTGCAGGACATGAATCTCCACCTGCGTCTGGCTGTCCGCCGCCGTCGAGAAGATCTGGCTCTTCTTGGCCGGGATGGTGGTGTTGCGCTCGATCAACGGCGTGGCAACGCCGCCCAGCGTCTCGATGCTCAGCGTCAGCGGCGTCACGTCCAGCAGCAGCACGTCCTTGACATCGCCAGTGAGCACGCCGCCCTGAATGGCCGCGCCAATGGCGACGACTTCATCCGGGTTGACGCCCTTGTGCGGTTCCTTGCCGAAGAACTTGCGCACCGCCTCCTGAATGGCCGGCATACGGGTCATGCCGCCGACCAGGACGACTTCGTCAATGTTGCCCACCTTGATCCCGGCGTCGGCCAGAGCAGCCTCGCAGGGGCGCACCGTGCGCTCCACCAGATCTTCGACCAGCGACTCGAGCTTGGCGCGGGTGAGCGTCATATTGAGGTGCTTGGGGCCGCTGGCGTCAGCGGTGATGAAGGGCAGGTTAATTTCGGCGCTCATGGTGCTGCTCAGTTCGATCTTGGCCCGCTCCGCGGCTTCCTTGAGGCGCTGGAGAGCCTGCGGATCGGTACGCAGATCGATGCCGCTCTCTTTGCGATATTCGTCAGCGACGTAATCGATCACGCGCTGGTCGAAGTCATCGCCGCCCAGGAAGGTGTCGCCGTTCGTGCTGCGGACCTCAAACACGCCGTCGCCCACATCAAGGATCGAGATATCGAAGGTCCCGCCGCCCAGGTCGTAGACGGCAATAGTCTCGTCCTTGTGTTCGCCCAGGCCATAGGCCAGGCTGGAGGCCGTCGGCTCGTTGATGATACGCTTGACGTCCAGGCCGGCAATACGCCCGGCATCTTTGGTGGCGTTACGCTGCGCGTCGTTGAAGTAAGCGGGGACGGTGATCACCGCTTCGGTCACGGTCTCGCCCAGGTACGCCTCGGCGTCTGCCTTGATCTTCTGCAGAATCATGGCCGATATTTCCGGCGGGCTGTAAGCCTTGCCGCCCATGTGAACGCGCACGTCACCGTTGGGCGCGGCAGATACTTTGTACGGCACGACGCTGAGCGCCTTCTGTACTTCAGGATCGGTGAATTTACGCCCCATGAAGCGCTTGATGGAGAAGATTGTGTTCTCCGGGTTGATCACAGCCTGGTTGCGGGCAATTTTGCCGACCAGACGCTCCCCCTTGGGGCTGACAGCGACAACAGACGGTATCAGGCGGCCACCTTCCGAGGAAGAGACAACCGTCGGCTCGCCACCTTCCATGATGGCGACAACGGAGTTAGTGGTCCCCAGGTCGATACCAATAATTTTTCCCATTGTGAGATTCTCCCATTTGTGAGTGTTATTGCTTCGCATTCAATGTAAAGTCAGATCAGTTTGCTACACGGACCCGCGCCGGGCGCAGGACTCTGTCCCCATAGGCATACCCTTTTTGCAGCACAACGGTGACATGTCCCGTGGCCACTTCGGCGTTGTTATCGGCGCCGACGGCCTCATGCAGGGCGGGGTCGAACGGCTCGCCAACCGGGTTGATTTCGGTCAGGCCGCTGTTCTTCAACAGCGCGTGCAGTTTGCTGACGATCAGGACGACGCCCTGCGTCCAGGTGTATTCTTCCGCCTCAGCGGGAATATTGCCGAGCGCCCGATCAAAGTCGTCCACGATGGGCAGCAGACTGGCGAGCATATCCGCCGCGGCCTGCTGGCGCATATCTTCTTTTTCGCGCTCGACACGCTTGCGATAGTTAGCAAACTCGGCGCGGGCGCGCTGCCAGCCATCCAGATATTCAGCCGCTTCTGCCTGGGCCTTTGCCAGCGCCGCTGCCAGGTCTGCTGCAGGCGTGCCCGCCTGCGGATGGTCGCCGGTGGGCGCAGCTTCGGCGGCCCCAGGCTGTGTATCTGACTGAGCGCCAGCGCTGGCCGCTCGCGATGGTTTCTGTTGTTTCTTATGAATTTTCACTTCATTATCGTGTTGTTCTTTCACGAAAATCTTCTCCATAATGCGGCCCCGGTTTGATTACCGTTCCACAGTGTAGCGTCGGTTTCATAGAATCGCGTTAGTGAAATCTCAGAAGCGTGTAAGAGTGCCAGTTGGCCGGGGCGCAGCGCCATCAGGTCGAAGAGGTGACATCTTCTCCGTAGATATTGAACATCAGATTGCTCATCAGGCTGGACATAAAACGCACCGTGCTGATCGCCCGGCCGTAGCGCATCCGCACTGGCCCCAGCACGCCGAGCGTCCCGGTGGCATACCCGGCTACGCCGTAACGGCCCAGGATGATGCTCAGCAGGCTGATATCTTCCCAGCGGCCTTCGCCGGCGATGACAACGCGCACGTCGCCGATTGAAGGCGCTTCGTTGATCAGAATCTCCAGCGCCGACTGTTCCTCCAGGACGCGCAAAGCCTGTTCCGCGCCGCTGCTCTCATTGTTGAACCGGTCCAGCAGCCCGGTCAGCCCGTCGCGGTAAATCTGGGGACGCTCCGCTTCGCCCATCAGCTCGATGACGATCTCCAGCACTTCCTGTTCCAGGGTGGAAAGGCCAGTCAGGCGGGCGCGGATCTGCGTCGCGGTCAGCCCGGTCGCCATGCGGGTCAGCCGGGCAGCCGTCTCGGTCAGGGTCTCCTGCGACAGCGGCTCGGCCAGGGTCAGCATACGCTGGCGGATATCGCCGTTCTGCAGGATCAGGACCATCAGGATTGTGCGCCCCTGGGTGGAGATCAGCTCCAGATGTTTGAACTGGGCGATCTCACTGCGGGGGGCGGTCACCAGTGAAGCGCTCTCTGACATGCGGGAGAGGATGGCCGCGGCCAGCCGCATCCACTGATCCATATCAAGCGGCGCCTGATGGAACTGGTGGGCAATGGTCAGGCGCTCAACAGAGCTGAGGTAGTTGCCGCTCTGCAGGTGCTGGACGTAGTAGCGGTAGCCCTGCTCGGTGGGGATACGTCCGGCTGACGTGTGCGGCGAAGCGATCAGGCCGGCCGCCTCCAACACCCCCATGTCGTTGCGGATGGTGGCCGAGCTGACACCCATGATCTCCACCAGCGACTTAGAGCTGATCGGATACCCGGTGCGGACATAGTTCTGGATGATCAGTTCCAGAGTTTTTTGCTGCCGTTCGGTAAGTTCGGCATCGCAGGCAGCGTCTGAAGTCATGAGGCGATTATCCCCGCTCGAACGTGTTAGCACTCGCAGGCCATGAGTGCTATTATAGTATTGCTCCATCATACCATGCCGCATGGGCAGCGTCAAAGGGGAACGTGCGCGGGCAATGATGAGGAGTTCATGAAGCGCCGAGGGCAGGGCGCGGGCGCGGATTCGGTGAAAGAACGATCTGTGACCTTGACATCCTGCCTGCATCCTATTTACCATACGTATCAATCGGTTCAGCTTGAGGAGAAAAGTTAGTTATGGCCGGAAACAAGGCTTTTGATGTCACAGATTCTACGTTTGAGCAGGAAGTATTGAAGTCGCAAACGCCCGTCCTGATCGACTTCTGGGCGGAGTGGTGCGGCCCCTGCCGCATGATTGAGCCGCATGTGCTCGCGCTCGCCTCGGAGTATGCGGGGTCGCTGCGAGTTGGCCGGCTGGATGCTGACGCGAATCCAAAGACTATGATGCAGTACGGCGTGATGGGCATCCCCACCCTGATCCTTTTCAAGAATGGACAGCCGGTGGAGCGCCTGACCGGCTACCGGCCTAAAGATCAGATCGTCGCCGTGCTGGAACGCCACCTCCGCTAACAGGAAATACCCCCTGTACTGTGACGCACAGTTCCCCCCAAAGAGCTGTGCGTTTTTTGTTTGAGAGATTCCACAACAAGATTTGGTTAGTTTTTTGAGCAAAATTCCTGTACACTGAAATTGTCAGGCTGTAGCTGACGGCGCTCTGTCCTGTAGAAGTGGGAGGAGAAAAGAAGCCTATGAGTCGCAGACTGCTGTTGAGTCTTGTTGTGGTAGCCGCCTTGCTGCTACCGGCTGTTTCGACCCTTGCGCAGAATGATGAATTCGTTTTTGGTCTGGTGTTCGTCGGCCCTCGCAACGATCATGGCTGGAGCGAGGCCCATTACACCGCCGGGCGGTATGTTGAGGAACACATACCCGGAGCGCGGATGGTATTCTTTGAAAGTCTGAATGCCGCTGACGCGCCTGAGACCACGCTTGAGCAGGTTGTGGATGAGATGGTTGGCGAGGGTGCGCAAATCATCTTCACCACTTCGGATGACTTTGAGGAAGATACCGCGGCTGTAGCTGAGAAATATCCCGATATCATTTTTGTCAGCGTCTCTGGCGATGATGTCCTGGCCGGGACAGCGCCGGAGAACCTCAGCAACATCATGGGTATCATGGAATATGGGAAGCAGATCGCTGGCTGCGCCGCCGCCCTGGCGACCGAGACCGGCGGCATTGGCTACCTCGGGCCCCTGATCAACGCCGAGACCCGCCGCCTGGCCGCCAGCGTCTATCTGGGGGCGCGCTACTGCTACGAGCATTATCGCGGCCTGGACCCGGATGATCTGACCTTCACCGTGACCTGGATCGGCTTCTGGTTCAACATCCCGACTGTCACCCTTGACCCGACCGAAGAATCGCGGCGCTTCATTGATAATGGGGCCGATGTGGTGATCAGCGGTATTGACACGACGGAGGCGCTGGTTGTGGCCGGTCAGCGTGCCGCCGCGGGCGAGGCAGTCTGGGGGATTCCTTACGACTACAAGAATGCCTGCGGCGAAGCTGAGGATATCTGCCTGGGCGTGCCGTACTTCAACTGGGGGCCGGCCTATGTTGATATGATCCAGGCTGTCCGGAACGGCGAATATACCCAGGTCTGGGACTGGAACGGCCCGTACTGGGATGACATCAATGATGTCGATCGGAGCGCGGTCGGCTGGGTGAACGGCAATGGCCTGACCGAGGAGCATGCTGCCCAGCTCGACGAGTTCATCGCCATGCTGGCTGAGACTGCTCCGGAGCAGATTACCAAAGACAACATTGATGAACCCGGGCAGCAGATTGGCCTGTGGGTTGGCCCGTTGAATCTCCAGAACGGGACAGTGCTTGCCGCCGATGGCGAGATCGTGCCGCCTTCAGCAGTCTGGTATCTTGAGCAGCTTCTGGAGGGGATGACTGGCAGCAGCACGGCTGAGTAATCCTGCCCTGACATCTGACATTCGGGGCGGCCACCGCCGGGCGGTCGCCCCTTTCACTGCCAGGAGCCAGAGATGAGTGTTGAAGTCCGCAATATCCACAAGCACTTTGGCCCCGTACACGCCAACAACGACATCTCATTACGATTCGAGGATGGGCGGATTTACGGCATCCTCGGTGAGAATGGCGCCGGAAAATCGACCCTGATGAAGATTCTGTCCGGCTTCTACCGGATTGACAGCGGGCAGATCCTGGTTAACGACCGGGTGGCGCACTATGACACGCCGCGCGGCGCCATCCAGGCCGGGATCGGGATGCTGGCCCAGGACCCGTTGGACGTAGGCGCCTTCACAGTGCTTGAGAACTTTGTGTACGGCCAGCCGGGAGGGATCCTGCCCGACTGGGAAGCCGCCCGCCGCCGGTTCAGCGAGATCGAGAAGCACCTGGGCTTTGAACTTAATCCTGAACTCTCCGTTGAATATCTGAGCATCGGTCAGCGGCAGGAGCTGGAGATCATCCGCCTGCTGGCGCTGGGCGTGCACGTCCTGATTCTGGATGAGCCAACGACCGGCATTTCTGCGGAACAGAAGCAGGTGCTTTTTTCGTCGCTTAAGCGGCTGGCGCATCAGGATGGCCTGACCATCCTGTTCGTCTCTCACAAGCTGGAAGATGTGCTCGACCTGTGCGACGAAGTCGCCGTGCTGCGCCTGGGGTGCCTGGTTGGCACGGCCCAGATGCCAGTGACGACCAACGATCTGGTCGCCATGATGTTCGGACAGGAGCTGGCTCCAGCCTCCCGCGACGATATTCCATTTGGCGATATAGCTGTAGAAGTGACCGACCTCCATATGATCAGCGAGCGGGTCACCCTCCGCGGACTCGGGTTGAAGGTCCGGGCGGGCGAGGTGATCGGGCTGGCTGGCCTGGAAGGCAGCGGCCAGCAACTGTTGACGCGCGCCTGCGTCGGGCTGATAAAGCCGCTGGGGGGGCGGATAGTCGTGGCTGGCAAAGAGCTGACAGGGCGGCATTACCGGGACTTTCTGGCGGCGAACGTGTGCTTTGGCGCGGCGGGTCGCCTCGAGGAGGGCCTGGTCGCCGGGCTGACCCTGACCGAACATTTTATCCTGGCCGATCCGGAACAGACGGCCTGGATCGATCGCGACAGGGGGACCCGGCTGGCCGCCGATCGGATTGCCCATTACCATATCCACGGCCAGCCAGAGAGCAGCATCGAAATGCTCTCCGGGGGCAACCAGCAGCGGGTGCTTATGGCCCTGATGCCGCCAGCGCCCGTGTTGATGGTGCTGGAGCATCCCACACGCGGGCTGGACGTGGAATCAGCGCGCTGGATCTGGGAACAGATTCTGGCCCGGCGGCGCGATGGCACCGCGATAATATTCGTCTCCACTGACCTTGATGAGATTGTGACGTACAGCGACCGCATCCTCGTCTTTTATGCCGGTCAGGTTACAGAAGTGCCTGACGCCCGGCGCACGACGGTGGATGAACTCGGCCATCTGATTGGCGGGCATTCGGTCCTGAGCGGGGAGGCCGTCTGATGCACCGCGAGGAGACCGGAGCACAACAGCTCCTTAAGCTGGGAATCGGTCTGGCGGCGGTGGTGTTCTCGCTGCTGCTGACGGCGCTGGTTATCCTGCTGGCCGAAGCCTCGCCGATAGATGTGTTCGAGAAGATCGTGGAAGGAATCGGCTTCAGCGGGCAGGGCGCGGACATACTGCGTATCTCCGGCGTCATTAACTTCTGGATTCCCCTGCTGCTTGTCTGTACCGGTTTGCTGGTGACCTTCACCGCCGGGCTGTGGAATATCGGCGTCGAGGGTCAGATGATGATGGGCGCGATTTTTGCCTCGTACGTAGCCCAGTTCGTCTTCCTGCCGCCCGTGCCCCAGGTAGCGCTGGAGATCGCGGCGGCGGCGCTGGGCGGCGCGCTGTGGGCGCTGCTGGCCGGCGTGTTGAAAACGCGCGGCGGCGTGCACGAAATCTTCGGCGGCGTAGCCCTGAATAATCTGGCCAGCATCTTCAGCATCTACCTGATCTCCGGCCCCTGGAGCAACGAAGGCGGCCAGGCGTCACCGCCATTTCGTTCAGAAGCGCTGCTGCTCCCCTACAACAACGAATTTAAAGTCAGCCTGGTGGCGCTTGCCCTGATGGTGGTGGCTTTCATAGTCATTTTCGCGGTGCTGCGCGGCACTCGCTGGGGGTTGGAACTGAAGGCGGTGGGCAAGAGCCAGCGATCGGCGCTGCTTCTGGGCGTCCCGACTGAGCGCGACGCGCTGCAGGCTCTGGCGGTCTGCGGGATTCTGGCCGGCCTGGCGGGGTCAACCCGGGTCCTGTTCACTTATGGGAATCTGCGTCCGCTGGTTAGCGGCGGGATCGGCTTCCTGGGGCTGCTGGTGGTGCTTTTGACAGGGACGCGAGCTTTGTGGGTCCCCCTGATTTCGCTGCTGTTCGCTGCTGTTCTGGCCGGCAGCACGCGCCTCAAGATCGCGCTTCAGCTTGATCAGAGCCTGGTCGGGGTGGTGCAGGGCATTCTGGTCCTGATGATCATCCTCGCCAACGGGGTGCGCGGACGGTTCTTCGCTGCCCGACAGGCGGCAGCGGATGGGGCATCTGCCGCCGGCAAGGAGTCAGCGCATGAATGAGCAGTTAGCCAATACTCTGAGTTCTATCCTGGCGAACGCTACGCCGCTTCTGATCGCCGGCCTGGCTGAGACAATCACCGAGCGCGTGGGGGTGATCAACCTGTCGCTGGATGGCAGCCTCCAGATCGCGGCTATGGCCGCCTTTGTAACGGCTTACCTGACCGGCAATATCCTGGCTGGCCTGGCGGCGGGGATACTCGTGGCGCTGCTGGTGGCGCTGCTGATCGTGGTGGCGAATATCGAGCTGAAACAGGATCAGGTGGCAGTGGGCTTTGTGCTCACGCTGCTCCTGGGGAATCTGGCGCAGTTTCTGGGCCAGAACTATACCCGCCTTCCCGGCCCCCTCTTTCCCATCTGGCCGATCCCGTACCTGTCTGATATCCCGTTTGTGGGGAAGATATTCTTCAGGCAGAACGTGCTGGTGTACTTCAGTTTCATCCTGATCTTTGTGACCTGGTTTGTGTTCTACCGGACTCGCTGGGGGCTTTCGCTGCGGGCGGTCGGCGAACGCCCGCCGGCGGCATTCTCGCGCGGGACGAATGTGAACCAGATTCGCTATATCTATACGATAATCGGCGGCGCTCTGATCGGGATAGCCGGGGCCAGCTACTCCCTGGCCATCAAGTCCGGCTGGGCCAACCCGCCCGTGATGCGCGGCGACGGCTGGATCGCCCTGGCGATCGTGATCTTCGGCGGGTGGCATCCGGTGCGGGTGGCCTTCGGCGCGTACCTGTTCGCCGGGCTGCGCGTCCTGGCGAGCACGATCCAGCAGACCACGGACTTCCCGCTGGTGCTGGTCAACGCGGTGCCGTGGGTGCTGATGATCCTGACTCTGCTGATGGTCTCCAGCGGGG
>JARKNX010000034.1 GCA_029976025.1 Aggregatilineales bacterium | reverse complement strand
GATGGCCGAATACGCCGCCTCCGGCTACTGGACGCTGACCGACCGCAACCGGCGCATCGCCCAGGTCAAGGACCTGCGCGACCGGGCCGGCCTGCCCGATTGGGACGACCTGGCCGTGTTCGAGACCACGCCCGAATCGCTGTGGCCGTATGCCTATTCGATGGGCTACGCCATGGTGGCCTACGTGACCGAGACCCACGGCGACGCGGGGCGGATCGCCTGGGTGCGCGGCATGGCGGCGGGCGACCTGGAGACGGCCACCCAGGCCGCGCTCGGACTCTCCTTCGCCAACCTGGACGCGGCCTTCCTGGCCTGGCTGGACGGCCGGGCGGGATAGCCCCCGCCGCGCGGCGTCGGAATCGCAATGCCGGCGCGGGGAATCGGACGGCCGACCCCGCCGGGACGCGGGGCCGCCCCTACCCGCAGCCCCAAGACTTGTATGCCCGCCACCAGTCCTGTATGAATGGGTTATTCCCCCATCCAATCGACTCGGCCAGGGTCAGGGCTTCCTGCATCCGGTCGCAGGCGGAGGCCGTCTCGCCCTGGGATTGCTCCAGGAATGCCCAACCGACCAGCGTATTCATGATTCCGACCCAGTCACCTACCTCGCGGTAGAGGGCCAGGGCTGCGGCGTAGCCAGATCGGGCCGCAGTGACTTCATCGTTGGCCAGCCGCGCATCAGCTTCACCCTTGAGAGCATTGGCGACTCCCAACCGATCCCCAACAGCCTGGTACTGCTCCTGCACTTGCTGATACGCCGTCAGGGCTGAGGCGATCTCGTCGTTGGCTAGCCGTACGTCGGCTTCGCCCAGCAAGGCGTTGGCCAACCCCACCCGATCCCCGACAGCCCGGTATTGCTCCTGAGCATGTTGATACGCCTCCAGGGCTGGCTTGACTTGATCGACCATCAGCCAAGCATCAGCTTCGCCCCGCAGAGCGTTGGCTAGTCCCAGCCGATCCCCCGTGGCTCGGTACTGCTCCTGCGCTTGCTGATATGCCACCAGGGCCACCTCGACGTCACCATTCTTGAGTCGCACATCGGCTTCGCCCAACAAAGCGTTGGCCAGTCCCAGCCGATCCCCGACAGCCCGGTACTGCGCCTGTGCGGCCTGGTAAGCCGCCAGGGCCGCAGCCACTTCTGCGTTAGCCAGCCGGGCATCGGCTTCGCCCAGCAGGGCGTTGGCCAACCCAAGCCGCGCCCCGACGGCCCGGTACTGCTTTTGCGCTTGCTGATACCTCACCAGGGCCGCGTCGACTTCATTATTGCGCAGCCGGGCGTCCGCTTCACCTCGCAGGGCGTTGGCCAGTCCCAACTGATCCCCGATGGCCCGGTGCAATTTCTGTGCCGCCTGATACGCCGCCAGCGCCAAGTCCACTTCGTCGTTGCGCAATCGGATGTCGGCTTCGCCCTGCACGGCGTTGGCGAGCCCTGTCTGAAACCCGATGTCGCGGTACTGCTTCTGGGCTTGCTGATACGCCGCCAGTGCCAAGTCGATTTCATTGTTGCGCAGCCGGGCGTTGGCTTCGCCCAGCAGGGTGTTGGCCAGCCCCAGAGGATCCCCGATGGCCCGGTATTGCTCCTGCGCTTGCTGAAACGTCACCAGGGCCACCTCAACTTCCGCGTTCATCAGCCGGGCTTCGGCTTCGCCCAGCAGGGCGTCGGCCAGTCCCGCCCGATCCCCGCTGGCCCTGTACAATTCTCGTGCTGCCTGATACGCCGCCAACGCCAAATCGATTTCATAATTCATCAATCGGGCGTCGGCTTCGCCCTTGAGGGCGTCGGCCAGCCCAACCCGATCCCCGCTGGCCCGGTATTCCTCCTGCGCTTGCTGATACGCCGCCAGAGCTTCATCGCTGTTGGCCGCCAACTGTACCGCTTCCAGCTTGGAGTTTTTCGGGGGTCTGCGGTTCTTTTTTCTCATGTCTCCCTCTGGTTCTAGTCTACTTGTTTTGGGCTTCAGGCACTGCCGCTACGAAAAAAAGCGGGGCGCGTGATCCGCGCCCCGCAGCGATCCTCAATCGGGAGCCCGGCTAGGCCCCCAGGAACTCGTCGATGCTGGTCAACAGGGCTTCCAGGTGTTCGGGCAGCGTATCGCCCATGTGCGCGATGCGGAACGTCTCTGCCTTGATCTTGCCGTAGCCGCCGCCCAGGCTGATCCCGCGCGCCGAGAGGAAGGCTTGCAGCGCGGCGAAGTCGATCCCCCGGCTGTTGCGCACGGTGGAGACGGTCGGGCTGTGGTA
>JARKNX010000023.1 GCA_029976025.1 Aggregatilineales bacterium | reverse complement strand
CAGGCCCAGCGCGATCTGCGCCAGAATCAGGCGGATGCGCTGCTTCGGTTTCAGGCCGAGCTGGAAAATACGATCGACGCGCCGCTCTGGCTGCAAATGACTCTGGCCGGAACCGGCGGCTCCGATCTCCAGACGCCGGACCAGGTTTTCGAGCAGGTTATGGCCGAGCGTCCCTGGATCCGGCTCCTGGCCGCGTTTTCCCCGGAAGGCGAGGTGCAGGTTCATCCGGCCGGGGAGGCGGCGCTGCTGGAGCGGCTGCCTCTTTCCGAGGGAGAGCCGAATGTGCCTCTGGTGGGCCGTCCGGTGGAACTCACCCCTGGGGAGTGGCTGATGGGGGTGGACTACCTGATCCAGACCGGCGGCACGCCGCCAACCCACCTGCGAATAGCCGTGGACATCGGCTTGCTGATCGAGCGCATGCTCCGGCCTGAGACTGGATCAGGCCTGGAGATCGGGCTGAGATTGGCTGATGGGACAGTCCTGATCGATCCGGGCGTGTTCGAGCAAGAACCTGTCCTGGAGTCGCTCGCGGTTCGCGCGCAGCGTCTGGGGATCGGCCTGGCGCCGGCAGGCGGATGGGCGACCCAGATTCAAGGGCCGCGTCTGGCGGCGATCGCCGCGACGCTCGGCTCGATTCTGCTGGTCGGGGGGCTGGGATATGTGTTCGTGTCCAGGAACGCTTATCTGAGACAGCGGACTCGAACGCTGGAGGAGCTTAACCAGGCGCTGCGCGACAGCGAAGCGCGCGCGCGTTCGCTGGTGGAAATGGCTTCCGATGCAACCCTGGGACTGGATTCCACGGGTCGCGTGGTGTTCTTCAATGCCGCGGCTCGCCAGATGTTCGGCCATTCGGCCGAGGAAGCGGCTCACCTGTCGCTGGCTGACCTGCTGCCCGCTCTGCCGTTGGCGGAGGATGGCTCCAGTCCGGTTGGCGCGCTGATGTGTTTGCAGCAGAGGCCGGACGCGTCCAACGCGCCGCTCGAAACCCAGGGGCAGCGCGCCGATGGCACCCGGTTTCCGGTGGAAGTCTCGATGGTCGCCATGGATTGGGAGGCGGGCGAGCGCCTC
>JARKNX010000022.1 GCA_029976025.1 Aggregatilineales bacterium | reverse complement strand
GCAGTGCCCGACTGGCTGAGCGCCATGGGCGCTCCGGAGGAAGAGGCCGCGCCAGAAGAAGAAGTCGCCGAAGAGGAGTTCACCTTTGAGGCCGCCGAACCCGCCGAGCCGGCTGCAGTGCCCGACTGGCTGAGCGCCATGGGCGCTCCGGAGGACGAGACCGCGCCGGAAGAAGAAATCCCCGCGGAAGAAGAGTTCACCTTTGAGGCTGCCGAACCCGCCGAGCCAGCTGAGGTGCCCGACTGGCTGAGCGCTATGGGCGCTCCGGAGGAAGAGGCCGCGCCGGAAGAAGAAATCCCCGCGGAAGAAGAGTTCACCTTCGAGGCCGCCGAACCTGCCGAGCCGGCTGCAGTGCCTGACTGGCTGAGCGCCATGGGCGCTCCGGAGGAAGAGGTCGCGCCAGAGGAAGAAGCCGTCGAAGAGGAATTCACCTTCGAGGCTGTCGAACCCGCCGAGCCGGCTGCAGTCCCCGACTGGCTGAGTGCTATGGGCGCTCCGGAGGAAGAGGCTGCGCCGGAAGAAGAAGCCGTTGAAGAGGAGTTCACCTTCGAGCCTGCCGAGCCGGATGAGGTGCCCGCCGAGGTCCTTGACTGGCTGAATGCAAGTGCTCCTGAAGAAGCCGCGCCAGAGGAAGAGGAAGCCGCCGGGCTGCCCCGACCCGCCTGGCTGGCCGAAGTCGGCCCGCTGGAGTTCGCGGACACCGATGCGCTGGGAGCGGTGCAGATTGCCGACGAGGTGGAAGCCGCCCCCGAAGAGCTGCCCGCCGAAGCGTATGAGGCGGTTGAGGACCTGACGCCCGGGCAGGAAACTTTCCCGGAAGAAGAGGCGCTGCCAGAAGAAGAGGCCGCGCCCCGGACCGCCGCGCCGGCTGGCTCCATCCATGAGACGCTGGAATGGCTCAGCGAGATGGGCGCGCTGGAAGAAGAGCCGGAACGCGGCCTGCAGCCCGGTGAGAATCTGGGCGTCGCCGAAGATGCCGTGATCGGCCCCGACTGGCTGAAGGAAGTCGGCGCGCTGGCGGCGGAGGAGATAGCTCCGGAGGTGCAGGAAGAAGCGCCGCCCGCGCCGGAGCCAGCCCCATCTGCCCCGCCGCGCTTCGACTTTGGCACCAGGAAGCCGGCCTGGATGCGCGGGGCGCCCCCCAGGCAGGAGCCAGCGGAAGAGAGTCCGCCCGGCTGGCTGGCTGACAGCGGCACAACGCCCGACTGGCTGCAGCAGGCCCTGGATGATGAAGACGAAGACGGCCAGCGTTAGCGATGGGCAGCAAATCAGTTTGAGATCGAGCCGGGATGCATAATAAACCCCGGGGACTTGTCGCGGTGATGAATTGAGGAAGGTAGCGTGTACAGGCATTACGTCATTGTTGTCCGTCCAGTCGCTGTACCGGCGATTAAATGTCTGCCTGAGCAGGCTGGACTCCAACTCAGCACCGCGACACATGTATTTGATCAGCAGCAGATCGCCATCGATTTCATATTCACGGAGGGTTGCGAACAGCCTCAGCCCCTCGATACCCACGGCCTGTTGGCGTTCATCGACGGCTATATCCTGGCCCGTGACCCGGCCGGCCCGGCCACGTTATCTGATACGTACCTGAATTTCCTGAACTTCAAGGTGGGGACCGATTCCCTGCCGTCCGGCCTCTATAACCTGTTTTTGTTCTCTCCGGAGCGCCGGGAGCTCGCCGTATTCAACGACTTGCTGGGCGCCTTGCCCTGCTACTACACCGTCCAGCAGGAGCGGTTGATTTTCTCCAGCTCGCTCTACTTGCTGCACCGTCTGGCCCCGCTCACAGTTTCGCCGCAGGGATTCGGCGAGCGCTTCGTGCTGGGCCACACGCTGAATGACGCCACCATTTTTGATTCGGTCTGGCGCACTTTGCCGGGCACCGCCTATACGTTCTCGCTGACACCCCCTTATCACACTGCGTCGCGGCGCCTATCCCGCGCCTGGACATATACCGATCAGCGCAGCAAGGCGGATCTGCACAGGGAATTTGCCGGCCTCCTGTCCCGGGCGTTCGATCGCAGCGTCGCTCACTTCGGCTCGCCAGTGGGCATCATGTTGAGCGGAGGCCTGGACTCGCGCTGGGTTGCCGGGGAGCTTGCCCGGCGCGGCGTAGAGATTATCGGGTGTACGCACGGCGATCCGGCCAGCGTCGAGTGGCAGATCGCGCGCCAGGTTGCCGATCAGCTCGATATACGGCTGCTTGAAAACCCGATGGATGAGGACTTTTCGTTTGACGCGCTTTCGCTGGACGAGCTTCTGCGTCAACTGGACTATATGTCGAACCCCATCTGGCAGCGTTCGCGCCAGATGCTGCACGAAGCGGGTGTCACAAACATCACAACCGGCACGTATACCGATGTCTCTATTGGCGGCACAGGTTACTTTGATGTGAAGCAGAAGCGCGAGCGTTTTCTGCTTAATCTGAGGACAGCCTGCGGCCTGTTCTTTTCAGACGAACATGCTGATGGCGAGACCATCGCCGCGCTCGGGAATCTTGTTCATAATGCGGCTGCCAAGCGGCACCGACACTACACCCGCCTGCTGAAGCCTGAATATCGGAGCATGTGCGAATATGCCCTGGAGCATGTCAGGGCCAGGGCGATCGCGATCGGGCAACAGTATATCTCCGAAGGGCGCATCAGCTTCCTGCAGGCCGTGGAGCGCATGCACATGGAGCATACCGCCCGGAAGGTCACCGGGCTTCAGGAGCTTGTGCTGCGGCAGCAGGGGGAGGCCATCACGCCGATGACGGATGGGGATCTCCTCTCTTTCTGTTTCAATATGCGCCCCCAGGTCAAGTTCGACCATCACTTTTACTACCCCGCCTTTCGGCGCAGCCTGCCCGACCTGGCTCGAATTCCAGTCCCTAATTTGTACGGCGGCGTTGCCAACCTCCAGATTGTCATCGAGCTTCGTCGCGCCGCTCACCAGGCGGCGGGGAGATTCCGGGCGCAGGCCGATAACGCCAGGCCGCGCACCTGGGTCAACTTTGACTCGTGGATACGCCGCAATAACCATATTGACCGTTATAAAGCTGAATTCCTGCAGCACGAAAATATTTTTGATCCGGACACAGTCACAGATTATTTTGAGGCTGTCAGACGTGGAGAGCGCTCGCTCTACGATGGTGATGAGACGCTTAACTTCCTGAGTATGGCGTGCCTGGTCGATATTTAGAGCTGACGGCGTGGCGCTCGCGGAGTTGCGGGATATTGCCGGGCTATTGCCCGCTGGCTCACAAGTCATATAATAGGTGTAACCTCAGCGTATGTTGGATGAAGGAAGAACGGGAATGACCCTGCCGCCTGATAATAACGGCCCTGACGATGTCCAGAATGCCATTGGCGACGTGGACCCTATCAAGTGGTTGGAGAGCCTGGCCGCACGACAGGGCGCCAACCCGGAGGAGTTCATAACCGCGGCGGACCTGGATGTCCCCGAAGTAGGCGCTGATGCCGCCGTGGACGAGCCGGGTTACAGCAGCTACGATCCCTACGGCGCGCCCGGGGCTGTTGCCGCGAAGCCCCCGGCCTCCCCGCCCCAGGACAGCGCAGCGAGCTCAGCCGATTCAGGGGATGTTGACCCGCTGGCCTGGCTGGAATCGCTGGCCCGCCGCCAGGGCGCCAATCCGGAGGAATTCGTCACCCAGGCCAACCTGGAAATCGAAGAGGTGGATGCGCGCGCGGTGAAACTGGACGAGCCGGGATACACGCCCTATACTTCCACGCCGCAGCCCGCCCCGGCTGCGCCCACCCCGGCAGCGCCCGCGCCGGAGCCTTCTCTCTTCATGGAAGGCGATCTGAGCGCCAGCGAAGCTGCCGAGCTGCTGGGCCTGGATACCGACCAGTTGATGCCGGTCATGGAAGACGAAGAAGAGGAAGAATTTTTTGAAGCGCCGATCCCGGCGGCTCCGGCTCCTCCTCCCGCCCCGCCTGTCATGGCGGCGGCCTCCGCCTCCGACCCGACATCCGGTGAGGTTGACCCGCTGGCCTGGCTGGAATCGCTGGCCCGCCGCCAGGGCGTGCGCGCCGAAGAATTGATCACGTCTGCCGATCTCAACGTGCCCGAAGCCGCGGCTGACGCCGTGGTGGATGAGCCAGGCTACAGCGACTACTCGCCGTTCGCGGCAGCCGAACCGGAAGAGGAACAGCCGCACGCTGCGCCGCTGCCGGCGATGCCGTCCGGTATGCTCGAGGAAGAGATACCTTCTGGCGGCGATACGCTGGCCTGGCTGGAAGGGCTGGCTGTGTCCGAAGGGGCCGCCCCGCTCCCTGTTGCCGCCGCGCCGACGCCGGAAGCCGACAGCCTGGACGGCCTGAGCGACGCCGAAATCGAGGCGCGCGCGGCGGAAGGTCTGTTGACGCCGCTCCAGATGCAGGCCTGGCTGGATCGTCAGGCCGACAGCCTGGCCCGCGCCCGTATCGAGGCGGAGCTTTCTTACCAGGAAGAGGAAGTAGCCCCGGCAGAGCCGGCGGAGCTGCCGCCCTGGCTGCTGGAAGCTATTCCGGGCGAGGAAGCCGCCGCGCCCGCCGGGCCTGCCCCGCTTGTTGAGGAGATCGTCGAGCCGCCGCAGCCCGCTGACCTGCCCGCGTGGATAGCAGAAGCCCCGGCAGAGCCGGAAGTCGCCTACGACCTGGCCGAAGAAATCGAAGCAGATGCCAGCGATACCTGGGTCAGGGCGCTCGATCACGAATACGTCACCAAACGTATCAAGCAGAGCGAAGAGGAGATGGAGGACTGGTACGAGGAGGCGCTGCAAACCGGCACGGTAGAGGTCCCGACCCTGGAGCCGCTGGCGGCGGAACCCGACTTCCTGGCGGAAGAGCCGGAGTTTGCCGGGGAGCTTGCCGCGCCGGAGGCCGCCGAGCTGCCCGACTGGCTGCGCGCTGAAGTCGAGGGCGGTGATGTGCCTGACTGGCTGCTCCAGCCGATTGGCGAAGCTGAAGAAGCGACCGCGCTGGAGTGGCTGGAGCCGGAGCCGGAGGTCGCCGGGCCGGAATTTGAGCCTGCCGCCGAAATCCCCGACTGGCTGCAGGAAGCGGCCGTACAGCCGGTTGAGCTGCCTGACTGGCTGCAGGAAGCCGCGCCCACCCCGCCGCCCGCGCCCGCCCC
>JARKNX010000215.1 GCA_029976025.1 Aggregatilineales bacterium | reverse complement strand
GGCACGGGCCAGCAACGCTCCTGAACACATCAGCACCACCATTCCTAGCAGTATGAACGCGGTTCGTGGTCGGAACATCGGTCGCCTCTTTCGGAACACATGAACGCTCTACCCGCTTGACGCTGAAATCAGCTTCCGGGTTCCCGTGTTCCTGAGCTCGTTATAGCCCAACCGGTTCCCAAATGAAAACGGCCCCCGGGATCAGGGGCCGAAAGATGCGGACGGACGGCCTACGATGCGGGGGCCAGCGCTGCCTGGAAGAATCCAGCCACCTCCGCCCGAAACACGGCTTCCCCGGCCGAGCGCAGGTAGCTGCCGTGTGTCGCTCCAGGAACCTCCCACAGCCGCACGTGCTCATTCTCGGCCGCCGCCTGGCGCGCTCCGGCCAGCGTATTCTCGTATTCGCCGTAGATCAGCAGGATGGGCCTGGGGGCGATTCCGGGCAGCACGGCCACCGGCCGCAACGCGTCGATCCCCAGCCCGGTCGACGCGCGATAGCCCAGCCGCGCCCCCAGCCCGAACAGCTTCGAGAAGGGATCGCTGGCCCGGCCCAGGCTCAGGGTCTGCGCGCCGTAATCCACGTAGCCCCCTTCGGCGGACACGGCCCGGATTTCAGTGGTCTGGGCGGCAGCCAGCAGGCCGCTCGCACCGGCCTGGGAGAAGCCGTGCACCCCGATCCGGCCGGTATCGATGTCGTTGCGGGTATGGAGGTAGGCGACGGCATCCAGGATATCCTCGGCTTCCCAGACTCCGAGGCTGTGCGGCGCGAGTCCCAGGCAGGTGCGGCTGTCGTAAGTCAGGACGCTGAAGCCGGCGCGCACCAGCACGTCCACCTCGTGCAGCAGTCCCGTTCGATCCTGCCCATAGGCGGGCGGCACGATGATCGTCGCGCCGTTGGTGCCCGCAAAGAAGTAACCGGGAAACGCGACTCCCAACCGGGAAGGGACCGAGACATCCTCGCCAATCAGGCCCAATGCTTCCGCCGCCGGGCCAGACGAACAGCGGGGATGGGTCACCCCCCACAGCGTGATGAAGCCAATCCCCGCTGGCAGAATCACGAGCAGGCCGAACAACACCGACGCC
>JARKNX010000211.1 GCA_029976025.1 Aggregatilineales bacterium | reverse complement strand
CAGGCCGCCAGGATGGCCCGCGTCCGGGCGCGGACAGTTTCCTCATCCCCCCGGCACAGCAGGTCGATGTCCAGCCCGCCGATCGTCCCGACCCGCGCCCCGTAGGTCGCCTTGAACTGCTCGACGGGCATGATGATGTCTTCGAAGCTGTGCTTGGCGTCGATCCGCACGTCGTCGATCAGGTCGTCCATGATGCTGTAGATGTGCCCGCACGAATGCAGGATGTAGACCTTGTTGCGGGCGTGGCACAATTCGGCGATGGTCTTGTGGTAGGGCAGCGCGTAACGGCGCAGGTGATCCGGCGCGACCATCGGCCCGGTCTTGTAGCCCATGTCGTCCCCGGTGATCACCCCGCCGACCGCGTCCATCTGGAGCAGGGCCTCGCACAGCGGCACGTAAATCGCGGCGAGGCGCTCGGCCATGGCCGCGATCAAATCGGGCTGGTCGTAGAGGGCCAGGGCGAACGGCGCGAAGCCCATCAGCCACATCAGCGGCTCCAGCATCCCGTATGGGCTGATCAGCAGCTTCATCCCCTCCGGCAGGATCGACGCGGCCAGCTCGACCTGGCTGAAATCGGCATCGGCGGCAGTGGGCCAGGGGTAGGACTCGAAGTCCTCCCAGGAGCTGATCGGGCCTTCGCTCTCGCTCTGCCAGGCGCGCTGCCCGCGCGAGAGGGCGGCTGTATCGTCGGTCTTGCTGCGGGTCATGGGCAGGTACAGCCCGGACTTGACCCGCACCGCGACGTAGCCCAGGTCGTGCCAGAACTGGACGGTCAGTCGGGTGAAGCGCGCCCGTTCCTCGCGGTCGCGGGGCGGGCTGTAGGGCACGCCCATCACGGCCGCGATCACCTCCTCGTCGGCTTTCAGCTCCAGCAGGGGGACGCGCTCCAGCTCCCCCTGGCGCAGGATGGCGCGGCGCAGCAGGTCGAAATCCGGTTGGGGCGTGAAACCGTTGAACATGGCAGTCTCCTTGAAAACAGTGAACAGTCGACAGTGGTCCGTCAAGACATCCCGGCAGATTTTTCCTGACTGAAAACTGTGAACTGTATACTGTCTACTCTTCTTCGATTGGCAACAAGCGCCGGGCGAACACGCCCAGAAAGACCAGCAGCCCGCCGCCGATCAACACCCAAACCAGGACGCCGTACAGCACTACGGGGATCTGCAAGGCCAGCCCCCGCAGGGTGCCCTCGATCAGGCGCGCGGCCAGGGCATGTTCCGCCGAGAGAGTCGGGTCGAGCGCCAGCCAATCCATCAGCGCGCGGACCAGGAATTCGGCCTGGGTCGCGCCGAGCAGGATCAGCCCTCCGGCCAGCAGCCCGACCAGCCC
>JARKNX010000201.1 GCA_029976025.1 Aggregatilineales bacterium | reverse complement strand
CGTCTCCGACCGGGACGGCAACCAGGAGCTGTACGTGGTGAACGTCGATGGGACGGGGCTGCAGCGGCTGACGAGTCACCCCGCCGCCGACCGCTACCCGGCCTGGGTCCCCGACGGCAGCGGGATCATCTTCTTCTCCGACCGGGATGGGCCGGCGAACGTGTACCGGCTCAACGCCAACCTGGCGGATGTGCAGTTGCTTATCGGGAACAACGGAGGCTTCCCGGAGAACCCGGTGAGCTGGTCACCGGATGGGAGCCAGCTCATATTCGCCTCGAATCGCGATAGCGGCGACTTTGAGATCTGGCGGGCGGACGCCGACGGAAGCGGACTGGTCGCGTTGACAGCGAACACAGTGGATGACCACGACCCGGACTGGAAGTAGGCTTATCCGCCGCCTAGAACCAGTTGCGCCGCACGAAGATCAGGGCCGTCAGCGCCATCAGCCCGACCGACCCGGCAACTATCATGAAGAACGCCGCCGGGTGATCCATGAGCGGCAGCCGGACATTCATGCCGTACAGGGCGCCGAAGATGCCGGGGATGGTCAGGACGATGGTCACCGAAGTCAGGAACTTCATGACTACGTTCAGATTGTTGGAGATGATGGAGGCGAAGGCGTCCATCATACTGGCGAGGATGTTGTTGGCGATGTTGGTCATCTCGATGGCCTGGCGTGTCTCAATCAGCACGTCCTCCAGCAACTCCTCGTCCTCCGGGTACATCTTGAACATCTGGCTGCGCTGAAGGCGCTCCAGCATCAGTTCGTTGGAGCGCAGGGCGGTGGTGAAGTAGACCAGGCTCTTCTCGTACTTCAGCAGCCCCAGCACTTCCTGATTGCGCATCGAAGCCTGCAACCTGTCTTCCAGCGCGTCCACTGACCGGTTAATCTCGCGCAGGTAGCGCAGGTACTTGGTCGCCGTGCTCATCAGAATTTGCAGGATGAAACGGTTGCGCTTGGCCGTGGACAGCCGTTTGATGCGCCCGTCGAGCAACTCGGGGACGATATCGATCTTCATGCGACAGACGGTGATGATCAGTTTTTCGGTCAGGATAATGCCAAGTGGGATGGTCGTATACGGGATATCGACGTTTTCGCCCTGAAAACACGGGATGCGCAGCACAATCAGGAGGAGGCCTTCGTCTTTTTCCACGCGGGCCGTCTCATCCAGGTCGAGGGGGTAGATGAGAAATTCAGTCGGGATGCCCAGCTCATGATGCAGGCGGGAGATATCTTCCGGGCTGGGGTCGATGACGCTCACCCAGCTTCCGCCGCTGAACTCGTTCTGTGTTTCCAGGCCGGTTTCAACGCTTTTGAGAATCGTGATCATGGCCTCCTCCGTTCGGCTTGAGCTGACCCTGCAGGCGCAGCGAAAACCAAGACATACTGCGTCCAGGCTCGATCAATCGGGATATTAGTGCTGCCGAATATCTTGGTCAGGATACCGGGCTGCCGGAGGGCGGCCTGCCGGGGCAGGCATCACGCGGGTGCGTCAGTCTCCGGCGCCGAAAGGAAGGGGGGAGGGCTAACGCTGCGTGTCCTGCCCGCCGGGTAGCGGCGGCGCCTGTTCGTTGGAACTACTGTCCTCGTTCATCAGAACCTTTTCTGGACCTCGCGGTGAGACTGTTTGAGCACCTGGCTCGACACTAATGGTACTCTTGATGGGTATTTTGTAAACCCCCAAAAGGCGTGGGCGCATCCCCGATCCTTCCTACCGGTGCACCCCGGCCCCATTGTTAGAAAAACGCGATGAAACTGGTCAAGCCGGGGGCTTTTGCCGATAATAGAAATTATGAGACAATCCGGCACGGAAATTCACCCATCATGACCGGAGACGCGACGATCACGGTCCTCCAGCGGCTGTTTCCGCTGATGAATGCCTCCGCCGGCCTGCACGCCGTCTTCTCCGGAGCGGCGGATGCTGCGCTGACCCTGCTGGAAGCCGACGCGACTGCCATCTTCGCCTACGATGAGATCAGCGGCGCCTTTTCCGCCGTGACGGCCCGCCATCTCTCCCCGGTCGCGCAAATGCGGATTATGGCTGAGTTATCCGATCAGGCGAGCGCGAACCCGGCCTGGCTGGCCTATCCGCAGATGCAGACAGGCTGGGCGGCGGAACTGACCCCGGAAGAAGATTCCGTCGCGGATGGGCTGCCGGCGGCGAGCCTGGACGGGCTGGTGACCATGCCGCTGCGCACTACAAAAGGGGCGCTATTGGGGATGCTGGTCGCCCTGTACCGCCGGCCGGAGGCGCTGACTGCCCGCCAGCAGGTGGTCGCGTCTTTGCTGGGCGGGTTGACGGCAGCGGCGCTGGAGAATGCCCGGCTGGTGGAAGAAGAGCGGCAACGGGCCGATTTTCTGGCCGATACGCTGCGCATCAGCGATATCCTCCAGGTTGATCAGTCCCCGGATTCCCTGCTGCAGCAGGTCGTTGAGATTATCGCTGCGTCTCTGGGCTGGCAGACAGTCGTGATTGTGCTGCAGGATTTTGACGCCGGCGTCTGGCGGCCGGCGGCCTGGGTGACCGGCGGGCCGGCCTATGATCGCTGGCTGGCCCAGGTCCGGGAGCAGCCGCTCCCCGCCTACGAAGACCGGCCGTGGCAGCGCCCGGCTTTCACAATCAGCCAGTCCTACTTCGTCGATCACCGGCTGGAAGAAGCCGCCGACGTCGTGGCGGCGCTGCGCTCCGGGCGCTATTTTATCCGGCCCGGCGTGGCGAATCCCGCCCCGCTGCCGGAAACGCAGTGGCACCCGGAAGATCTCCTGTTTGTGCCACTGCGGCTTCGCGGTATCGAGCTGGGCTGGATCGCAGCGGCGTGTCCGCTGGACCTCCGCCGCCCGACCCTGGCGCGCATTCAGCAGATGGAGGCGATCGCCGGGCAGTTGGCTCACGCTCTGATCAATACCCGCCTGTATAATGAAGCTGAGCACGAACGAATCAAAGTTACTACCGTGCTGGACAATATGGCCGAAGGGGTGCTGGCTTTCGATTTGCAGGATCGCCTGTTGTTCGCTAACCCGGCAGCGGAACAGTTCCTGGGCGTGCCGCTGCCGCGCGAACCCGGATTTGCTATGTCTGCTGTGTTGGCGCAGACACCCCTGCTGGAATTTCTGAGCGCGACGCCGCGGGCTGAAAATCGCGCCGCTATGCTGGACATGGCGCGCAGCCGGGCGGTATGGGCGTCGATCACGCCGCTGCCGCATACGGGCCGGATGGTTGTCCTGCGAGACGTGACGACTTTCCGCCATCTGGATAATACGCGGCTGGAGCTATTGAGCAGCCTGAGTCAGGACCTCCGAAATCCGCTGGCAGCGATCAGCGCCACAGCTTCTCTCATCGGGCGGGCCGGGCAACTGAGCGCCCAGCAGCGCGAGGTCGTGGAGCGCCTGCAGGCGATATCCCAGCGGGCGGCAAGCCTGATCGCCGCTACTCTGGAGATAGCCCGTCTGGAGACTGGCGCCGTTCTGGAGCGCGAAATCTGCCTGCTTCCGGAGATGATTGCCGCAATCTGTGATGAAATGGCGCCCCGGGCCGGAGACAAAGGCGTGATCCTGCGGTACGATGGAGAGGGTATCCCCGTTGTATGGGGGGATGCCGCCCGTCTGCGGCAGGTGCTGGTGGGCCTGATCGACAACGCGATCAGGTATACGCCGGCCGGCGGGCAGGTCGTGATCAGCACGGACGCTGACGATCGCGAAGTGCTGGTGTGCGTGCGCGATACCGGGGTTGGTATCCCGGAGGTCCATTTGCCTTATATCTTCGACCGCCTCTATCGGATCAACCCGCGCGCGGACGCTGAAGGCGCTGGCCTGGGGCTGACGGTTGCCCGGACAGTCGTGGAGCGTCATGGCGGGCGGATATGGGCGGACAGCGCAGAGGGGCAAGGCAGCACATTCTGTTTCACGCTGCCGCTGCCGGCGGCCTGAGCTGGCGATCGCGAGCTTTCTGCAGAGGCGCGAACAGAGATCAGAGATAGTTTGCGCTTCTCTGCTCAGTGGGGCGCGGTTCAGGGGTCTGGAAAGTTGCAATGCCCTGAATCACAGGCGCGTTCGAAGGTGAGTTGAAATCAAGAGTGGTCTGTGAACACATCGACCTTCAAACTTCCACGCTTGTATCACCGCCCGAGCGGCGGTGATGGGCGCGGCGCCGCGGGTGAGATGGAGGGATTCTCCACCGGGCTGACCCGCGCCCACTGGGATGAGTTCCAACGGCTGGCGCCGCTCCTCCCGCCGTCTCAGGAGGAAAATCCCGACGGGGCGCTGGGCTTATTCCGCGGCCAGACGGTGGACTTCATCCTGGCCCACGCCTTCATCGATGCGACGGGCAAGGCGGGGGTGCACTATGTGCCGCTGACGGCGGAAAGCCTGCGCCAGGCGGCAGGGCGTGTCCGCCTGTTGCAGGACCTGATGATGGCGTCAATACCGCCGGCTACCCAGCGCAACCTGCCCCCGCTGGATTGGACGATCTCCCCGCCGACGCTGGAAGAACAGGCGGATGACCTCTCCGCTTTCATCTATATGATGAAGGACAACTTCAAGGTTATTGCCGCCCTCCTGGGGGCGCTGATTCAGGGCATACCGATTGTCGTGCTGCACGCCCCCGGGGATTTGAATGTACAGATGGGCCTCATTCAGGGATTGCTGGCTTTGCTGCCCATACCGGCGCGTTTCGGCGTGACCTTCGCCACGTCCATGCCCCGCCTCGATCCGATGCCGGTGCAGATTGCCTTCACAGCCGGGGAGGATACGCCAGAGAATGTGCTGCGCTACGACTGGGAGTCGGGCGAGCTAACCGGCCCCATGCCGGAAGAAGACCTGTATAGCCGGATCACCATCCAGCAGCTCCGGCTAGACCCGATCGTCGCGGTCGAGCAGATGGTCGGGCTGACCAAGGCGGCGGGCTGGCGGCTGACCCGGCAGGATCCGCTTGTGCAGGCGCTCGGCTGGGCCGCCCGGCGCATGTCCCTGGACGCCGCCGTGACGGAAGGGCAGCCAGCCGACATGGATATGGTTGCTTCCGTGCTGGCTGAGGACCCGACGCTGTCTGATGATCTGCGGGTGCGCTATGTGCGTCACCTGCTGGCCTTCGCGCTGGCCCTGGATAACCCCGGCCCGGCCGACGTTATCGCGCCGCTGGCCCGCCTGTACGAGGATGTCGAGACAGCGGCTCTGGCCATGCTCGACGAGGCCATTCACGAGGGCAAGTCCCACCTGGTCTATCGCATTCTGGCGAGCTGGCTGGCTGATCCTCTGGGGCCGGAGGGGTCACAGTGGCAGCGGCGGGCCTATACCGCCGCCTCCGCTTATTTGCAGACACTGGTGGCCGTCCGCAACACAGAAGCGGTGATCGCCTTCTTCTCTGAGCTGCAAGAAGCGCCCGACCGCCTGATGATCAGCGAGGCGGCGCCGGATTTGCTGGAAAGCGCCCTGCCGCTGGCGAATGAGTCGAGCGATCTGGCTCAGATGCTCTTCCTCCTGGCTGTCGATCACCTGCCGGCGGCGCCTTTCCAGCGGCTGGCCCGCATGAAGGAATTCACCCGCCAGCTCCCTGCGCCGGTCAGGGACGGCCTGGAGCACTTCCACCCCGGCCAGCCGACGCCCGCTCCCGCTGGCATGCTGGTGCAGATGGCCGATGCCTTCGGCGATACCTGGAATCTGGTGGTGCTGGCCCGACTGATCGAATGGATCACCGCCCTCGAACGCCCCGACCTGATCGACACGCCAACCCTCAGCCGGCTGGTGGAGCTGGCCCGGTCCCCCTGGCGCGGGCGATATGAAGTCGTCCTGCGCCATGTCGTCCAGGACTTCAGCCAGCCGGCCTTGCTGGCGCTGGTGGAAGAGCCGGGGCCGCGCTACCTGGCTGAGATTCTGCTGCTGCTCGGCGACTACCGGCAGGTTGTGACGCTGCTGGAGCGCATCTCCACGACCCGTTTCCGCGGCGATGACCAGGCCCAGTTTGGCCCCTGGGTCAGCGCGGTGTTCGAGCAAACCTCGCTGGATACCCCGCAGCTTCTGGCTGCGCTGGAGGCGCTGCCCCGCTATGATCTGAAGCTGGGCCCCTGCGCCATGGCCTACCGCGGCGCGCTGGTGAACAAGAATTTCGATCCAGCGCTGGAACCGGTGGTGGACCGGCTGGCCGAAGTCCTGAATAATGACCCGCTGCTGGTGATCCCGGTCGGTTATGAGGTGGCGCTGCGGCTGGTGCAGGTCTACGCCCGCCGCCAGGAAGCGGAGCCTGCCGTCTCTCTGGCCGCTGTCATCACGAACAGCCTGGATGGGCGGGAAGAGGGGCTGCCGATTGTGGGCCGGCTGTGGACGCTGCTCAACTGGAACCAGGAGCTGCGCGAAGCCGCGCTGGAGCTGTTCCGCCGCTACGTACGACAGGTTCCGCAGGAACGCGCGCGGACGATCCCTGACCAGGTGGGACGCAAGCTGGGGGCCAGAGTGGGCGAAATGCTCCAGGCCACTGTAATCCTGAACATCATGGCCGATGGGGCCGGCTTTGAGGGGTTGTCGGAACAGGTCCGGGTCGTGGCCGCCCTCCTGGCCGACATGCAGGCAGCGTATCAGAAGAAGCCTTACCCCACCTTGCACCGTCTGCGCAGCGATCTGGATGGCATGACCGGCGGCGTCGGGGAGCCAGAACGCCGCCAGATCGCGGCTAATCTGCTGGCAATAGGCCAGATAATTCTCACCCTGGGCGGGGCGCGCAGCAAAAACCGAAACCGGGCGCTCCACGATCAGAAGCTCCTGGCCGGCAGCGAAACGCCGCGGGCAGCGCTGGATGCCCTGCTCTGGATCGGCGGCAATCTGGCCGGGGGGCAGTCCATCCAGCCTAATGTTGATCGCGAGGCTATGCACCACTTTCTGGGCCGGCGCTCAGTCAACGCGCTTTATGACGAAAGCAACACTACCCGCCGGTTCCTGCAGACCCTGATCGCGGCCTTCCCACCCGAAAAGCCGCCAGCCCTGACCCTGGCTGCGTTCCACGCTGAAGTGGAAAGCCTGTGGAAAGGGATGCGGCTGTATGACCAGCGGCGGCTGAAGGAAGACTTCGCCGCCGACGCGCAGGCGGTAGCCGTGTTGATCACCCGGATAGCAGCCGAGGCCGATGACAAGGCGCTTTCTGATAGCGGGCTGGGACGCAGCCTGGAGACGGCCAAACGCGAGCCGCGCTCTGCGCTGGAGGCGATCCGGTTCGTCTACGGGTACTTTGAGCGCCGATTTTGATCGGCAGCCGACCGGTTAGATCAAAAGAGAGGGCGCGGCCTGCAGGATAGGCCGCGCCCTCCCATATTCCGACGTGAAGCTCATCGCATTCTCCGGGAAGCTCCTGTTGTTCCCGATAAGCAACTATCGGGCACCGGCGCTGGCGGCGGAGGCCGGCGTCGCAACACCGTGATCACCACCTCGTCGGACGCGGTCAGGCTGTCGTCATCGGTTACGGTGAACGTGATGATATGCACCCCGACCGGCAGGACTACCGTCGGCGTTAGGCCGGTCGCGATCTCGACGCCGTTCTCCGCCCAGGAGCAGGACACAATCTGCCCGTCGGGCGCCGTCTCCAGTTTGACACCCCCCGTCACCTCCACTATAACTTGAAAGGAACAGCCTGTGCTGTATTCACTTGATCTTCACCCCAAGGAAAGGCCAGCCATGCCCCGCTATCTTCTGGCCCTGGATCAGGGCACGACCAGTTCCCGCGCCATTATCTTCGACGATCGCGGCACGCCGATCAGCAGCGCCCAGCAGGAATTCCCCCAGCATTATCCCCGGCCGGGCTGGGTCGAGCATGACCCGGGCGATCTCTGGATCAGCCAGCGCGATGTCGCTCTGGAAGCGATGCGCAAAGCTGGCCTGTCCGCCGCCGACTTCGCCGCCATCGGCATCACCAACCAGCGCGAGACAACCCTCGTCTGGGACCGCACCACCGGTGAGCCGGTCTATAACGCCATCGTATGGCAGTGCCGCCGCACGGCCCCCCTGTGCGACCAGCTCAAGGCGTCCGGCTTCGACACCGCCATCCGCCAGAAAACCGGCCTGGTCACCGATGCCTACTTCTCCGGGACAAAGGTCGCCTGGATACTGGACAACGTGCCCGGCGTCCGGGCGCGGGCGGAACGCGGCGAGCTGGCTTTCGGCACGGTGGACACCTGGCTGATCTGGAACCTGACCGGCGGACGGCTGCACATAACCGACGTGACCAACGCCAGCCGCACGCTGCTGTTCAATATTCACACACTCGACTGGGATGACGAAATCCTGAGCCGGCTGCGTATCCCCCGGAGCCTGCTGCCGGAAGTCAGACCCTCCAGCGCCCTGTACGGGGAGACCGATCCGGCGATCTTCGGTAACTCAATCGCGGTGGGCGGCATCGCCGGCGATCAGCAGGCGGCGACCTTCGGCCAGACCTGCTTCGCCCCCGGCCAGAGCAAGAACACTTACGGCACAGGCTGCTTCATGCTGATGAACACCGGTGGAGAGGCGATTGCCTCCCACAGCGGCCTGCTGACGACCATCGGCTGGCAGCTCAGCGGCGGCCCGGCCGTGTACGCGCTGGAGGGGAGCGTCTTCATCGCCGGAGCGGCGGTGCAGTGGCTGCGCGACGGGCTGGGTCTGATCGCCAGCGCCGCTGAGACGGCCCCCCTTGCTGCCAGCGTGCCCGACTCCGGCGGCGTCTACGTCGTGCCGGCCTTCGTCGGGCTGGGCGCGCCCTACTGGGACTCCTATGCGCGCGGCACGATTGTGGGCATCACGCGCGGCACTTCCCGCGCCCACATCGTGCGGGCAACGCTGGAGGCGATCTGCTTCCAGACTCGCGACCTCGCCCAGAGCATGATCGGCGATTCCGGCCTTCCTCTGGCCGGCCTGCGGGTGGATGGCGGCGCGGTCGTGAACGATGTGCTGATGCAGATGCAGGCAGATATCCTGGGGACGAGTCTGCAACGCCCCGCCGTCACAGAGACAACGGCGCTGGGGGCGGCCTTCCTGGCCGGCCTGGCCGCCGGGGTATGGGCTTCCCCGGATGATCTGGCCGGGCAGTGGCGCGCCGACCGCGAGTTCACGCCGCAGATGAGCGCCGACCAGCGCGAGTCGCTCTACGCCGGCTGGCAGCGCGCGGTTGAGCGGGCGCAGGGCTGGGCGCAGGACTGAGATCGATACATCCGGCGGCGGGCGCGGCGGGCTACGGAGCGCCCCGCCCCGCCGGGAGCGGATCATCCACCGCCGCCATGTGCAGGCCATAAGCCTCCGCCACCAGCATCACCGGGTGGAATGTCTCCGCCCCGGTCAGCGACGTAATCTGCCAGCGGCAGGTCTCCGTATCGCAGACGACCTGTTCGAAGCCGCCTGCCGCCACCTGCTCGACGATCGGCCCTCCGACCGCCTCGGCGATTTCCCGCTTCTCCGCTTTGTAGCCGTAGGTCCCGCAAATTCCGCAGCAATCGGCGTCGATTTCCTGCATGATCAGCCCGGGGATCAGAGCCAGCACATCCAGCGCCGGGCGGCCGATCCCGTGCGCCTTGAGCTGGCACGGCGTATGGTAAGGCAGGCGGCGCTCCAGCGGGCGGAAGGTTGTATCCAGCCGGCCCTGTTCATGCAGATGGCGCAAAAACTCCATGAAGTCCCAGACGCCTGCTGCCACTGTCCGCGTCGCCTCATCCGCCATGCCGAGGATATGCTCGTAGTCACTCTTGAAGGCCATCATGCAGCTCGCCGACGTGCCCACGATGGGGATGCCGCGCCGGGCGTACGGCTCCAGCCAGGCGACATTGGTGCGGGCGTAGCGGCGAGCTGCCTTGAAATCGCCGTTGGACTGCATCGGCAGGCCGCAGCAGCGCAGCGGAGACACAATCACGTCGAATCCCAGATGTTCCAGCACAGCCACCGCCGTCCGTCCGACATGCGGCTCGTAGCTGTTGGTGGCGCAGCCGTGAAAGTATACGACCGTCCGCGCTGGATTGCAGGCCTCCGGAGGCCGGTCGGTCTGCCGGCGCGCCCGCTGCCGCTTCAACCACCAGCCGCGGAAGGTATACCCGGCCCAGCGTGGCATCGGCCCACGCGCCGAGATGCCGAATGTCTTTTCCGCCAGGAGGCGCGGCAGGCGGCGGCGCATGAAGAAATTGAGCACCGGCGCGAAGGGCGTCCCCAGGCGCCCCCAGACTTCATTACGACCCAGAAACCAGTTGCGCAGGCTGAGGCCATTCGTCTCCACCATGGCCGCCTTGGCCTGGGTGTTAATCTCCATCACCCGCACCCCGTGCGGGCAGACCAGCGTGCAAATGCCGCAGCCGGAGCAGTAATCTACGCTGTGATCAACCGAAGGCGCGCCCGGCTCGCGCAGGCGCTGGGCCTGCGGGCCGACGTGCTTCGGCCCGGGAAAGAGATCCGTATGCGGCACAACCGTACAGTGCGCGGTGCAGATGTTGCACTTGATGCACAGATCGGAGGTGAACGGTGTGTTTTCCAGCAGGTGCAGCAGGCCATTTTCTGTCATACAGGTCGCGCTCCCTCAATCCCGATTCGCAGTCAGCGCCGCCCGGACAGCGGCGTAAGCCGAAGCCAGATCCAGCCCCTCGTCATATCCCCCGGCGACCGGCTCCAGCCCGCCCAGGAGGTGCCCCGCCGCGAATAGATTGGGATACGCCGGCCCTCCCTCTCTGTTCAGCGGGCGTAGCTGCTCATCCACCGCCAGACCGAAGCCGTGTACCGGGTGTCCGCGCGGATCGAGCAGATGTGGCCGGAACCAGGCCGCCCGCTCATTCTGCGCCAGGACGGGCAGATCGGCTATCGGCTCCCACACCCGCCCCCGGTCATCGCTGAGTAAGCCGCCGCCATACAGCCCGCCCGTCGCCAGAATTACCGCATCGGCGCGGATGAGCGTCTCCCGCCCGGCGCTGGCGACGGCCACACCGGTCACATGTCCGTTTTCGTCCAGCAGGCGGGTGACCGGATGGCCGATCTGGACGCGCGCGCCGTGTTCCAGCAGCCAGCGCTTGAGGGTGTTATACAGGCGCGTCCCCGGCACGGAAGGCGTGAGCGTGGGAATCTCGAACACCGGGGCGCCCAGCCGTCCGGCTATATCCTCACGCACGCCCGGATCGTGCAGCCCGAGCACCGCCGGGAACCCGACGCGCCCCTCCCCGCGCAGCCGCCCCTGGACCAGCCGCGCCACTTCCGCCCGGTAGGCGGGGGCGTCGAAGCGATGCGCCAGCTCCGTCGGGCTGAGGTCCCACCCGCCGCGCCGGCCGGGCATGTCCACGTGAATCGGGCGGAAGCGCTCGAGGCCGGCCACGCCAGCGAACAGAACCGGATCGAAGTCGCGCCAGCCGGCCAGGCCGACAATCAGCGCCGGCGTCTCGCAGTCGAGATTCCCACCGGCCAGCCCTTCCGGCGCGAAGGATAGCGACCGCGGGATGCCCAGTGCCGACGGCAGGCGCAGCGGGCCGCCGTCCGCCGTCCGTAAAGCGGGAAAATCGGCGCACCAGGCGCGGAAGGCCGCCACGCCGGGATGGTCAGCATACGGCCCGGCCTGCACCCCGCCCGGCGCGAGCATCAGGCGGCCCAGCCCGGCGCCAACCACGACCACCCGCGCCCCGGCCTGGACGGCAAATACCGCGGCCATCAGCCCGGCCAGCCCCGCCCCCACCACGATCAGGCGGCGATCGGGAGCCGCCGGCACAGGTGACCGCTCCGCGGCCCAGCCGGGGAGTTCACCGGCCGCCCCGGCGGGCGATTCCTCCACCACATCCAGACCCAGAATACGGCGGTAGATCAGCTCGTCCAGCAGAAACTGGCGCAGGTGCTGCCCCCACAGCAGCGGACGCGCGCCCCGGAAGCGCTCATCCACGAAGCGGCGCAGGGCGTCCACCGCGTCACCCGCCGGGAGGTCGCAAGCGTGGCGCAGGATACCCGCCGCCCGCACTGCGCAGAATCCGCCCTGGCACGGCCCCATGCCCAGCCGCAAATCGCGCCGGAGGTCGTCCAGCGCGGGCGGCGCGTCGTAGCCCGCGATAGCTTCCTCTATTTGCGGCCGGGTGATCAGCTCACATTCGCAGATCAGTGGACCGGGCATCCGGCCGCTTTCGAGTTCCTGAAGCCGGTGACCCAGCATGTGGTAGCGGCGGGTGCGCTCCCCGGGCAGCGGCTCGTCCGCCGTCGTACAGGCGACAGCGATCCCCAGCGCGTCGCAGACATCGTCGGCCGCCTTCTCGGCCATCAGGCGGGCCGTCGTCAGCTTGCCGCCGACGACGCTGGTCAGGCCAGGCTCGTGCCGGACGACGCCGAAAGTCCGCTTGACTTCCCGCCCCTGAGCATCCTGCCCTGGCGGCTCATACAGCGGCCGGACGCCCGACCAGGCCCGCAGCGCCCGCGCGCCCCGGAAGCCAGCGATGATCGCCTCGCCTTCATCCAGCATCCGGCTGATCTCCCACGGCTCGATACGCGCGTCAGCCGGGTCGTCAGTCTGAACGGAGGTTGTCCCGATCACGCTCACCGTGCCGACCGGGACCAGAATGTCGCCGTCATCGGGCGGGCGGAGGCGGTTGATGATAGTGTTCACCCAGCGGATGTTCATCGCCACCATCACCCCGCGGCTCCAGCGCACCTGAAGCTCGGCCCCGGCCAGCGCCGCCACCTGCCCCGCCCAGGGACCCGCCGCGTTCAAGATCCAGCGCGCCTGGACCGTGACAGTCTCGCCGGTGCGCTTGCCGTGCAGCGTCGCCCGCATCCCGCCGTCAGCCGGGGTAAGCGCCTTTAACTCGTGGTAGATCAGAATCTGCGCCCCGTACGCGGCAGCCGCCTGGCTGAAGGCATGCCCCAGATCGAAGCCATCAACCGCCCCATCCGGCACGCGAAAAGCCAGCGACAAATCGCGGCGCAGGGCCGGCTCGCGCCGGAGAAGCTCGGCGGCGCTGAGTGGCTCCACAGGGATGCCCGCCGCGGCGCAGCCCGCTTCCCATTGGGGAACATAGTCAGGTGGGTCATCGGGACTCGCCGCAAAGATACCCCCCGTATCTTCCACAATATGGGGCGCAATACGACGCAGAATGCGGTTTTCCTCAATACACTCGCGAGCCGATTCAGGATCGCGCACAGCGTAGCGCGCGCCGGAATGCAGCAGCCCGTGAAAGCGGCCGGAAGTCCCCGTGCTCAGATCATTCATGTCGGCCAGGGTCACGCTCAGGCCGCGCCGGGCCAGATCATATGCCGCACAGACGCCGGTCGCGCCGCCGCCCACGACCAGCACATCGCACTCCCGAACAGTCATCCTTACGCCTCCATCAGTTGGCGCCCTCACCGCATGGCGTTACTACGAAAAAAGGACGGGCCAACCGGCCTGTCCTGTTGTCTTGCAGGTCTCATTCACCTGTCTGCCAGAGTAGAACGCCTGGTGATACGCCAGCAATCCGGCATGAAATAACCGTTCGTGGCGTATCCGATGGCGTCGGGTTATACCGCGCGGTTAGCTCTTCTGCTCTTCAGCAGCTTTTTCTGGCTCGTCCTCTTCGTTCTTCTCTTTGCTCTCGCTGCCCTGCAGCCCCCGTCGGAACTCGCGAACAGCGGTGCCCAGCTCGCCCCCGATGCGCCCTACCCGGCCTACGCCAAAGAGGACAAGGACGATCACGAGAATAATAATCAGTTCTGTTGGACCCAGGTGACCCATGTGCGTCTCCGTTCATCGATTCAATGCAGAAAGCGGCGCACGATTTTCGCCATGCGCGTCGGCCATAATGCGATTATACCCCCTGACGGCGCATGGGGGGTAATTTCATAAGATCGCGAATCGGGCAGACAATCGTCCCTATTTGCGAAGGCGCTCCTGAAAGCGATCTTTTTCCTCAAACACATCCAGGAGACGTACGCCAGCCGGGATGTGTCCGCTGTGCACCTCACCGGGGCGGATGCTGTACGATTCGCCGGGCCGGTAGGTGCGGGTCACGCCGCCAATCGTCAGCTCAATTTCCCCCGCCAGCACCGTCCCCCACTGCGCTCCATGCGAATGGGGCGGCAGCGCGGTCTCTTCCTTGAAATGAAAGAACACCGCCAAGCCCCGCTCTGAGCGCAGCATATATCCATCCGCCCCGGAGAACGGCAGATCGGCCAGCGGCAGTCGCGTGATAAGATCAGAATATTCCATCATCGGTTCGCCCTTTCTTGTTTTATCTTTGTGCCTGCAACGTCAAACCAAGCGCCCCGGCCAGCGCCCCGTCAACGGTCGTCTCCCCTCCCCTTCGTCGGACCAGCCCGAAGTCGCCGTCATACTCCCACATCGCCCACCCGATTCCGTACTTCTCCAGGCCGGAACGCGTATCGTGGGTCCACCGGACGCGGTCCTCAGGCCAGGCATAGCGGGTATAAGCGCCGAATTCGTTGCAGATCACGCGGACGCCGTGCTCCCCGGCCCATGCCCCTACTGTCGCGAGCAGCGATTCAATGACGCCGGTATCCCAGCGCTCCTCTCCATAATACAGCACCCAGTCGCGAAGCCATCCTTCCTCCAACTGGTCCGCTGCCGGCTGGACGGCCTCCGGGCTGGAAGGATACGGGATATCCCGCAAGTAGACGACATCCCCGGCCCAGTCAGCGCCCTGATGAGTGAACAGGAACGGCTCGTAGAAGTGGAAGTTGTAGACCACGTTCGGGTCGCTCACCGGCTCCAGGGCCAGAAGAGTCTCCCGGCTGGACCACAGCGCCCCGGTCGCCACCAGGGTGTGTTCCGGCGCGCCTTCCCGGATGGCGGCCAGCAGGGCGTCCTGAATGGGAATCCACCGCTCCGGATCGTCCTCGAATACCGGCTCATTCATCGGTTCCAGAAAGACCCGCTCCGGGTCCGTCGCGCTCAGATGTGCAGCCAGCGACCGCCAGAAATTGATGAACAACCCGGCGAAGTCAGGGTCGTCTTCCAGCCGGCCAGAATAGATCGCGGCTTCGGCGTCGGCCAGCGACGTGCTGTGCAGGTCCACCATCACGGCCAGATCGGCGTCCACTATGGCTTCAATAGCGCCATCCAGGACGGCCAGCGCATCGCTATTGAGCAGATCGGGGCTTTTCTCATCCAGCAAAAAGTCAAGATCAATCGGCACACGGACGAAGGTGAA
This sequence comes from Aggregatilineales bacterium, assembly GCA_029976025.1. Taxonomy (GTDB): domain Bacteria; phylum Chloroflexota; class Anaerolineae; order Aggregatilineales; family Ch27; genus JARKNX01. The sequence goes on along the minus strand of JARKNX010000201.1, from coordinate 3,918 downwards.
ACCCAGTTCCCGGATCAGATCGAAGTCTTTCGCGGTGAAGTAACCCGCCGCTTCCTCCAGATCGTCCGGCCCATACCAGAACCAGAAGGCCAGGTTAATGCCCCGCGCCAGGCGGGCGAACCGCGCCTCGCTTACGCCGTTCTCCTGCGCCCCAACTCCACCCGCCAGCATAACGACCAGCAGCATCCCCACCAGCAGGGGGATCGGCATCTTCCGACGCATGGAACGCCTTCCTTTTCACTGCATAATCCGATCGAAACTTCGTGCAGCACCCTGATCATACTCGGAAATAACCGCCGATACATCGCTTCTGGATATAAATTCCTGTGCGACTCCGGCCAGGCTGTGTTACACTACGCGCATCCTGTACCCGCGTGGAAGAGACCACATCGTGCCAGAACAAGCCCTGTATCTGAAATGGCGCCCGACCCGCTTTGAAGACATCATCGGGCAGGAACATATCACCCGCACGCTGCAGGGCGCGCTGCGCCAGGACCGTATCCGCCATGCCTACCTGTTCAGCGGGCCGCGCGGGACCGGCAAGACGACGACTGCCCGGCTGCTGGCGAAGGCCGTTAACTGCGAGCAGGAGGATCCCGGCCGCCGGCCCTGCAACACCTGCCATCACTGCCTGGCGGTCAACGAAGGCCGCTATCTCGACCTGATCGAAATCGACGCGGCCAGCCACACCGGCGTTGATGATGTGCGCGACCTGCGCGATAAAATTGCTTTCTCGCCCGGCGAAGGGCGCTACAAGGTTTACATCATCGACGAAGTGCACCGTTTCTCCGGCGCGGCTTTCGACGCCCTGCTCAAAACCCTGGAGGAACCGCCGGATCACGCGATTTTTGTGCTGGCCACGACTGAGCTGGAAAAAGTGCCGGAGACGATCCTCAGCCGCTGCCTGCCATTCGAGTTCCGGCGCGTCACACTGGCGGACCTGACCGGGCATCTTCAGCGCATCGCCGATGCCGAAGGCTTCCAGATCGACCGCGCCGCGCTGGAGCTGATCGCCCGCCAGGCGACCGGTTCCGTCCGCGACAGCATCAGCCTGCTCGACCAGGTCGTGGCCGACCCGGGTCAGCGCGTCACCCTGGAGATAGCCGAACAGGCGCTCGGGGCCGCCGGCAGGCGCGCTGTCATCGCGCTGGCAGACGCCGCGCTGGAAGGGAATATCCCGGTCGGACTTGACGTGATTCACGCGGTGGTGGACGGCGGCGCTGATCCGCGCCAGTTCGCTCGCCAGGTCGTGGAACACCTGCGCAAGGTGCTGCTGACCCAGGCAGCGGGAGCCGCCGTCATCGAAGATACTGAAGAGGCTCGCCAGCATTACGCCCGGCAGGCCGGGCTGGCCGGCCGCAGAACCCTGCTGTACCTGATCCGCACGTTTCACGACGCTGCGCTGGATAAGGAAAGCGACTGGCAGCCCCAGCTCCCGCTGGAACTGGCTCTGCTGGAAAGTCTGACGCCTCCCCAGGAGACTGTGATCATCCAGCAGGCGATTCGGCAGGCAGCGCCCTCCACCACGCCGGCTGCGGAGCCGCCCGAGCCTGAGCCTGAGGCTGCCCCGCCGGGCACGCCGCCAGTCATCGGCCTGCTCACCGTGCGGGACAAATGGACAGATATCCAGAAAGCGGCTTACCGCCTGAATAAGAATTTGCCGCCTTTGCTGGATCACGTCCAGGTTCGGGAAGTCAGCGGCAATACCCTGGTGCTGGTCGCCAAGAATCCGATCTTCAAGGAAAAGCTGGAGGCTGAAGATCGCCGCCGGGAACTTCTGAAAGCGCTCCGGCAGGTGCTGGAAGTGCCGCTGCAGGTGCGGATCGAAGTGCCCGGCCCGGACGACGCCCCCTCCAGCCTGAATTCATCCGACCGGCTGGCTGGCGACGAATTGCTCGCTTATTCGGTTCACCAGCTCGGCGGCGAAATTGCCGAAATCCGCTCGTCACAGTTTGAACATGATCCTCAGGAGGAATACGACGATGAGTAAAGGAAGATCCCGCCACGGCATACCCGGAGGTATCCCCGGCGGCCAGGCCAATATGCTGAAGCAGATTCAGAAGATGCAGCAGGACATGGCAACGGCCCAGGAACAGCTTGCTGAGGAAACTGTTGAGGTCTCCGTTGGCGGCGCTGCAGTGACCATCGTCATCACCGGCCATCAGCGCGTCCGCAGCATCACGATCAACCCGGAAGCGGTGGATACGCAGGACCCGGAATGGCTGGCCGACTTGCAGGATTTGCTGGTAGCGGCCATCAACCAGGCCATTGAGAAGAGCCAGACTATGGCCGCCCAGAGGATGGAACAGGCCAGCGGTGGCCTGGCCGGGATGGATCTGGGCAGTCTGCTGGGGGGGCTGTAGCTGATTCCCATGAGCAAAGCCGTGCCCGATTCCGTCACCCGGCTGATTGAGGCTTTCTCCCGCCTGCCCGGCGTTGGGCCTAAGACCGCATCCCGGCTGACATACTACCTGCTGCGCGCGCCGGATGAAGTATCCGCCACGCTGGCGGAGGCGCTGACCAATCTTAAGGCCAGCACGCGGTTCTGCTCAATATGCTGGAACATCACCGAGACAGACCCCTGCCCCATTTGCAGCGATGAGAGCCGCGAACAGGCCACCGTGGCCGTCGTTGAAGAGCCGCTCGATGTGCTGGCTATCGAACGCACCGGCAACTTCAAAGGGCTGTACCATGTCTTGCACGGGGCGATCTCGCCGGTCAACGGCATCGGGCCGGAGCAATTGAAAGTGCGCGATCTGATCCGCCGGGTAGAAGTCAAGAACATCCTGGAGGTCATCATCGCCACCAATCCGGGGCTGGAAGGCGATGCCACCGCCATGTATATCCATCAGCAGCTCGCCCCGCTGGGCGTCCGGGTGACTCGCCTGGCGCGCGGGTTGCCCACCGGCGGCGACCTGGAATATGTGGATACTATGACGCTGATTCGCGCCCTGCAGGGGCGCAATCAGATGTGACGCGCCCCCATCTGAAGAGCGAAGTCTCTGACAGAAGCCCGCCGTTGCTGCCCGAAGAAGGGGCGAACGGCGAGTTGCATTCTCCGACGCGTTTTACCCACCCCGGCACAGAGTCAGCGCTGCGTTGCTCCCTGAACCGCGGGCGCGAGAAGCGCGCATACTGCCCTTGACAACCCGTAACCCCGCTGCTATGATACGCAGGCACTGGCGAGCGGTATATCTTATACATACCCCTGTAAGAGACAGTTACACAATACAGGTCCGGGAGGCCTCGCAGTCAGGGAGTGAGCATCAACGCCCCTGCCAGGGCGCGGTGAAAATCACCCTTGACAGAACAGCAGGCCCCCGCTATGATAAGCCGCGCTGGTCAAATGAACATTGACATAAGAGTTCTGTAACAGGCACATTACACTATCCATAAGATATTGTGATGGGCCGAATTGCGCGCTGCCGGCGGCGATTAACCCTTGACAGCGCCACCGCCCGATGCTAAGATGAAAGAACATCGGCGGACGCACACTTACAGACTCGGCATCAACGAGTGAAATCAAGAACCCCTGCCCGAACTGCAGGAAGCAGTTTGAGTAAGTTCTTGTCGCGTTTCACCGAACTGCACCTTAACAAGAGAATAGTGGGAAAGAGGTAAGGAAGAGAGCAGGAAAGAACCCTAACAGGTCATCCCGAGGGATGGTCTGTGAGATCAATTCCAATGGAGAGTTTGATCCTGGCTCAGGATGAACGCTGGCGGCGTGCCTAACACATGCAAGTCGAACGGGAGGCCTTGGGAAACTGAGGCTGAGAGTGGCGAACGGGTGAGTAACACGTGGCTGACCTACCCTGGAGAGGGGAATAACCGCTGGAAACGGTGGCTAATACCCCATACGTTCACTCTGGTTAGACGGGAGTGAAGAAAGCTGAGGCGCTCTGGGATGGGGCTGCGGTC
>JARKNX010000194.1 GCA_029976025.1 Aggregatilineales bacterium | reverse complement strand
CATCTGGCAGCACAATCGCCAGCCCGATGCTGAGCAGTACCTCCACAAACTGCTTCAGCAGATTCTTCGTCAGCGGAGCGTGACTCATCCCAAGCACGAAGCTGAAGATGAGGATCAGGGCGAAAAAGACAAGAAAGAAGTGCACAGGCGTCAGGCAGAATACGCGCCTTCGGCCAGTCATCCACTGGAACAGGTACACCATCAGGAATGCGCCAAGCGTGATATCCAGCAGAGAGGGGGTCAAGACCACCTTGAACGGCAGGGTCCCGAACGGAATCAGCCCCATCACAAACAATACGACGAACAGAGCTGCATCCAGATCAGTCAGAATATAGAGGCCGATCAGCAAGCCAGCCATGACAGCCACCATATAGACCGGCCCCAGCAGGACGACTCCCAGGCCGACAATGCCGGCTCCCAGCCCGACAGCGGCCCCCACGACCGCCGCCTTTCTGGGGCCGTGCATCCCCGCAACACGGGCATTCCATTCGTTCAGGTCATACATCATGATCTCCCTTTGCCGGGGACGGGCGCGTCTGCAAGTAGCGACGGAACAGCATCCACAGGGCGAACAGGAGCAGTCCGCCCCAGGCGGCCAGGCTGATCGCCGCCCCGACTCTGAAAGTCAACGGATCGTAAATCAGGCTGACGATGCGCGCACCCTCCGGCACGATCAGGGCGCTGAGCGCGCCGTAGGCCCTCAGGATTGGCGTCTCGCGTCCGTCCACTTCGGCCCGCCACCCCGGATACTGCGGCAGGGCGATGCTGAGCACCGCCGGCCCGTTCAGGCCATCCAGCGCGATCTCGATATTTTCCGGCACAAACGCGGTCACGCGGGCCATCCCGTCCGCGCTCAGATTATCCGGAAGCGCCACGCCCATGCGCGAATCGAGGATGATGCTGTGGCGGGGATCGAAGCGCGGATCCGCCAGCAGCGCATAAGCGAACTCGTCGCTGTCAACAGAGGCAACATCGTCCATCAACAGGGCAAACGGCCGCGGGTCAGCCAGCAAATGGGCATTGACCGGGCCGAACCTGTCCGCGCCTTCAGCAACTATCGCACCGGGGACAGGCAACTCCTGCCAGTCTGAGAATACATAGCGGACCGAAAACAATTCCCAGGCCAGTGTATTGGGAAATTTCTGCCCGATGATGGTATAAGGTCCTTGCAGCCACAGTGGACTGATGCCGCGAATATCGGGTATGCCCCACAGCGTCCCGTGATTATCCAGCACTCCGCGCTGCCCGTCTACCCGCGCGGGAGGCACGGCCCCATCCTCCACTGCGATATCAGTCACAGGCGGCCGGAGCAGGCGCTCGGAGCCAGCGACCGGATCGACCAGAAGGCTGCCCCATCCGACAGTGAACAAATCAAAGACAATGAGGCCGATGATGGCGGCCTGCCGCCAGCCATCGGCAGGGCGCAGCGCGAACCAGAGTACCGTTACAAGCGCCAACCCCGCCATGAGCATCGAGAAGGCAAGCGCCCCCAGGCTATTGCTATAGAGATCACGGGCCGGCCCCAGCCATAATACAAAGGCCACCAGGGTCGCAAATACCGTGACGGCTGCGAGGGCGGTCAGCGCGCGGCGCAGGATGCGAAGCGCCGCAGCATCTCGCCGGAACTGACTATCCGCCAGGGCCGTCATCCCCAGCCCGACCAGAATGCTCAGAGACAGAGCAATGAGCATCGCCGCACGTTCCTGCCCGCGGAACAGGCGCAGGCCGGGGATAAAATTGTAGACCAGCCCATAAAGGGCAGCGTTGCCGCCGAAGCTGAACAACAGTCCGATCAGCGCGACGCCTCCCCAGAAGCCCCGACCTGATATCCGCCGCCAGATGGCGATCCCGGCCAGAGCTACACCCACGATGCCGACGTACAGCGGCGACCAGACGCTGAGCACCCGCGGGAAGATGAGCTGGATGACATCCTGAATCGGGAAGCCGTTGCTTTTATCATCAAAACCATAGGCTATCCGCGTCGCGTGCTGCAAATACTCATATGCAGGCAGGAGTTGCACCAGGGCCAGCGCCGCCGCCAGGCCAACCGCCAGCATCACCCCGCTCACGAAGACTTTCCAGTTGAGGCGGCACGCGTAAACCCGATAAGCCAGGAAAACAACCAGCAGCCAGCCCAGGAAGAAATTCGTCTGCGAATGGCCCGCCATCACACTGAGGCCCAGGGCGGCTCCGCTCAACACCAGCCAGTGCCAGCAAAAACGGCCGTCCCGGGTGGCCTCATATACACCGAGCACGATCAGAGGCGCCCAGATCACCGCCTCCAACAGCGCCAGTTGAAGCGGCGGATACCCGGTCATGAATCCGCCATAAGACCAGGTCAGAGCCGCAGCCAGGGCGCCAGGGATGCTGCCCGCCCGGCCCGCCGTCATCCGCCGCATAAGCCAGTACATGAAGAAACTACCGGCCAGGACATGCCCCATCATTTCCAGCTCGAGGGCGTGGTAGGTCCACTGGCCCGTCAGGCCGGTCAGAGCTACGGTCAGCAACCGCGGCGGGTAGAAGACGGCCGCCTGCGTATCAGCCAGAAAGGGCAGTCCCCCGTTGTTGTACGGGTCCCACAGCGGCACTTCTCCCCCCCACAGACGCGCAGCCTGATAGGCGCCAAAAGCCACAAACTGGCCGGAGAAGTCGCCTTCAGCCAGCGACACCCGGTCGGCTTCAACCGGCGTCAGGAAGCGCCAGAAGAACGCCGCCCACAAGATCAGCAGAATCAGGCAGGCCGCTATATCGGCCCGCCATCTCCACCTGGCCGGCACTGTCAACAGCCTCTCCCTGTCATTTGCAATCCCCACAACGATCCGGCTCCACTATCGCAATCAGCCGCTCCCAACCTCAACCGCGGGCATGGAGTATAACCCAACAATTATCGCTTACCCCGTAAAGCGACGGCGTGAGCAGCGGGGGCAATCCGAAGGAAGATCATAACACGCTGCGGGGGGTACCGGGACTACTGCGCTTCAGGCCAGGCGATAATCTCGCTAAAAAGGCTGATTGTCTGTGTCGCGATACTATCCCACGTCAGCGGCGCCATAAGCGCCCGCGCTCCTCCGGCCAGCGTACGCCGCAGAACGGGATCGCCGGCTACCTCCCGCAATGCTGCCGCCAGACTGCTGGCGTCCGCAGCGGGGACGAAGTAGATATTCTGCCTGTGTACAAATTCCGGGATGGGGACGGCGGGGAAAGTCGTAATAACGGGGCATCCGTGTGTCAGCGCCGCCAGCATACTGCCGCGGCGCATGGAGGCTCCGTCCAGAAACGGCAGAGCGCAGCAGTCGCAGCAGGTCAGATGCGCGCTGACCTGCTCCGGTTCCAGAAATCCCGTTCGGATCAACCGATCGGAGATTCCCAGCCCGGCGGCCAGTGCATCCAGCCCGGCGGAAAAAGCGGCGTTGGTCGGATCGCTGGCGCCCGCCCCTCCCCCGATAATCATCAGCCGCAGCGGACGGTCGGGGCGGTCAGCTTCCGCGAAGGCGCGCAGGAGCACATCCGCGCCTTTGCTGCGGTTCAGCAGACCGAAGTGCCCGATCAGTATTTCCCCCGGCTCGACACCAATCGCCGCCCGGAATGCCTCCCGCTCAAATCCGTCCGGCAACCGACAGGCAATATTGGAGCCAATCGGAATCCGGGCGATTCGACGTATGTCGCCCGCTGCAGCCAGCCGCTGCGCGTCTTCCGCATTAGTGGCGATGGCGGCGGTCGAATCGCGAGCGAGGCGCAGCACCCACCAGTCGCGCAGCGGCCCGGCCTTGGGAAACAGATACGGGACGCGCAGATCGTGGAAGGTCGTCACGAATGGGGCGTCGCCGATCAGGCGCGGCAGCAAATGAATCAGCGGCGCCATCTGATAAGCCGCCGTCTGGTATTGCAGATTCACAACCTCCAGGCGGCGTTCGCGCACCCACCGCCCGACTGCCCGTAAGCAGGCTCGATTCCAGCCGCTCACTTCCGCACTTACCGCTATCCTCGGGTCCGTCCCTCGCCCGCCGCGGCGGTCGGTCAACACCGAAACCTCGTGACCGAGATCGGCCAGCGCCGATGCCAGAAGGTGTGTGAAGTCGCCGACTCCTCCCTGCATCGGCGGATACTCTCCCGTCACCAGTCCGATGCGCATCGTCAGTCCTCCGGCTTCAGCCCGGAACGAAGTACCTCGCGGTAGGCTGCTACCCGCTCGCGCCGGAGCTGTGGCTTATGCCTCACCACCCCTTTGAGCCATTCCAGCGCAAGCTGAATGCCGTACTGGGCCAGCAGATACAGCCGGAGCGTCTCAGCGGCGGCAGAGCCGTGATGCTTGCGAAAATAGCGAATTTTACTCTGCTGGAAGTATATATGTCGTCTGGCGACGACCTGATCTGTACTCTTGCCTCCATAATGCGTGATCCGGGCCGATCCGACATACACGACCCTCCATCCTGCATCATGCGCGCGCCTGCACCAATCCATCTCCTCCGAAAACATGACGAAGCGCTCATCCAGGCCGCCGATCTGGTCGTAAACTTCCCGCCGCGCCATAAGCGCTGAGCCTTGCAGCCAGCCCGCATCAAAAGTGCCGTCATCGGGGTAATCGCTCATGTAATACCGGCGCAAAAGGCCCGGAGGCGCGAAACGCTGCAGCCAGGTGCTCTCAAAAAACGCCGTCATCAGCGTGGGGAACTGCCGCCGCGTAGACTGCGTGGATCCGTCCGCATTAAGGGTATGTGGGCCTACCAGTCCCACGTCGGGATGCGCATCGAGGTAGCTAACAAGGATGGGCAGCGCGTCGTCGAGCACCTCCGTGTCGGGGTTGAGCAGCATCAGGTGGCGCCCCCGCGCTTGTCGAAGCCCGATATTATTCCCCCGGCTGAAGCCGGCATTCTCCGCCAGCGCCAGCACCTGTACGTCGGGGTAACCTTCCAGCATCTCCCGCGAATGATCGGAACTGGCATTCTCCACGACGAGAATTTCCACTGCCAGCCGATCATCTCCTGCTGCAGGCCTGGCGCCAGGAGTCACAATCTGAATCGGGCCAGCCAGGATGCTCTCCAGACATCGGCCCAGCAGATCGGCCACATTCCAGCTCACTATCACAATTGAGAGATCAATAGCCACTGGCGCTTCTCTGCTCTCTGGATGCTGATCGCATCTGACGTAGTGTATTCACCGCCCTCTCTGTGGCGGTCGGTAAGATCATCATAGACCCCTGTTCAGTGCCCGGCGAAGGGTCCCCTCACAGCGAATCGATCGCGATCGGCAGGTTAAACAGCGTTATAGCGTTGCGAGAGGTCTGAGCAGCAAGTTCCTCCATCCCGCTTGCCCTGACTGCGGCAATGCGATCGGCTACCAGGCCCACATAAGCCGGCTCGTTACGCTGGCCGCGATGCGGGTGCGGCGTCAGGAAGGGGCCGTCCGTCTCAATCAGCAGCCGATCCGGCGGCGTACGGGCCGCGATACGCCTCAGCTCATCGGCGTTTTTATAGGTAACCGGGCCGGTGATGCCAACATAGAATCCCAGATCAAGCACCCGCTCAAGCGCGGCCTCCGGAGCCGAGAAAGAGTGCAGAACGCCGGGCCGCCCCCGGAGCGGATGCTCAGCCGGCATTCCGTTCACCCAGTCCGCCAGAATAGCCAGCACATCTTCAGTTGCATCGCGATTGTGCACAATGATCGGGAGGGCGCACTCAAGCGCCAGCTCAAGCTGGGCCATAAAGGCACGTTGCTGGGTTTGCCCGGGGCTATAATCCCGGTAGTAGTCCAGCCCGATCTCGCCGATAGCGACCACTCTGCCCCGCCCGGTCAGCTCCCGCAGCACGGCGATCTGGTCCGAATCGAACCCGGCGCTGCTGTTAGGGTGAACACCCACCGCTGCGAATACCAGCGGCTCTTCAGCCGCCAGATCACAGACAGCGGCGCTACTGGCAACATCTACGGCCGGGTTCACCACAGCAATAACGCCGGCTGCTCGCGCGCGCTCCAGCACCTGCGCCCGGTCAGAATCGTACGCCTCGAAGTCGAGGTGGCAGTGGGTGTCAATCAGCAGCAGGCCGGTCATCCTGATCGTCCGCCGTGCGATTCGTGAATCGTCCTGATATCGGCATCAATCATCATCGCGATCAGTTCCTGGAAGCGCATCGTTGGCTCCCAGCCCAGGACCCGTCCGGCCTTGGAGGCGTCGCCAACCAGCAGATCAACTTCCGCCGGGCGCATATAGCGCTCATCCTGGACGACATAATCGCGCCAGTCCAGACCCACGTAGCTGAATGCGACCTCCGCCAGCTCCTGAATGGCATGGGTTTCCCCGGTCGCGACCACATAATCATCAGGGGTGTCCTGCTGGAGCATCAGCCACATGGCGCGGACATAGTCGCCAGCAAAACCCCAGTCGCGGCGGGAATCCAGGTTGCCGAGCCGCACCTCATTTTGCAGGCCAAGGTGAATACGGGCTACAGCGTGGGTGACCTTGCGCGTGACGAACTCCAGCCCCCGGCGCGGCGATTCGTGGTTGAACAGGATGCCGCTGGTGGCGTGCAGGCCGTAGCTTTCGCGGTAATTGACCGTGATCCAGTGCCCGTAGACCTTCGCTACACCATACGGACTGCGCGGGTAGAACGGCGTGGACTCCCGCTGGGGGACCTCCCGCACCTTGCCGAACATTTCGCTGCTGGAAGCCTGATAGAATCGGATGCGAGGGTTCACCTTGCGGATGGCGTCCAGGATGCGGGTCACCCCCAGCGCGGTGACATCACCAGTGAAGACAGCTTGCGACCACGACGTCTGGACGAAGCTCTGAGCGGCCAGGTTGTAGACTTCATCCGGCTGGGCCTGCTCCAGCGCCGACATCAGAGAAGTCTGGTCCAGCATGTCGCCGGAGATCAGGGTGATGCGATCCTGAATCTGGCTGATGCGTGAGAAATCAACCGTGCTGGTACGGCGCACCAGACCGTATACGTCATATCCCTGTTCCAGCAAGAACTCCGCTAGATATGAGCCGTCCTGCCCGGTAATCCCGGTAATCAATGCGCTTTTAGCCATGAAGGTCTCCTTGCGGCGATTGTCTGCTCTGGGCAACGTAACTACGGGATGCATCCAACACGTCACGCAAGCTCTGTTCGAAGGGAATAGCCGGCCGCCAGCCCGTATCTGCATACAGCCGCGCCGCCGACCCGACTACAATCGGGTTATCCACCGGGCGCAAACGGGCCGGATCGACCTGAATCTCCACCGAAATGGTGCTCAGCCCCAGCAGAGCGTCGAGAACGGACGCGATACTGTAAGAGCGCCCGCTGCACACATTGTATACAGCACCGGGTGTGCCCCGGGTCGCTACCGCATGATACGCGGCCACTACATCCCGCACATCGGTAAAATCCCGCTCCGGCGAAAGATCTCCGACCTGAATCACCGGCGGCTGAAGACTGGCTTCAATCCGGGCGATCTGCATAGCAAACGCCGACACGGCAAACTGCGTGCTCTGCCCCGGCCCGATGTGATTGAAGGGCCGCACCCGGAGCACCGGGAGATTGTGACTGCGGAAGTACTGGAAAGCCAGCATATCCTGCGCCACTTTGCTCACGCTGTACGGATTCACTGGCGCGAAGGGGTGCTCCTCCGTAATCGGCAACTGCTCCACCGGGACAGAACCGTAGACCTCGGCGGAGCTGACCACCAGCACGCGCGGACGGAGGTCTAGCGCGATCAGCGCCAGGAACAGATTTAGTTCTGACCGGATATTGTTCTCCAGAGTTTCCCAGGGGTCTTCAAAGGAGCGCAGCACAAATGCCTGCGCGGCCAGATGGAAAATATAGTCCGGCCTCACCGTTTCGATGACATCTCGCACAGCCGCCGCATCGCGCAAATCAACCGATATCGCATGCGACAGCAGCCCATCAGGCAGCACGGGCGCGACCTGTGACGGGCGCACAGTCCCGTACAGCTCAAGCTCCGGAACCTGCGCCCTCAGAAATTGAGCCAGATGCCCACCGGCAAACCCTTCAGCCCCCGTGATAAGCACAATCATCGTCGCGGATCACTCTCTCACAATGCTCAGCCCGTCCGGAGCAACGGCTCCGATTATACACACCGCACCAGCTATGCCGAAATTACAAAAGAGTGTTCTCGATGCCGCAGGTCGGTTGTAAAAAATCGGACGCCGCCTATACTTAGTGCTGGCAGCCGCAAACTGCCTCAGATGCCCCTGTACAACGCTTATCACATGGAGCGAACCGAAATATGGAAGAACAGGCCGCACGTGCCCCGGACGCCAAGGTGCAAGATGTGCTGTCCTGGCAGTTCATCCTGCTCATCGTCGTGATCGCGGTGCTGGTCCCTCTGATATCGGCCGCACCGGTGACTATCGAACGCTCTCCGGCACCTGTCCCAACGGCTGTCCCGGTCGATTACAGTGCGTATCAGTATCTCAACGAGCTGGCGCTGACCGCCACCTATGACGATCCCAGCGGCGTCAGTATCAGCTATCCTGAGGACTGGCTGATCACCCCCATCCGGCCGGGATTCTTCGTGCTGAGCAACTACCCTGTGGATGGGAGTATGCAAACTATCCCGGCGGATCTGGTCGTAACGCAGTTTCAGACCGGCGCAATGGAGAATTTCACGCTCCCGGATGGCAGCCCACCGGCCCCCGGCACAGATGCACACGACATCATGCAGGCGATGCTGGCCAGCGTGCCAGAGCCAATCGCCATTACCGATCTAACCGTGGACGGCTCCCCTGCTGCCAGTATTCATCTCACCCGGCAGGGAGCCTGGCGTGAAATCACGCTGGTCACTCCGAACGAGAATGCTCTGGTATTCATCGACTTCAACACCAGCGAAGGCAACTGGGAGAACGTCAACGGCCTGCATCAGCGTCTGCTGGAAGCAGTCAGGATTATGGTCCCGGCAAGCTGACGCCAGCACATGCAAAATGTATTTCTCTCTGTATTTCTGAACTAAACGGGTCGGAATTCTTGCGCTTCCGATCCGTTCGATGTACACTGGCCGGGTCATAATCCCACACCAAAAAGAGGCGCCGGCGCGGAACTGCCGGGCGGGAACTGGTTTCTTGGGGGACTTCGGCGTATTGGCGAGTTCACCTGATGATATGGCGCAGCCGCTGTACTGGGATACTTCCTACGAGGTCATCCTTGAGCTGATGGCGCGGTATCCTGAAGCCGATCTGGACTCGCTGGGACTGTGCGACCTGTACACGATGATCGTCACGCTCCCCCGGTTTGCCGACGATCCGTCGCTGGCCAATGACACGCTGCTGACTGAGATTCTGCGGGAGTACTACGAGGAGGCAACCCATCATGACCCACGATGATCGTGGACTCAAAGGGCTGAATAATCCTGATTACCCCATTCCGGAAGAACTGCAATCCACTATTGCGGTCACCAGCCTCGATCGCATCTACAACTGGACACGCGCCAAGTCAATGTGGCCGCTGCTTTTCGGCCTGGCTTGCTGCGCCATCGAGATGATCGCCACTGCCGCGTCGCGCTATGACCTCTCGCGCTTCGGGATGGAAGTCATGCGCGCCAGCCCCCGCCAGGCCGATCTCCTGATCGTCTCCGGCACGGTGACCAAGAAGATGATCGTGCCCATCGTGCGCATCTACAATCAGATGCCGGAGCCTAAGTACGTGCTGGCTATGGGCGCCTGCGCCAGCGGCGGCGGGCCGTTTAAAGAAGGCTACAATGTCGTTTCCGGCATTGACACTTTCATCCCGGTGGACGTCTATGTGCCCGGCTGCCCCCCTACCCCGCAGGCGCTGATGCACGGCTTCCTGACCTTGCAGAAGAAAATTGAAAGCCAGTCACTCCGCACAGTGCCGTGGTATCGGAGCGGCGAGAGCGAAGCCATCCCGGTCCCCATTCTGGGGCCGGATATCATCGATCCGCGTCAGGCTGACCTGATTCGCCGTCACGCCGAGCAGGCGGCAGCCTCTCGCGATACTACCACCCCAGCACCGACTGAGGCTTAGGAGAGCACAATGGCCGAAAAACCAGTCGCTGAACAAGCCGGCGTCGCCGCGCCCGATCCCGTCGCTGAAATCCTCGCTGCCCTCTCTGAGCAGTATCCCGATGCTGTCCAGGCCGACACCCGCAAAGGGTACAGCGGGATCGTCGTCCGTCCGGAGAAGCTGGTCGAGGTCGCGACGGCGCTCCGGGACCAGCTCGGGTATGATTACCTCTCCAGCGCCACAGCGGTGGATTATCTGGGTAAAGGGGACCATCTCGAGATGGTCTACCACGTCTACCGCATCCGCCAGGGCGGTCCGGCCCTTGTGTTCAAAGCGCTGACGCCGCGCGTCAGCGCCACTCTGCCTTCTCTGATCAGCGTCTGGCCCGGCGCGGACCTGCAGGAACGCGAAGCCTACGACCTCATGGGCATCCGTTTTGAGGGGCACCCCAATCTCAAGCGCATCCTGCTGTGGGAAGGCTTCAACGGCCATCCCCTGCGTAAAGATTGGAAAGAAGCCTACTACGAACAGGATCAGAAGCCGTTCGACAGCCGCTGGCCGGGCGGGAAGGTGCATCGCGCTGAGGAAAATAATCCTTACGGCAGGAACGTCTCCTACCCCGACGATTTCACGCTGGAAGGCTACACCCCACCCGATGAAAATAGCATCTATGCCGGCCTGGGAATGGGCGTCAGCATGCAGGAACTGGCCTCGCCCGGGCTGGAGACCGAACGGCTGATCGTCAACCTGGGGCCGCACCACCCCAGCACGCACGGCGTCTTCCGCATGATTGTCACCCTCAACGGTGAGACAATCGAGTCGCTTGAACCGGTGATGGGGTATCTCCACCGCAATCATGAGAAGATCGGCGAGCGGAATACTTTCATTCAGAACATGCCGTTCACCGACCGGCTCGACTATATCAGCAGCATGTCCAACAACTTTGGTTATGCGATGGCGGTCGAGAAGCTGCTGGCGCTGGGGGCCAGGTACCAGCCGCCGCCCTACCGCGCCGAAGTAATCCGCGTGCTGATGGCGGAATTCACGCGAGTCGTCAATCACCTGTGGGCGATCGGGTTCTTGCTCAACGATCTTGGCGCATTTTTCACGCCGGCCCTCTATGCCATTGGCGAGCGTGAGCTGATCCTCGACTTCTTTGAGGCCACTGCCGGCAGCCGCCTGATGTGTAACTATATGCGCTTCGGCGGCGTCTTCAAGGACCTGCCGGAGCGTATCCAGGGCATCCCGCTCCTGACCAATGATCGGGTGCGGAACGAGCCTACGATGGACTTCCTGGATTCCCTCATTAATGAGCGGCTCCCCCGGGCGGTGGATGAGCTTGACCGGTACCTGACCAAGAGCGAGATCATGATCACCCGCTGCGAAGGTGTCGGCGTGCTGCCCCCTGAGATGGCCATTGCTTACAGCACTGCCGGGCCGGTGCTTCGCGCCAGCGGCGTCCCTTACGATATCCGCCGGTCCGACCCATACAGCATCTACCCTGAACTCGATTTTGATGTGGCGGTACGCTATAACGGCGATATCTACGACCGCTATCTCATCCGCCTTGATGAGATCAGACAGAGCATCCGCATCCTCAAGCAGCTCCTGCCTCGCCTGCGTGAGACCGAAGGCCAGCCCATTATCTCCGGGACGAAGGCTTACAGTCCCCGCGTCCCTGAAGGCGAAGCCTATGGGCGCGTGGAAAATCCGAAGGGCGAGCTTGGTTTCTACGTCATATCTGACGGCGGACAGAACGCCTGGCGGTATCATGTTCGCGCTCCCAGCTACATCAACCTGACCGCTTTGAGTGAAATGTGCAAGGGACATAAAATCGCTGACGTTGTCGCTGTTCTGGGGAGTATCGACATCGTGCTTGGCGAGACCGACCGCTGATTCACCCGTGGTGGCTGGCGTAAGGAGATAGCATCATGTATGGACTGGGTGTACTCAAAGGGATGGGCGTCACACTCAAGCACTTCATGGATACCTATATCGAGGACATCCAGTTTCTCGGTAAGGGCAAGAAGACAGACGCCGCCTTTCAGATTCGGCAAGGCTCCAGGGCCAGAAGTCTGGGCCTTTTCACAGTTGAGTATCCGGAAGAAAAAATCGCGGTGCCGGAGCGCTTTCGCTTCATCCCGTTCCTGGTGACCAACAACCTCGATGATGAAGAGAACCCCGGCAAAGACTGGTGCACGAGCTGCGGCATCTGCCCCAAAGTCTGCCCGCCGCAGTGCATCTGGATCGTGCGTGGGACTGATCCGGAAACAGGCCGGCCCAAGCCTGAGCCAGAGGAGTTTCATATCGATATCGATCTGTGCATGAACTGCGGCCTTTGTGCCGAGTTCTGCCCGTTCGACGCGATCAAGATGGACCACGACTACGAGCTGGCCAGCTATGATCGCTCTGGCCATCACATCTTCGACAAGCAGCGCCTTTCCAAAGAATTTCGGTACTGGCGCTCCATCGCCCCCACTATCTCCGCTGAAGAGGCTGAAGCGCGCGGAGGTTGGGAACATAAGGATACGTTGAAGGAGAAAGCCAAGGCGGCACGGGCGGCCAAACCGACACAAGAAAGCGCCGAGAGTTAGATAAACATCTGATGAAACAAATGCCCTCGTTAGCGACCCGGCAGCACCCGCAACGAGGGCATTTTTCTGGCACACGATTGAAAACTCAGATCGCTCGTCGCACGGAGGCAGACCTGTGTTGTACCAGAACGATACTGAGATGCTTTTCCCTCCGCGCGTCATCCCGTCATTGGCCCACCTGCGAGGTCCCGAATGGCGCGCGCTGGTAGAGCACGTGCTGAGCGTCCCGGAGAATCACCGGGATATCCTCGGCTTCATGCTGCTGATGGTCCGCCTTGATGGCTGTATGACCTGCCACGCCGACAGCTATCGGGCCATGCGCGGCTGTACGCTCTGTGCCCAGCAGTCGGTCGCCCGGTTCAAAGGGACCGATCGAGAGTTGATTCAGGAATGGGAGAAAGCCTGCCAGGATATCGAATGCTGGATACAAGGCGGGGTTGCCCCTGCTATTGAATAGCAATCGCTGGACGATTACCTGAAACACGGTACAATAAACAACATAGCTATCTGAGAAATTCGCAAGCAGGTACTTTCGTGCCTACCTGCTCAATCGTAAGGGGAAAACATGAGTTCACAGTCCACTCGCCATGATGCCGTCATGGCGGCCCTGCGCAACGTTAATGACCCGGAATTACATCGCGATATCGTCACGCTCAATATGGTGCGCGATCTTCAGGTAGAAGATGGTGTAGCCAGCTTCACCATTGTGCTGACAACCCCTGCCTGCCCCCTCAAGGACGTTTTCATCCGCGACTGCCGGGAGGCCCTGATTGGCAAGGTAGAGGGGATCAAGGATGTCCAGATCAAATGGGACAGCCGAGTCCCGACCGACAAGCGTCTGCACGGCCGGCTGGACACAAATATGCGCTCGATTATTGCCGTGAGCAGCGGCAAGGGCGGCGTGGGCAAGAGCACCGTCTCAGTCAATCTGGCGATAGCCCTCGCTCAGAGCGGCGCCCGCGTCGGCCTGCTGGATGCGGATATCCTCGGCCCCAACATCCCCATGATGGTCGGGCTGGGCTTCGGACAGCCGCGCCTCACCCCTGATCGTAAATTGATCCCCTTCGAGGCGTTCGGCGTTCAGGTGATGAGCATGGGATTCCTGACCGAGCCGGGCAAGCCGCTTGTCTGGCGCGGCCCGATGCTGCACGGAGTCATCCGGCAGTTCTTCAATGATGTGGCCTGGGATCAGGTGGACTACCTGATCGTCGATCTCCCGCCCGGGACCGGCGACGCACAGCTCAGCCTGGCCCAGAGTGTTCCCCTGACCGGCGCCATCATCGTCACCCAGCCTCAGGATGTGGCTATAGAAGACGCCGCCAAGGGACTGGGGATGTTCGAGGAACTGAATGTCCCGATCCTGGGTATTATCGAAAACATGAGCGGGGAGTTCTTCGGCGAAGGCGGCGGCGAAAGGCTGGCGGCGGAGCGCGATGTGCCCTTCCTGGGGCGTATTCCTATGGAAGCGCGCGTGCGCGTCGGCGGGGACAGCGGCCGGCCTGTCATTGTAGAATCGCCCGACTCGCCGGCAGGTGCGGCCTTCCGGTCTCTGGCAGGCACGGTAGCCAGCCGGATCAGCGTGATGATGTTGTCAGAAGCGGATGCCGTCCCCCTCAACGTCATCGAGTAACCAGACTACACTCCCGACATCATGGCACCATAGGACATGCCAATGCACCCGGGTGCCATGATGTTTATCCCCCGGCCCGCTGCTATCTCTCTGCCACATCGATTTCTTCTTCGCTGGAACGCGGGGGGTGCTTTCGGCCCCACGCCAGCCAGAAGGCCGCAGCAATCACCAGCGCCATCAAGACAGCTAACAGCCCTTCCGTATTCCAATCGCGATAGACGAGATAGCGACGCACAAGCTCGGCGCCCACAAGCATAACCACGAAAACAATGCGGCGGCGACGCGCCTCAGTGCGCTGTACAATCAGCATCAACGCGGCGAAAATCGCCGTTAACCCCAGCCAGGCTCCCCAGTTCATACTCCCACCCCGGGTCTCCCAATATCCTGTCTTATCCACCGATTATAGAGGCTGGTGGTCAAATTTGACAGAAAGATATTCGGAATGGGGGACGGGCGGCTGTGAATAGTTGACAAGCACCGGCCGTTCGCACACAATAAAGGTCGTTGCCATTCAAAAAAGACAGCAGCCGGTGACATCTAAACCCGGTATCTTATGGCACCAAGGAGAATCTGATGGAAATAAAGTCTTCTGAACTCAAGCGTGTCAGACTTTTCGAGATCACGGGCAGGATCGACAGCACAAACGCAACTGAGCTTGGCGCGGCCCTGAATGAAGTTATCGACGCCGGCCAAACCCAGCTAGTGCTGGATCTCTCCAACGTCGAGTATATGAGCAGCGCCGGCCTGCGCGAGCTTGTCTCAGCCCTCAAGAAAGTCAAAAAAGGAACCGGCGATATGCGGCTGGCGGCGCCCTCTGAGCGCGTTATGGAAGTCCTGGAGCTGGCCGGGCTGGATACGATCTTCTCGATCTATGATACTCAGGTCGAGGCTGTGGGCAGTTACTAGCCGGCAGGGGCGCTGTACGGATGGCTCAACAGCATCGCGACGAAGAGATTCGTACCGTCATCCCGGGCGACCGAGCGCTTATACCTGATGTTTGTGACTTTGTCGCGGTGGCAGCCCGCAGAGGCGGCTTGAACGAGCGCGCCGTCTATCACTGTCAAATGTCGGTGGACGAGGCCTGCACTAATATTATTGAGCACGGTTTCAGGGGGGGTGATCAACAGGGTCAGATACAGGTGACATGCCGTAACGAAGCAGATCGCTTCGTGGTCCAGATCATCGATAACAGCCCGCTTTTCAATCCTCTCCAGCACGGCGATCCGAATCCAGACACCCCTCTGTCAGATCGCGAGCCAGGGGGATGGGGCATCTTCTTTATCAAGAAGATGATGGATGACGTCGCGTATAAAGCAGTCGATAATCAGAATGTCCTGACCATCGCCAAACGTAAAACAGCCGAAAATCTCAGCAGGCCGCCCTCTGCTCCGGTAGAAGATGAGGGCATAGCCCGGGATGCCGGCAACATGGTCTGGGTCATTTCACCCCATCAGCGCCTTGACTCCAATACGGCCCCCGCTCTACAAAGCGCGCTCGATCACCAGATAGATGCCGGGCATACCCGTCTGGTGGTCGATCTGAGTCGCGTTACGTACATCTCAACCAGTGGTCTCAAGGTGCTGGTCAATGCCTGGCGAAAAGCGCGTCAGCAGGATGGCGACATAGTTCTGGCTGATCTGCCTCCTCTGATTGCCGAAGTTTTCCTGACCGTCGGATTTGATCAGGTATTCAGCATCTATCACGCAACAGACGAAGCTGTCCGCCATTTCGGCGGTGGGTCGGCGTAGTGCTCCGGAAGAACGAACCCGCTCACGACCCGTAATCTGTTCTGGAAAAGACGAACGACTTGGAACTGCTGCTTGGACTGCTGCTTCTGAGCCTGCTGGCTGCCGCCGCCGGACTCCTATTCTGGCTGACCCGCCAATCGCGCCGGGTGGATTCCCCACGGCGCCGCGCCAGCAGCACGGCGCAACTGGATGAATTAGCGGGCTTCGGGCAGGCAATCCTCAGCGCCAGATTCCAGCTTGATGCGCTCTGTGAAGTAGTCTTCGAACAGGTCAGCGCAATCATCGACACGTCCAACTTTCAGCTAGGGTTATTCGACAACAGCGACTACATCATCATGATCTGGCTCCGGCATGGCAAAAGGCTGAGCAGCCAGCGCTTCCGGCACAGCGCGGAGGAGGGCCTGATCGGGTGGGTTCGCCGGACCGGTCGTGAGTTACGGGTGGGGGATTTTGAGGCCGAGTGGGAGGCCCTGCCCGCCAGACCAAGTTATGCCTCCAGCCAGCCGGCCCGATCGGCGTTGTTCGTACCGCTCCTGGCCGGCGGCGATCCTATCGGCGTGATTGCTGTCCAGAGTGATATCCCCCACGCCTACAACGCAGATGATCTGCGCCTGCTGACCGTGCTAGCCAATCAGGCCGCCGGCGCCATCCGCAACGCTCAGCTCTTTGAGCAAACCCAGGCGCGCAACCGCCAGCTTCAGCTTGTGAGCGAAGTCAGCCAGCAGATCACGACCATTCAGCCGCTCAGCAATCTGTTCGAACAAATCGTGACGCTGATCGGGCATACTTTCGGCTTCTATGCCGTCAACATCTTCGCTCTGAACGAGAAACACGGCACACTCACGCTGGAAGCCAGCACCCATCCCGGTTTCCGAGAACATCTGCCGCAGCTCTCCCTGGGCGAAGGGTTGGTCGGATGGGCTGCGAAGAATGGGCGCACTGCCCTGGTTTCGGACGTGACGCAAGATACTCGCTACCTCGACGACGGCCTTCTTGAAGATACCCACGCCGAGGTGACTGTCCCCCTCGTCGTTGAGCGGCGGGTCGTCGGCGTCCTCGACGTGCAAAGCGATGTCGCCGGCGCGTTCAGCCACGATGATGTTGTCGTCCTGGAAACAATGGCCGGCCAGATCGCCCTGGCTATCCAGGAGGCTGAGACTTACGCCGCCGAACGCCGCCAGCGCGAGCGGCTGCACGCCCTCACCGAAGCGAGCCGGGCCGTCGTCTCCATCCTGAATGTGGACGATCTCCTCGAAGAAGTAATCGACGTGCTCACTGATTACTTTGGCTACGACCGGACTCACATCTTCTTGCGCGAAGGCGACCGGCTCGTCTTCCGGGCGGGCAGCGGCACGCACAGCGGCCGCTGGGCTATTGAGCAGCTCAGCTATGCCCTGGAGGATCGCGGCCTGATCACCAGGAGCGTCCGCACCGGTCAGACTATCAACTGCGGCGATGTCAGCACTTACGAGGATTATATCCCGGGGCCGGGCGTCGAAGACACACAGTCGGAGATGGTGATCCCGATTCGCATGGGCCTGCAAACGCTCGGGGCGCTGGATATTCAGAGCAAAGAGCTGAATGCCTTCTCCTCAGACGATGCGGCTCTGGGAGAGGCGCTGTGCGATACGCTGGCTGTGGCGCTGCGCAACGCCACACTGTACGCGCAGGAAAAGCGGCGGCGTATTCTGGCGGAGTCGCTGCGCGAAGTCAGCATGGTCCTGGGCGCCAGCCTGGAAGTGGACACGGTGTTGAACGGCATTCTGCAGGGATTGGAGCGCGTTGTCAGCGTCGATTCTGCCATGATCGTCCTGCTTGACGAAGATGCTGCCAGCTATCGCATCAGCGCCGCGCACGGCTTCGACCCGGCGGATAATCCTCTGGGACGTCTTATCCCGCTGGAGGCCGATATTCTGGCTGAAATGGCCGCGCTCTTTCACTCCACTGGCGCGGACGCTCTGAATTATGAGCATCGCTTCGTGCCGTTAATCCTGGGTGAAGATCTGATTGGATATCTGGCCCTGGACTATCGTCGCGGGCGTTTCACCGCCGACGATCTGGATATCATCAACGCTTTCGCCATGCAATCGGCGATGGCTATCGCCAACGCGCAGCTCTATATGGCGCAGCGTGAAGAGGCCTGGGTCTCGACTGCCCTGCTCCAGGTCGCCGAAGCAACCGGGCGCGCCGAATCGCTCGACGAAGTACTCCGCACAGTCGCCCGGATCACGCCGCTGCTGGTGGGAGTTCAGTGGTGTGCGGTCCTGCTGGCCGAAGGCCCCGGCTTTCGTATTGTGGAAATAGAAGGCGCCGAATCCTCCTTTGAGGACATGCTCGTCGGCTCCACAGTCGCGCCTCAGGAATGGCCGCCCCTTGCCAGGTTGCTGCAGACTGAGGAGCCGGTCATCCTGCACGACGAGCCAGTCTGGACGCCGCCCAAAATTGAATCCAGGACGCCGCCAGTGATCCGCCAGGGTGTCATGCTGCCGCTGTTCACCAAAGGCGAAGTCGTCGGCGCGCTGATTATCGGGCAGCAGGACCGGGATACGCTGCTCAGCCCGCGCAAAATCGAGATGGTCGGGGGCATCGCCAACCAGGCCGCCCTGGCCATTGAGAGCGCCCAGCTCTATGCGGCTCAGCAGGAAGAGGCGTGGGTCACTACCGCTCTGCTCCAGGTTGCCGAAGCTATGAATGCGCAGGTTGAGCTTCAGGCCACTTTGCAGACGGTCGTCCGGCTGACGGCGCTGCTGGTAGGGGTTAACACCTGTATCATCCTCCTGTGGGATGAGACGCGCGGCTGCTTCAGCAACACCGTGTCATACGGCCTGTCTCCGCCGGTCGAAAAAAAGCTGGGCGCCGCCGCCATCTGCCCCGATGAAGATCCCTACCTGGTCGCGCTCAGCCGCGCTGGCATGCCGCTCACCGCCGGAGGCAGCAGCCCATTCGAGATCCCGCCGGTCCTGGCCCATATTTTCGACACCGCTGAGATTGCCGGCCTGCCGCTAACAGCGCATGGAAAGCTGTTCGGCCTGATGTTAATCAGCCAGGAAGGAATCCAGGGGGCGCTCGATCAGCGCCGCATGAACATGCTCACCGGGATCGCTTCCCAGACAGCCCTGGCTATCGAGACGAATCTGCTTCAGGCTGAAGCTGCCGACCGCGAGAGGCTTGAACGCGAGCTGGAAGTAGCCAAGAGCATCCAGAACAGTTTCCTGCCGGACAGCGCTCCCTCCCTGGCCGGATGGGATGTCGGGACATACTACCGGGCGGCGCATATGGTAGGGGGTGACTTCTACGACTTTCTGCCGCTGCCAGATGGCAAGTGGGGCCTCGTCGTCGCTGATGTAGCCGACAAGGGAATGCCCGCGGCGCTGTATATGGCTCTGAGCCGCACTTTGCTGCGCGCTGTAGCCCGCAACCGCAACGATCCGGCGGCAACACTGCTACAGGTCAACAAGCTGCTGCTGGAAGACACCCGGTCGGACCTGTTCGTAACCGTATGGTACGCGATCTGGAATCCGGTGGACGGCTCCCTGTTCTATGCCTGCGCCGGGCACAACCCCCCGTTCCTGATTCAGCACAATCCGCCGGCGTTCCGGACGCTCCGGGTCAAAGGCATCGCCCTGGGCGTGTTGAGCGAGATCACGCTCGAAACTGATCGGGTCATCCTGAATCCAGGCGACACTCTGGTACTCTACACGGACGGCATCACTGAAGCCCAGAATCAGAACGGGCAGCAGTTCGGGCTGCACAATCTAGAGTTGGCGACCCGTGCCCACTGTCAGGAGCCAGCCAGCCGCATCATTGACGCCATCATCGACGCTCTGGATCAGCATACAGGGAACATTCCGCAGTTCGATGACCTGACTCTGGTCGTCGTGCGCCGCAACTGACGCCCAATAACTCCGCTATATTCGGTTCAGCCTCCGGTCGGCATCTCGCCCGCTGAGGGCACAGCCATCGAGGTCGGGGCGCCCGTCCCGGCAGTGCGCCAGCCATCAATATCGTTCAGATCAGTCTGTTCCATCGAAGGGGGCAGGAAGTTCGTGCACTCCAGAGCCGTTTCAGGGAGTCCGGTACGGCGCTGGGTCAGCGGATTCTCAGGGACGAAGTAGTTCCAGGCGGCGCGAGAGATTTCTTCCAGCAGCGGCCAGGCGCGCTGATAATCGAAGAACTCCCCGGCTTCCCAGATATAAACGACAATAATGTAGTTGTGGCCGTTGGGGGGGAACACAATGCCGGCGTCCGCGTGCATCGTGTTCAGCCAGCCGTTCTTATGGGAGACACGTGTCCCGGCCGGGACGCCCGCCTGAATCAGGCGCTGGAGATCGTTCCCGCTCATCAGCTCGAGCATTTGCTGACATTCCCTCTGCGTATACTCGCCATCGGGGTAAGCCGTCCGCAGGCCGGTCCCATAAGTGGCGCAATCGTAGATCATCATCAGCAGGGTGCCCATATCTTCGGCTGTTGTCTGATTGTACAGGTCCGGGTCCGTGTTGAAGCGAGGATTAGGATTGGTGCGCGGAATAGGGTTGGAGCCAAGCACCTGTCCTTCAATCCCCAGGTAGAGCGGCGCGGTGATATAGGTATTCCGCGCGCCAAGATGCTCCACCGTGTCCGTCACATACTGCAGGCCGGGGAAGATATTGGATCCTTCCCGCCCCATAATCTGGATCAGCAGGTTCGACGAGGAGTTGTTGCTGCACAGAAGCGAATTTGCCAGCAGCCAGGCATCTTCCTGGGGGACTGCAAACGGCTGATACCTGAAGTAAGACACGAGAATCGGCAGCTTGATAGTGCTCGCCGCCGAAAATGCCACATCGCCATTGAGGTTGATCTCTTCCCCGGTCGTCAAATCCATAATGTAAACTGAGGCAACGGTCGTCTGCCCGTCGTAGATGAAGCCTTGCGAGTCAAGGTATGCCGTGATCAGGTCGCGCAAGGCGTTCAGCCCGCCCTGTGTCGGAGCCTGCACCTCGACCGGCAGTTCTACAAACCGGTTGTTCGGGTCCCGGAGCGCCCGATCTATCAGAGGAAGTGCCGCCTCAATATTCAGCGTGTAACCCGGCAGTCCCTGCTTGAAGGTCAATGTCTGCAAATCGGACGTAGGCGCGCCGGGAGGGCGATCGTAGCGGGCAGCCACATCCTGCAGATACGCCACCACAGCCGACTGCTGGTAATCAGCGACCAGGTCCACATTGATAGGCTCGACCGGCCGCCGCCACAGGTAGTTCCAGAAAGCCAGCCAGAAACTGGACTCGTCAGCGGTCTGGGCTAACGCCTGGGCGAGCATGACATTGCTGTTAGTGCGGAAGCCGATCTCCGCCGGATCAAGATAGATCGGGTTACCCTGATAGCTGATCTCGACCGGCTGCGCATAAGCATCTTCCCAGCGCGCCTGGGCCTCCGCCGGGACCAGATTCCCCACCGGAACACCGGCAACGGTGATATCAGCCTGCAGCCGGTCGCGTGCCCGACTGAAGCTCACCAGCTCCATCACCAGCAGAAGGAGAGCCGCCAGGAGCAGCCCGGCGGAGAGCAGTTCGAGCAGCGGAAGGCGCATTCGTCGTCTTGCGCTCGTCCCCAGCCCACTCATTCCCATCGCCCCACCTCCCGCAGGCGAAGCGCCTGCTCCACTGCCTTACGCTGGAACTCCAGAAGCTCCGGCATCTCCTCCGGCAGCACCCAGCGATAATCCAGAATCTCGCCGCTCAACCGGACATCGCCACCTATCAGGCGGCACAGAAACGCCATATCCAGATGATCGGCCCAGGTTCCCTGCTCGATCCACAGCGGCGCGAGAGTCCGCACGCGCAGCCCGGTTTCTTCCATCAACTCGCGCTCCACAGTCCGGCGCGGATTCTCGCGCGGGCTGGTCCATCCCCCCGGCAGGCCCCAGAGATATTCGGGGCGGTACACATGCTTCAGAAGCAGTATTCGGCCAGTCTCATTGAACACAACTCCAACTGCGCCGACCGTGAAACGCGGCTGCAACAACAGGCGATAAGTCCGGTGGCCGAGACGCCCGAGGAACGGGTAACGCTGGAATAATGCGGACAGTTGAGCCTTGTAGCGTCCGATCATGAATGAGCCTTCCCCAGGAACATAAGAAGGGGGCGGCAGGTACCCGCCGTCCCCCCTCACTGTTCGCCAGTCTAGCGCAGAGCAGCCCTCCAGTCAACAGACCGGGCGGGTGCTCAGCGTCCTATCATATTCACCAGGCGGCTAATCTTTCAAATCAGTTTGGCTAGTGTTATGCTCCACAGCCGACAGCCCAAACGCTCACATCCCGGACACAGAAATTCTAACCGAATTCTATCCCGGCCAACCATGCAAACGGCCGCTCTATGCTATACTGCTCTGGAGAATCAAGATGATCCATTCGCTGGAGGATACATCCGGTGGCTGACTTTCTGAACTTCTTTGTCGCCCCGCCTGGCAATATGCTTTACTTCCTGATGGTCGTAGCCACCAGCCAGGCCGCGCTTTATATGGCGTTTGAGCAGCGGATGCGTGAGGGGGAGAACAACGCGTCCGCCACCCGCTACAGTCTGGCCAGCCTCAGTATCCTGATCGGCTGGATCACGCTGGGCGTCGGCGCCCTGGCCGGCTCGCTCACCGGCCAACCGACGGATAGCATCCTCCCTCCGCTCGAGCAGATGGTCAATACAGCGGTCATCATTCTGGCCGGGTGGGCATTCCTGACGGCTGAAGCGCCGGGGCGCAGCCGGTTATGGGATCTGGTGGTTCTGTTCCTGATCGGTCTGGCCGTATCAGGCGGGTTGTTCACCCTCAGCCAGTGGGAGCCGATCTCCCCGCTGGTGGACTTCACCAGCACACAGTACGCGCTTGCCTGGACATTCATCCCGCTGGTGATTGCCGTATGTATCGCGCTGGGGTTGTTGTATCGTTTTTCGAGGCTCCCGGACGCGCCTCTCAAGCTGGTTTTCTACATCCTGCTCATCGCCGCTTACGGCGTCGCTGCCTGGCAGGTTGCTAACGGAAGTCTGCGGGGAGACTACCTGGCTATTCTGCGCGGCGCATTCCTGCTGGGGATGCCGCTCTATGCCTTCGTGATTTATCGCTACATTGTGCGGCGGCTGACCACCCTGGCGCCTGCCAGACCCGCGCCGGATCGGCCTGCTGTCGCGCGCCCGGCCCCATCCGTATCCGCGCCCGTTGAGCGCGAAGCGGCGCAACTGCTGCGTGCCCTGGGTGAAATGCTGGACAGTCCCGACCCGGCCGACCTCCCGCAGCGAATCACAGTCGCAACTGCTAACGCGCTGAAGGCCGACATGGTGGCGCTGGGCCTTCTCAAAGATGCCAACTGGGTCGATCTGGTGGCGATCTATGATAACATCCAGCAGCATACAGGACAGGGCATCTCCCTGAATCTTGATGAGCAGGTGACGCTGGCGAATGCCCTGGATCGGGTCCGGCAGTGCCCCTTGCTGCCCGACCGCAATGTGCAGGAACTGGTTGATCTGTACACGCGGCTGGACCTCAACCAGGCCGTGCCGCTCTGCCCGGCATATTTCCAGCCGCTTCAACAGAATGGCAAGGCGTTCGCGGTTCTGATCATCGTCTTTCCTTACACCGGGCGCGAGTTGCGCGAGCACGAAAGCACGCTGCTGGAAGGTCTGGCGCCAATCGCCAGCAAGCTGCTGATGCTGGGTGCGTCGGCGACGGAAGCGCCATTGCCGGCAGCGGAGCCTGTCGTAGCGAGCGCGCCGGCCCCCCTGCCCGCCTCGAATCTGGCTGCGGCGCTGCACGTCCGACAGGAAATGCAGAGCAGCCTGGAAATGGCCTACCGGCAGCTCGATCAGCTCAGCAGCGTGGTTCGCGATCTCAAGATCGAGCTGGAATATGAACGGGGCCGCGTCGCCGAAGCTCTGGCAGCCGACGAGGAGACGCTCTCCATCTCCCAGCAGATCATGACCCTCAGCCAGGAGACGGGCGCGATTGAGTCGGAACGGGCAGAGCTGGCCTCGGAGCTGCAAGAGGCACGCACGACTCTTGCTGGCGCAACAGCAAGCGGCAATGACGATCTGGTCCAGTCGATTATCGAGGTCCTGAACCGCGAGCAGCAGGCGCTGGAAGCACAAAAGGCCAAGCTGGAAGAGCAACTGGCGCATCTGCGCGAGCAGACAAGCGATATGTTCCTGATTCCGGCGTCTATTCAGGATACGCTGGAAGCCCTCAATGAGGAGAAAGTCCGCCTGCTCAATGAGAGAGACGCGATTGCTGCCGAGTTGCAGGATGTCCGGAGCGAACTAGCGCTGCTCGGCGTTGAGGGAGGCGTGGCCGGGCTGGCTCTCGTCCTGGGCCAGCTCTATGAAGAGCGCGACCAGCTTCGTATGCAGCTTCAACAGCCCGCCCCCGCCGCCCCGGCAGCGGCCGAAGGCAGCCCCAATGCGCTGCATGTCCAGATTCTCCAGGAGGAGATGGCGCGCCTCGCCGCCGATCGCGAAGCCGCGATCAAGCAGCGGGACGCCTTGCGTCAGGAGCAGAGTGCCTGGCAGCGAGAACGCCAGGAATGGCTGGGCCAGCGCCAGCAGATCGGTCAGCAAATCGGCCTGATCCAGAAAGAGATTCGGGAGAACACCGAACAGCGTGAGGTATTACTCCAGGAGCGCAATGCGCTGGCTGAGGAGAAAGCCCTCCTGACACAGGAACGGGATCGTCTCCTGGCGGAGCGCACCGCCCTGCAAACAGAGCGCGACCAACTGCTCGCCCGTCTGGAAGGGGATCGCGATCTGCTTCAGCAGTTCGGGGCGGAAGGTGTCGGCACGCTCAAGGCTATGATTGACGACCTGACAGCCGAGCGCAGTAATCTGGAGCATCAGCTTCTTCAGACACAGGCCGATCTGGATCTGCTGGAGAGCAAGATTCAGTCATACGAACAGTCGGCCGCCAGTATGCCCCAGCCCGCTTCAGTGAGCATGCCCGCCGAAAATCCCGAGGTCATCCTCTCCATCGCGCAGGAGCTGCGCACACCGATGAGTTCGATCACGGGCTACACGGACCTGCTGCTGGGCGAATCGGTGGGCAGTCTGGGCGCGCTGCAGCGCAAGTTCTTACAGCGTGTCAAAGCTAACATTGAGCGCCTGGGCAGCCTGATCGAAGACCTGGTCAGCGTGATTGCCCTGGACTCCGGGCGGGTGAGTCTGACGCCGGAGCCGGTCAATATGCTGGATATGCTGGACGACGCGATCACGAACACCAGTTCGCAGTTCCGCGAGAAAGGCATCACCCTGACTCTGGACGTGCCGGATCAGGCGCCGCCAGCGTATGTGGATCGCGATGCCCTGCAGCAGGTGCTCGCTCAGCTTCTCAGCAATGCGTACCTGGTGTCGCCCACAGACGGCGAAGTCAGGATTACAGCGCGCCAGCAGCGCATGCCCCTCGCCGGTGACGATCAGCAGCGCGAAGTTGACTCATTTTACGTTGCCATTCAGGATCAGGGCGGCGGCATCCCTCTGGAAGATCAGAAGCGTGTATTTACGCGGCTGTATCGCGCCGACAATCCCCTGATACAGGGTGTGGGTGACACTGGCGTCGGCCTGGCTATTGCCAAAGCGCTGGTGGAGGCACACCGGGGCAAGATGTGGATGGAAAGCGAGATGGGAGTCGGCTCGCGCTTCATCTTCACTATTCCCTTCAGACCAATAACGGAGCAGTGATGCATGGAACCGTCACGCCGCAGCATGAAGAACGACATCCTGGTCGCCGTAGTGGCCCTGGTCATGGTGGCCGCCGCCGTCGGAATCGCCGCGGTTCTGACGCAAGACAGCTTCGCCAGCCTGACCACTACCCCGACTGAGCAGAGCATCGCTATCGCCGATGTCATTCTATCGGCAACGGCTGCGTCAGCCTCTGAGATTCTGGCGACGACTGCGCCCCCTACCGAGCAACCAGCGACACCTTTGCTCTCCGCGACTCCGGCGCCTTCGGCCACTGTCCCGCCGCCATCTCCTCCTGCGCTGGCTGCTGCCTCCCCCACCGCCACCCTTCCAGTGACAGAGGCGCCGCCTTTGGCCAGCCCATCGCCGATTCCTTCGATAGCAATTGAGGCGATGAGCGTAACAGCGACCCTCCCGGCAGCTACCCAAAGCCCTGCTCAACCCGTAACGCCAAAGAACACCCTCCCCCCGCCAACGTCCGTGCCTGTGACATTACGCCCAACGCTGCCCCCCTCTCCAACGCCGGTCCCGGCGTCGCCAACGCCCTTCCCCACCCGGATACCGGCATCGCCGACAGTGCCAACGATACCGCCCCCTTCGCCAACTACGGCGGCCACTGAAACGCCAGCGCCGCTGTCCACGCAGACTATCCCGCCCAGCATGACGCTGTCAGCGACGGCCACACTGACGCCGACGCCGCTGGGCATCCTGCCCACGCCTACTATTTTGCTGGCGACTCCGATCACGCCGACGGCCGGCGCTGGCGGCGCCTGCGTGCCGCCGGCCGGCTGGCAGCCCTATACGGTGCGGTCAGGTGAGAACCTGTTCCGTATCTCGCTCAGGGCAAATATCCCGCTCAGCCAGGTTCAGGCGGCCAACTGCATCCCTGATCCCGCGCGTATCGCTGCCGGGCAGGTGATATATCTGCCTCCGGCGTTCTTCACAGCAGGAGGGAGCGGCACAGGCAGCGGAAGCGGCGGACAGGCCGGGGGCGGCGCATCCACCCTCCCGGTGACATGGGGCTGCTCCGTGCCGACGGCGAGCATCAGCGCTCCTGCGCCAGGAGCGATTCTGCCGCTATCAGCCTCATTTTCCATCCGTGGTACGGCTGCTCAGGGCGGCGATATGCCATTCGCTTTCTACAAAGTCGAGATTCGGCGGGAAGACGAATCGGTATTCCATAATGTGGCTCAATCCACCACCCCTGTACAGGGGCCGGGCGGCCTGCTCGCCACAATCAACCCGCAAGCCTTTGGCCCCGGACATTACCAGATTGTGCTCACTGTGGTGGATATAACGGGTAATTACCCCGAACCCTGCGCTATCCGCGTGACGCTCCGGTAGCGCCATCGCAAGACGCCTCAGATCAGTTATATAGCGAGAACGGCGGGCATCTGGTACACTGTCCGCCGTTTTCGTTGTCGGGAGGAGCTATGTCGACTCTGCGTCGGTGGTTCAGGCGCCTGCTGCCAGTCCTGGTGTTGGTTGTCATTGTGGGGGCCTTGATCTTTGGGGCCAGCCGGGTAGCTGCTATGCTCAACGCACGTCATGAGGCGGAAGTGCGCGCCGTGGCCTATGCTCAGACGGCCACCGCTGTTGCGCCGGCCGCCACCCATGCAGTTGCCAGCACTGCAACAGTGATCCTTACCGAGACTCCAACAGCTACCGAGACCGAGACAGCCACAGCGACAGCATCAGACACGTCAGCCCCCACGGCGACGCCAAGTGCTACGGCAACTGCAACACCGGCCGCTACAGATACCCCCGCTATCACGCAGGCGGCGATGAGCTTCGCAACCAACACGCCAAGTTTTACGCCATCTTTCACACCTTCCAGCACACCGACAGCGACGCCGACGCCCAGCGCCACCAGCACGCCAACGTCTACCCCTACCGCGACACCTGTGCCGAGCCGGACGCCATTTCCGACCAACACCGCCGTCCCGACGGAGACGCCGCTCCCTCCCCCGACGGCCACAGAAGTCGTCCTGACGGCCACGCCGCGCCCGCTGCCAACTATTCTGCTCCCGCCGGAGAGCACGCCCCGCCAACCTCCGGTGACGGCCATCCCGCCGCAGGCGCCGCTGGCTAACCGCCGCAACTACGACATCATGAACATCGTGCTGCTGGGCAACGACGGCGAAGTGGAGCCAACTGATCCCAGCTTCCGCACCGACACGATGATCATCCTCTCTATAAACAGGACAACAGGCACGGCAAATATGCTTTCGCTGCCGCGCGACCTGTTCGTGTATATTCCGGGCTGGACCATGCAGCGGCTCAATCTCGCCTACCAGCACGGCGAGCTGGGGGGCTGGACCGATGGCGGCTTCGGCCTGCTGCGGCAGACGATTCTCTACAACTTCGGCATCCCAACGCACTATTTTGTAAGCGTCGATTTCGACGGATTTCAGGCCATCATCGACCGGCTCGGCGGGATCGATATCGCTGTCGATTGCGCTATACAGGATTATCGCTTCGAAGGACGCGATGACTGGAACGAGCCGATTTACCGGCTGTATACCCTGCCCGTTGGCCTGCACCACCTGGACAGCGATATGGCCCTGTGGTATGCGCGCTCTCGCCGCAACAGCAGCGACTTCGACCGGGGCCGTCGGCAGATGCAGCTCTTGCTGGCTATCTACCGGGAAGCAAAAGAGCAGGGTCTGCTGGGCAAGGCGCTCGAGCTGTGGCCGGAGGCGGAACAGATCGTCCAGACCAATCTGACCCTGCCCGATATCATCGGCCTGCTGCCTATCGCGCTCAATCTGGATCCCAGCAGGATCAGATCATTCAACCTGATTCGAACGTACCACACCACCCCCTGGCAGACGCCGGACGGCTCCTATGTGCAGCTCCCCAACTGGGAGCCAATTGCACAGCTTATCGACAACTTCTATCTGCCCCCGACAGAAAATCAGCTTGTCCGGGAAGGGGCACGGATTGAGGTCCTGAACGGGAGCGGCAACGACGGCTGGGGGCGCGTCGCCGCCGAGCGTCTGGCGTGGGAGGGGTTCGTCCCGATCGTCAACGAGACCTATGTGCCCGAAGCGCCTGTCCCCCAGACGCAGATCATCGACTTCACCGGGCGCACTAAGGGCAGCAGTTTGCAGGGCATTGCCAGCGCGCTCAACGCCAGTGCGAACAATATCGTGATCCAGCCTGATCCGACCAGCGGGTATGATTTCCGGGTGATCATCGGCCAGGACTACAATTCCTGCACCTTCGGCGTGTTGCCGCCCGAGCCGACGCCGACCCCGTCGGCAACCCCGGCCAGCTAATACGCGCCCGGCCCCACCCTGCCTTGCCCCTGACGCCGCAGCATGCTAAGCTACGCGGCAGCGCCTCAGGTTCGACAACAGGCCGGGGCCGCAGCGGCCTGGACAAGGCTTCAGGTTCGCGCCGGGAACACCCTGCGGCGAGAGACCAATGATCACCCCACGTGTATGGCTTATCCTGATTGTTCTTGCCGTGTTGTTTTCCGCCTGCGACCCGGCTCCTGAACCTACTTCGACCGCTACCGTTCCTCCGCCGGTTACCCTGACTCCGCCGGCTTCGCCCGTGTTCCTGGCGGGGTGCACCACTGATGATCTGGAAAACTGGCTGGAGCAGACTGACTTCCTGCTGCGGGATTTTGTGAGCGTGATGAATCAGGCAGGACGGCAGGAACCGATACAGGTCCGCGCCACTATTCAACGCCTCGCCCAGCTTCGTGATGCGCTCATTGCCGTGCCTGCGCCAGAGGGCTGCGCTTCCGAAGCCCATATCCTGCTGCTCAACCTGATCTATACCGCCACGAACAGCCTGCAAGCCTACGCAAACGGCGCCCTCACCGATCTGAGTGTCATGCAGGGGACCATCGATCAGGCGCTGGGCAATCTTCAGACGATGCAGAATACGCTGCAGCGCCAGCTAGAACAACAATATGCCACCGAGCAGGCGCCAAACTGAAACTGCTCTTGCGCCCGGGCTTACGCTATAATAGAAGCAGTGTCACCCCCATCATACGCACCATTTTCGTGTGGAGAATCCTATGTCTGGTCACAGCAAATGGTCAACCATTAAACGCAAGAAAGGCGCCGAAGACGCCAAGCGGGGCCGTATCTTCACCCGCCTGGCGCGTGAAATTTCAATGGCCGCGCGGTCAGGGAGCGACCCGGACTCCAACCCCGGGCTTCGCCTGGCCATCGACAAAGCCAGAGCGGCTAACATGCCCAAGGACAATATCCAGCGGGCGATTGCGCGCGGAGCGGGCGAAGGTGATGACGGCGCCGTACTGGAGGAAATCACCTACGAAGGCTACGGCCCCAGCGGAGTCGCCATTCTGGTCGATGTGGTCACCGACAACAAGAACCGGACTCTGGCGGAGATCAAGCACGCCTTCAGCAGAAGCGGCGGCGCGCTGGCCTCTGCCGGCTCGGTGATGTGGCAGTTCGAGCAAAAGGGTTTGATTTCGCTCGCCGAAGGCTCTGACTTCGATAATGCCTTCCTCGTCGCAGCCGAGGCTGGCGCCGAAGATGTCGAAGCCGACGGCGCAGATATCTCGATCTACACCCCGCGCGAGCTTCTGGCCCATGTCACAGAAGCCCTGAAGGAAGCTGGCTTCGAGATCGATGACTACGAGCTGACCTGGAAGCCCAAGAATGAGATCAGCCTGGATAAAGACGACACGCTGAAGGTGATGGGCATGATCGAGAAGCTGGAAGAGCTGGATGACGTTCACAGTGTATCTTCCAACCTCGAAATCACCGATGAAGTGTTGGCGACGCTGGTAGCGTAAGGCGATGCTGATTCTGGGACTGGACCCGGGTACTGCGACAACCGGTTATGGCTTCGTGTGCGAGCATGACGATGGCTCGCTGGAAGCGGTCGCCTACGGGGTGATCAGCACGCCGGCGGGGATGGCGATGCCGCAGCGCTTGCAGCAAATCTACCGGACACTGGCAGAGCTAATTCGCCAGTACCGGCCTGATGGCGCTGCCATTGAGCAGGTTTTCTTCGGCAAGAACGTGACAACCGGAATCACGGTCTCGCAGGCCCGCGGGGTGCAATTGCTGGCTCTGGCTGATGCGAATCTCCCCATCCGGGAGTACAAGCCAAGCGAGATCAAACAGTCCATTTCTGGCTACGGAAATGCCCAGAAAGCTCAGCTTCAGGAAATGGTCCGGGCGCTGCTGGACCTCCCGGAGATCCCGCGCCCGGACGATGCCGCCGATGCCCTGGCAGTCGCCATCACCGATATTCACAGCACCCGCTTCGAGCGCCTGACAGGGTAAAGCCACGCGATGATTGCGAGCGTACAGGGACAGATTGTGTTTCAGGGGGACGACCATCTGGTCGTGCTTGTTGGCGGCTCAATCGGGCTGCGAGTCTTCGTGCCGCGCACAGTATTCGACCACGCCGAAGGGATTGGTCACCATATTCACCTGCAGACATACCTCGACGTTCGCGAAGACGCGCTCACGCTCTATGGCTTTGCTGACGAGGAGGAGCGGCAGGTCTTCGAAATCCTGATCACGATCAGCGGCATCGGGCCTAAACTTGCCCTCTCAATCTTGAGCACCCTGACCACGGCCCAGCTTCGTAGCAGCATCGTCAAAGGCGAAGCCGAGCTACTCACTCGCGTGCCGGGTATTGGCCGGAAAAAGGCGGAGAAGATCGTCTTTGAACTCAAGGACAAACTGGCGGCGGGCGCGCCGCCAGAGCTGGCCGGCCTGTATAACGTGGATTCCGATGTTCTGGATGCTCTTGTCGCCCTCGGTTATAGCATTGTCGAGGCGCAGACGGCCATTCAGTCCATCCCGCGCGATGCTCCTCAGGATATCGAAGAACGCGTGCGGATCGCGCTGGGGTACTTCACGTAGCCTATGGCCAGCCCCGGTCCGCCCGCATCATTCTTCCCCTACCAGCACGAAGAGGGCCGCAGCCTGACCGCGGCAGTCGCTATCATCGTCGCTTCCCTGTTGCTGGCGCTGCTGCTGCCAGCGGCCGAGCTTCGGCTGCTGGCCGCGCTTTTCGCCATTCCGCCCGCCCTGTGGAGGATAAACCAGCACCGGCTGAGCCAGACAGGCCTGACCCTGGAGGTCGATCATCTCAGCCTGCGCCTCCCTATGGGCTTCCGGCCAAAGCGCATCGCCTACCGGGCTATCGGCGGCGCGATTCTGGCAGACGGCGCACGAATCGGGCTGGCCTACGCTGTCGCCCGCCCTCCCTTCGAGGGCGCCGAAGATACCCGCCCTCCCCGGCGCAGAACGCTCTCCACCTACCCTCTTCACAACGCCAGCGACGCTGCAGCCACCTTGCGGCAGCGCATTCGGGCCGCTGAGCGGGACAGCGCAACCTTCCCGCTGCTGAGCGATGAGGCGGTCATACAGATGCTGCGCCGGGCACGACTGCGGCGAATCGCCCTGAGTATCGCCTTGCTGCTGGCTTCCCCTTTGCTGGTTATGCTGTCTGTGCGGATGATATTCTCGCTCTATGCGGCTGTATATCACGGTTTGCGCTGAAGAGGCGCTACACGGGAAGGAACAATGAACAACAATCCCCCCCCCACTTCTCCCCTGATCGGTCAGCGCGTTGATGTCCTGGACAAAGGGTGGCTTGAACTGCTCGATCTCATGCCTCATCCTGATAGCGCCGTGTCGGGCGATCTGGCTATTGTGAACGCCGCCCGCGTCTCTTTTATGGGGGAAAGCAAGGGAGAGGAGCGCGACAAGAAGCTGCTCTTTTACCTGCTCCGCCACCGGCATACCAGCCCCTTCGAGATGGTGGAGTTCAAGTTCCGGGTTCACGCGCCACTGGTCGTATGGTGGCAGTGGGCCCGGCACCGCACCTGGAGCTTCAATGCCCAGTCAGGCCGCTATACGCCTTTCCGCGAAGGGGATTTTTACGTCCCGGAGGTCTGGCGGCGGCAGTCAGCGGACAACAAGCAGGCCAGTGAGGGCGAGCTAGAAGGCCCGGATGGGGAGGCGCTGACGCGCGAGTTGGTCGCTCACTACGCTGAGGGCTATCGCCTGTATGAAGAAGCGCTGGCTAAGGGTGTTGCGCGGGAGATGGCCCGCCTGTTCCTGCCGGGATTCGCCGTCTATTACACCTGGGTGGCCAAAGTGGACGCGCATAACCTGATGCACTTCTTGAGCCTGCGCATGGCGCCCGATGCTCAGTACGAGATCCGCGTCTATGCTCAGGCGATCTTCACCCGATTCTTCAAACCCGCCCTGCCCTGGACTGCCGAAGCGTTTGAGCAGTATGTGCTTAACGCAAAATAAGCGCCGCTTCCCGGTTTGAAAGCGTCCGACTCGGCGCTATGCGGACCGGTTAGCCAGCTTCCGGCGGCATCGGTATCAGCTCCCCGCCCGATGGAGGGCAGTACCGCACCAGATCATCATCCACCGGTGTGACCTCCCAGCCGTATACGAGGGGCGTCCCGGCTCGGAGTGTATCCGCGGTCACATTAGCAAACAGGTCCAGCGGGAACTCATAAGAAGTCGTCCCTGCATCAAGAATCACGACCCAGAGGGTCTCACCCTGTGGGTCGTACAGCACAACGCGATATCCTGAGGCATTCGTCGCAGGAGACCAGTAGAGGGTCGGGGCCGTGCCCAGCACGAACCGCTCGCCAATGCGATTGTAATCAGCGACGAAACTAGCGCAGTCAGGCGGCATAGTCGCCGTAGGCGGCTGAGTCGGCAGGTCTTCCAGCGTGGCTGACGGGCGCGGCGTTATCGTGGGAGGCATGCCCGGCGTCCAGGTCGGAGGAAGCGGCTCACGAGTCGGGAGAACCGGCGTATCAGTCGGCCCTGCGGTTACCGTCGGAGTGGCAGTCTCGGCAGGGCGTCCCGTGTCACACCCTGCCAGGAGAAATATCGCAATGATGAGAACAAACATGGAAGCAATTCGCATGGTATCTCCCCCAGGCGCTACAACGGAATTTGCGGCGGCAGCATCGCAATCGCAACGCTGACCAGAAGCCAGATGCCCAGCGCCACCGCGACCAGCAGGCCGAACAGCACATAATAGACTGCCCGCCGCTTCAATTGCGGCTGCGCCTCGCGCTCAAAGCCGACAAGGCACACCCAGCCCACCACGTAAGCGGCGAGTCCGGCTGCCCCGCTGATCAGAAACATGTTCTGCGCCGTCGCCATATCATACAGGGCCATATCGCCGGCGAGCAGCGTGGCAACCTGC
The DNA here is from genome assembly GCA_029976025.1 of Aggregatilineales bacterium. Taxonomy (GTDB): domain Bacteria; phylum Chloroflexota; class Anaerolineae; order Aggregatilineales; family Ch27; genus JARKNX01. The sequence continues at coordinate 14,276 of JARKNX010000194.1, read as the reverse complement.
AATACAAACAACCCGAACAGAATAGCAATGACGCCGATCAGGATGATGCGGCCCAGGCGGGGCAAACGTGCCAGGCGCAACAACCATCGGCTCATACGCGACTCTTGCTCGCTCATATCTCATCCCTCCCGGCGGCCGGCGCTGCGCTTACTGTAGCACATTCGTCGGGGTCGGGCCAAGGCAGGGGGGCTGCCTGCTTTTCAGATCACTGTGGACAATTGCCATCGAACGTGTAAAATTGCCTGCTGTTACTTTCATGGTTTTGGGCCTTACAAACTGAATCCTCAAGAAGGAGCGATATCAATATGAGCATCGCCCGGCATCGGGCTCTCGTGAGCCTGTTGGCCTTGTTTGTCCTCATTCTCCCTCTGGTCGCACTGGCCCAAGAGACTCCGATTCGCATTGATGGATCGCGGATTGTGGCAGATATCGTTGAGCCATTGAGCAATGCTTACCAGGAAACAAATGACGTCGCGGTCAGCCTGGAAATCTCTGGCACAAGCAGCGGTCTGAGCAGGCTGTGCAACGGCGAGATTGACATCGCCGCCGCAGCCCGGCCCATCACCCGCGCCGAAGAGCAGGCTTGCGCCGATGGAGGTGTCGACTGGGTAGAAGTGCTGCTCGGCTATGATGCTCTGGCGGTTATCGCAAATCCGGCTATCGCCGCCGCGCAGTGCATGACCTTCGGTGAGCTAACCACGCTGCTGGGCGCAGCCGCCACCAACAGCATCACTAATCTGAACCAGGTAAATCCCCTCTGGCCCGATTCGCCTGTCACGTTGTACAGCCCTGGCACAGCCACCACAACTTACGACCTCCTCACCACCCTGCTGCCCGGCGACGGGTTACGTACTGACCTCAACATTCAGGATGATCCGGGTGCGGTCGTAGGCAGCGTAATCGCGGACCCGACTGGCATAGGCATTGCTCCGCTGGGCAGCGTCCCTGCCGGCGGCGACGAGGAAGACGCTGGCTTCAGGATTGTCGAGCTTGACAACCTGAGCGGCTTGGGCTGCGTTGCGCCCTCCCAGACGGCGTTGGAAGATGGCAGCTATCCGGCGGCCCGCGGCCTGTACCTTTACGTGAACAGCGCCAGCCTTGAAAATGAACATGTGCGCGGCCTCGTGGACTGGATGCTGACAGCCGAGGCGCGCGACAGCGTCGCCGAGAAAGGCTTCGTAGCTACCAGCGACGATCTGGCGGCGCAAATTCAGGCTAACGTCGCTGAGGGCGTCGTCGGGCGCCAGCTCTCTCAGCCTGAGCCAGCCTACACCATCCCGCTGGATGTCAGCGGTGCAGTCCAGGCGGAGGCTTCCGCGCTGGCCTACGCGCCGATCAACCAGCTCATCAGCGCCTTCACCGAATCCTATGACCGGATCAGCGTCACGCTGGGCGGGCACGGTAATGCGGCCGCTTACCGCAAGTTGTGCGGCGGCGAAGCCGATATTATCGCCGTAGATCGTCCGGCAACAGCAGGCGAATTGGCCACCTGTGAAGCCGGTGGCATCTCCCTATGGGAGGCTACCCCGGGCAATCAGGCGCTGGTGGTGGTAGTCCCTGCCGCTGCTGACTATGCCGCCTGCCTGACTACTGACCAGATCGCCACCCTGTGGAAGTCACACGCTGATGAGGCGATCACCAACTGGAATCAGCTCGGTAACGACTTCCCGGACCTTCCGGTCACGATCTTCCTGCCGTCTAACAGCCAGTCGGTGACGGGGACGCTGCTGTACTACGCCTCGGACGATCTGCTTGAAGCGCGGCGCGACGCCCTGCAGACCAATAACGATCCTCTCTGGCGGGCAGCCGCGACCGCCAATGTTGAGGGATCGGTCACTTATATGAGCTACCTGGACTTCCTCCGGACCGATGCCAATGTCATAGCTGTGGCTGTTGACGCCGGTAATGGCTGTGTCGAGCCGGGGCTGGAGACCATCCGGGATGGCAGCTACGCGCTCTCCAACCCGCTCATGCTGGCCGTCAATCAGGCTGCGCTGGCCCGGCCAGAAGTGCAGGCGGTGCTCTGGTCGCTGATGCGCAACACCGATCAGTACAGCGCCCGCGGCGTTATCGCGGCAGACGAAGCGCAGTTCCAGTCTTATCAGGAACAGCTTCCGGAAGCGTTCGCAGCGGCAGCAGCGGCGGCGTCCGCGCCAGCCCCTACTGCTGAGCCAGCAGAAGCGACTCCTGCTCCAGATGCCGAGGCCGCCACGGTTGAGCCTACCCCGGCGCCCGCATCCAATTGACGCCGGCGTAACATACCGGAGAATAACAGAGGGCGGTCCGTTCTGGATCACCCTCTGCGTTTCTATCTGTCGCTCGGCCGGTTAACGGTTCAGGCGTATCGTGGTGCTCAGTGTGCCTTGCAGGGCCTGGTTGGTCATCGTGGAAAGATCGCTGGTGGTCGTGAGGCTGGCCCCCGGCTGCAGCGGGAGCGTGTACGGCTGGGCGTTCAGGGCTGCCAGAGCCGGCCAGAGCGTCTGCTGCTCAAACTCAACCGGCTCGGTGAAGGTGGCGCAGGCAAGCCGGTAATGCTCCACCCGGTTGATATCATCAGGCCGCAGGCTGAATTGCAGGTCCATACCGTCGCCGCTTTCCCGCAGGGCGCCTTCCAGCGTGACAGGAATCTGGCCATCATCGAGAATGCTGGCCTCGCAGCCCTCATGCTCAACAGCGGTCGTCAGCGAGCCTCGTCCGGTCACCGCGCCGTCATCCGCCACATGCACCGTCACCCCACCCACGAAGCGGATCACTTCCATAACCGCCCCCCCCTCAAACTGAAAGCGCAGCCCAAGCTGCCAGTCGCCCGCATAGAGCGAAGCATCAAGCTGAGGCGCGGACTGGGTCGGGGTCGCTTCAGGGGGCGGGGGGAGTGTCACAATCACGATAGCCGCGGTCGGCGCCTGAACGGGCTGTGTTGGTGGAAGCGCCGTGGGGGCGGGCGCTGGCCCGGCACAGGCCGCTAACAACCCGATCGCAACAATCGCGGATACGCTCATTCGGCGCATAGCCACATCCTCTGTATACAGGTTCTTGCCGTGAAGTGTAGCATATCCGCCTGCTTATTCATACAAAACATATGTTCGCCTCCCGCATCGGTGTGGTATACTTGCGCCACTTACCCGGCGCACCGCCCCGCCCCCGGGGCTAGAATTGAGAGTCCACAATGCGTGGCGAAATCGTCGCCATTGATCTGGAGACCACTGGCCTGGATGCCTACAACGACTCCATCATCGAGATCGGCCTGGTTCGTTTTCGTGATGGGGCTGTCCTCGAGACCTACGAAACCCTGATTGATCCGCAGCGCGATATCCCCCCTTCCGTCACCTATCTGACCGGCATCCGGCCCGAAGATGTCGCCGGAAAACCGCATATTCATCAGGTGATTCGAGAAGTCGAGCGCTTCATCGGCAACGCGCCGGTCCTGGGCCACAATGTCGGCTTCGATATTGGCTTTCTGCGCGGGCAAGACATCCTCTATGACAATGTCCAGCTAGATACCTACGAGCTGGCTTCTGTCCTGCTGCCGACAGCCCCGCGTTACAACCTGAGCAGTCTGGCGCAGCAGATGCAGATTCCCCGGGAGGAGGCGCATCGCGCCCTGTCCGATGCGCTCACGACCGTGCGGCTGTACTGGGCATTATGGCAGAAGATGCTGGAACTCCCCCTGCCCATCCTGGAAGAAATCACCGCGGCGGCGCGCGGCCTGCCGGGCTGGGAAGCCGGGCCTGTCTTTGAAGAGGCGCTGGCCGAACGGGCCCGAACCGGATTCGGTGAAAAACGGCGCCGAGCAGCTTTTGCGCCGGAAGCGGCGTTCACACCAGCGGAAGAAGCCTGGCCGCCGCTCCGGGCGGAGCGCGAGCAGACGCGCCTCAACCTGCCAGCTCTGACCGGCCTGCTTGAACAAAACGGGCTGCTGGCACGGATGCTGCCGGGATACGAACACCGCACTGAACAGATACAGATGCTCCAGGCCGTGGCCGAAGCCTTCAATCAGGGCGAACATCTCATGGTCGAAGCCGGCACCGGAACCGGCAAATCCATGGCCTACCTGATCCCGGCCATCTTCTGGGCGCTGCAAAATGGCGAGCGTGTCGTCATCTCCACCAACACGATCAACCTTCAGGATCAGCTCATGAGCAAGGATATCCCCCTGCTGCGTGACACGCTGAATCTTGACTTCAAAGCGGCTGTGATGAAGGGGCGCAGCAACTATCTGTGCCCGCGCCGGCTGGCGACCATGCACCGCCGCCAGCCCACAACGCTCGATGAGCTGCGCATATATGCCAAAGTTCTGATCTGGCTGCTCGATAGCCAGACCGGCGATCGGAGCGAGATCAACCTGCGCGGGGCGGCCGAGATCGGCGCCTGGACTCGGCTGAGCGCCGAGGATGACGCCTGCACGCTGGATCGCTGCCAGGCCGAGATGCACAGCATATGCCCGTTTTACAAAGCGCGCCTCGCCGCTGAGAACGCGCATATCCTGATCGTCAACCATGCGCTGCTGCTCTCCGATGTAGCCACCGGCAACCACGTACTGCCTAAGTACAACTATCTAATCCTCGACGAGGCGCATCACCTTGAAGAAGCCACCACCAACGGGCTGAGCTTCGAAACCGATCAGGTCGCCCTGCGCCGCCAGTTAGCCGAACTGGGCGGGCGCCGGACCGGGATACTCGGCGACCTCCTCAATCACGCCCGGGGCGCCATTTCTGAGACCTATCTGGCGCAACTCGAAGAATACGTGGAGAACGTGGAAGAAGCCGTCCAGGCTATGGACTTCCATATCAACGGCCTGTTCAGCGCTATCCTGCAATTCCTGGATGGGGCGCGGATGCTGCCCAGCAGCAACTACGTGAATCAGGTGCGGATTACGATGCAGTTACGCGACAGGCCCGGCTTCGAGACAATCCAGATCGCCTGGAACAACCTCAGCCAGTTCACGATCGGCATCAGCAGCGCTATGAGCCGGCTGGCGCTCGCCCTGGGGCGGCTGGAAGACTTCGATATCCCCGAATACGACGATATTGTGAGCAACGTGGCGACAGCCGCCCGCAACATGGAGGCCGTCCACAAACAACTGGAAGCCTTCGCTAACAAGCCGGATGCAAATACAATTTACTGGGTGGAAGTGGGGCAGGATCGCCGCCGGATGTCGATCCACAGCGCGCCACTGCATGTCGGCCCGCTGATCGACCAGTACCTCTGGCAGAGCAAAGAAGTCGTTATCCTGACCAGCGCCACGCTCCAGACGGCCGGGTCTTTCGATTATATTGAAGATCGCCTGCAGGCTCAGGGGGTGCGGACGCTAGACGTGGGATCCCCCTTCAATTACCGGGAATCCACCCTGCTCTATGTGCCCACCGATATGCCCGATCCTGATGAGCAGCGCCGTTACCAGGAGGCGATCGTTGAGGCCCTGATCAGGCTGGCTGTTGCGACTGGCGGCCGCCTGCTGGGCCTGTTCACGAGCTACACGCACCTGCGCCAGACCGCGCAGGCTATCGCCCCCCGGCTCGCCCTGGGCAATATTGTCGTCCTGGACCAGAGCGATGGGACCAGCCGCCAGGCGCTTCTGGACGGGTTCCGCTCCACAGAGAAAGCTGTCCTGCTGGGCACGCGCAGTTTCTGGGAGGGCGTCGATATCCCCGGTGACGATCTGGTCGCGCTGGCCATCACCCGTCTGCCATTTGCCGTCCCCACAGACCCGATTTTCGCCGCCCGTTCTGAGACACTGGAAAACTCGTTCGCGCAGTACGCCGTGCCGGATGCCATCCTCCGCTTTCGGCAGGGCTTCGGACGCCTGATCCGGACTAAAACGGATCGCGGCGTAATCGTCATCCTCGATCACCGGGTGATCAGCAAAGGCTACGGCCACTACTTCCTGGACTCGCTGCCGGAGTGCACAGTTGTGCGCAAGCCGCTGGAGCAGATGGAGGCCGAAGTGAAGAAGTGGCTTACATACGAACGGTGATCAGGCGGCTCGACCTAAACAGACCGGTGACAGCGCGCCAGTCGCTCGTTATAATCGGACTTCCAACTCCAATAGCACAGGCAGCAGCAAGAGAAACCTGAAGGATTGAAGCACCATGATTGACGTGAATGATCTCCGCAAAGGCGTGGCCTTTACCATGGATGGCGAGCTGTACAGAGTCATCAACTACCAGCATCACAAGCCGGGGCGGGGCAATGCCATCATCCGCACCACCCTGCGCAACTTGCGCACCGGCTCCACTATCCAGCAGAATTTCACTTCCGGCGACCGCGTACAGGATGTTCGTCTGGAAAGCCGGGCGGTGGAGTATCTTTACGAAGATGGCGATATGCTGGTTTTCATGGACACTGAAACCTACGAGCAGCCCATGATGCCTAAAAGCATCTTTGGAGACGATATCAAATATCTCCGCGAGAATACCGAACTTAAGCTGCTCTGGTTTGACACGGAAGTGATTGATTACGAGCTGCCCACCACCATGATCTTCGAAGTGGTAGACGCCGAAATGGCTATTGCCGGGGATACTGCTACCGGCGCGACCAAAAAGGTAACAACTGACACTGGCCTGTCGGTGACCGTCCCCCTGTTCGTCGCTGTAGGGGACAAGATCAAGGTCAATACCGAAACCGGTGAATATGTCACGCGCATCTAACGCCCCGGCAGACAACGGTGATGATCTAAGGCCCGCCCCCGTGCGGGCCTTCGCCTAACCCCGTCTTTCATCGCTAGGAGATTGTGGTCTATGCGAACGCCAGCCGGCAAGGAATGTCCATACTACTACGCTAACTTCCACCGGGACAGCCACGTTCAGGAATGTCGTCTGATAAAAGGAAACCCGCAATCCCTACCCTGGAGGCCCGAAGACTGCAAAGACTGCCCGGTGCCCGCTGTTGTGGCTGCCAACGCCAGTCCCGATCTACGTCTGGAATTGATCATCAGGCCGGCCTTCATGGGCCTCGGACGGCGCAAATCACTGACGGCCTTCTGTAACAAACACGCCGTGCCAATAGAAGACCCCTACATCGGCTGCGCCCGGTGCGCGGCGGAACGACCGGGCCTGGACCTGTTCAAACAAGCACTGGAAGATACCGATGATTAAAGCTATTCTGCTCGATCTTGATGATACGCTCCTCTCCAACCCTCTGAACCGGGTTGGGCACAGCTTCGACGCCTGGAACACCTTCTTCGCCCGGATTACTGGCCAGCCAGACGCAGGGCGCGGCCTGGCAGCGGCCATGGCCGGGGTGTCATCCAGCGTGGACCCGGCCCAGAGCAACATCGAAGTATTCCTGGATATCGTCACCCGGCGCTGGGGAGTCGATCGTGAAACAGCCATGATCTACTTCCAGGCTTTCTATGACGAAGTCTACGCCCAGATGCGCCAGCATGTGCAGCCGCGCGAGGCCGCGCCGATGCTGCTGGACTGGCTGCGTCAGGCCGGTTACCAGATCGTCATCGCCACCAATCCGTTATTCTCCGCCGAGGCGACCTCCTGGCGTCTGGGCTGGGGGGAGCTGCCGACCGATCTAACTGCTTACACGCTGGTGACCCATATTGAGAACTTCCACTTCGCCAAGCCAACGCCGCACTATTATGAGGAAATTCTGGGCCGGCTGGGCATCGCCAACAATGAAGCGCTCATGGTCGGCGACGATTGGGTGAACGACATCACTCCGGCTCAGCGCGCCGGCCTCAATACCTTCTGGATTCGTCCGGACGGCACCCCGCGCGAATCGGAAGATATCATTCCGGACGGCGAAGGGACTTTGAACGACTTCGTGCTCAAAGTGCGCAGCCAGGGCTGGCTGGAAACGCTGCAGCCGCTCCCCTTACAGCCATCCATGATCGTCCCCCGTCTGCTGGGAAATGTTGGCGCGTTATACGGCTTGCTCCAGGAGTACGCTCCGGAGCAGTGGTGGCAGCACCCCGACCCGGCTGAATGGTCGCCCCTCGAAGTTGTGTGCCACCTGCGCGACAGCGAAGCCGCTGTACAACGCCCGCGCCTGGAACGTATCGCCGCCGAGGATAATCCGTTCCTCTCCGCTCCGCTCGCCCCTCCGGGGCCGGGACAGATCGCCTGCGATGTGGCCGCGCTGCACGATCCGGCGGAGCAATTTCTGGCCGAGCGGCGTAAGACGATCGCTTTCCTGGAGGCGCTGCCCCCTGATGCCTGGTTCCGCCCGGCCCGCCACAGCATTTTCGGCCCTACGACACTGTTGGAGATGGCGGATTTCACTGCCACGCACGATCGCCTGCATTTGCGGCAGATCTGCCAGACTATTGGCCGGTGCGCATAAGCATGGATGGAATGCTGCACGGCCCTCCCGAATTCTTGAGTCTGGCCGGATTGAAGGCGCTGCCTCTTGCCGGGCGGTGCTGGCGTAATGCCTGCCAGCCTCCCCGCGAGGGATGGGCAACTGCACGATAATTGGTTAGAACATCAAAACTGGCCGCCGCTGTTACTGCGCATATATTCGTGGTACTATCGCCATCAGCAATCGGGCGGGGTGCGCAGAACAGATCATGGCGAGTTCCTCAAAGATCAAACCAGAGCCGCGACCAGTCGCAGACGTGCGTGGGCCAGTGATATGGATCGTCGAGCCTGATCCTGCCAGCGCAAAAGCCGTTCAGACCTTCCTGGACGGTGAGGGCTTCCACATTCTGTTAGAATCGCAGGGGGCAGACCTGCCGGAGAAAGTCCGGCAGGTGCCGTCATCAGTCGTTGTGCTGGGGGCCGGCTTGCCTGATGCATCCTCGATCTGCCACAGGCTCAAACGTGATGAGTCGCTGGGATACCTTCCCGTGATCGTCATTGCGGGCGATGCGGGCCTCCGGCTGGAATTTCTGGAGGCGGGCGCGGACGAATGCCTGGTCAGCCCGGTTAACAGTCGCGAGCTGCTCATCCGGCTGCGCCAGGCTGTGGAGACCCGCAGGCGCTTCGACGCGCTACGGCGCGCTAACCGCCGTCTGGAGCGCGATCTGGCGGAATACGTTCAGCAGATGGAAGGCCCCCAGAAAGCGGCGCGCGATCTTAACCTGGCCAAACTGGCTATTGTCCGCAATGTCAGCCACGAGCTTCGCACCCCTGTGTTACAGGTCAAATCATCTGTCGCGCTGCTCAAAGAGGTCGTCGATGAGGAGACTTCCAGCACCAGCGCCACCCTGTTCGATATGGCTACCCAGGCCATCGGCAGGCTGGAGAACACAGTCACCAGTATCACCCAGTTGACCGAATATCAGAACTTGCGCCTGGAGCCGGTGGCTCTCAGCGAGTGTGTCGAGGTGGCTATTCATAAGCTGGAGCGAAGCTGGCTCTCAGCAGAGAATTATCAGCGTATTCACAAAATTTGTCCCGTTCATCTACCGCTGGTGCTGGCCGACAAACGCGGCGTGACTCAGGTGCTTCAGCATCTGCTGGACAATGCGCTCAAGTTCAGCCCCAACAGGAAACCGGTTGAAGTCCGGGTTGAGCCGCGTGACGATGGCACAATCTGGGTTGGCGTTCGGGATTACGGCATCGGCATCCCGGAAGATCAACTTGTCCATATCTTCGAGACTTTCTACCAGGTAGAAGCGTCTTCCACGCGCCGTTTCAGCGGCGTCGGCGTCGGCCTGACGCTGGCACAGCAGATCATGGAACAGTTGAACAGCACCATTCATGTAGAAAGCACGCCCGGCAAAGGCAGCACTTTCTCATTCGTGCTTCCTCAGATCGCATTGGCGGATTAAATCACCCCCTCATCCAGTTCACCTGTCGCTCAATTCGACCTCCAGTTGAGTATTGTCTCCCCATAGGTTATTGCTTATAATGACCCCCTGATTCGGGGGAGTGGCGGAAATGGCAGACGCGCATGACTTAGGATCATGTGGAGTTCTCCGTGCGGGTTCGAGTCCCGCCTTCCCCATCGCAACAAGCCCCTGTGAGCGCCTCAACCACTGGCGCTCCTTTGCATGTTAGATCGCCGTAAGAGACGGCCAGCCGCGCTGGCAGGGGCCCCGGGCAAATGCTATAATCCGCGTCCTTAAGTTGTACTCGCATGCTGAGGTTGCTCCCTTGAACTTACACACTGAACTTCTGGAAAAGCGTATCGCGCAGCTCAAGGTAGGGATCGAGATCGCTGAGCTGGATAAGGCTAAGGTCGACGCCGCTCGCACCCTGTCAAAGCGTGTCAATATCCCTGGCTTTCGCAAAGGCAAAGCCCCCTATAACGTTGTGTCTCGCTACCTGGGCGAAAGCGCGATCTTTGAAGAAGCGATCGATCAGCTTGGCTCCCGTGTCTATAAGGAGGCCCTGGAGCAAAGCGAACTGGAGCCTTATGGCCCCGGACAGCTAGAAGATGTCAAAGTTGAAGATGAGCTGCTCCTGACCTTCCACGTCCCCCTCACCCCCAGGGTGGAGCTGGGCAACTACCGCGAAGTGCGCCGTGACTACGAGCCTGTCGTCATCTCGGATGAACAGGTTGAAGAAGTCGTCACCATGATGCGCAGCAACAAAGCCGAAACTGCGGTCAAGGAAGGCCCGGCTGAAAAGGGCGATCAGGTGAGGATGAGCCTCTACGCCGTGCCAGTTGTAGAGGAAGGCGAAACGGTCGCCGAAGAGAATAAGGAACTGCTCGAAAGGCCGTTGTTTGATTTGAAGGATTGGCTGTTCGTGCTCGGCGAAACAATTCGCGAGCCGGTCCCCGGCTTTTCTGAGGCCATCACGGGCATGGCGGCGGGCGATACCCGCACCTTCACCCTGACACTCCCGGAAGGGGACGACGTGGTAGAAGTGCTGCGGGGCAGGCCGGTTAACTTCACCGTCACCTGTCTCGAAGTCTCTGCCCGTACACTCCCTGAGCTGAACGATGACTTCGTCAAAAATCTCGGGGAAGAAGGTGTTGAGACCGTAAGCGCCCTGTATGAACGCATCCGCGAAGACCTGCACAACACATTAGGGCAGCAGAACGATGCCGCCTATGCTGATGCTGTGCTGGATACGATCGTCGAAGAGACCACGATCGAGTATCCCGACATGATGCTCGAAGAATTTGTTGATGAGGCGGTAGAGAATCTTGAACGGCGGCTCAAGCAGGACAAACTGACGCTGGAAGCGTACCTGGACTACTTCCAGAAGACTGAAGAAGACCTGCGCAATGAATTTCGTCCGTCAGCAGAGAAACGGTTGAAGCGTTCCCTGACAGTAGGCGCGTTGGTCCGGGCTGAGGGCCTTGAAGTAGACGAGCGCACCTATCAGCGCGCAGTGAGCGAACGCTCAAGCGCCTTGAGCTATGGCAGTGAAGAGTTGCGTGCAGCCCTTGCCGGGTATCTGTTCGAGTATAACGAGGCACGGGTGAATCTTACCGCTGAGGTGCTCAGCAACCAGATCATGGAGCGTGTAGTCGCTATCGCCAAGGGCGAAAATCCGCCCACTGGCCCGACACCTTTCGTAGAAGACGAGGTTGCGGCATCAGAATCCGTCGAGCAGCCGGCGGATCCGGACGACTCCCAGGCCGAGGTAATCGAGGCGACAGCAGAGCCGGGCGACATCCAGCCTGAGGCTGCAGGCCCAATCGACTCTCAGCCCGAGGCATCCGAGTCGACGGTCGAGGAATAACCCCCGTCACTGACGGGGCGGTGCTGTGATTATTGTGAGCATAACGCGGCGCACAGATGCGCCGCACCAAAGGAGAGTTTCTCATGATCCCAATGGTCATCGAAACAAGCGGTCGCGGGGAGCGCGCCTATGATATCTACTCCCTGCTTCTGAAGGAACGCATCATCTTCGTGGGTACGCCCATCAGCGATCAGATTGCCAACCTCATCGTGGCCCAGTTGCTGTACCTTAACCGCGAAGATGACAAAAAAGAAATCCAGATGTTCATCAATTCGCCCGGCGGAGCTATCTACGCCGGTCTGGCAATCTACGACGCCATGCAGCAGATTGCCGCCCCTATCAGCACAGTGGCGGTGGGCGTGACCGCCAGCTTTGGCACGGTGCTGCTGGCTGCTGGATCGCATGGTCGCCGTTTCGCCCTGCCCAACGCCACCATCCACATGCACCAGCCGCTCGGCGGTGTTCAGGGTCAGGCGACCGATATCGTGATCCAGGCGGAAGAAATTGTACGCCTCAAGAAACGTCTGATTGAGGTCTTTGTCCAGCACACCGGGCAGCCCGCCGCAGTCATCGAGAAGGACACCGACCGCGATATCTACATGACCGCTCAGCACGCCGTGGAATACGGTCTGATTGATGCGGTGCTTGAGCCGAACAAGATTCCGATACCGCCCCAGGGATCGTCGAACGGAGATAAGAAGTGAGTCAGTATCTCACCGGCGAGCAACGGTGTTCGTTCTGCCATCGCACGCAGGGCGAAGTCAACCACCTGATCGCAGGGCCGGATGGCGTGTTCATCTGTAATGAATGCGTCCACCTGAGTCTGCAATTGCTCGAACAGGAAACGCCTGCTCCGCAGGCCGAGGCTGAATTCCAGATCGAGCACGTGCCATCCCCGCGCGAGCTGTACGAATACCTGAACGAGTACGTGATCGGGCAGGATCGGGCCAAGCGCGTCCTCAGCGTGGCCGTGCATAACCACTACAAGCGCGTTGCCGCCGGCGGCCAGATCTCGGGGGTTGAGATTGAAAAAACCAACATCCTGCTGATCGGGCCAACCGGCTGTGGCAAGACACTCCTGGCGCAGACCTTCGCCCGCATCCTGGATGTGCCCTTCTGCATTGCCGACGCCACCTCGCTCACTGAGGCGGGGTATGTCGGCGAAGATGTGGAAAACATCCTGTTGCGCCTCCTGCAGGCGGCTGATTTCGATGTTTCGCGGGCGGAAAAAGGCATCATCTACATTGACGAGATCGATAAGATCGCTCGCAAAAGCGGCGATAACCCCTCGATCACGCGCGATGTAAGCGGTGAGGGTGTCCAGCAGGCTTTGCTCAAGATCATCGAAGGCACAGTCGCCAATATCCCTCCGCAGGGTGGACGTAAACATCCGCACCAGGAATTCATCCAGATGAACACCAGCAACATCCTGTTCATCTGCGGGGGTATGTTCTCGGGCATCGATGAGATCATCGCCAGCCGTATCGGCGTCAAAGGCTCAATCGGCTTCCAGGGGCACAGCCGCGAAGAAGCCACTGAGGCAAGTCTACTGCGGCAGATCACGACGGATGACCTGATCCACTATGGCATGATCCCGGAGATGGTGGGGCGCATCCCCGTCGTCACCCATGTCGAGCCGCTGGATGAGGACGCCCTTATGCGCATCCTGATCGAGCCGCGTAACGCGCTCACCAAGCAGTACCAACAGCTCCTGGCGCTGGACGGCGTGGAGCTCATCTTCACCGACGATGCCCTGCAAGCCGCCGCGCAGGCCGCGCTCAAGCGCGAGATCGGCGCCCGTGGACTGCGCAGCATCATCGAGACCGTGCTGCTTGATGTGATGTTCGAGATTCCAGGCCGCGCGGATATCAAACGGGTGATCATCAATCGCGACGCGATAGAAGGGCGCACCCGCCCGCTAATCCTCAGCGCGAATGACTCGGCTCTGGAATGGACCGAGGATGGCACGCTGGACAGCGCCGCCTGACGATTGCTGATATCCTTCACTTTGAAGCACAACGGGCCTGACATCTGCGCGATGCCAGGCCCGTTTTCTGCTTCACGATCCCCACTTAATGGCTGACTTCAGCGGGAAGGACGACTTCCACCAGATCATCCAGCGCCGATCGGAAAGTGCGCACATCAAGCAGGCCGGTGCTCCCCTCGTTCCAGTGGCTGGGAATCACCCAGCGGGGTCGCAGCTTGCGTACCGCATCCACCGCATGCTCAATATCCAGCAGGCCGGTGCGCACATTACGCACTGGAAGGATGGCAATATCGGGGTGCAAAGCCATCGTGTCCGGGAGCAGCACAGTGTCCCCGGCATAATACAGATCGTAGTAGTCCAGTGAGATCAAGTAGCCAACTGCCGGACTTTCCCCCGCATAGAGTGTTGCAGAGCGCGTCGGATGAGAGGGGATAGCCGTGATCCGCGCCCGGTCGAAGCTCACCGACTGCCACGGCCGCAGCACCTGCACATCCAGCCCGGCCAGACAATCTGCGCCGGCTGTATTGGCGATGATGACAGTGGAAGGGCTGCACAGCCTGTTGAGAATCTGAGGAGAGCAGTTTTCGTACGTGGCCTGGCTGATCAGGACAACATCGGCCAGAAACGCATGGTGGGCAATCCCCCGCGAGGGATTGTTATATATTAGCGGAGGACCCTGCACCACAAAGCCGGTATGG
>JARKNX010000193.1 GCA_029976025.1 Aggregatilineales bacterium | reverse complement strand
CATGGGGGGGCGTCGCAGCGGGGCCGCTCAGCGGCGCGGGCCGCGCCGGGGGCGCGATCTCTCCTACGAGCTGACGGTATCGTTTGAAGAAGCCGTATCCGGTGTCCAGAAGAGCATCGAGATCACGCGCCTGGCTGTCTGTGAGGAGTGCCGCGGCCAGGGTTCTGCGCCGGGGACAACCCCGACCCGCTGCCCGGACTGCGCCGGGACGGGTGAAGTGCGCACGGTGCGCCAGACTTTCCTGGGGTCGATGATCAACGTCAATACCTGCCCGCGCTGCCAGGGCCGCGGCGAGGTGGTGACTTCCCCCTGTTCGGTCTGTGGAGGCAACGGCAAGGTGCGCGTGAGCCGCCGGCTGGAAGTCTCTGTCCCCCCCGGCGTCGATCAGGGCGTCAAGATTCGTATTCAGGGGGAAGGCGAGCCGGGCGATAATGGAGGCCCCGCCGGCAACCTGTACGTCGTGATCAACGTCAAAGAGCACGAATACTTCAAGCGGCGCAACGACGATATCCTGCTGGATATCACGATCAATGTCGCTCAGGCCGCGCTGGGTGATACCATCACCGTGCCCACTGTGGATGGCGACGCCCCGCTGGAAATTCCCGCCGGCACACAGACAGGCGAATCATTCCGCCTGAAGAACAAAGGGTTTCCCCGCCTCCGCCGCGATGGCACAACTGCCGGACGGGGCGACCAGTGGGTTATCGTCCAGGTGGTAGTCCCCAAGCAGCTCAACGAAAAACAGCGCGAGCTATTCCACGAGCTGGCTGAGACGCTGGACACAGAGCTGATGCCGCCGCAACATAAGGGATTCCTCGACCGCGTGCTGGACTTCCTCAGCGGCGAGCCGAATCGCGGATGATCCGAACCGCTACCAGAAAAGCAGCCTGACATGAACTGGATCGAAGTATCTTTGCAGGCGGATGGCGAAGCCGCCGAGGCTATCGCCGATCTGCTTCAGCAGTACGGCTACCAGGGGGTAGCAATCGAACAGCTTGGCATCGAGGGCGACGCCTGGGAAGAGCAGCTCACCACCCTGCCGAAAGCGTTCATGGTCCGCGCCTACCTGCCGGCTAATGCGGAGGCGCCGTCGCTTCAGCACAGGCTGGAAAGCGGCCTCGGCCACCTGCGGATGATTGACCCGCGCATCCCGGCCCGCCCTGACTACCAGACTGTGCAGGATGAGGACTGGGCTGAAGCGTGGAAGGCGCACTACAGGCCGCTCCATATCGGGGAGCATCTGTACGTGCGCCCGGCCTGGGCGGAGGAATCGCCCGGCCCCGGCGACGTGGAGATCGTGCTCGACCCCGGCATGGCTTTCGGCACAGGGACCCACCCCAGCACGCAGCTATGCCTGATCGCGCTGGAGGCCGGGCGGCCGGTCCCGCCGCGCGTGCTGGATCTGGGCTGCGGCTCCGGCATCCTGGCGATTGCCGCCGCGAAGCTGGGCGCGGTCGATATCTGGGCCGTGGATACGGACGAACTGGCGGTTAAATCGACTGTGGAGAACGCCGCCCTCAACAACGTCAGCGATCTCCTGACCATCCGGCAGGGGAGCCTGGCCGATCTGCTGTCGCAAACTGACAGCTTCGATCTGATCCTGGTCAACATTCTGGCCAAAGTGATCATCCCCATGTGTCAGGCGGGGCTGGCCAGTCTGGTCAAGCCGGGCGGCGTCGCCATTTTCAGCGGGCTGATCGAGGAACAGGCCGATGAGGTTGAGGCGGCGCTGCGCGACGCGGGCCTGATCCCCTTCCAACGCCTGACAATCGGCGACTGGATCGGCATCCAGGCCCGGCGGGAATAGCGCCGCGCCCGCTACCGGTAACGGGTATCCACCAGGCGGCCGTCGTGCAACTCATGCACCACGTCCGCTTCCTCCATCACCTGCGGGTCATGCGTCACAATTACCACGGTGATGTCGTGCTCCGTCACCAGACGGCGCAGCAAACCGATGATCCGGCGCCCGGTCTGGCTGTCCAGTTGGCCGGTCGGCTCATCGGCCAGGATGAACTGCGGGCGGGCCGCCAGCGCCCGGGCCAGGGCTACCCGCTGCTGCTCGCCGCCGCTTAACTCATACGGGCGGTGGTCCATCCGGTCGCGCAGCCCCACCCATTCCAGCGCGCTGATGGTGCGCTCCTGCCGCTCTCTGGCGGAAAGATGGCGCATCCGCAAGGGCACACCCACATTCTCCTCCGCGCTGAGCAGCGGCAGCAGCCCAAAGGCCTGAAACACAAATCCGATCCGGTCGCGGCGCAGCGCCAGACGCTGCTGTTCCGTCAGCGCGTTGAGCGGCTCGCCATCAATCCACACCGCGCCCTCGGTAGGCTCGTCCAGCCCGGCGATGAGGTTGAGGAGCGTCGTCTTGCCCGATCCCGAGCGTCCCACAATGGCCGACATCTGACCGGAAAAAAGTTCCAGAGAGACATCGTTGATGGCGTGAATGTCTTCGCCGCCCAGATGGTAGATCCGGTGCAGATGCTCCACCTTGATGATCGCTGCGCCTGGCTGGCTCATTCCGCCTCCCCTTTATGTCCGGCGGCATGCTCATGGCGGACCTCCAGCTCGCGATCCGGATAGACGCCAATATGATCATCCCGCAGCCGCAGTTTGACCCGATCCTTCATCTCCAGCGTCTCAATGTAAGGCTGGGGGAGCTGGAGCCGCCCGGCCCGGTCCAGAATGGCGAACTCTTCCTCAGTGATAGCGCCGCCATCTTCGCCGCGCCGTCGGAGCACCTCGGTGCTGGTGCGGCCATCGCGGAAGCCGACCACGCGGTCCACGCGGCTGGCTACCGTGTAATCGTGGGTCACCACCACAATGGTCACGCCCATTTCCTCATTCAGGTTGCGCATAGCCTCGAAGATGGCCTTCGCCGCCTCGCTATCCACTTCGCCGGTCGGCTCGTCGGCCAGCAGGAGCTGCGGCTTGTTAGCCAGGGCCACCGCAATCGCCACCCGCTGCTGCTCGCCACCGCTCAGCCGGTTCGGGTGATGCTCCAGCCGATCGCTCAGCCCGACGCTCTCCAGCAGCATCTTGCTGCGCTCGCGACGCTCCCGCGAGGCGACATGGTTGAGCGCCATCGGCAGCTCTACGTTTTCCTGGGCGGTCAGGTACGGCAGCAGGTTGCGGGCTGTTTGCTGCCAGACAAAGCCCACCATCTTGCGGCGGTAAAGGACCTGCTCGCGGCCGCTCATCTGCAGCAGGTTATAGTCGCCCACATAGACGCGGCCTGCCGTCGGCGCGTCCAGCCCGCCCAGGATGTTCATGAGCGTTGACTTGCCCGACCCGGACGGCCCGACCAGCGCCATCATCTCCCCCGCGGCTATCTGTAAGTCAAGCCCCTGCAGGGCGACGACTTCCAGCGTGGCGACTTTGTAGATTTTCACCAGATTGTCGCAAACGATAAACATGGTTTTCGCTTTCCTGTTCCCGGCTCAATCAGCGAGCCGGCTCCAATGGCGCCTGGCATTCGCTACACACAGCCACCACTGGCGCGTAAGTCAGCCCGCAGGATTCGCACCGGCGGCGCTGCGGGCCAAGCCCCGCCTCGATATTGGCGCGGGCCACATCGTAATTCAAGCCAGCCGCGGTCAGATCGCGTAACAGGTACTCCACCGGGCTGCCCGCCTCCAGCCGCCGCTGGATGGTATTGAGCAGCGCGGCCAGATCAGGCAGCGGCTCCGGCGGCCTGTTCCTGAGCACCGCCGGCTCGAATGCTGCGCCGCAGGTCTGGCACTGCACATATTCGGTCTCTTTGCCGATCGGGAAAAGCGGGACAAAGTAGAGCGAAAAATGGGGGCGGGAAGACCTGTGCAGGTAGCGCCGCTGAGCCTGACAGCGCGGGCAGTAGAATTCCCCCTCCCCCAGAGTCTTGTTCCTGGGGTTAGCGCCGAATATGATCACGATCCCTACTCCTCACCCAGGCGCAGGACCTGGCTGATACTCTGCCGCCGCAGGATGGCGGCTGTAAAGCCCAGCAGAATGGCGAAGGCCGCCGCCAGCACGAACAGCAGGCCCGCCACATCCCGCGCCGGGAACCGCAGCGCCTCGCCGCCAATCAAGCCCAGGAAAGGCAGCAGCAGATAGGCCAGCGCCGCGCCCAGCGCCATCCCGACCAGCATGGCCGGGACGATCAGCGTGGTCTGCTCGACGGCTAACACGCTCCAGATGTTGCGGGCATCCCAGCCGATAGCCTGCAGGACAGCGAAAGACAGGGCGCGCCGATGGGCAGTCACCGCCAGATAAAAGGCGAAATCCAGCACGCTCAGCAGCAGCGACACCCAGAATCCGGCGAAGAGCATCCCGGTCAGGGCGTTGGCCAGCGGATCGCGCTGGATAGCGCTGAACCGATCCCAGGCATAGACGGCGGCGGTGAAGCCGGGGAGGCTGGCCGCAGCCGACGCAAACGCCTCATCCGGCCTGCGGTCGGTGCGCATCAGCCAGGCCTGATTCCAGTCATAGAATCCCTGCACCGTCGCCGACCGGTTAAGCGCCAGCCGGAGCGGGTCAAGCGCCGTCAGGGCCACCAGATCGCGCCCGGTTGTGGTCGGGAAGCCCTCGATGATGCCGACAATCCGGTAGCGGAATTGGGCCGGTCCGTTGGCCAGATTCAGCTCAAGCAACCCTTCGTCGCCGATGGTGAATGGCTGGCGTGCCCGTGAGCGGGCCCCGTGATATTCGGCGAAGGAGCGCGAGGCTACCAGCGGCAGGATTGCCGGTGGCACCTCATCCACAGCCACAATTGGCTCCAGCTTTCCGCCGCCTACCCGCCGCACGCGATACGTCACGCGCAGGCTGCCCGATCCGTCAACGGCCTGTTCCGCGCTCGGGGCAGCCTGCAGATCGTCCGGGAGCTGGTACGCTGTTGTGCTGGCCGCCCATACCGCGGCTTCGCCAGCCTCAAATCCAGCCGCCAGAGTCTCGCTCCCGTCGGCGCGAATAGCCCGGACATCGTCGATATACACGGTGTGGCTGAAGTCCTGCAAGTCGCCGCGCTGGCTTTGCATCCGGAAGCCGGCCAGCCGCCACGGGGAATGCCCCAGCACTGGAATCGGAGCGGCATAGGTCATCCACTCACCCGCCACAGTTGGGTCCGCCGCCGCCATGGTCACGCTGGCCGGGATGCCGAGCGCGTCCACCAGCTCAACGCTGAGGATCGTCTCAGTTGCCATCTCGTCGCCGGTAGGCTCCGCGTAAACCTGCACGGTCAGCTCCATCGTATCATCGGGCAGCACCAGGCCGGCGCGCAGCGGCGCAGTGACGCCCATCAGCGGCTCCGCCGCCCCCTTCTGCTCAGGAAACGACGCGGCGAAGGTCTCCGGCTCCAGCCCGAACAGGGCCGTGTCCGGCTGCCCGGCGCGGTGAGGCGTGCGCGCCACCAGGAGCGACTCCCCGGCCGTCACCCCCGGCAGCGCCTGCCAGTCCGGCTGGCCTTCCGTGTACAGCGGATCAAACTCCAGACGCACCACGCCGCCCGTTTCTTCGCGCGCCAGCGCCCAGGCCCCGACATCGCGGGTCGCTTCCAGCGCCAGCGAAGCCGTGCCCAGCGCCAGCGTGCCGATCAGCAGCAGGACAAGCTGGGCGTAGTGGCCCGGATCGCGCTCAACTGACCACAGCGCCAGCGGTCCGGTCAGGCCGTCGCTCGTCCGCAGCAGCCGGCCCAGCGCCCTCATCATCATCGGGAAAATTCGCAGCCACAATAGCGCTGCGCCGGTCAAAAGCAGGGCCGGGCCGAGCAGATTGAAGGGGTCGTTCAATCCGCCAGCGTCGCCGGCGCCCGAAGCAATCAACCGGATCAGGGATGCCGGATCGCGCAGCAGAGTGTCGAGGCTGGTCTGCACATTGCCGCTGATCAGGAAGTACAGGCGGAGCATCAACGCGATCCCGAGCAGGAGCAGAATCAGGTCCAGATAATATCGCGCCCAGGCGGGCCGGGTGGGCGGGCGGCTGATGAGCTGCTTCAGCCGGAGCAGGCTGCGGCGGGCGGCAGGCCAGGCGGGCAGCGTCAGCACCAGGACGGCCAGCACCGCCGCCGCGCCGCTCAGCACAAAGGTGGAACGGGGGATAGCGCCGAGGCCCAGCGAAGCGCCGTCCAGCGTCCGGGCGAGCGGCCCGATCTTCTCCAGCAGGAGGAGGATAACCTGGGCGACAAACGGCCCGACCGCCAGCCCGACAAGCCCCAGCAGGCTCATAGAGAAAAGCTGCACCCGGAGCAATTGCCACAGGCTGCCGCCGCGGCTGATTATCGAGGCCCATTCGGCGTTCTGCTGTTCCAGGACCAGGGCGACCGTCGTGACCAGATGGTAGAGCATCAGAATCAGCACCGCGCCCGACAGAAACAGAAGCGGCCCTTCCGTCTGTGCCACCGCCGAGCGAAACTGCCGGATCAGGTCCGCCAGCCCGCTGAAGATCAGCAGGTCCGGGGTAGCGGATAGCAGCGCGCTTTGCGCGCTCGTCAGCCGGGCTTCTAGCTCGTCCAGCGTATCGGCGTGCACAACATCGGAGTCAGTCGTCAGGGTCCAGACGTAAGTATTGCCTTTGGTTGTGGGCGCGATCCAGTCCTCAAAAGCGCCTTCCGGCACGATCAGGCCAAAATCGTAGCGCTCCTGGGTGAGGCTGATCGGGACATACCGCCCGCTCACAACCATGCGCTGCCCCTCCCAGAAAGGATCTTCCAGCGGGATGGCCGGCTCCACCAGCCCGACGATTCTGACGACAGCCGTCGGGCCGGTCGGATCGGCTCCTACGACAAAGCGGTTGCCGATCTCCAGGTTAGCCACGTCCGCCGCCGTCGTCGAGATCACGGCTTCCACCTCGCCCCGGCTGTATTCGCCCACCTGGCTGGCGGCCATTTCGTCCGCCGACATGCCGGACGACGCGACAGCTTCCGGCGGGGCCAGCCGCACCGGCCAGCGCCCTTCAACCAGGCGGAACAGCGTCCGCATGTTCGAGTAAGCCACGATCTGGTAGTCGTTGTCGGTGGGCGGCGTGAAAATGAACGTCGGCTCGCCGAGGGTGTAGACAAATCCGTTGACAACGGTGGAGGAACGCGCGATACGGTCGATAGCGGTGACGACGCCGGACAGGTCCCGCGCGAGTATCTCCCAGACCTCCTGCCCCAGGGGACGGGCGCTGCTGAGCGTGATATTAAGCTGCCCCGGCGGAGTATTCTCTATTGCGTAGCGGATGCCCGCCTCTGAGACCGCCCGCACATACAGCGGCCCCAGCGCAAAGAATCCGGTCACCAGACAGACCGCCAGCAGCAGGACGCTGTACAGGCGGCGCTCCCGCCACATCCGGCGCAGGATCATCCCCAGCGGCATGGCTTACTCCTCACCCAGTCGCAGCGTCTGCGCCAGCGACAGCCGCCGCACCAGCAGCAGGCTGGCCGTCAACACGATAATCAGGACGACCAGCATGATCAGGCTGTAGTGCACCAGGGCAACAGTTTCCACCTGCACCACGAACGGCGGCGTGATTGCCTCCCCGGTCGCCCCGATCGCCAGAGTGGGGACTACGTTCGCGCTGAGGAATGCGCCGAGGGCGGCCCCCAGCAGCGTGCCGATCAGGATCACCAGCATCTGCTCGAAAGCCAGGCTGAGCACCAGGCGCCTGAGGGACAGCCCCAGCGCCCGCAGCACGCCGAATTCGCTCCGGCGCCCCTGGGCCGTCAGCGCGGCATAGGTGATCAGACCGACGACGCTCAACGTCAGAGCGACGATGAAGGCCAGAAACAACAGGCCCATCAACCCCAGCGACAGCGGATTCGTCGCCAGATCGCGCTGCACACCTTCCAACGTCGTCAGCCGGACTATGACCGTCCTGTCCCCCTCAATATCCACCTGCTCCATGACGGACGCGGGCGGGACGCCGGCTCCCAGCCGCAGCCACACTTCCGAGCTGTAGTTGGAGGCGCTGGGCCGGCGGTTGAGCGCGTACAGCAGCGCCGCCTGATCCACCACCAGGAAAGGCCGCTCATCCTGATACAGCGACGGGTAGAAGTCGGTCGAATCCAACACCCGCACGGCGGGCCGGACGCCGGCTACGTTGGTGAGCTGGTAGGTCGCGCCTGGCTGGAGGGCGTTCATCGCCATCAGCGTTGTGCTGGCGATAGCCGGTATCGGCGCGCCTTCCGGGTAGTCCAGCAGCAACCCCATGACAGTCATGGAGCCGAACTGATCCCAGCGAACTCGCCGGGCGTCAGCGCCGGGGCGCTCCGGAATATAGCCGCCAACTGTATTGGTATCTTCGATCAGGCCGCCGGAATCATACACGACATCCCAGCCGGGGGAGGCCAGCCAGTTCAGCGGGATTGTCGTGCCATCGGCCTCGATTGCGCTCAGATCGGCCAGCGTCAGACGCAGGTCATTTTCCCCCCAGATGTTGCGCGCTCGATGCCGCCAGTAAAGCGACTCCAGGCGCAATTCGCCCTGCGGCTGATACTCCTGATCAGTGAGCGACGCCTCGTAGTAGGCCCAGCCGGTCGTATTGAAGGAGCGCATGTTGAGGCCCGGCTGGTCCGCCCCAACGCGGGTCCACTCTACTTCGGCGACGGCAAACGGCACGTGAATGAACGTCCCCGCCTCGTCCCGCACCCGCGCCCACAGACTCATCCGGCGCAGCAGACGGTCCAGATCGGGCTGGTAAAGCATATCTTTGGAAAAGCCAAAGCCCAGCACATCGAACCTGATCCACAGCCCGAGCCGCG
>JARKNX010000189.1 GCA_029976025.1 Aggregatilineales bacterium | reverse complement strand
ATTAATCAACAGCGATGCGCCGGTCCTTCCCCATACTGGCTGAGAGTAGTGAGAAAAGGGGTGGCGAAAATGAACAGGATTGTGACTTTAATCGGCAAAGAATGGGCGGATGTCTTTCATAACCGTTACGTTATCACCCTGATCATCATCCTGCCGCTGATCATGACCGGGCTACCGATTCTGACCCTGGGGCTGGGACTCAATGCTGATATGATCTCCGGCATGAGTTCAAAAGTCCCGCCGCAAATCATGCAGCGGGAGCCATACGCCAGCATGAGCGAAGATGAGGCCATGCAGGTCTTTCTCGGCCAGCAGTTCAATCTGTTCTTCATGATCCTGCCGCTGGCTATCCCGATGACGATTGCGACCTACAGCATTGTCGGGGAAAAGCGCGACCGGAGTCTGGAGCCGCTGCTGGCTACGCCGATCAGCACGGTGGAGCTGCTGGCGGCCAAGTCCCTGGCGGCGGCCGGGCCGGGCCTGGTTACAGTCTGGGGAGCGGGGATGCTCTATACCCTGGCGATACGATTCATGTTGCCCGGGCAGGTCGTCCGGGACGCCATCCTCAGCCCGGCGTTTTATCTGATGATCCTCCTGATCACGCCGCTGTTGACTATCCTGGCGACGACAATCGGCCTGATGGTCAGCAGCCGGGTCAACGATCCGCGCACGGCGGAGCAGATGGGCCTGATCGTGCTCCTGCCCATACTGGGCCTGCTGTTCGCTCAGATTGCCGGTGTGATTACCTTCGATATATCAGTCGCCCTGCTGGTAGCGGGGGTCCTGGCCGTCGCAGATGTAATCCTGCTTCAGTTTGCGGCCCGGTTATTCTCCAGAGAGACGATCCTGACGCGCTGGAAGTGATGGCGCCCACCCCAAAAATGAGGGCCGCCCCATTGGACAGCCCTCAGCCATATACCTATCCGGCGGTGGTGGTCAACGGCACATAGTTGCCCAGCCACCACTGTGGCGGCCACCACCGCGGCGGCGGATTCAGATCATACTGGCCGTAGTAAGTCTCCAGGATACGGCGCACGATCGGCGCAGCTACTTCTGACCCCTCGCGGGAATTCTCCACGATCACGGCGATAGCAACTTCCGGCTCTTCTGCCGGCGCGAAAGCGACAAACCAGGCGTGCGGCGGCGTATTCTCTCCGCCTGTCTGGGCTGTGCCGGTCTTGCCGCAGACGCTGACCAGCGACTCGCCTAACGAGCTGGTCCGGCCAAAGACATATTCCGCCGTGCCCAGCGTGGGGTTAGTGGTGACTTCGCACATAGCGTCGCGGATGGATTCGAGCACATCCGGGCGCAGATCGAGATTGCGCTCCACTGTTGGCTCAAACTGGTACGTCGGTTCTTCGCCGATCAGGCCGGTGTAACGCACCACCTGCGGGACCATCAGGTTGCCGCCGTTAGCCAGCGCCGCCACAAAGCGCGCCATCTGGAGCGGCGTCACCAGCACATCCCCCTGTCCGATCGCCATATTCACCGCGTCGGAGCGAGCCCACGTACGGCCCAGGTTTCGCCGCACCCATTCCGGCGAAGGTATCTGTCCGGCATATTCATCCAGCCCCTGGATTCCAGTTGGCGCGCCAAAACCCAGCCGCATGGCATAATTAGGCAGCAGATTAGGATCGCGGATATCCAGGTCGGCCCCGATCTGGTAAAAATACGAGTCGCAGGAGCCAGTGAGCGATTGCGGGAGGGTGATCGAGCCATGCGCGCCCTGCTGGGTACTCACAATCCAGCAGTAGCGGGTGTGATCGCCGACCTGGCTGCCATTCCACAGGCCATTACAGACGTAGCGGTGATCGAGGTTGTAAACGCCGCTATCCGCCACCGCCGCCATGCTCACCATCTTGAAGACCGATCCGGGCGCGTAAGAACCCTGGGTCACCCGGTTAATCTGCGGCTGACGCACATTATTCTGCATCTCCACCAGGCGATCCCCCGCATCGGCGCGGGGACGATCCGGGTTGAACAGGTTGGGATCAAAAGAGGGGTAACTGGCTAACGCCAGGACTTCGCCCGTCCTGACATCGAGCACGACAGCCGCCGCGCCGCGCGCCACTGGCCCCCAGTTAGCGACATTATAGGCGTCGCTGATCACCTGCTGCACGATGAGCTGCAAGTCCGAATCGATAGTCAGATACACCGAGGCGCTGGGAACAGGCGCCACCGAGCCAAGCGTGCGCAGAAGTTCCCCCTGCGGTGAGCGGACCTGCAGCTCGCCGCCGGGCTGACCAGCGAGTGTCCGATCCCAGGTTCGCTCGATGCCGGTAATGCCAACAATGGCATCTTCCGGGACGCCCCGCAAAGCCAGCGCCGGGAGCATATCCGGCGTAGGGTAGCCCACATAGCCCACGATATGCGGAGCCAGGCCGCCAGATACATAGCGACGGGTGGCGCGCTCCCCAAAGTCAGCGTCACAGGCGTCAGTCAGCGCCTGGTTTTCCAGCGCGTAAGCGTCAGCATCAATCTCCCCTACAACGGTCACCCAGTTTGGCGCCCGGCTGGCGAAGATATTCTGCAATTCCTGGGCGCTCAGGCGCAGGACGCGCATCAGCGTTTCTTTACACGCTTCAAGATGGGGGATGTCCTCCTGAACAACAGACACGGGGATGGCGACACCGCTCTGGTTGACCAGAACTCGCCCGTCGCGATCGTAGATATTGGCCCGGACGGGCATCCGGCGGTTCATGAACAACGTCCCGCCGCCCGCCATCTCCGCCACGATATCCCCCGGTGACCAGGCCACCCGCCAGCCTTCATCCGTGACGACCAGGCGCATTGTCCGGCCGGGGTCCTCTAGCGGACCCAGAAAGCTGGTGTCGAAGGTGACATCATAGCCAAGGGAGACAGTGTTGCCCTGTCTGAGGCTGGAGTTGATGCTGAAGGACAGGTCGTCCAGCGTCATCGCCTGCGCGGCATCCTCATAAGCAGCAATGAATACATCTTCAGGGTAAGCCTCGCGGCTGCGGAATGCGATCAGGGAATACATGGCTTCATAGTCGCGCCGCACCCAGGCATCCAGAAAAGTCCCGGCAATCTCCTCCGCCTGTTCCAGCGTGAGCTGTACCTCGGTTGGCACAGGCTCCTGACCAATCGGGACCACCGGGTTAACCGGGCCGCACGCAGTCAGCAGCGCCGCGATCAGGAGGATCAGGCCTGATCTGAACAAGGCCAGACATCGCATCATATCCTGCTCCTTGCCTTGCAGGTTGCATCTTATTTTTGAGCCTGCCGCACCGGCAAAGGCGCGCCGGCGGAGTACAGCGAACAGCCAGCCCGATCGCCAGAGCGGGCTTCAAAGATAACAACGGGGGCACAAAACGCCGTCTGACGTCCTATGCCCCCCGTATAGCACCCTGCCACGCCGGACAGTCCGACTGCGGACTCCTCAGTGCACGTGACCCGGCAGATGCGGATGCCCGTGCGAAAGCTCGTCCGGCGTTGCTTCGCGCAGACCCACAATCTTCAGATCGAAATGCAGCGTTTCACCGGCCAGCGGATGGTTGAAGTCGAGCGTCACCTCGTTACCCGTCACGTCGGCCACAATGGCCTCATACTCCTCGCCGTCTTCATCTTCCAGCGTGACGAGGTCGTCCACTTCCAGCTCGGTGTCCGCGCCGAACATGCTGCGTTCCACCACTTCAATATCGTCCGGATCGTAGTCACCGTAGGCATCTTCCGGCTGGACAACGACATGTTTCCTTTCATCGAGGGCCATGCCGGTCAGGGCGTCCTCCAGGCCGGGAATGATGTTGTTCGCGCCGTGCAGATAGACCAGCGGATCGCCGGCAGTTGTTTCCTCGACGATTTCGCCATCCTCCAGCTTCAGCACGTATTCCACGCTGACGACGACGCCATCCTGCACCTTATTCGGGGCCATGTGCAATACTGTCCTTTCCCCCACTATCCGCCAGGGGACGCGGCCCCCTGACGAGGAGAGCATGCCCCCAATTTCAAACCGGGATTATATCCTTTCCCGTGTCATTCCGATAGATCGGCTTATCGGGAATCGGGCGGGGAGCGCCGCCTCTCGTTCGAAGGCATCCCGAATCGAACACAAGAATCGGCGTCAGTTGCAGGATAGATCTCTTCGTCAACAGGAAATCCGACCCCGGGCTACCGGGCCAGAACTTCCTTAAATCCTTCGCGCCACGTCGGGTACTGCGGCTGCCAGCCTACCCCACGCGCTTTCGCGTTGGACGCGCCCCGCTCCCACGCCTGCTTGCCCGCCCTGACAGGTGGGGGCGGCGCGCCGATCAGTTGCGCATACAACGGGACCCATTCAGCGCCCGCCGCCGGGGCGTCATCCACAATGTTATATATCCCGGCCGGCCAGCTCAGCGCCTGCAGAGCAGCCTCCGCCGCGTCGGCAACGTGAATAAACGAGGTCACAGCGTCGCCAGCTTCGATCTCGCCCTTGAAGATTCGCTCAGACACCCATTCATCGCGGGAGTACCACGTGCCGGGGCCATACAGAATCCCGTAGCGCAGGACGATGCCAACCGGCATTTCGGCAGTCGCATCTTCAAGCGCTTTCACCGCCACAGTTGCCGAGCCGCGCGGCGTCGATACATCCAGGTCCAGCGGGTCGTCTTCGCGGGATAACCCCTCGCCCGCCACACAAATCCACGAAATACTTTCGGCAATCATACGCTGCACCCCGATGGACAGCGCGGCGTCAACCAGATTGCGCGTGCCCTCGATACGCAGGCGGGAATTGCCGGAGAAGTTACGGGTATACAGGTCGGTCAGCATATGAATGACCACATCCGGCTGTTCGGCACGCAGGGCGGCGAATACGCCATCCCGATCGTACGCATCCATAATCACCGGGCGCCCGCCCGCCGCCGCAATCCGATCGCATTTGGCAGCGCTGCGCGTCGTCCCGGCAACATCGTGTCCGGCCTGTACCAGCAGCGGCACAAGCAGTCGCCCAATCGCACCTGTCGCTCCGGCGAGGAAGATTTTCATCGGAGAACCTCCTTTTGGTCCGCAATTGTGCTGTGATTGGTGAGTGGCGAATTATAGCGAACCGTGAAACGCGTGGCAAAAGGCTGCATCTCTATTACTGAGGACACTGCGAAGGCGGGCGAGCGCCGGTGCGCTGCGAAACGGCGCCCGCTTGCTCCGCGAACATCGCGGGCATAAAATGCGTGAATAGCATAAAATAGGATATGGTTAGTAAAGTGTACAATATGGCCGCGCCGGCGGATCACCGGCCCGGCGTACTGGCAGATCACGGTCCGGGAGGAGAACGCGATGTCCGCTCAGAAAAAATGCCCCCACTGCGGACATATCAATCTGGAACATGCGGTTTATTGTTTTCAGTGTGGCAAATACCTTGTTGAGGAAGGCACGGCTGCTGACAGCGCTGAAGTCGCCCGCCGCAGCCGGCGTATCCTGCAAGCGATGTGGGATGCCGACATATCCGACGAAGACCCGGAGCTTCCTTCTACGGCGGCACTCAAAAACCTGCACCTGCAGGAGCCTATCACCTGTCTCTCCTGCGGCGCCCTGAACCGCCCAAACGCCCGCTACTGCACCGCGTGCGGCGCGCCACTGATGATCCCCGATCGCGAGGCGCACCTGATCGCCCGCGCCAGCGCCCGGACCGATGTCGGGCGAGTGCGCGAGAACAACGAGGACTCAATCGGCCTCTGGGCTTTGCAGGGTGTGGTGCTGGCCCTGGTCGCGGACGGCATGGGCGGCGCAGTCGCTGGCGAGGAAGCCAGCCGGCTCACTGTGGAATCGGTACAGGCGGATTTCGTCGGGGCAGATCGTAGCGGATATGAGCTGCTGACTGTGGCCGAAGAGGTGATCACAGAAAAGCTGACCGCCGCCCTGCAAACGGCTAACCTGGCTATGATCGACCGGGTGGATGAGAATCTGGCCCTGCGGGGGATGGGCACAACGGCGACGCTGGCTTATGTCCGGGGCCGGCGGGCGATTATCGCCCATGTTGGCGACAGCCGCGCTTACCTGGTGGACGGCGAACAGGGCTGGATCAGCCAGATCACGTCTGACCACAGCTTCGTGGAGGCTTTGCTGGCGGCCGGCCATATCACCCCGGAAGAAGCTGCCCATCACCCGATGAAGAACGTCCTCTACCGGGCGCTCGGCCAGACTCCTGACACAATGGCCGATATCTACGATCGTTACCTCAAGGGGGGCGACCGGATCATCCTGTGCTCGGACGGCCTGACCCGCCACGTGACGCCGGAAGAAATCGCCAGCACGGCCCTTGAAGAAGACGATCCGGATGTGGCGACCCAGCGCCTGATCGCCATGGCGAATGAACGCGGCGGCGAAGATAACATCTCCATCATCGTAATCCTGATGGAAGAAGCCAACGATGCCACGAGAGAGCTGGCGGCGCTGGACGAAACACTACAGCCGGGCGAAACGTCCACCTCCGATCTCCCTGATCCGGTCCCCGGCGAGCCGAGCGACTCGGAGGTCACACTGGCGAAGGCCCCTCCACGGCGCGACTCCCTCCTGTACCACGGCGGCGTGAATGACGACAGCACCATTATGGCGCGCCAGACACAGGAATGGGGTCTGTTCGATAACGAGGGCGAAGGGGCGCTGGACGAGACTCAGGAATCGCTCACCAGCGCCGGGCTGTTTCAGGCCTTCCGGCTGGACGCTGCTGATGGAGAAGACCGACCAGCGCCGCTGTCTGATTCCCGGAAGAAGAAGTAACTACCGGGATTACAGACCCTCCATCTCTGGCATAGCTCGCAGGGAAGCCTGTTCTTTCCCGATGGCGCCTGCGTGTGATGCAGAGGCTGCGGGCTACCCCGGGCAAAAGTGCTGCCCCCCTCATAGATAAAATCGGGTACACTATATCCCCGGTTGTCGAGGCATCTAAACAGATAGAGAGATAACTGCTCATGACTAAACTACACGAGTTGGCCGCGCTTGGCCAATCAATCTGGTATGACAATATCCGGCGGGGCATTCTGGCATCCGGGGAGTTCGCCCAATTGCTGGAAGAAGGTATCCTGGGCGTCACATCCAACCCGACCATCCTGGAGAAGGCCATCGTCCAGAGCAACGACTACGATACCGCCATGCAGACGCTGGCCGGTCAGGGCCTCTCAGCACAGGAGATTTACGAAGCGCTGGCGCTGGAGGATATCGGCCGGGCGGCGGATATGCTGCGCCCCGCGTACGAGCGCACCAACGGCCTGGACGGGTACGTCAGTCTGGAGGTCAGCCCGCTGCTGGCCCATGACACCCGGGACACTATTGCCGAGGCGCGCCGCCTGTTCAGCACCCTGAACCGCCCCAATGTCATGATCAAGGTTCCGGCAACTCCGGCGGGCATCCCGGCTATTGAGGCTCTGATCGGCGAAGGTCGCAACATCAACGTCACCCTGATCTTCTCCCTCCACCAGTACGAAGCGGTGACCGAAGCCTACCTTGCCGGGCTGGAGCAGTATGCCGGCCAGGGGGGGAATCTGGGGCAGGTTGCGTCGGTCGCCTCCTTCTTTGTCAGCCGGGTGGACACCAAGATCGACAAAGCGCTGGCCGACCGGGGCAATACGGCCCTCCAGGGGAAGGCGGCCATCGCCAACAGCAAGATCGTGTACGCCCGCTTTAAGGAGATATTCTCCGGGGCGCGGTGGGAGGCGCTGGCAGCCAGAGGCGCCCGCGTCCAGCGCCCCCTGTGGGCCAGCACCAGCACCAAGAACCCGGCCTATCCGGACACGCTCTATGTCGATGCTCTGATCGGAGCGCACACGGTCAACACGGTCCCGCCGCAAACGGTGAGCGCCATTCTTGATCACGCCCGGGTAGCGCTCACGCTCGAGTCGGGCGTAGACGAGGCGCGGGCGCAACTCGCGGCGCTGGCGCCCCTGGGGATCGACCTGGGCGCGGTCACCCAGCAGCTTCAGGATGAGGGCGTCGCCTCATTCGCCAGCGCCTTCGAGAGTCTGATCGGGAGCATAGAGGCCAAGCGGCAGCAGTTCCTGCCAAAGGCGCCCTGATTATCAGCGAAGCAGCCCGAAAACAGGTGGACAGGCAGGCGCCGGATCGCGCGATTCGGCGCCTGTTGCGATTCTAGCCCTGATTGCGCGCCATGAGGGTGAGCTTGCGCAGCAGGGGCTGCATCCCCGCCGGGGCCGCTGCGTCGCTCATCTGGACTGTATGCGGATCGCCCTCATCCGGCGTGACCGTCAGCCGGTATTCAAACTGATCCATCTGCGGTTCGGGGGACTTCAGAAACGCTGGCAGTTCAAAGAAACCGGCCTCAGTCAGCATACTATGCAGCGTCTCCGCTTCGGCCTCCGGCAGTTTTGCCGTGTCCACCGTTGTGGCAACGCGCATTCCGGTAACCCCTCCCGTGCGCTCAAAGTCGATGCGCATTTTCCATCCTCCTGGCCGGGCCGAAGCCCACCGCCCTGTTTACCCTTTGAACATCTCCAGCATCATCTGCCAGCAGCCCTGCGGCTGCGGCTCGGGGGTCGGGGTGCCATCGCCGCTACCCACGGTAATCCCGACGGCTTGCCAGCCAGTTTTGACGGCCTGCTGTTCCAGGCTGCCGGACCCGTACAGCTCTCCGGCAACGCTATAAGTATGATTCGCCGCTTCCTGGAAGGTGGTCCGGAGCGAGAGGCGGTCGCGCTGGGTGACATACCAGATACGGCCGGCCTTCTCCCAGGCGTTGCCGCCGAGCGTCACTGCTGTGACGTAAAAGGCGTGGTTGGGGATGCCCGAATTAATGTGCACCCCGCCGTTATCGTATTCCACCTGCTTGTAATCACTCATGTGCCCTGGCTGGGGATCCTTGCCGAGCACCGGATCGTTGTAAGCCGTGCCGGGGGCCTTCATAGAACGGATGCCGACGCCGTTGACATTCGCCGTGAACAACCCTTCGCCGACCACCCAGGAGGCTTCCGCCGCTGTCTGGTTGAGCAGGCGCTGTTTGACCAGCAGGCCAAACACATCTGAGATGGATTCGTTGAGTGCGCCGCTCTGATCGCGGTAGATCAGGCGGGAAGTATACTGCGTCACGCCGTGGGTCAGCTCGTGGCCGATGATATCAACGGCCGCTGTAAACCGGTTGAACAGGCGCTGGTCCGGCGTGAGATCCTCATCGCCATCGCCATATACCATCTGGCTGCCGTTCCAGAAAGCGTTGTCGTAACCCTGCCCGTAATGCACGGTTGACAGCAGCGGCAGCCCCTGTCCATCAATCGAGTCGCGCTGGTAGACCTCCTGGTACAACTGGTAGGTCGCGCCAGCGCCGTCAAATGCTTCGTCTACGGCGGCGTCGCCGGTCGGGCCATCACCCTCCCTGCGGACGACGACTCCAGGCAGCATCGTCCCGAACTGGGCGTCATAGACGGTGCGCTGTATCCCCTGGCCGCCGGCGGTCTGGACCCCCAGGACGTGAAATTCCTGCGAGGCCAGGCGCCGCCCGCGGAATTGCTCTGACTCATGCAGTGTGCCGAGCGCCCAGGCGCGCTGCTCATCGGCCCCGTTCTCGACAATATGTTGAAGCATATACGGCGGAACGATACATTCGATAGGGTGACGGGGTCCGGATAACATAGGTTTAATCTTTCTACTCACTGCAACAGTTAGGAGTGATGGTACAATACAGGCGAAAAATCACCTAATCTCAGTCTGATTATAGCATAGAAGGGGGTGCGTATCGTGAAAGGTTGAGGAGTCTTTGCCGCGTCAACTGGCCTGATCGGGCGCGCCTGTATGGTACAATTACGGCCCGGACAGCTTCGCGAACCAGCATAAGAAAAGAGAGCGTAACAGGTGGGAACGACACAACAATGGAAGCAGCAGGCCGCTGAACGGGCGACTGATTTTGTCCAGTCGGGCATGGTGGTCGGGCTGGGAGCAGGCAGCACAGCCATTTTCGCTATCCGCCGCCTGGCGGAGCTGATTCACAGCGGCGCGTTGCGCGATGTGCTGGGCGTGCCGTGCTCGCTGAAGGTCGAAGCGGCCGCCCGTGCCCTGTCTTTTCCGCTAACCACGCTGGACGATCAACCCGTCATCGACGTGACGATCGACGGGGCGGACGAGGTCAGCCCGCAGCTTGACCTGATCAAAGGCGGCGGCGGCGCGCTGCTGCGCGAGAAAATGGTCGCCCAGGCCACCCGTCGCGAGATTATCGTGGTCGATGAGGGCAAGCTCTCCGATATCCTGGGCACGCTCTGGCCGGTGCCGATCGAGGTGCTGGAATTTGGATGGAAAGCGCAGGCGCGCTTCTTGCAGTCGCTGGGCGGCGATCCGGTCCTGCGCCGGCGAGAAGACGGCTCAGCTGTCATCACCGATCAGGGCAACGTGATACTGGATACCAACTTCGGGCCGATTGCCGATCCCCACGCGCTGGCCGATCTTCTGGATCGCCGCGCCGGCATAGTTGAACACGGCCTCTTTTTAGGGATGGCTACTGATCTGATTGTAGCTGGCGAAGCCGGCGTCCGGCATCTCCAGCGCCCCGGAAACTGAAACAACCTGAGGAATAACAGGATGACCGAAAGCACAACTATCGTGATCTTTGGCGCGTCCGGCGATCTGACGAATCGCAAGCTGATCCCGGCGCTGCTCAATCTCTTCGATCGGGGCCGGCTGCCAGAGCACATACGCATCGTAGGCTCTTCCCGCCACCCCTACAACGACGATGACTTCCGGCAGCTCCTCCGCAACAGCGCCGCTGCGCACGTCAGCGCCGCCCTGCTGGACCGGCGGTGGGAGGAATTTGCGGCTCATCTCTTCTATAGCGCCGGCAGCCTGATGGAGCCAGACGACTTCGGCAAGCTGAACCGGCGGCTGGTCAAGCTGGAGGAAGGCCCGGCCAACCGGCTGTACTATCTGGCTGTGGCCCCGGAACTGTACACCGAAGCGATCAAGAATCTGGCCGCCGCTGAAATGAACAGAGAGCAGGACGGATGGCGCCGTATCGTGATTGAAAAGCCGTTCGGGACTGATCTGGAGTCGGCTAAAGTGCTCAACCAGGCCGTCCACGCTGTTTTTGACGAGAAGCAGGTCTACCGCATCGATCACTATCTGGGCAAGGAAACAGCCCAGAATATCCTGTTCTTCCGCTTCGCCAACACGATCTTTGAGCCGGTGTGGAACCGGCGCTACGTTGACCATGTCCAGATCACGGTATCTGAGACAGTCGATGTCGGCCATCGCGCTGAATACTACGACCAGTCCGGCGTGATACGCGATATGTTCCAGAATCATCTGCTCCAGCTTCTGTCGCTGGTGGCGATGGAAGCGCCGGCGTCCTTTGAAGCCGATGCCGTGCGTAATGAAAAAGCCAAAGTGCTGAGCGCCATCCGCCCCATCCGGCTGGAGGATACAGTCCGCGCGCAGTATGCGGGATACCGCCAGGCTGCAGGTGTCGCGCCGGAATCGCAAACCCCGACCTACGCCGCCCTCAAGCTGTACATCGACAACTGGCGCTGGCAGGGGGTGCCGTTTTATCTGCAATCCGGCAAGACGCTTCAGGCTAAATCCAGCGAAATTATCATCCATTTCCAAAAACCGCCCCACGTCATGTTCAATCTGCCTCCCAATCAGGAGTTCACGTCAAACACTCTGGCGATGTGCATCCAGCCGGACGAAGGGGTACACCTGACCTTCCAGGTCAAAGTCCCCGGCTCTGCACAGGCAATGCACCCGATGGACATGGAATTTCACTATCGGTCCGGGTTCGAAGGGCTGGTCCTCCCCGATGCTTATGAGCGGCTGTTGCTGGATGCGCTCAACGGGGATGCTTCTCTCTTCGCCCGCAGCGACGAGATCGAGCTGGCCTGGCGGCTGGTTGACCCGGTCATTACCGGCTGGAACACGGCCGGCGCGCCACCGCTGACGTCATACGAGCCGGGGAGTTGGGGGCCGGACGAGGCCGCCGCCTTCCTGGCCCGGGACGGCCGGCGCTGGTGGCATGCCTGCTCCGATCACTGAGGATGAACGATGGCGACCGTACACACTTATCCTGATCCAGTCCTCCTGGCTGAGGCAGCGGCCCGGCATGTGCTGGAGGTGACTAGAGCGGCGGCGGCAGCGCACCGGCAGGCGTCGATTGCGCTTTCCGGCGGGTCAACGCCCCGGCTGCTTTACGAGCGGCTGGCGCAGCCCGATATAGCCGAACAAATCGAGTGGTCGAATACCCACATCTTCTGGGGGGATGAGCGCGCCGTCCCTCCCGATGATCCCGCCAGCAACTACCGCATGGCCCGCGAGACGCTGCTCGATCATGTCCCGATTCCGCCGGAGAATGTTCACCGCATCAGCGGCGAAATAGAGCCACCGATGGCGGCTGCGGAGTATGAAGGCGTGCTGCGATCCTTTTTCGGCAGCGGACCCGGCCCGAAAGGGCCGCAGCGGACCTGCTTCGATCTTGTGCTGCTGGGAATGGGGGAAGATGGTCACACCGCGTCGCTGTTCCCCGGGGCGGAGGCTCTGCAGGAAAAACGGCGCTGGGTTGTCGCTTACTATGTGGACAGCGTGAGCGCCTGGCGCATCACCCTGACGCCGATCGTCCTCAACGCGGCGGCGCGAATCCTGTTTCTGGTGAGCGGGGCCAACAAAGCCGACCGGCTGCGCCAGGTGCTGTACGGCCCCTCCCAGTCTCACCGGTTTCCCGCCCAGATGATCCAGCCCACACAGGGTCGCCTGATCTGGCTGGTCGATGATGCCGCCGCCGGACGGCAGTAGAGGCCCCTGTCGCTAGACGTGCTGAGGCGGGGCGGAGACAATACGCGCGGACCAGTCATCTCCGTGCCGTCGCAACTCCAGGGTACGGTCATCCATCACCCTGACCAGCATATGCAGGCCATCGTCAGCCTCCCACCGCCGTCCGTACTCGATGACTCGAAGGCGCTCGCCCGCCCATAGAATAGCGCCGGGGCGCTCCGGATGTCCGGCCTCACAGAGTACTGGCTGCCATGCGCGGCTCATAACTGGCCTCCGAATGATAGCTAAAGGCGGGCGCACAGGTGAGCAGCGGGGCCTTCACCCAGGATGACGACCCCCCACTGCCACAGGTCCACCGTCGCCCCGATTCCATCCCGCTGCTGAATCCTGCGCCAGGCGCGCGCCATATCGCTCGAGGCGTGAATCCCGGTGATAACCACCAGCGCCCCGGGGCGAGCCTGCTCCTCAATAAGGGCGAAGAAGCGCTCGACCGCCTCGCCCTGTCGCGGGCCATCCACGAACACGATAGACGGCGGCGCGATGTCGGTCAGCGCGCCGGGGAGGGTTTGCTCAATATCCCCGCGCCGCACTTCCACAAAATCATTCAGCCGCAGGCGGCGAAAATTGGCGTTCGCCTTATCGACGCACACGCGATTCTGCTCCAGCGTGATGAACATGCAGGTGCGCATGGGGTAACATTCGATCATCCCCTGGGCCAGGTACAGCCCGGAGATGCCGTACCCGGTGCCCAGCTCCAGCACCCGCTGCGCCTGGAAATAGCGCACCAGGCCGTGCAGGAACGCTCCCCATCGCTTTTTGACGCTGGTGCGGCGGGCCAGAAAGCCAATTGTCGGGGTGAGCTTTTCATCTTCCAGGCTGGTGTTGTCGGCGTATACAATCGAACGGAGCGCCTCAATATCCCGGAAGCGCGACAGGTGATGGTTGTAGTCACGCGCCCACCGGACAGCACCCCGCACTTCTCTGAGGCCTGGCCGGGCATCCCACTGGCCCGGCCGCAGGCGAAAGCGCAGGCTTTGCCAGCCGTGCCAGAAGCGCAGCGGATGCAGCCGCCCATAGGCGGCGCGGAAGATGGCCGCTGGCGGCGCGTACAGCCGCAGCAGCCGGAAGCCTTCCATCAGTTGGAGACGGCCCTGATACACGAACAGAGCGGCGCGAGTCCAGCCCTGCCAGATGCGCCGCGGCAGACGCCTCACAAACCGGGCGAGGCGCAGCGGCAGCCGGACCAGAAAGCGCAGCAGGGAGACAGGAGACTTGAGGATCAGGCCGGCGACGCGGCGAAAGCTCCAGCGAGGAGCTGCTCCGCCCGCCGCGGGCTGCCCGAGAAACCCAGGACGCTTCACAGGATTAGCCTCAGCCGAAACGCCGCCCGTTCATGACGCGCTGGTTGAACACAGCGATCAGACTGGCCGAATCTTCAACCACGACAGGATCGTACCAGATCGTTGGCCAGCGATCGCGGACCTGCTGGCTCATCATCTCAGCCTGACCCGGCGGGGCGACGACCGTCACCGCCAGACTCTTATCGAACGGCATCAGAGCGATCAGATCGGGCGTATCCAGCAGCACCGGCCGAAAGCGCAGCCAGTACGCCTCCGCCGCCTGAAAAAACCATTCCGGGTCAAGGCCCGGTGCCAGCAGGATGAAGTGATAGTCCGGCCCGCCGTGGACAGGGCCGGGGCCTTCCGGCGCTTCTGGCGCGACAACGGACGGCTGGAATGGGCTGGTCCAGACTGTGCCGCCGGTATCCAGCGAGGGGACATCCTTGAACGGGGCCGCCGTCCCGGCCAGCCGGTTGACCGTCTCGACCACCCCGCCCGGCCCCTCCCAGTAAATATCCTCTTTCCACAGGGTCAGCCCGAATAACCAGGGCGGCGCGCTGGGGCCGGCGATCCAGTTGAACAGGGCAGTTGTCGCCTCGGCATGGCTGTGCCAGGTGACCCCCGGGAAGCGGGCGTCGTCAATGCGCGGCGCATCGCCCGGCCCGGGCCACGGCCAGATACCCCCTTCCGTGCCAATGACGGGGACCAGCCCCCCGCCGAACAGGTCCCGCAGCAGGTCCATGAACGCCTGCCCGACGGCGAACAGTCCGTTGGGATCGCCATACGGGGTTTCTGGCGTCCCGCCCCAGACCGTCCGACCAGGATCGCTGTTCTGAGAAATCGGATCGTAGGGGTATTCGAAATGCCAGCCGGACTCGCCAGCATTCTGAGACTGGGGCTGGCGGGCGCTGAGCGCCCCGCCGCCGGGAATCTCCTGGTAGAAATGGTTGTACAGATAGGGGTGAGTCGCCAACCAGAGACCGTTACCCAGAATCCGCCGAAAGCGGTTGTAGTGTGCGTCGCGGAGGTATTGCATCATGTTTCGCAGCCAGGTAGTCGTCTGGTGCGGCGGATTGTTGCTCTCGGTCAGGGCGATGAAAGCCGGGTATCCGCCCATCTCAATCACGCGCTCTGCCCACATGACCCAGGAATCCATCAGCGGCGCGATATAAGTGCCGATATTGCCCGGGTCAAGCCCCCCGCCCAGGTGCGCCGGCCATTCGTTGCCGAGATTAGGCTCGTTCCACAACTCGAACCAGCGCACCCCGGCATTGATGTACCGCTGCATATCGGCGTAAACCCGATCATCGGCGGGCTGGCTGCCCCACTGCGCACGGTAGAAACGCACAATGGGGGTGATTCCAGCCGCCAGCAGCCCGGGAATCTCCGACACAAACTCGATATCAGAAGACACCAGCTTGACCCAGCCCGCCTTAATCTGCTGGTAGCGGCCCAGGTTGAGCCGGAAAACTCCCGTATTGTGCATGCCGCGCGGATTGTGTGACCATTGATAATCGTTAAGACGCATAGTGTGACCCACTCATCACGGAATTTGCACCGGGCCGGGGACACGGGTGGCGCCCGGCGCGGAGGGCGCTTCGGGGACGCCAAATCGCTGTTCAAATTCGGCCCGCGAATTGAGCGTGATCTGCAGATCGGTCGGCGTATCGTACACCAGCGGATCGAGGAAAACACCGGGCAACCGGTCAGCCGCGGCAGCCCGGACTTCAGCGGCTGTATCGCGGCGCATGACCAGCGTCACCGCGATCTGTCGCCGCCTGCCAAGCGTGTAAGTCACCAGGGCGACATCGTCCGGGGCACGCATACTGTAGACAATCGGGCGGTAGCGCGTCCAGTAACGGCGGGCAGCGCGGAATATCCACGCTTCCAGGCCAGGGGCGAACAGCATAAAGTGATAATCAGGGGCGACAGGCGGTGGCTGCATGGACTCCAGCCCGAATCAGGCGAACAGATGCGGCTATTGTAGCGCGGCTTCCACCGCCGGGGCGAATACCGGCGGAGAACATCACCGTGACCCGGCGGCTAGAAGGCAGCGAAAATCGCCGCATCCGGGTACAGATCAAACCGGTTGAAGCTCCTGCTCGCCGGCAGGGGGCCGGGTCGGTCGCGGAGATATTCCTCCACCAGAAACCGGGTAAAAACGGAGACATCCAGAGCGTTAAAATCCGCCGGTGATACAAACCGGGCCTGCGCCGACTCGACGCCGTCCGCACGCGGCTGCGCCTCAGGAGACACTTCGCACAGAAAGCAGACGTACGTCTCATTGCGCCCGGGGCGCGGCATATTGCGGATGCAGACAATGCCAACCGGCGTACAGTCCAGATCAGTCTCTTCCTTAACCTCCCGGACTACGGCCATAGCCAGATTCTCATCTTGCTCGATCCAGCCGCTGGGCAGCGTCCATCGCCCGACCGGAGGGATAGACCGTTCCACCAGGAGCACCTGCTCATCCCGAATGATCAAGGCTCCGACTCCGATCGCCATCTCCGAGTAGTGAACCCATCCGCAGGCAGGACAGGTGTCCCGGGGCCGCCCGCCGTCCTCCCGTTTGACCGTCGGCGTGCCGCAGCCCGGGCAGTAGCGCACATCCATCATGTTCTGGCTCCTCTCTGTTTTCCGCCCTGAGTATACTCCGGCCTGCCCGCGGCTGCCGACTTCCGTCCCGGCCGCTCCATAACCGGCCAATCGGGCGAAATCGGTGAACAGCGCGGCTGATTGGGTTAAAATAGAGTAAAGCGCCTCAGAATTGGAGAGTCGGAATGCCCATACACCAGACGAATTACTGTTCACGCCGATCGCCGGTCCTGGCGACCGGGGCCATGGCGGCGACCAGCCAGCCTCTGGCGGCTAACGCGGGCCTGGAGATCATGCGCCAGGGCGGCAGCGCCGCTGATGCGGCGGTCGCTATGGCCGCCGTCCTGAATGTTGTGGAGCCGATGTCCACCGGGATCGGCGGCGACTGCTTTGCCCTGTTCTATGACGCCCGCACTGGTGCGGTGACAGCCCTCAACGGCAGCGGGCGCAGCCCGGCGGCCCTGAATCTGGAGGACCTGCAGAGCGAAGGTCTGACCCGTATCCCCGACGAGAGTCCCCATGGGGTTACCGTCCCCGGCACGGTGCGCGGCTGGGCCGACCTGCTGGAGCGGCACGGCCGGATGACCCTGGCCGATGTGCTCAAGCCGGCCATACACTACGCCGAGCAGGGATACCCGGTCAGCCCGATCATCGCCCGGGCCTGGGGGCAGCTCGTCCTGACCTTCCGATCGGTAGATGCGCCCCACGAATACCTGCCGGAAGGCAAAGCCCCCGAAGCCGGCCAGATCATCCGACTGCCGGCGTTGGCGCGCACCTTGCGGGCGATTGCTGAAGGAGGGCCGGCGGCGTTCTATGAAGGCCCTGTTGCCGAAGCGATCGCTGCCCGCGTGCAGGCTGCCGGCGGGCGGCTGACGGAAGAAGACCTCCATGCCCATGTCAGCACGTGGGAAGAGCCGATCAGCGTGGAATACCACGGTGTGCGCGTTTATGAGTGCCCGCCCAACGGCCAGGGGCTGGCTGCCTTGCTCGCCCTGAACATCATCAAAGACGCCGACCCGACCATCCTGAGCCGCCAGCAGTCGGCAGCGCGCCTGCACTACCTGATCGAAGCCATGCGGCTGGCTTTTGCCGACGCCGCCCGGTACGTGGCCGATCCTGCCTTCGCCTCTATCCCGCTGGATCACCTGCTCAGCGACCGCTATGCTGCCGCCCGCCGGAGCCTGATCCGGCCAGACCAGGCCATGCAGCCGCCCTCCTATGGAAGCCCCCTGCCGGGCAGCGATACGGTCTACCTCACTGCCGTGGACCCCGAGGGCAACGCCTGCTCCTTCATCAACAGCCTGTATATGGGCTTCGGCAGCGGGCTGGTAGTCCGGCAGTCGGGAATTGTCCTTCAGAATCGGGGGACATTGTTCTCGCTGGACCCGGAGCATCCGAACCGTCTGGAGCCGGGCAAGCGCCCCTACCACACTATTATCCCCGGCATGATCACCCGGGGCCGCAATTTGTATGCGTCGTTCGGGGTGATGGGCGGATTCATGCAGCCTCAGGGCCACCTTCAGGTCATTAACGCCCTGATCGATGCCGGGATGGACCCGCAGACGGCGCTGGACAGCCCGCGCTTCTGCGTCATGAATGGAGAGACCGGCACGCAGATCGCGCTCGAGCAGGGCATTGACTTCGATATCATGGCTTACCTGGCTGACCTGGGCCACCATATCATCCCGGTCGGGGGGAACAAGCGGGCGCTGTTTGGCGGCGGGCAGATCATCCTGCGCGATCCCGACACCGGCGTGCTGTGGGGCGGCAGCGATCCGCGCAAAGATGGCGCTGCCGTTGGCTACTGAGCCGCGGATGAGGCTGCGCCATGTCAGACAGCCTGATCCCCGGCACTGAGGCTTCACTATGCGGGTGTTCATGATACAATGCTGGGCATGTCCGCTCGCCCCACCAACCCTAAAAT
Organism: Aggregatilineales bacterium; assembly: GCA_029976025.1. Taxonomy (GTDB): domain Bacteria; phylum Chloroflexota; class Anaerolineae; order Aggregatilineales; family Ch27; genus JARKNX01. The sequence continues at coordinate 28,187 of JARKNX010000189.1, read as the reverse complement.
CTTCGTCGCTGGCGCCAATGGAATCATCGGCGCGGCAGTTATTCAGGCGCTCCTGGAGGCCGGCGCGCAGGTCACCGCCCTGGTTCCGCCCGGCATACAGCCGCGCTTCACCGCGACCGAGCGATTAACCTGGGTTCAGGGGGATGTGTGGAACCGGGGCAGCCTGATCAAGCGCAGCCGCGGCCACCGGGCGGTGATACATCTGGTTGGCTCGATCCGGCAGAATCCGGCGCGCGGCCAGACTTACCACTACCTCAACGTAGACTCGCTGCAAAATGTCACCCGGATGGCAATCGGCGATGGCGTGCCTCGCCTGCTGTTCCTCAGCGCCGCCGGGGCGCCCTGGCTACCCGGCAACTATGTGAGGAGCAAGCGCGAAGCTGAAGACTATCTGGGGCGCAGCGGCATACCGCACGCGATCATTCGCGCTCCGCTGGCTTATCCGCACGGGCAGCTCCACAACCCGCTGCTTCTCCTGTTTGTCGGGATAGCATCCATCCCTCTGCTGGGGAGGCCGGCGACGCGCTGGGCGCCGCTGCCGGTGGACGTGATCGGGCGCGGAATCGCCCGGCTGGCGCTGATGTCGGAAATGCCAGCCGGCATCCTCTACGGCCGCCATCTGCGCCGGCTCAGCCAGGAGATGGCCAGGTATCGCGGCGCCGGGGGCGGGCCGGCCCCGGATACTCCACCCACCTTGATTCAGGTCGCGCCCCCCCCTGATCACGATATTCCCTTTGGCTGGCTGCCGTAATTTATCAATGCAACAAAACAGGGCGGCCCGATTCAGGCCACCCCACAGACAAATACAACGAGGCGCCTCCTGTGCCGGGAGGAGGCGTGTCACACCCATCCTCGCCGCAGGAGCGAAATCCGATCAGGCATGCCCGGAAATCAGGCGGACAGCCACCGCCCGGCCATCAGCCAGGAAGAGCTGCCGGCCGATCTCAGCCATATCCGTCCGGACGAAGCCCAGCCCGATCCATGTCCCGCCAGGCAGCATCGCAGCGCTGGTCAGCGTACCTCGCTCGCGCCCGTCCAGCGTCAGCGCTTCCCCGGCGGCAACCGCCCCCGGCAGCGACAGCCCGACCAGCATCCGGGCCAGTTTGCCCCGGCTTTCCATCCGGGCGATGATCTCCTGCCCGGTGTAGCAGCCCTTATTGAAGCTGACATCGGACCACAGGCCGGCTTCCAGAGGGATGTACTCCTCATTCAGCTCCGCCGGGCCGGGCAGCCCGGCTTCAACCCGCAGGATATCGCATACAGCCAGGCCAGCCGGGCGAAGGCCGTGCTCCTGTCCGGCTTCAAAAACAGCCCGCCACAAAGCAGCTGCTTTCTCGCGGGCGATAATCAACCCGATTCCGGGCACCCCCGGGCGGTCGAGGACGACGCCCAGCACCCTGTCCCCCTCAAAAGTTCCGGCCACAATACCGTGCAGGGGCAGATCGGAGACGCCGGGGACGAATATCCCGGCCACCGCGCCAGCCGCCGGTCCGTACAGGACGAACTGCGCCAGATCAGCGGTAACGTCGCGCACCTGCATCCTGTCGCGGAAAAAGATATTCCGGCGGAGATACCTGGCGATGAGATCGCCCCGGCCAGCGCTGGTCCGGGCCAGCGTTTCCTGCTCATCAATCTGGTGGACGATAATCCGGTCGATAATCCGGGCCAGCGGTGTGAGGAGGATCGTCGCCTCCCCCGCTCCGGGGGGCAGATTTTCGACGGCATTGGTGGAGATACGATGGAGAATTGCCAGCCGATCGCGGTCAGTCAGCAGCAGGCGTCCCGCGTCACTCCGATCGGCCAGCACAACTGCTTCATGCGCCGCCTGATATTCCGCTGCTGGGGCGCCGAAATGCTCCGGTACGGCGCTCCCCGCCGCGAAGATTGCGCCCTGCTCCTGTTGTAAATTCTGCAGCCCGGATACGGTCATGATCGCCCACTCCGCAGCAATAATAAGTCCGCGTTCAGTTACCTCGCACTACGGTGAAAGATATGCGCTCACTCAAGGCGCTGTTCCCGGCGGCGTCAATTGCCTCAGCCCAGATGCTGTGCGGCCCCAGTGCCTCCAGCACCACAGAGGCCGAAAACGGCGGTTCGACAGCGGTGGCGACGGGGGCGCTGTCCAGATAATAGACAACCTGCCTCACGCCGACGTTATCGCTGTAGATCGCGGCTACATTCATCACCGGATTGAGGCCGGCGACCCGCACTTCATCCCCCGCCTGCGGGGCGCTGATGCTGATTTGCGGCGGGGTATTGTCCACCGTCACCTGGATAACGCTCTGCTGCACCTGCTGATCCTCGGTGACCGCCGTCAGGCGCAGGCTGTACAGCCCATCCAGGCCGGCCGTATCCCACTGCCCCAGCAAAGCCCCTCGCGCCGGGACATAGACACGCTCGCCAATCTGCGTCCAGTCCAGCGGGTTCAGGCCCGCGCCGTAGGCCAACTGGTAATACTGAAAGCCGGGCAGAGAGGCATTGCCGCGCACATCCACCAGCCCCCTGATATAGGCCAGCGGCTCCGGTTCCAGCACGGCCACCGGCCCCAGGGTCGGCGGCGCGCCGATGGTGTCATAATCGGTGGGCGGCCCCTGAAGCCCCTGCGCGGCAGCCCATTCCTGCGCTTCGCGGGGATAGGCGAAATAGACTCGTTGCTCAACCAGATCGCGCGGGGTGCTGGCCGTGGCCCGCCTGCCGTTATTGCGGTTAATCTCCACCATCTGGTAGAACTCATCCTGCCGGGTCGGCTGTGTCCCCTGGGCGAAGAGTTCCACCACAACCGGGCAGTACTGGGTGGGCAACAGCCCGCTCACCGCGCAGACAGGCAGCTCAACCACCGTAGCCGGTCGCGCCCAGTCAGAGACTGGCAGACTATCGCGATCTTGAAGATAGCGCAGGACCGCCTTCCATACTGGCGCCGGCCCCCGGAGGGCGTCCAGATGGACGGCAGGCTGCCGGTCAACATTGCCCAGCCAGACGCCGACCACGCGCTGCGGCGTATAGCCGACCGCCCACAGATCGCGCCCATCTGCCGAGCCGCTGGCATAGACACTGGCCGGGCGGCCAATCTCCAGCACGTTGTTCATCCCCAGCGTCTGCGCTCGCAGCTCGCGGTCGCCCATCATATCGTTCATCAGGTAAGCCAGCGCCGGGTCCAGTTTATCCTGGCGCACCGGCCGGTACTCCCACAACAGGCTGCCCGCCGCATCTTCGATGCGCAGCACAGCCACCGGATCAATCGAGCGCAGCCCGGGCTGCCGCAAGGACGGGTCCACCGGGACGCCGTCCAGATGACCGCCGTTGGCGAGCACACCCAGGCTGTAGACCAGGTCGAGCAGCGAAACTTCTCCGCCTTCGGCCACCAGAGACGGCCCGTACCCCGCTGTGGCACTCACCAGAGAAGTGATGCCCATGCTGTGCATCGTGCGGAGCGTCTCGCCCGTGCCGACCCAGTTCATGACCTGGGCCGCCGGAGGAGCAGCATCGTAAACCAGGGCATCGCGCAGGCTGATCGGGCCGTGATAGACGCCGTCGGCATTCACGATTTCGATACTGGCGTCGGGAGACTGTTCCAGGCTCAGCGGGATATCGAGCGTCATTGTCGCCGGGGTGAACCCCTGTGAGAGCGCGGTGAGGTATACGAAGGGGCGGATCATGCCGCCGGGTTCATACCCGCGCTGCGCCGAATCCACCGGGCCGCCGATTGAATCGTCCCAGTAGTCCGCACTGCCCACATAGGCCAGGATTTCGCCCGTATCCGGGCGAGTCACCACCAGCGCGCCATTGCTGACGTTATGGAGCACGCCCACATCTTCGGGAGCCAGGCCGGGCAGGTAAGCCGCCGCGCGGCACGGCTCGCCAGCCGCTGTCGCGTACTCGAAAGTGGGGTCTACCCCGCTCAGCCGGATCAGATGGGTGCGCAGGACACATTCAGCCTGATACTGCAAATCGAGGTCAAGGGCCGTCGTGATCCTTAGCCCTCCCCCGGACACCAGCCGCGCCCCATCGTATCCGGCGGCGTTGAGCGCTGCCTCCGCCTGGCGGCGCGCCAGCAGAGCATAGTGCGGCGCGATAACGTCCGTCGGGGCGAGCGCCCGCGCCACCTGGACAGGTCCGCGGGCGGCATCAGCCCGGGCGGCGTCCACCATATGTTCTGCGACCATCGCATCCAGCACTGCTTCCTGGCGTTGCTGCGCCGCGTCAGGCCGATCGTAGGGAGTCAGGGACGGAGCGCCGGGGATACCGGCGAGGAGGGCCGCCTCAGCCAGGGTGAGATCGGTCGCCGGCTTGTCCAGGTAATACCGGCTGGCCGCTTCAATTCCATACACGCCGTCGCCGTAGAAAGCGGTGTTCAGGAACCACTCCAGCAGTTGCTCCCGCGAGAAGCGCCGCCGCATCTCCATAATCAGGATCGCGTCCGTATGGACGCGATCGGCGTGGTCCAGCGGCATTTCGTAGAGCGGGACGATCACCTGCCGGGCCAGAGCCAGCAAAATCGGGTCGGCCACATCCAGCTCACCGAAGAGAAAGACGTCGCTCAGGGTCTGCAGCAGCGCCGGGAGCGAGAAAGCGGGGCGCTCGAAGAAGCCGGGGTCTTCCGCCGCCAGCGCCGCCTGCCACACATATGGCGGCAGCTCACTCAGCGAACGCCAGATCATATCTCCGGGGTCAGCCCCCCTGACCTGGTACAACGCGCGCTGGCCGCTCCTGTCCAGCAGCACTGTCGGCCGGATATCGGCGGGGGCAGAAGATAGCTGACCCGGGACGGCCGGGACGCGGCCCGCCACGCTCATATAGGCGAGCCAGCCTCCCCCCAGGACGGCCCCCAGCGCCACCATCGCCACCCCGATCGTGACAGCCACAAAAGCCAGCGCGCCATAAAGCACTGGCCTGGAGCCGGCCTGCTGGCGGCGCGCACGCCGGCGGCGCACAATCTGCGGAACTGAGCTCACGGGTACTCCTCCACCGGACTGCCTTCGGTACACGGCCTAGATTAGCATCTTGCCCGGCCCGCTGCCACCGGCGCAGAGCGTCCGGAATGAGTATTTGATGTGGAAAACAGGCGGGGGATACCGGCCGCAGTTTTTACGACGCGCGCGGAGCAAGGCGGATCGCAGCCGTTAACGAGATGAGCAGCCCGATCCACCTCAGCGGACGGCGGACGCTGGCGATAGTCAGTCCAACGGAGCGCCGGGCGTTCACTCGTCGGCCAGCGGCAGCCGCAAATACCAGGCCATCACCCTTGCCCCGGCCCGGGCCAGCGACGGGCCGGCCTGCTCGTCCGCCTGGCGGCGCAGGGCTGCCAGGGAGGGCATCACCGCCGGATCGGGCGGTAGCGCTGTGTCGCGTATCTCAGTGAAGATCGCCAGATCGCCCGCATCCAGAATGAGGGAGATGGTGCGCTGATAAGCCAGTTTGGAGCGCTTCCTGATCGCCTCGCCGCGCAGCCGGATGCCGTGCAGATCGGACAGGGGAATATCGTCCTGATCGTCCGCTTCTCCGGGCCGGATGGTAATCTGGCCGGCTTTGCGATCGAAGAGGACGCGGCGTTCCAGCCGCCTGTTGATCTGGCTCAGGACCAGCACCCCCAGCACGCCGACAGCAACCAGGACGCCGCCGGCCAGCGCCAGACCAAACAGCGGATTGCTCCCCAGCGAGCCGCTGCGCAGAATCCAGATCACCCCCGCAAATACAGCCAGCGCCACCAGCCCCAGCAGCGTCAGGCCGAGGGTGGACGTAGACGTGCCAGTGGGCACGACCAGCAGCAGCCGGTCGCGATCATCGCGATCCAGCAGCGCCCCCCCGCCCATACGCAGCGGCAGCCGGACATCCGTCGCATCATCGACTGTGTACACCTGCGGCGCCGGGGCAGGAGTCACTACCGGCATTGCAGGCGGCCTCGCCGGTGGAGGCTCTTTGGCCGGGCCGGTTGCGTACTCTGCCGCGTCCAGCGAGCCGTCTGCCGGGGCCGAAATACCCCCCGACGGAGGATCAAATCCTACCCGCATCACCGGCTCCGGGTCCTCGTCGGAGCGGAAGGGCAGCCCGGTCAGGTCGCTCAGGGCGCGCGCTGCTTCGTCCACGCGGGCCAGCAGGCGCGAATCCTCCCAGCGTACCAGGCGCCGCCACAACTTGTTAGGATGCAGGGTCAGCCCGATCGCCCAGCCGCCATCCCAGCGCACGCGCACGCTCTCTACCCCATCCAGGCTGATCCGGTCGCCGGGCGGCAGATCGCGCCAGCGACCAAAAGCCGGGTGGTAGTAGATAGTCCGGGGATGCGCCTCAAAGACCGGCTTGCCATCGGGGCCAGCCAGCCGCCATACTCCCGAACCATATTCGAGGAAGAGTTGTTCATCGGCGGCAAAAGCCTGTTCGGTCACGCCGAATCACCTTCCATCATGCAGAGCACAGGATCAATCAACGTTATACTATAGCATACTTACCTCTCCCGATCAGGAGCAAGCCCCATGCAGTTCAATGCTCAAGCGGTTCGCAGCCAGTTCCCCGCGCTCAACCGGCCTGTCGATGGGGGAAATCCGCCCGTCTATCTGGACAACCCCGCCGGAACCCAGGTGCCGCAGCGCGTAATTGACGCCGTGACCGACTACTACCGGACAATGAATGCCAACCACGGCGGCGCGTTCGCCACCAGCATAGCTACCGGAGCTATGGAGGACCGCGCCCGCACCATTGCCGCCGACTTCCTCAACGCCCCCCGCCCGGAGGAGATCGTCTTCGGCCCGAACATGACCACGCTGAACTTCGGCCTGAGCCGGGCCATTGCCCGGACGCTCCAGCCGGGCGACGAGATTGTTGTCACCCGCATGGACCACGACGCCAACATCGCTCCCTGGATGCGCATCGCTCGCGACGGCAATCTCGTGCTCAAGTGGGCTGACTGGGATGTGGAAACCGGCCTGCTAGATATAACCAGCCTTCAGGCCGCGGTCACGAGCCGCACCCGCGTCGTGGCTACGGTGCACGCTTCTAACGCGCTGGGGACCATCAACCCGGTCAGCCAGATCGCGGCGCTGGCCCACAGCGTCGGAGCCTTGCATATCGTCGATGCTGTGCAGAGCGCGCCGCATGTCCCGATCGATGTGCAGGCGATTGGCTGCGACTTTCTGCTGTGCAGCGCTTACAAGTTCTTCGGGCCGCATATCGGGCTGATGTACGGGAAGTACGATCTGCTGGCTTCTCTGCCGGCTTATAAGGTACGGCCGGCGGATGATACGCCGCCGCGCCGCTGGGAGACCGGCACGCCCAGTTACGAGACCTGGAACGGGACGGCCGCCGCGCTGGAATATCTGGCGGAGATCGGGCAGGTCTACGGCGCGGACTACGCCGGGCAGTTCCCCGGGTTCAGCGGTCGTCGCCTGCACTTCAAGACGGCGATGACCGCCCTGACTGCTTACGAGCGCGGGCTGGTCGCCGCCCTGATCAACGGCTTACAGACACTGCCCGGCGTCCGTATTTACGGGATCACCGACCCGGCTCACTACGCCGGGCGCGTGCCGACCGTGATCTTCACGCTGGAAGGCCGCCATCCCCGGGCCATTGCCGAATATCTGGCCGCCCGCCACATCTACGTCTGGGATGGCAATTACTACGCGCAGGCTGTCATGGAACGGCTCGGCCTGGAAGGGCACGGCGGCGCGGTGCGAATCGGAATAGCCCATTACAACACGATTGACGAAATTGAGCGGTTGCTGGCTGTCCTGAAGGGAATTTGAGACTCGTCAAGACGCAGCCGGGGCGAGAAGGCCCTCGCCCCGAAATTCATGCCGACGCCGGTCGCGCTCAGTCTTGCAGCGCCCGATCCAGCGGCAGGCTCATCGGCGCGCCGCCTTGCTGCGACGAAAACTGGATCGCCAGGATGATCTCCTGATCCAGACGCGCCTGCCCTGGCCCATAGGTCGGCGCAGTGTCGTGTCGCACTGCATTGACCAGGCTGATGATACACCCCGCCACGCCAATCTCGTCGTCATGCCACTGTCTGCCGTGCCCCCTGACAGCCGGCCGGAACGGATTTTCCCAGGTGATAATTGGCAGGTCAGGATCGCCAGTGTGGGCGACCATGGCGATCAGCGCGCCGCCGTCCACACGCTCCAGCCGCCGCTCCAGGGTGACAAAGCGCGGCGCTTCGCCGCCGGGCGAGAGCAAGGTGAGCTGTTCGCGCACGTCAATGTGCACGCCCACGCTGATGCCCATCCCCTTCTCCGCCAGGAAACGGCTGCTGCGCCACCAGCGCAGGGCCGAGTCATAGCCCTCGCTGGTCCAGTGGAACAGACCCAACTGCCCGCCGACAAATGTTATGATGCCGTGTTCCTGCGTCTCCTGCCGCGCGCCACGCGTCTCGGCCAGGCGTGACCAGTGCGGCGCGAGATCGTACTGGCGGACCGCGCCGGTCACCTGTTCCGGGTGAGCGTCGAAGCCGAGGTAGCTGCGCATCACGCTGACGCCGTGGTAGCCATGCCCGGCGAAATCGTTAAACGACGTATGCACCCGGCCAAACAGACCCGCCTCGATCAGCTTCAGCTTGATCTGCTCCTGTGGGCGCCGATGGAACTGCTCGGCCACCTCAATCTTAAGGCCGCGCGCGTTTGCAGCGGCGATGATGGCGTCCGCCTCCCGCAGCTTGTGAGCGATGGGCGTCTCCAGAAGGACATGAAGCCCGGCTTCGACAGCCATAAGGCCGACCTGCCCATTAGCATCGTAAGCCACAGAGACAATGCCAATGACGGGAGCGGTCTCCCGAATCAGACGCTCCAGATCGGTATACCAGGGGACGCCCAGCCTCTCCCCCAGGCGGCGTGACGACTCCGCGCTTCGCCCCCAGACAGAGACCACTTCGACCTCGTCCGGGAGCGCCCGCAGCAGCGGGCCATAGAGGTAATCTGAGCGGGATGATGTCCCTATAATCGCCACGCGAAGCGGTCCGGTCGGTTGAGCCATGAGTCTTCTCCTTATAGAAATCACCTGCCTGTCTCATCTTTCAGAATACCGCATTTCCAGACCATCGCGGCGTTGCGTCCTCATCCAGGATGGCGGGCTAACGATGCCGCGCCCGACTCCAGATCAGCCGCCCGCCCCGGCGACAATGTTGTTCTTCTACGCCGACTGGTGAGGATACTGCCGCCAGCAGATGCCCATCGTGAATGGGCTGGAAGATAACTACAGCCAGACCTCTGGCGTGTGGTATATCGACACCGACGATTGGGCCAGTAACGTCCCCCCTGCTCAGCACGGGAAGTACGACCTGTCTATATCGTTATTCCGGATCAGAATGGACTGGAGGTGGAGCGGTCGGTCGGCGCTCTGACCCGCGCCATCGAGCAGACGCCCGACAATTGAATGCCCACAAAAAAACAACGGCCCGCCGTGGTCAGACGGGCGGCTGTCGTGGATATCTGACGGAATCTAGAGTCCTTCCTCCCGCGGGGAGTTACCTCTGACGGCCACGCTTAGGCTTTTGCGCCCCTTCGAGTTCTTCAATAAAGCTCTGGCTGAGTTCCCCGTCATCGGTCAGGCGGAGTCGCTGGCCGGTGAGATCTTCATTCTTGGCCTTTTCCATATAGCCGGCATCCTGGTCGCTCACCTCAGGCGGAGGGATACGACCTTCCCGGCGCGCCTTCTCCAGCTCGCGCTCGATCTCGCGCTCCAGCCTCCGGGCGCCCGGGCCGTATTTCTGCAAGTAGTCTATGGTATGGGAGACAATGCCGATGCCCCATCCGAAGGTGACAAACACCGGCCAGGCGAAGCCGCCCCCGATAACCCACCAGAACGACCAGATGGCGAGGTTGACAACCAGGTAAATGACCAGGTGAGTGATAAACCCCTGGCGCTCCTTGTGGCGCTTTTCCACCTCGCGCCGGATTTTCTCCTCCGGGGTCAGTTCCTTCCTCCGGCGGCGTTTGGTGCTCGGTTTGGCGCTGTCGGATTCCCCAAACTTCTCCACCCAGGATTCCACGGCCTCGGCGAACTTCTCCACCTTCTCCTCGATCACCTCGCCAATGTTCTCCATCCGGATCTCGAACTCCGTCGTATCGGGGGGCGGCGATGGGAGAGGTATGACGGGCGGGGCGATCGGCGATTCAGGATCCGCCTTCTTCACGCGCGGGCGGGCGGACGCCGCGCTCACAGCCGGGTTATCTCCACCAGCGGCAGCCTCCCGATACGCCTCTATAAGCGCGCCGGCGGAGTCAAACCGGTCGGCGGGGTCCTTGGCCAGCGCGCGGGTCAGGACGGCTTCTACCGCCGGGGACACACTGGCGTTGAGCGCAGAAGGCGGCGGCAGCGGCGAGTAGATATGATCGTGGACGATGGAAAAAGGCGTATCGCCGGGGAACGGCACGCGCCCGACTACTAACTCGTATAGCACCACCCCCAGTGAGTAGACATCGGTGTGCGGCGTAAGCTCCGTCTGGCCGAGCGCCTGCTCAGGCGAGATGTAGTGAGGCGTGCCGATCATATTGCCCTGGCTCAGGCTGGAAGCGCCCAGCGCGACCAGCCGGGCCAGGCCGAAGTCGGTCAGGTAGGGTGTCCCCACATCGTCGATGATGATATTGGCCGGCTTGATATCGCGGTGCAGGACGCCCCTCTGGTGAGCGTAGTCCAGCGCGGCAGCAACGGGAGTCATGATGCGCAGAATTTCGCCCGTGGAGAGGGGGCCTCTCTTGAGCCGGCCGGCCAGCGTCTCCCCTTCCACAAACCTCATCACCAGATAGGGGATGCCGTCAGCGTCGCTGAAGTCGTAAATGGGCACAATGTTGGGGTGTTCCAGCCGGGCGATGATCTGCGCTTCCCGCTCAAACCGGGTCAGGAAGTTCGGCTCCTGCTGGAACATCTGGTGCATCATCTTGATCGCCACATGGCGATCCAGCTTGCGGTGGTAGGCTTTGTAGACAGCAGCCATACCGCCCTGGCCGACCAGGGCCTCGATCTCGTAAGGGCCGACCTGATCACCCGGTTGAAGCATGAAGAGACCCCCACTTCGCCCAAACCGCGCGATGAGCAACCAATACTACGTAGCAGCGATTGTGCGGTTTCAGTAATCGCCTGTTTCACCCTCTATTGTACGCGGGGCCGGCCTTTCGGCCAACCGGGCACGCCTGAATCCAGCCCGGCGGAGTAAAGGTGGCGGCTCTTCCCTCCGGCGGCCTACGGCTCCCAGGTTACAATGCTGCCCCCCACCTGGTCGGAGATATCTGCGATCGCGCCGGATATGCGCGCGACCAGCGTCCGCCCGTCATCCATGCGCAGCAGCACGGCTGACCGGTCCGGATTCCAGATCGCTTCCTGCACTGGCCCTGCTCCGATGAAAGCGACAGGCTGAGGCCCGATCTGGGGGTCGTATACATACAGGCTGACCCCGGACGAGCCAGGCCCGGCGCCCGGATCAGCGGGATTGTACGGCGCGCCCAGGAAGGCGATCCGCCCGTCCGGCCGTTCCACAGCATCCTGTATCCAGAGGGGCGGGTTGGTCCACCGGCCGTCAAGCAGGACGGTGAGCGCCGGGACCTCGCGATCGATCCACTCGACCCACCCCAGCACAGGGCCGACATCAGTCTGCATCCCGCTGACCAGGATGCGTCTGCCGTCAACCGACCATGACCCATCCTCATGCCCCAGTATGATCGGCTCGTCTCCGGCGTTGTGATCCGGCGTCAGGAGCGCCAGCTCGCCGGAGAAGTCCCCGCCGCGATCCAGCTTCGCCAGCAGCAGCGCGCCGTCAGGCGACCAGGCGAAGTCCGTCACGATCTGCGCACCTTCCTCCCCCCAGTGGCCGGCATAACGATTGAGCAGGGCGTGATGCGTGAACTGTGTCGGCTGACCGGGGACCAGCGACCACACCCACAGGCCGTCGCTGGGGTAGGCATCCCAGCGCTGATCGTCGCTTTCGCGCGCACCGGGAGTTTCCGCCACGAAGGCGACCCGGGTCCCGTCCGGACTCCAGCCAACCCGTGTGAAGCGAATATCAGCGCTGGGCAGGGGCGACCCGACCAGCGCCTCACCGTTGACTCGCAGCGTATAGCCGAAGCCCGGATGCTGCGCATCGACATCTTCTATCACTGCCATCTGGCCGTTCGGCCCGGGCGCGGCATACAGCGTGGAGAAGTAGGAGTCGGCCCGATTCACCGCCAGCGACACCGGGTTCAGGTAGAACGCCGCGCCAGGTATGACCCCTGCAGGTATCTCAGTCGGCGTTTCGGCAGGCAGCGGCGTTTCCGTAAATGTCGGAGGCGGGATGATCGGGGAAGGAATCACAACAGGCGACAAGACGACGGGGGGCAGCGGAGGCAAGGGCGGAACCAGCGAAGGCGTCACCGGGATGGTGAACTCGGTTGGCGTGATCGGCAAGGGGACAATCGTGATTGCCGGTCGCTGCGTCGGCGATGACGTTGCCGTGATCCTCGTGAAAACGGGCTGAGGGGGCGGTGTATACGTCGCCGAAGGAGACGGTGTGACTGTATGCGTCGCTGTGGAGGTCGCCGTCGTGATGATGGGTAGAGGGCGCGGCGTGTTCGTCGCCAGCGGCGTCGCTGTGGCGGTATCCGTAGCGGCTGCAGTTGGAGTCGCGGTGGGCGCCGGCTCTTCCGTTGGCTGTTCTGTCGGCTGTTCCGTCGCCGTCGGCGCGAGGGTCGGAGACAGCTCCTCCGTTGGTGTGCTACTCGGCGTCTCCGTGACCGTCGCCGTCGGCGTCCAGGACGCGGTTTCCGTCGGCGTGAGGGTCGGAGACGGCTCTTCCGTTGGCTGTTCTGTCGGCTGCTCCGTGATCGTCGGTGTGAGGGTTGAAGACGGCTCCTCTGTTGGTGTGCTGCTCGGCGTCTCCGTGACCGTCGCCGTCGGCGTCCAGGACGCGGTTTCCGTCGGTGTGAGGGTTGAAGACGGCTCCTCCGTTGGCGTGCTGCTCGGCGTCTCCGTGACCGTCGCCGTCGGCGTCCAGGACGCGGTTTCCGTCGGCACGAGGGTCGGAGACGGCTCCTCCGTTGGCGTGCTGCTCGGCGTCTCCGTGACCGTCGGTGTGTCGCTTGGCACGACTGTCGCCGTCGATGTGGCCGATGGAGTCACAGTGGGTGTAGGAGTGGAAGTCGGCGTTGGCGTGTATGACGGTGTTGGCGTCATTGTAGCGGTTGGCGTATACGACGGCGTCATTGTCGCTGTCGGCGTGGCTGACGGAGTCTGCGTACCGGTCGCCGTCGCGGATGCCGTTGCGGTCGGTGTAAAAGAGGGAGTCGGCGTCGGCGTGTGCGACGGCGTGACTGTCGGCGTCGGCGTAGCGGTTGGCGTCAGCGTTGCTGTAGCAGTGGCCGTCGGCGTATACGACGGCGTAATCGTCGCCGTCAGCGTCAGTGTGCCGGTTGGCGTCTGAGAAGGCGTATGCGTCGGCGCCACAGTAGGCGTAGCCCGCGGCACACCGATCGGCAGGTTGCAGGCCAGCGCCGCCAGCGTCAGCGCCGCCAGTAGTACTGAAGCTCCCTGAATCAGCCGCCTGTTCTCCATACACCCCATTATAAGACAGTAGTGTGTTTGCACTCAACGGGTCAGTGCTGCATTTCTGACGCCTGCCCTGCGCAGCGGTAGTATACTGGCCCTATCGACCGATATCCTGTTAAAGGACTTTCATGCCCACCCGCCCTGAGCACACCTCGGCCTCGCAGTCGTCCGGATCCCCTGCGTCCCCCTGGCGGCTGCGACCGGCACGGATAACCGACGCCCTCGCTTTGAGCCGCGGCTGCCTGGCCGGGACCGATCAGGCAAGCATCGACGCTCTGCTGCGCCGGGTCCAGAAGGTTGCACGGGAACGGCGCGGCCTGGGGCTGGTCGCCGAGCTGACCGACGGGCATCTGGCCGGCTTCGGACAGCTCACGCTGTGGCCGCGCGCCGCTGAAATCAGCGATCTGATCGTTGGCGAGCCGTGGCGCGGCCAGGGCATCGGGACGGATCTCGTGCGCGGGCTGGTCAAAGCAGCGCAGGAGATGAGCGCGGAGGTCGTCGAGATCGGAGTCGCCTTGCGCGATACCCGCGTCCTGCGGCTGTATCGCTCCCTCGGCTTCGAATACGGACGCACGCTCGATCTGGATCTCGGCAGCGGGCCGGAGCCGGTGATGTACCTGTGGATGACCCTCACGGACGCGGCATCATCGGGATAACTTCCCCGGTGAGGGTCCGATACTGGCGCAGCACATCGACAGTCAGGCAGGAATGCACCGGCAGCACAAACAGCACATCGCCGGTGTGCACCTGTTCCAGCAGAGCATCGCTGGCACAGACAATCCCGTGCTCCTGTGAGACACCGGATACATAGCTTCCCGGCACTGGCGCGCCCCACCCTCCGTCCGCCGGCAGCGCAACCTCGCCATACAGAGCCGCCCCATCGGCGCGGGTCAGCCGATCTTTGGAAAGGTGCACCGCGCCGCCATACAACACAATCTTGTGTTCGCGGGGATGCACAGCCACCACCGGGCAGGCCACAGCCACGGCAATATCGTCGTAGCTGCACGCGCCGGCCTGAATCTGCATCAGGTCGTAAAAAACGAAATTGCCGGGGCGAAGCTCGTCCACGTTGCCGAAGTCGTCCACCACGCTGCAAGCGGGCGTATCCCCCAGCGAGAGCTGCAGAGCGGGGAATCCAGCCTCACCCAGCCTGTCCCGCGCCGCGCTCAGCCGGGACAGCGTCTCCGCGTAGACAGCGCCAACCGCCTCCTGCGAGCGGGCGGCGTAGCTGTGCCCGGCATGAGTGAGCAGGCCGCGCAGGATTGTGCGCCCCGAACTGAGCGCGCGGGCCACAGCGATCTGCCCCTCCGCATCATCCCAGCGAAGTCCGGTGCGGCCGTACCCGGTATCAATCTTGAGCCACACGCTGGCCGGCGCGGTCAGCCGTTCCCCCAGGAAGCGCGCCGTCTCGACCGATTCAACCAGCAGGCCAAGCTCAATCTCCGCCGCCAGTCTGTTCAGATGGGCAATCTCCAGCCAGTTGACCGGAAAGGCGATCAGGATATCGCGCCAGCCATGCGCGGCGAAGTAGCGCGCCATCTCCACTGAGGAGACCGTAATCGCGCTCACGCCTTCCTCCCGGAACCACTCCCCGATTGCGGCAGACTGGTGTGTCTTGAAGTGCGGCCTGAAGCGGATACCGGAGCGGCGTACCTTTGCCGCCATACGAGCGATATTGCGGCGGGCGACGGCCTCATTCAGGATGGCGGTGGGCTTCTCTATCGGGGGCAGCATCGATCTCTCTCCTCCTCTGGCGAACCGGCCTCTTATTGTAGCCCGGCAGGGCGACGCACTCCCACAACGAAAAGGGGCGACCTAGTGAGGGCCGCCCCCGGGATGCGCGTCACCGCGCGCCATCTACGACGCAACCACCTGGTAAGCCACGCCGTCGAGCACGGCGATCACCTGGTCGCCCAGGGCGAAGAATGCGCCCAACACGGGGTGCTGCTCCATCAGGTCGAAGTACTCATCGCTGAGGAAGACGACCTGGATCGGCGTCATGAGCTCCGGATCGTAGCTGGTGTCGATCCAGACGCCATCGCGGGAGACAAAGGTCCTGTCGCGCACCTGGCGGATCACTTCGCGAGTGTCCACGTAACCGCCACCCTCGCCACCGTAGGCCATCTGGGTCGGCATCGGCGCCGGCGCGTTGGCCGACCGCGCCTCTCCGATAGCTTCCGCCGCGTCCACCGCAGCCGCCCCCGCCGACTGGCTGAAAGCCATGTCCATGCCACTCCGGGCGGTATCGCGCAGGGCGGTGCGCCCCGTCTGGGTGAAGATATCGTCTTCCTGGATCAGGAAGGAGGTGTACGGCGTGATGATCCCGTAGCGCAGGCTGAGCCGGACCACGCTGTCCACCAGCTCGTCATTTTCGCCCTGCAGCCGGATCTGATCCAGCAGCGCGCCGATCTTGCGCGTGGCCCACAGATTGGGGATGAACACTTCGGCGTCAGTGCCCGATCCGCCGCCGGCGTTGGCCGGGAAGCTCAGGCCGCCATAGACGAAGGTCTGCCGCTCGCCGTTCACATCGCCGCTCAGGCGGGCGGAAACATCATCGGCGCTGTTGCGGTAGCGCCCCACCAGAATGAGCTGCGTCCCGGCGAACAGATCGGGCAGCGGTTCACCCGGGAACATCTCTTCGGCTGTGATTCCGTCGAAGCTCAGCGCGACATCGGTCAGCACAGGCGAATTAATCTTGTTGTACAGCGCGGCCACTTCCTCGTCGATGCGCTCGCCGGGCCGCACATAAGCGCTGGTGCCGCCATGGTTCCTCGCCAGTTGATCCAGCAGGAAGGCGTCCACATCGTCGCCGACGCCGAAGCTGAACAGGCGCGTATTTCCGGGCGCCGCCGCGCTGAAATTCTCGATAATCGCCCGGACATTGGTCTCGCCGTCGGTCGGGACGCCATCGGTGATAAACAGGATCACCGCCTGCCGCTCTCGATCAACCATCTGCAGGGCCTGGCTCAGCGCCCCGGAAATATCGGTCCCGCCGATAGCCTCCAGACCGTTCACCCAGCGGGCGGCATCGTCCGCCTGTGACGGGGACTGAAGCGCGTTGGCGAAGATACGGCTGCCGGTGCTGAACACGACCACGTTAAAGCGATCCTCGGGGTTCAGGTGATCCAGCACGTAAGCGACCGCTTCCCTGGCCTGACTCCACTTGTCGCCGAACATGCTGCCGGACTGGTCCACCACGAGCAGCACATCCTTGGGGATGACTGCGGCGGCGTCCACTTCCAGCGGCGGGGCGATCATCAGCATGAAGAAACCGTCCTCGCCAGCGCTCTCCCGATAGGTGAGCAGGTTGAGATCGATCTCGGCCGGGTCCAGGCTGTAGTAGAGCACGAAGTTCTTGTCGGGCAGGACATTGTGCTCTTCGTAGCCGATACGCGCGTGATAGGGATCGGGCTGATCCACCATGACGCGGTGGCTGGGGCTGTAGATATTCTGGATCGGATCGTTAGAAGTAATGTCCACCGTCATGGAGACATCTTCTAGCGGGCGGGCGCTGAAGCGCTCGGTATTCAGCGGGTACACATACTGCACCAGGCCGTTATCAACGGGCAGAATCTGTTCGTACTCGATCTGGATACGGCGTTCCTCGCCGGGAGCGATAGGGAATACGTTGGCCCGGATCGCGCCGTTCCCGATGTACTCCAGCAGGGCCGGGTCGCGAAGCTGGCGGACTATATCGTTGTAAATCTGGCGGGCATCATCGGCCTCAAGGATTTGCGGCTGGATCGGCTGGCCGTCCACCCACATGATGAAGTTGCTGACAGTCGCCCCCTGCGGCAGAGGGAAGATATACGTCCCCTCAGCGACCATCGTGCCTTCATTGACGAATGACTGGTCAACGCGCGTCGTCGCCACCTGGTTGTCGATGGTGATATTGACACGGTGATATTTGATGGTCAGCCAGATCGGATCAGTTATTGGTCCGGGTGGCCGCGGGGGCGGGATGATGATCCCATCGGCAAAGGCGGGCAGCGCGCCTGCCAGCAGCATCAGGGCAGTGAGCAAGGGTATAACGGTGCGTTTCATAGTCGTGCATTCCTCTCCGATTCACCTGACTCTGCCTTAGAGACGCTTCACTGCCGCCAGAAGTTCCCGGCTGCTTTCACGCCCCGCCAGCCAAAGCGTTTGACAGGTCCGCACAATGCTCCTATACTTCCTTCACGTTAGCATGTGAAGGTCTTATTCAGGCGAGAATTCTCCCCTCCCTGTTTGAGTGAGGAGGCATCTATGCAGGGGATCGGCGGCTCCTCTCGGCTCATAGTGCGGCGCGGGCCACAGCCCAACCAGGTCTATGAGCTGAACAAAGACATTGTGGCGCTGGGGCGTGATATCACCAACGACATTGTTATCAACGACCCGGAGGTCAGCCGTCACCATTGCCGGCTGACGCGCACACCAACCGGATTCACTCTGGAGGATCTTGGCTCGACTAACGGCACGTTCGTCAACGGTCAGCGGCTGACGGCAGCCCGCCCGTTGATGAACGGCGACATGATCGGCCTGGGGGAAACGGTCACGCTGGTTCACGAAGGCAGCATGGTTCAGCCCCCGGCTGGCCCGGCGCAGGCGCAGACCATGATCGGCGCCACAGCCCAGCCGGCGCAGTACGATCCGTATGCGCGCCCGGCGGCCCAGCCGCAGCAGCCCGCTTACGTCGCCCCCCAGCCGCAGCCCTACGCTCCGGCTCCGCAGCAACAACCACATCCGCAGCCCCAGCCACAGCAGGAATACGGCATGCCGCAGTACGCGGCTCCGGTACAGCCTCAGTACGGCGACCAGGCTGCTGGATACGAATACTATGAGTACGAACAGGAACAGGGGGGCAGCCACACCGGGCGGATTATCGCTATTGGCTGTGGCTGCCTGGTAGTGGTTTGTGTCGTCTCCGTCATCATCATGGCCTTCGTCATCGACGCCCTCAACCTGTGGTGCAGCGTGCCGGTTGTCCCGAACCTGTTCAATCTGCAGTGCCCGGGGCAGCTATCGGCGGTGCCAACTCTGCTGGGCCTGCTCCTTTAAGCGGCAACCCCGCCACTAACAACAAAGAAGCCCTGCGCGTATTCGTGCCGCAGGGCTTTTGATTCATGCACAGGCCGCGATCAAAGTTTTACGAACGACACCTCATACGGCCGCTGCAAGTAGTTGCCGTCCAGGCCGACCAGGACCAGCCGTATGGAATAGGTCCCGGCCGGCAGGCCGGACGCCCCCAGCGTCTCCAACTGGCCGTTGATCACAGCGTTATTATGGGTTGTGCCGAGCGTCACCCATTCAGGGAATGGGCCGCCGCGCAGCTCCAGTTTGTAATACACCGCCTGCTGCTGGGTGAAGTTAGCCGTGCCCAGGATGGGGATATCGCCGGTCACCTGCTGTCCCGGAGCGGGCGAGGTGATATAGGCTTCCACAACGGGCGCGCCGGCGCCGGGGGACAGCATCAGCATTTCACCTGTGCAGGGTATCCAGGGCAGGATCGGCACGTTATGCGCCAGCGCCCACTGAGCGGCAAAAGCCGCTTCCCCCGGATCGAGGGGGCCTCCAATGAACAACTGGCCGCCCGCCCCCGGAACCTGGGCCAGGTCAACTTCATTGGGGACCAGGCAGTAACGCGGCGCGGGAAATGCGGGCCGGCCGGGCACAGCGGCGGCCACCGCAACCGCATCGGCGACTTCCGGCGGGAGCACTTTGATAATCGCCTGGAACAGGCCGCGCTCCGGCTCGTTCAACTGCGGGCCATTGGCGTTCGGGTTGGGGGTGACCAGCGGCGGGGCCAGGTACGGCGTGCCGGGCACAAGATTGCCCAGGCCATCCGGCACCAGCGCCGGCGTATCCATCACCCACTCCACGCGCGTGCCCGGGCAGTCAGTGGCGGGGTCCTGCAGCGTGCCGACCTCGCAAATATGCTGGCGGCTCAGCCCGCTCGGCGGAGACTGCGCGTCGGGCATTAACTGGCCGTTCTGAGCCAGCACGGCCAGCAGCTCGGGATCGTTGTAGATGCCCAGCATGATATCGTGCCAGATCGGGGCGGCGCCGGTCAGGCCTGTAGAATTGATCATGGGCGAGTTGTCGCTGTTGCCGGCCCACACCCCGACGGCCACGTTGCTCGTATAGCCGACTGTCCAGTTGTCGCGCATATCGTTGGTCGTCCCGGTCTTGGCGCTGGTGACCAGATTGCCTGTGTACAGCGGGCTGCGGGCGCCCATGGCCGGCGTCCGGGCATTGTTATCGCTCAGGATGTCGCTGATCATGAAGGTGATGCGCGGGTCAAGCACCGGCAGGCCGTAGGCCATGACGTTGACAGTGGCCGGCACCGTCTGACCTTTCGGACAGCCGCCCTCATACTGATAAAGGATATTATCCCCGCCGTCCAGAATGCAACGGATCATGGTGGAGGGAACCAGCAGCCCGCCATTGGCGAGCGTGCTGTAAGCCCGGGTTAGCTCCAGAAGCGTGACTTCGCCGCCGCCCAGTGTCAGCGACAGCCCGTACTGGCCGGGATCGCTGGACAGGCTCTCCACCCCCAGCCGCCGCATCATGCTGAGCAGATAGGGGACGCCGATCTGCTGGAGCGTTTTGACCGCCGGGATGTTATAGCTGTTAGCCAGCGCATCCCGCACCCGCACCACTCCGTGATATACCCCGTCGTAATTCACCGGGACATAGTCCGGCTGGCCGGGTTGTTCGAAGTGCACCTCGGTATCCCAGAGAATGTTGGCCGGCGTCCAGCCCATTTCCATGGCGCTGGCGTAAGTGAACGGCTTGACGGTGCTGCCGGGCTGGCGCTGGGCCAGCGCCACATTGACGCGCCCGTCGATCTCATCGTCCCAGTAATCCACGCTGCCCACCATAGACAGCACTTCCCCGGTGAAAGGATGCAGAATCACAACCGAGGCGTTGGTCAGGTGGTGAGCATCGCGCAGGCTGGCGACCTGATTGCGGACTGTCTGTTCCGCCAGATCCTGGATGCGCTGGTCGAGCGTGGTATAGACCTGCAGACCGCCTGTAGTGATGATATCCGGCGGGTACCCCAGCGTCTCCAGAACCATTTCCAGCTCGTCGCGCGCGGCTACTGTAAAGTGTGGCGCTACCAGCGGCACATCCGGGCTGGCGTATGAAAGCGGCTCTCCATAGGCGGCGTAAGCCTCATCCTGAGTGATGTGGCCCTCTCGCAGCATCAGGTCAATCACCAGGCGGCGCCGGGCAAGCACGGCCTCCTGCACGGCCGGATCGGGGTTGAGCGGGTTGAGTTCCGCCGGCGCCTGGGGCAGCCCGGCCAGCAGCGCCGCCTCGCCAAGAGTCAGCTCCGCCGCCGGCTTGTCAAAGATCGTCCGGCTGGCCGCTTCTATCCCGTAGGCCAGGTTACCGTAATAAATCTGGTTCAGGTAAAGCTCCAGGATGTCATCCTTGCTCAGCCGGGTGGTCAGGATGACGGCCAGGATCGCCTCTTCCACCTTGCGCTGGAGGCTGGTCGTTGTCCGGTATTCGTAGTCGAACGCCAGATTGCGCACCAGCTGCTGGGTGATGGTGCTGGCCCCGGAGACAATCGTGCCTTCCTGGACATTCAGAATAGCCGAGCGCACGATGCTGCCCAGATCGATGCCGGGGTTCTGATAAAAATTGCCGTCCTCAACCGAAATAGTCGCCCATTTAACATATTCCGGCAGATCCTCCAGGGCGACATTGGTGCGACGCCCTTCATCGAAAATCTGATAAAGCTCCTGACCATCCCGATCGTAGAGCGTCGTCGTCTGGAAAGTCGCCTGCTCAGACATAGCTTCCAGCCGCTGAAGCCCCTGTTCCAGCCGGGAGCTGAGCTGGCCGACGATCACAAGCCCGACGATGATCACCAGGCCCAGAAATACCAGCAGGGCGACGCCGGCGGTGATCAGGCAGCCGCTGGAAAACAATCGAAAGCGGCGGGGCGGCTTACGCCGGTGCGGCGGCTTGCCCCGCCCCGCTGGCGCGCCAGCTGTCGGATGGTGCGGTGACGCATCATATCCCGGCAGGGGGTAGCCACCCCGGGGAGGCTCCTGAGCCGAAAATGCCGGCTGCCCGCCGGTCTGATGCACCGCCGTCGCGCCGCCGGGCGGCACTGCTTTCTGCGATGGCGGCGTCACCCGCTGCATGGGCTGGGTCGCTTTGACCGGCGGAGGGGGTAGCGGCTCGCCTTCGCGGGTATCGCCCAGCGCCGCGGCCTGAGAAGCCGATATGACCGGCATATCCGGCATAGTCATCGTCTCTTCCTCGCCGGGCTTAGGGAGAGGAAGAGAATCGGGAGGGAGGTCCGGAGGGGTAACCGGCTGCGTGAACTGGTCGGCGTCGTTCTGATCAGGCAGGGGTCCAGGGGTTGGTTCGGTCATAGTCGTCTCATGCTTCAAACAGGCAGAGCGAAGTGTGTCCGATGGCATCCCAAGTGTAACACCGGGGGCGAAGCACTACTATATCGCCGCACTATCGGCGCTCTACGCCTGCCCGACGATAGCGCCGGAAGCGCTTTCAGGGGTGTGCGATGCCAGGCGCATGTCGGCCAGAATCATTCGGAAAGGTTAGAATGCGAGCGGGATTCGCTGCTGCGAAAGAAGCTGGCAATCGCCACCGCCGCCACAACGAAGATAGCGCCGGTGAGGAACCCCACAACCAGCGCCTGGACGAAGCCGTTTCCCTGCCCCAGAGCGACCAGGACCATGCAAATGATAGCCGCCCCTCCACCTACCAGAAGCGCCATGCCGGTTGAAACCCAGCTTTTTCGGACGGCAAGATAAGAGGCCAGAACGGCAATGGCGAACAGTGCGAAGAATATCAGGGACATGGCGGTCATAGGAACTCACCTCAGGATAATGTGGATGTCGCCTAATTGTAAGGCCGAACAGCCCGGAATGCGAGTTCCGGTGAGCTGGCGCGGGTGGGCGCCCCCGACCTTCAACCGCCCGTCCCCGGTCTGTCCCCCGCGCGTTCACACACCTTGACAGCGGTCCCCCGCCCGCTTATAATGCCCATCGCCCGCCCGGCCCGTTTGCTGGGCGTTCTTTTCGAGCCACAGGCCCACTGGCAGCGTTTCGTTCATACCCACAGCATTAAATCGGAGCATAATCATGGGTCCGCTTCCTAAGAGAAAACACTCCCGCAGCCGTCGTGATCGCCGCCGCTCACATGACGCCCTGACCCTGCGGCATCTGGTCCGTTGCAGCAAGTGCGGTGAATATAAGCCGTCCCACCAGGTATGCCCCACATGCGGGACGTACCGGGGGCACGAAGTTATCGCCATCGACGAAGACTAGTCGAAGCCACCGCAGCGGTGTTGTACCGACACTGGCGCACCTCCCAGGCCGTGCCCGGCGCACGGCTTTTTATGTTTATCTCGTAGCTATGCCAGTCTTCGGGCAAGGAGTCTACCATGGCTGAATGGTCTGAAACGGCTTTCCTGTTCCCCGGGCAGGGTTCTCAGGAAACGGGCATGGGCGCTGATATGGCGGCGGCCTACCCGGCTGCGAAAGCGATCTTCGAGCAGGCTGATGAAATCCTCGGCTTTTCGCTCTCACGCCTGTGCTGGGAGGATTCCGGCGGGGCGCTGGATGACACGTTCAATACTCAGCCGGCCCTGTTTGTGACCAGTATTGCCGCGCTTAAAGCGCTGGAATCGATTGTTGGCCCGGTCAGGCCGGGCTATATGGCCGGTCACAGCCTGGGCGAGCTGACCGCGCTGACAGCAGCCGGCTCGCTCTCCTTTGAAGACGGCCTGCGCCTGGTGCGCGAGCGCGGGCGCCTGATGAAACAGGCCGGCGAACAACATCCCGGCGCGATGGCCGCCGTGCTCGGCCTTTCTGTAGAGGCCGTTCAGGATATCTGCGCGGCCGCTTCCGCAGAGACCGGCCGGCCGCTGGTGCTGGCTAACGATAATTGCCCCGGTCAGATCGTCATCTCCGGGGATACCGAAGCGCTGGAGCGCGGGATGGCGCTGGCAACAGAAGCCGGAGCCAAGCGCGCGGTCAGGCTGGCGGTGAGCATCGCTTCTCACTCGCCATTGATGACGCCGATTGTCGATTCCTTCCGCGCCGCGCTGGACCGCGTTTCATTCGCTCCCCCGGCTGTGCCCGTGATCGGCAACGTGCAGGCCGCCGCCCTGCCCGGCGACGCGGCTGCGCTACGCGACGAGTTGAGCGCCCAATTGATCTCATCCGTACAATGGACAGAGAGTATGCAGGTCCTGCTGAGTGCCGGCGTCACCCGATTCGTGGAAGTCGGCAGCAAGGATGTGTTGACTGGCCTGATGAAGCGTATCAGCCGCGAAGGTGAGCGGATCACGCTCAACAGTGCCGCCGCCATACAGGCGTTCGCCGGCACATCTCTGGCCTGAGTATTCACCTTCATATAGAGGCAAACCCCTGCCAATCTGAGCAGGGGTTTCTTCTTTTTGTGCTAAAAAGACAACGCGCATGGGTCAGGATACACCTTGTAGCCGCCCCTGCGATTCAATCACAATAAGAGCATACTGATACGCTTTGTCATACATGGGGCGCGGCTGTCTACACCTGCCCCTTCCCCACGCTTCGACAGACAGATCAAAAAACGAAAAATTATATATATGAGGAGAGAGCAGTGGACGGCAAAGCGGTGCTTAAAGATGTTAAAGAGCGTGGCGTATCCTTCATTGACCTCCAGTTCACCGATATCCTCGGCGCAACCAAGAGCGTGACTATCCCGACCCAGCATCTGGAAGGGGGATTTGACCGCGGGATCTGGTTCGACGGATCGTCGATCGAGGGCTTCGCCCGCATCCAGGAATCAGATATGCTCCTCCGCCCCGACCCGGAGACTTACCGGATTTTACCCTGGACCGGCAACGGCAAGCCGCTCCGCGCCCGTATCATCTGCGATGTGTACAGCCCGGAAGGAAAACCATTTGAAGGCGACCCGCGCTATGTCCTCAAACGAGCCATCGCTGAAGCCGCCGCTATGGGATATACGCTGAATGTCGGTCCGGAGCTGGAATTCTTCCTGTTCCGGCGCAATGGCGATCTGACAACTGCCGTGCCGCACGATGTAGGCGGTTACTTCGACTATTCTCCCAACGATGAAGCGCAGCGCGTCCGGGCGGATATTGTCAGCGCCCTGCAGGCCCTGCAAATAGACGTAGAAATGGAGCATCACGAAGTCGCTACTGGCCAGCATGAGATCGATTTTCGGTATTCCGATGCGCTTCATACCGCCGACGATGCCATCACGTTCAAGTACACAGTGAAGGGCATCGCCGCCCAGCACGGCCTGTTCGCCACCTTCATGCCCAAGCCGGTCTTCGGCATCAACGGCAGCGGTATGCACTGCCATCAGAATCTGGTGGATGAGAAAACGGGCCAGAACATCTTCTACGATAAAAAGAGCGATATCTTCCACCTGTCAGAGATCGCCCAGTCCTATGTGGCCGGCCAGCTCGAACATGCGCGCGCGCTGGCCGGAGTGGTAGCGCCAACCGTCAACAGTTACAAGCGCCTGACGCCCGGTTACGAAGCTCCGGTTTATATATGCTGGGCGCAGCGCAACCGTTCCGCCCTGATCCGCATCCCGCGCTACAGCCCGGGCCGCGAACAGGCTACCCGCGTGGAGCTGCGCTTCCCGGACCCCAGCGCCAACCCGTACCTGGCCTTCGCCGTCATGCTGGCTGCTGGCCTGGATGGCATCAAAAAGGGGCTGAAGCCGCCCCGGCCGGTCACTGAAGATGTCTTTGAATGGACATCGGAAGAACGCGAAGAGCACGGGGTCGGGGTCCTCCCGGGCAGCCTCAAAGAAGCGCTGGAGGAGATGGACAGAGATCCGCTGATCCGGGAGACTCTGGGTCAGCACGTGTACGATGCGTACTATCGCGCCAAAACGCAAGAATGGGATGAATATCGTATGCATGTCAGCGCGTGGGAGGTGAAGCGGTATCTGGATACCCTGTAACCGTTTGCTCTAAAACGGCAGTATCGTTGTCAGGAACAACGTCAGTCGTATTTCTCTCTGGCAGCGCCCCACTCAGAAAGAGCCGATCAGCGGGCGATCCCGCTTCGCACCCTGCCTGCCGCCCGAACAACAATTCTTTTTTTCGAAAGTTTTCCAGGCTTTATTATGATGCGAGGCGTAGCATTTGTTGCTTGCAGTTGCAGATCAGTGTGTTATGATAAATCGTTATGTGAGCGAAAAGCGCCCTTATTCGCTCAAGGCTGTGTATTCCGGGGGGTATTCGCACAACGTCCTTCACTCTTATAAGTCCAGAGCCAAGAATATCGTGCAAATTGCCGGTCCTGGCTTTTGACTGATCAATCTTCCACACCAGACTTGGATTTTTTATAGATGGAGGAGTGTAAAACTATGCAACACAGAAAGTTATTGGGGCTACTGGCTATAGTAGTCATCGTGTCGCTCGCGCTGGCAGCCTGTGGCCCGACAGCGACACCCAGTCCAACTACTGCGCCCACTGAAGAGCAGGCAGTAGTCACTGAAGCGACGGCTACCGAAGAGGCTACTGCGGAGCCGACAGAAGCGCCTACTGAAGGGCCGACCGCGGCACCGACAGAGGCGGCTACCGAAGAGCCGACAGAAGCGCCCACGGAAGAACCGGCGGAGGCGCCTACCGAGGTTGCCGTTGCCGGGCCTGGTCTGCGTATCGGGCTGGTGACCGACGTGGGCGAGGTCGATGACCGCAGCTTCAACCAGAGCTCCTGGGAAGGCGTGCAGGCAGCGGTGGAAGCGCTGGGTGGCGAAGCGCAGTATATCGAAACTCAGGACAGCACCGACTACGCCAACAACATCGCCGAGTTCGCTGAAAACGGCTATGACATCATCGTGACTGTGGGCTTCGCGCTGGGAGAGGCGACCATTCAGGCCGCCCAGGACTACCCGGATGTGCACTTCATCGGGGTGGACCAGTTCCAGGGCGCCGAGCTGCCCAACCTGACCGGGCTTGTCTTCCATGAAGAACAGGCCGGGTATCTGGCTGGCGTGCTGGCGGCGCGGATGACCAGGAGCGGAACCATCGCCGGTGTGTACGGGACGGACCTGGTCCCACCGGTGGTGATGTTCGGCCGCGGGTTTGAGGCCGGCGCACGGGCGACAAACCCGGATATCCGGGTGCTGACAACGTTCCACCCCGGCGGGATGGACGTGGCCTTCACCGACCCCGAATGGGGCGCGGCTACCGCAGCGCAGGCTATCGACCAGGGCGCGGATGTGATCTTCGCGGCGGGCGGCAAGACCGGCAACGGCGCCCTGGCGGAAACCGCTAACCGGACAACGACAGAAGCACCGCTGTACTGCATCGGCGTGGACACCGACCAGTGGGAAACCATGCCGGAAGCCCATCCATGCCTGATCTCCAGCGCCATGAAGCTGATCCCCGCCGGCCTGCTGGATATCATCACGCAGGTCTCTGAGGGCAATCCCCCCGCCGGTAACTACTTTGGCCCGGTCGGCCTGGCCCCGTTCCATGGCTTCGCTGACACCGTCCCGGCGGACGTGCAGACAGAGCTGGAGCAGATCTCCGCAGACCTGACCTCTGGCGCGCTGGTGATCGACGTCACTCTGGAAGGGCCCGCGACCGAAGAACCCGCGACTGAGGGACCGACAACTGAAGAACCCGCCGCGCAGGCGGGCGGCACGGTCGTCGTGGTCGCGCCGGACAAGCCGGTTATCCTGGGCTTTGCCGCCGCGCTCTCCGGCGAAGGCGTTGAGCCGCTGGGCGTCGATGAACTGCGCGGGGCGCAGCTCGCCCTCGCCGCCCGCCCGACCGTCGCCATCAACGGCGTCGAGTTCACCGTCCAGCTTGACCCGCAGGACTCCCTCTGCTCCGGCGAGGGCGGCCAGACCGTCGCCAACCGCTTCGCCTCCGATGACAACATCGTCGCCGTCGTCGGCCACATGTGCTCCTCCGAGTGCACCGCGGCCAAGCCCGTCTATGAGACCGTCGGCCTGACCATGGTCAGCCCCTCCTGCACGGCCGCTAACCTCACCGAGGATGGCTCCCTGGCCTTCGACCGCACGGTTTCCACCGACGCCATTCAGGGTCCTGTCGCCGCTAACTTCATCTACAACACCCTCGGCGTCCGCCGCATCGCCACCATCCACGACGGCTCCCCCTACGGTGAAGGCCTCGTCGCCGTGACCGGCGCCGCCTTCGAAGCCCTCGGCGGTGAGATCGTCTCCGCTCAGGCTATCAACGTCGGCGAGACTGACTTCCGCGCTGTCCTGGAAGATATCGCCGCCTCCCAGCCTGAGCTGATCTACTTCGTCGGCTTCGTCGCCGAAGGCGCTCGCCTCGCTGAGCAGCGCGCTGAAGCTGGCATGAGAGATGTCTACTTCATGGGCGCCGATGGTATCCAGGCCCCCGAGTTCGTCGCCCTGGCTGGCGAGGCTGCCGAAGGTGTTTTCGCCTCCAAGCCCGTCCCCGTCAGCAGCGACGCCTTCACCGCCTTCCTCGCCACCTACGAGGAAACCTACGGTGAGCCGCCCATCGCCCCCTTCCACGGCACGGCCTATGATGCTGTCGGCGTCATCCTTGACGCCATCGAGCGAGTCGGCACCCTCGACGCTGATGGCAATCTCGTCATTGACCGCCTTGCCCTCGGCCAGGCGATCCGCGATACTAAGGATTACCCCGGCCTCACCGGCGTCCTCACCTGCGATGCCTTTGGCGAGTGCGGCGGCGC
>JARKNX010000083.1 GCA_029976025.1 Aggregatilineales bacterium | reverse complement strand
ATCCCAGAGAGTAAGTCAGGCGCGTCGCCTCTCCGGTCCGAACATCCTGAACATACAACTCCCAGTTGCCATCGCGATTCGACGTAAACGCCAGGTACCGCCCATCAGGGCTCCAGGCCGCATCGCGATCGTCCGCCGGATTATTCGTGATTTGAATGGGGGCCGACGAGCCGATCACCGTCGCCCACAGATCGTCCTGCCCACCGTCACGGACGGTATAGACCAGGCTGCCTCCGACGCGCAGCGACTCCGGACGGGGGGTAACCGTGGGGATCGGCGTCGCGAAGGGGGTAATCTGCTCTACGGGCGTCGGCTGCACAGCCACGCCGCCAACTGATGGAATACTCCCGGCCGGGGCAACTCCAACACGCGGTGATGTGGCCCAGATCAGCAGAATCACCACTGCGATCAGGGCTACAACCAGCAGCGCGCTCAATGTCCGGTTTCGCGCCTTCAGCGGATCCTCAACCAGAATTACGGTCTCAGAAAGCTCATCCGCCCGGCGGGCCATATCATCCATTCGGCGGGACTCAATGCTCCCCCCGGATGAGCGGCGCGCCAGCGCCCGCCCGCCCGCAAACACTCCAGAGCCGCCATCTCCTCTGGCGAGGGATGTGCGATCGCCGGTCGCCAGCCCGAACAGGACTACAAACATCCCGATAATGAACGCAAGCGCATACCGGACGGCGCCAAACAGCGCTCGAAGCACAACAAGTACAGCGGCTGCAACCTTGCCGACGGCGCCCAGGCCGATCTCAAAGAGAACGCCAGCAGCGTAGACATAACGCACAAAGGCCTGGCTGAGCCAGACCAGGGTCTTCAGAGCTGCGTTTCCCAGCTTATCAGTCAGGCGAAATGCCCGGATGATCATACGCAATCCCGCCGCAGTTGCGAGCCGCAATACAGTGAGAGAAGCTGCCCAACACCGGTGGATTGTACTGGAAACGCCATCACCCGGCAAACATCCAATCGCGAAGCGCGTGGCCGATGTACGAGATATAGCTCAGACGCGCTCCTGAAATCATGATCAGCGTGATGGGAATATCACTGGGCTACCAGACCTCCACCCGCATAGGCCATCGTATACAGCCCGTAGTAAATCCCCTTCAATGCCAGCAGCTCTTCATGCGTGCCGCGCTCAACCAGGCGGCCGTGATCGAGCACGATAATCTGATCGGCATTCACAATGGTGCTCAGGCGGTGGGCAATGACAAAAGCCGTCCGTCCTTGCAGCAGCCGCGCCAGCCCTTCCTGGACAATCTTCTCGCTGCGCGTGTCCACGCTCGACGTGGCTTCATCCAGAATCAGGATGCGCGGATCGGCAAGCAGGGCGCGCGCAAATGCCAGAAGCTGGCGCTGCCCGACCGATAACATCGCCCCACCCTCCTGCACATGCGTCTGATACCCGTCGGCAAGCTCCATCACAAACTCGTGGGCGCCTACTGCTTTGGCCGCTTCGATGACCTGTTCATCTGTCGCATCCAGTCTTCCGTAGCGGATATTGTCCATTACTGATCCGCTGAACAGAAAGGTCTGCTGAAGCACCACGCCCATCTGCCGGCGCAGGGAGTCCTGCGTAACCTGGCGGACATCAAAGCCATCGATCAGCACTCTTCCCTGCCCAACATCGTAAAATCGCATCAACAGGTTGATGATCGTGGATTTGCCTGCTCCGGTATGTCCCACCAGAGCCACTGTAGTGCCGGCAGGCACATCAAGCGTGGCCCCTTCCAGAACCTTCACTCCCTGATCGTCATAACTGAAGTTGACCTGTTCCAGGCGGACATGGCCCTGTATAGGCGGCATCTCAATAGCATCCGGAGCATCCTGAATCTCGATCGGCGTATCCAGCAGCGTAAAAATCTTCTGCCCGGCGGCCATCGTGGCCTGAAACGTGTTATAACGCTGGGCGAGCATACGGATAGGGAAGAAGAACTGCTCAATGTACAGCACAAAGATCACCAGCGTCCCGGCAGTCAGCGCTTCATCGAGCACCAGCCTGCCGCCAAGCCAGATCAGCGCCCCCACAGCTATGCCGGCGATCATTTCGATCGTCGGGAAGAACAGGGCCGCTACCAGCGCCGTCTGCATACCGGCGTCCAGATTCGCCCGGTTAATCTTGTCGGAAAAACGCACGGAGTTAAAGGCCTGGCGCGCGTACGCCTGCACTACCCGCACGCCGTTAAAGCTCTCCGCCAGCTCGGCATTTACATCGGCTACTGTCGTACGCTGGTGGACATAGGCTTTGCGGGCATAGATGCGCCAGAAGTTCGCGATAATCAGCATAATGGGGATGACTACCAGGGCGACGACGGTGAGATGCACATTGATAGTCAGCATGACGACAACGGTGCCGACCAGCGTGAGTATGTCGCGCGCCACCCCTACAATGGCGAATGAGATCATTTCGCGCAGGACGTTGACATCGTTGATCACGCGTGAGATCAAGCGCCCGGTCTCATAAGAAGCAAAAAATGTGGCGGAAAGATGCTGGATATGCTCAAACAGCTCATTTCGCAGTTGGGTAATGATCCCCTGTCCCACTGACGCCATGATGTTGAACATCCCCACCAGGCCGATCATACTGAAGACCAGAATCAGCAGGTAGATGATGACGTACAGGAGAACTGTCCCCATATCGCCAAGCCGGATACCGTCGTCAATGGCCCGGCCAATAACTACCGGGCCGGCAAGGTTGCTCAGAACCGCGATCAGCATACAGAGGAAGGCCAGCAGCGTCCTGCCCCAATACGGCCGCAGATAACCCAGCAGCCGCCTTGTCACGTTGCCGTCAAAGCTGATCGGGTCTTCTACAGAAATTCCTGCCATCCCCATACTGATATCCCGCCTGTTGAGGCCCTAGCGCGCTGCCGGGGCCGTGTTCTCCAGCGCCAGCAGCTCGCGGCGCAGGCGCTCCTGATCCTCCAGTTGGAGGTGATAAATGTCCCGGTACAGGCCATCCTGCTCAATCAGGTTCCGGTGTTTGCCGCGATCGACGATCCGGCCGCGATCCAGCACAATAATTTCATCGGCGTGCTGAACTGTCGTCAACCGCTGGGCGATCACGAAAGTTGTACGCCCCTCCATCAGCTTGATAAGAGCCTGCTGTATCAGATATTCCGTGTGGGTGTCAACGCTGCTGGTCGAGTCATCCAGGATCAGGATGCGCGGATTCATGACCAGCGCGCGCGCAATAGCGATCCGCTGGCGCTGACCGCCGGAAAGCGTCACCCCGCGCTCACCGACCACCGTATCGTAGCCGTCAGGAAATCCCATAATGAAATCGTGAGCATTCGCCGCCCTGGCTGCCGCAATGAGGTCTTCCTGAGCAGCATCAGGATTGCCAAAGGCGATATTCTCGCGGATCGTCGCAGAAAACAGCAGCGACTCCTGAAGCACGACGCCGATCTGCCGCCGCAGTGCGTCCAGGTCCAGATCGCGCACATCATAGCCATCGATCGTGATACGCCCGGAAGTCACATCATAGAAGCGGGGAATCAGGCTGATCAGGGAAGATTTGCCCGATCCCGTAGCCCCTAACAGAGCCACAACCTGGCCTGGCCGCGCCTCCAGGCTGATATCCTCCAGCACGAGGGGCGTTGAACCCGGCTGGTAACTGAATCCCACATTTTCAAAGCGCACTTCACCCCGCAATTGCGGCGCAATCGCCCCGGGCTTGCTGCGAATCTCCATTGGCGCATCCAGAATTTCAAAGAGACGTTCGCCGCTGGCAATCGCCTGCATGGTCATCATGATCACAAAGCCGAAGTTCTGCAGCGGTCGGGCCAGCATCAGCACATAGGCGTTGAAGGCAACGACCGCTCCGACTGTGATCCCGCTGCCCGGGACAGTAGTGAGCCACCCGCCGACGAGCAGGACAAGCGCCGTGCTCAATCCAATGATCACATTCATGCCGGGCAGGTAAGTTGACCAGGTGCGAATCAGGCGGAGCTGCTGCCTGTGAAGCTGTTGATTGGAGGCGTTGAAACGGCTGATTTCGTGGTTTTCGCGCGCAAATGCCCGCACAACATTGATGCCGACCAGGTTCTCTTCCAGAATCTCGCCAAGGGTCGAGAGTAAATCCATCACGCGGCGGAATCGCGCCCGGTTCAGTTTGCTGAACCGCATCGCCACGAAGGTCAGGGGTATGAGAGGCAGCAGCCCTACGGCAGCCAGTGGAGCGTTAGTGAGAAACATGACCACCGTGACGCCGGCCGTCAGGGTCAATACACTGAGGCCGTCAACCAGGCCATAAGCCAGGTAGCGCATGATCTCGTCTACATCGCTGATGGCTCTGGTGATTAACTGCCCTGTCTGGGAACGGTCATGGTACCCAAATGAGAGATTCAACACATAGCTGTAGAGCTGATTGCGGATATCATAAGCAGTCCGGTTCGCCAACCATTCGCTGAAGTAGCGAGTTATGAATCCGGCTACACCGCGCAGCACACCGAGGCCAATCATCAGCAGGCCAGCTTGCAGCATGTAAGACTGGTCGCCCGCCGTGATGCCAACGTCAATAACGTTCTCAAGAATACGCGGCACGGCGATCGAAAGGCCAGTCGTGGCGAGGATACTCAGGTATGCCAGCACTGCCGCCCACGTATAAGGGCGGGTATACCGCATGATTCTGAGCATGATACGCACGAATGCACCCCCTGTGTGGGTCACGAAGGGGGAGGAACAACACCGTCCGGCTGCTCTCCGGCACCCGGAGCTATCTCCCGCCCGTGGACCGCAATCGTGATCAAAACCGGCCCGATCTGCTTCTCCGCCGGGACAGAATAGAAGAGTCACATTATAGTGAGCCGCTTCTGATCCGGCAAAAAAAGACACGATTTGACACAAATTACGGTACGTTGTACGTTTGTATGAAGAGATTCGTCCTCCATGGAGAAAAACACAATGCCACCCCGAACACACCTTCGTCCTGCCATCACGTGGCTTGTTCTGGGCATCTTCTTTTTACTGGTGAGCGTCATTCCGGCGGCAGCGCAGGGCAATGTGCATGTTGTCCAGCCGGGCGAGACTCTATTCCGGATTGCTCTCCGCTACGGCGTGACTGTAGACAGTCTGGTTGCCGCCAATAACATCGCCAACCCCAGCCAGATTTATGCCGGGCAGGCGATTATGATTGCCACTGGCGGTGCAGAGCCGCCGCCCGTTGCAATCCCTGTCCTGGACCCTGCGCCTGTCGTCAGTGCACCGGTCTACCACGTTGTCCAGCGTGGAGAAACCCTGGGCACGATTGCCCGGCGATACGGCGTCACGTGGCAGGAGCTTGCTGCTGCAAACAACATCCCCAATCCTAATCGCATCCTGGCGGGGCAGCAGCTAGTCATTATGCAAGCTGCCTCACCGGTCAATACGGCGGCGATCCCCCCTGCTGCTGAGCCAGCAGCTCCACCCCCAGCCGCCGATCCGGTGATTACTACGGCTCCAGTGGCGGCGCAGACGCAGACTCATATTGTTCAGCGAGGTGAGCATCTGGCCGCAATTGCCCGGCGGTACGGCATATCCTGGACCGCAATTGCGCGGGCTAACAATATCGTCGATCCGAATCGCATCTACGCTGGCCAGGCGCTCGCGATTCCAGCCGCGGGCGATATCGCCGCCGATCCAACCTATTTCACGCCAACGGTCGGGCAGCCCAGCGGGCCGACTCCCACGATCACCAACGGCCGGCAGATTATCGTAGACCTGAGCGAGCAGCGAGTCTATGCCTATCAGGACGGCCAGCTCGTTTTCAACTCTATTGCCTCGACCGGCCTGCCAGCCACCCCTACTGTCACCGGCGATTTCAACATCTACTGGAAGCTCACCGATCAGACGATGTCCGGGCCTGGTTATTACCTGCCTGGCGTGCCCTGGGTGATGTACTTCTACGCCGGTTACGCGCTCCATGGCACGTACTGGCATAACAACTTTGGCCATCCAATGAGCCATGGCTGCGTCAACCTGCCGACTGAAAACGCCGCCTGGCTCTTCAACTTTGCCGATGTCGGCACTCCCGTCCGGGTAATTTATTAACGGCAACGAGGCTGGCAATTCTGACTGCTGACATGATGACTGTCCCCGCTCGCAAACTGATAACGGCGGGGACAGTTGATTGTTCCGCCAGTTCCGCCCTTGGCTTCACCATCTAGCCAGCCACTGACAGACCATTCCCCCATCTGCCCTTCCTGAACGATCCCGATCTTGGAGGCGAGTCCGCCATCAGGTATAATCCCAGGATAACAGTCAGGTCGATATCACTGCTGACGTCCACCCTGCGGCAGCTTAATGAGGAGGGTTTCTCATGCCAGAGCGCCAACAGGAACAGCTACACGCAATCGTGCATGGGCTTGTTCAGGGCGTCAGCTTCCGTTACTACACCATTCAGGAAGCTACACGGCTGGCGGTGACCGGGTGGGTGCGCAACCGGCCAGATCGCACCGTAGAAGTCAGAGCGGAAGGCAGCCGAACGCAGTTGGAAGCGCTGCTGGATTACCTGCGGCACGGCCCCCCGGCAGCTCATGTGTCGGAGGTCACAGTGGAGTGGCTTCCGGCGACCGGTCAATATGACAGCTTCGAAGCCCGCTTTGACGGCATCGACTGAGAAGGTGTTTTACTGGTATGTTTCGAGATCCAGGTCGCCTGGCATGGACAGTGCTGTTGATTTCTTTCGCGCTGTTCTGCCTTCTGTCCAGCATGCTCTTTCTGGGCGTACGATGGTTCCTGTTTGACTCTTCAGTCCCCCTCGAAACATCTCTGTTTGCCAGTCGCAATACGGTGAGCATACGCGAAAATACGGCTGACGCCGGGTTCCAGGCGGTGCGCAGTTCGATGGTGCTGACGCGCGAAAGTCAGCTCATGACCGACAGCGCGTCACAGGGTCTGGTGACCTTCGTCGATCCATATTCGCATGAGACAGTTGCCACAATCACCCTGCACCATGATGGCGAAATGCGCATCGGAGATGCTACACGCCCGCGCTTTGACTTCAGCACTAATGGCTACGTGATCACAGTGCAGGCGGGCGACAGCAATCTCGATGTTGATATCGTGCCCAACCAGCATCGCCCGGTGACGCTGGATATCCAATCCCCGCGCGGCGATATTCTGATAACCGAGCCAGGGCGCTATACCGTTGCCAGTCGTGGGGATGGCTTCTCGATCTTCAATCGTTCAGGGGTCGCTTTCGTGCTCAATCAGAAACGCGAGGCGCGTTCCGTCCCCGGCGGCATGGAAGGAGCTATCGATCCTCAGACCGATGCGATTCTGGTAAAGCAGACGCTGATCGATATCATCCCCGATGGCGGCTTTGACACGGTAAACCCGGTGAATGAAGCACTTTCTACTGAGTGGGGATGCTACGTGTTGCGCGATGATCCGAACTCCGCCCTGGGCGAAGTGAAGCGGGAAACCGTGAACGGTCGCCCGGTCATGCACATTACGCGCGCGGGTTCCCCCGGCCAGGACGCGACCAATCACGCCGAGAACGGGTGCCAGCAATGGCTGAATACGCGAAGCGTCCCGCTCTCCATCGCCGCTTACGACTACCTTGAGCTGCGAGCAACCATGCAGATCCGCGATCGTCCCTTCATGCTGAACGCCTGCGGTCAGCTCGGCAGCGAATGCCCGGTCATGATTGAGATCAACTATATCGACCCTTATGGCCAGAAACAGCGGTGGATTCACGGCTTCTACACCCGTTACGATCCAGCCGTCGGGTGGCCTTTGCGCTGTGATACATGCAGCCAGGATCACGAGCAGATTAACAGGGATACCTGGTACACCTACAGCTCGGGCAATCTGCTCCAACTGCTCCCGCCAGATCAGCGCCCCGTCGCCATTGACAGTGTCCGCTTCTATGCCTCCGGTCATGAATATGATGTCCTGTTGAGCGAAGTCGCCCTGCTGGCAGGCCTGACTACACCAGTCTTCACTGAGGAGCCTACAACTGAAACGATCACGCCTTCGCCTCAATCCACTGCAACCGGCACCCCTGCCGTGACGCCATCCGCCACGCCGACGACGCAGATCGCGCCGCCCGCCACACGCCCGATACCAACCGCAACACATACCCGGCGAGCGTCATCTCCCAGCAATACCCCCGGTCGTGTGGTTCGAACGCCAACCCCGGCCCGGAATTAGCGCCCGGATTGCCTCTCCCCGGTCCGGATGCTATACTCCCCTCAGCACGAGCCTGTCTTGACGAAAGCACTGCCCCCATGGATACCGGCGCCCTGAGTAATGCTGTTCTGTTAATCACAACGCTGCTGGGCATGTATCTCGCCGCATTATGGTTAGCCCTGATTATCTGGACCTACCGCGACCATCGTTCGCGCTCACGGGACGGCCTGATTTCCGCCGCCGCTGCGCTGGTCGTTGCTGTTCTGTTCATTCCGGGACTCGTGATTTACCTGCTGTTGCGCCCGCGAGAAACCCTGACTCAGGCGTACGAACGTTCGCTTGAGGAAGAAGCCCTGCTGCAGGAAATTGAAGAGAAGCCCATCTGCGCCGGGTGTGGTCGCCCGACGCGTGAAGACTGGCAGGTCTGCCCACACTGCCATACAACGCTCAGAAAAGTATGTATTAGCTGCCGCCGCCTTCTGGAGTTGGCCTGGAATCAGTGTCCGTATTGCGCCGCCGTCCAGCCCGGCCTCACTGCAGCAGGGGCCAGTTCCACCGCCGCGGGCAGGCAGCGCCGCGCCGAGCAGGCCGCCGACTCCGACGCTGCCGCTTCATCGCGCCGGTCGCAGCTCCCTGAGGTTCCGCTGGAATTTGTGGACGGTGACCCGTACCAGACATAAAGCGAAGTCTGGCAGGCGCCTCGCCTGCCGGCATGACCTGACCTCCTCGCTATCTTGTCTCCCGGATCATCCACATCTGCGAACTGCCCTCTCATCTACCCGCCCGCAGGACAACTGGTGTTGCTAACTCTTCAAGAAATGCCGGTCTGAACAAAAATCCGGAGGGCGTCACATGACACCCTCCGGATGGGATAGTGAATCTTATTCGGCGCTAGAAGCGCTGAATGTTGGGGAATGCGGAGAAGCCGGCATATTCGGCGGCGTCACCGAGATCATCTTCAATCCGCAGAAGCTGGTTGTATTTGGCGATACGATCGGACCGGGCAGGCGCGCCGGTCTTGATCTGGCCGGCGTTCATCGCCACCACCAGATCAGAGATGGTCGCATCTTCAGATTCGCCGCTGCGATGGCTGACCACGACCGTCCAGTTATGGCGGAAGCTCAGCTCGCTGGCCGACATCGACTCGGTCAGCGTGCCGATCTGGTTCAGCTTGCACAGTAGCGAGTTAGCGGCCTTTTCCTTGATAGCGCGCGCAACACGCTCCGGATTCGTCACCAGCAGATCGTCGCCTACCACCTGCACCTGTTTGCCGATACGGGCTACCAGCCGCGACCAGTTCTCCCAATCGTTCTCGGACAGCCCATCCTCCAGGGAGATAATGGGGTACTTTTCTGCCCAGTTAGCCCAGAACTCGACCATCTCTTCGCCGGACAGGCTGCGATTTTCCGTCTTCAGGTGGTACTTGCCGTCCTCGTAAATCTCGCTGGTCGCCGGATCGAGGGCGATGAAGACCTGCTCGCCCGCCTTGTATCCGGCCTTGGCGATAGCTTCCAGGATGATCTCGATCGCGGCGTCATTAGTCGGCAGGCTGGGCGCGAATCCGCCCTCATCGCCGACCGTGGTTCGCATACCTTTGCTCTTGAGGACTTTCGCTAACGCCTGATAGATCTCAGCGCACCAGCGCAGCGCCTCTCGAAAGCTGGGCGCGCCCACCGGCATAATCATGAATTCCTGGAAGTCAGTGCTGTCAGCAGCGTGCTTGCCGCCGTTCATGATATTCATCATCGGCACGGGCAGCCTGTGAGCGTAAACGCCGCCCAGATACCGGTACAACGGCAGGCCGATGCTATCGGCAGCCGCCTTGGCGACTGCGAGAGAAGCACCAAGAAGTGCATTAGCGCCCAGCCTGCCCTTGTTAGGCGTTCCATCCAGCTCGATCAGAGTCTGGTCAATGCTCTTCTGATCGATGGCGTCAAGGCCAAACAGCGTCTCGGCAATCGGGCCGTTGACGTTATCGACCGCCTGGAGCACCCCCTTGCCCCCATAGCGGTTTTTGTCACCATCGCGCAACTCGACGGCTTCATGCTCGCCGGTGGAAGCGCCGCTCGGCACAATGGCGCTGCCGAAGCCGCCGTCCATGAGCCGGACTTCCACTTCCACGGTCGGATTACCACGAGAGTCCAGCACCTCGCGTCCATAAACTGACTCAATAATCGTCATTGTGTATCTCCTCTTTCATCACTTCAGCCGTCAGAAGGCGGCCAGAACAAAGCCTGCATAAAGACACCCGACCCATCAATACCCGCCGGCCGACCGCCCGGCAAGTAGCGCTTCCAGCACCGGCGCGGGAAAAGAACAGGGACGTCCGGTGTTGCGGTTGAGAAAAGCCCCTACAGAATAATCGGCAGCCAGGACCTGCCCGGTCTCCGCGTGGCGAGCTTCGTGCCGCCAGGCCCCGCGCGTCCGGGTCATCTCGATCGGCTGGCTGATGATTACAACCGGATCACCGTTGAAGGCGGGCCGCAGATATTCGATCTGGTGCGCCCACTGGACTATCTCCACCCCGATCTCATCCAGGCGCGAAGTATCCCACCCGGCCTGGGCGAACGCATCGAACATCGCCTGCTCAAACCACTTCACATAAATCGCGTTGTTCACCACAGCCGCCGGATCAAGCTCGTACCGCTGCGCCTGGCGCCCCGACCGATACTGCGGGCTATCCACAAATTGCACCGGCCTGCGAAGTCGGACGGGCAACGGCTCCAGCTCACCTGTCGGCTGGAATGCGGATTCAAATTCGGCGGGGATGCGGACAGGGCGCATCGTGTCCAGGGTGACATATACCCACTTCGCTCGCGCCCGCACAACTGGCCGATCGTCAGCGGCCCGGCGCAGATCATACTCGCGATGGCTGTAGATACGCCGGAAGTCCGACACCCATGTCCGCGCACGCACGCGATCGCCATGCGTCAAAGGCGCCAGGTAACGGACCGTCATCTCCCGCACAACCCAGGCGTGCCCGCGGTCAAAGTACCATCTGTAACCGAATCCGGCGTCGGCGCTGCCCCGGGTAGCGGTCTCTTCCAGATAGTTGTGAAGTGTCGCCGTGTGGACATGGCCGGACGCATTCAGCTCGTAGCTGCGCACATCGAATTCCCAGCTAAACACCCGCGCCATGTCCCACCACCTGCAGCCGAATCAAAATCCAGCCCATTATAGTGCGGTCAGGATAGGTCTACAATGTGACTCGGCGGCAAAGCCAACTGATCATCGTCACTTCAGACGTCCCCCGTTGCAGGCGAACGGGGTAAAATAGATATTCGTAAGCATAATTTATCTGGACAGGAACTCACAATGCAGCCATCCCAAACTATATATCTGGACCATGCCGCCACCACTCCGGTCGATCCGCGCGTAGTTCAGGCGATGCTCCCTTACTTCAGCGATGTATACGGCAACCCTTCTTCAATCCATCGCTTCGGACGGCAGGCAGAACAGGCTGTGGAAGACGCGCGGGAACAGGTTGCCCGTGTCCTGGGATGCCAGGCGAAGGAGATCGTCTTCACAAGCTGCGGGTCAGAAAGTGACAACCTCGCCTTACGCGGCGCTTTGCTATCGTCACCGGCGGCCAGCCGGCGGGCGCACCTGGTCACTTCACCTGTAGAACACAGCGCCGTCATCAACACGGCGCACCAGCTTGTGCAGCTCGCAGAAATCGATCTGGACATTGTGCCGGTCGATTCGTGGGGGCAGGTCAACCCCGACGATATTGCAGCCGCCTGTCAGGCAGACACAGCCCTGATCAGCATCATGTACGCCAATAACGAAGTCGGGAGCATCCAGCCCCTTCGCCAGATAGCCGCGATCGCCCGCGCGCAGAGTGTCCTGTTTCACACCGATGCCGTACAGGCCGCCGGCCAGCTTCCACTCAATGTAGCCGATCTCGGCGTCGATATGCTGGCCGTCTCGGCCCACAAATTCTATGGCCCCAAAGGCGTGGGAGCTTTATACGTGCGCCAGGGCCTCAACCTGGTGCCCAGCCAGAGCGGCGGTGGGCAGGAAAACGGGCGCCGCGCCGGGACCCACAATGTGGCTTTCATTGTCGGTCTGGCGGCGGCCCTGCAGATCGCCAGTGAGGAGCGCGAGCACTTCAACGCCATCTATCAGAAACACCGCGATCGGCTCATCGAAGGGCTGCTGGCGCGAATCCCGGACGCCCGCCTGACCGGCCATCCGACCGATCGGCTGCCCAACAATGCCAGCTTCGCCTTCCAGCATACAGACGGCAACGCCCTGCTGATGCATCTGGACCTCAAAGGCATCGCCGCCAGCAGCGGGAGCGCCTGCAAAGTCGGCAATCCGGAGCCTTCGGCAGTGCTGCTGGCGATGGGTTACGATCTTACCTGGGCGCTGGGCGGCCTGCGGCTCACGGTCGGGCGTCAGACAACTGACGCCGATATCGACTACGC
>JARKNX010000081.1 GCA_029976025.1 Aggregatilineales bacterium | reverse complement strand
GGAGACACGTGGAGGGCCAGGGCGCAGTCGGGTCGGGGAAAGCGGGTGAACAGTCCGTCGTCGATCATGGCCCGGGCCCCGGCGCCGATCTCCTCTGCCGGTTGCCCGACCAGTACCAGCGTGCCCCGCCATCGATCCCGGAGGGACACCAGAAGGCGGGCCGTGCCCACGAGGACCGTCATGTGGACATCGTGGCCGCAGGCATGCATGACTCCCACGTCCCCTTTTCCCGGCAGGGTCCCGCGCGCCCTGCTGGCATAGGGGAGGCCGGTCATCTCCTCGATGGGAAGCCCGTCCAGGTCGGCGCGCACCATGACAGTCGGCCCATTCCCGTTTTCCAGGACAGCCACCACGCCGTGGCCTCCGACTTCCCTGGTGACGCGGATGCCGGAGGATTCCAGTTCATTGGCAATCAGGCGTGAAGTCGTCACCTCCTGGCGCGAGAGCTCGGGAGCGGCGTGGAGGCGGGTGTAGAGATCGAACAGGGACGGATAGGACGTATCGGCGGCTGCGCATATCCGTGAAGCATCATCCTCCGCGAGGGTTGTCCCGGCTGTTTCCCGCGTCGCCATCACTTACTGCATCGCGGGCGCCGAAGCGCTCTTGCCCAGGAAGTTCTTCAGCCTATCAACGGCGGGGGAAGAACTGGGGGGCGAACCGAAGATTTCGTTGGCGCTGATATCGGGTTTGGCATAGAAGTTCTCATTGGCATTGGTGTCGATGGCCAGGACCGACCCGTCCAGGGAGATTCCGGCAAACAGGCCGCGGCTCCGTGCGTAGGAGTAGATCTCCGCCTTCAGCTGCCAGTCGGTGGCAGCCACGGCGCGGCGACCCACGGGACCGGCAGCCACGGCAGCGTCGCCGCCCAGGGTGAAATTCCCCTTGGCGAGGCCCATGACGCTCTTTCTGGTCTTGAATACCAGGATGATATCACTGGATACGGCGCCGAACTGGAGTCCGAAGCTTCCGCCGGCGATGTAGACGAATGATGGATTGCTCCAGGCGCCGTCCTCGCCC
>JARKNX010000080.1 GCA_029976025.1 Aggregatilineales bacterium | reverse complement strand
CGCGCGGGCGCTGCTCAAGGACGCGCCGCTGCTGATCCTGGACGAGGCCACGGCCAACCTGGACGCCGTGACCGAGCAGGCGGTTTTGGGCGCGATCCGGGCGCTGATGCAGGGCCGCACCACGTTGATCATCACCCACCGCCTGATCGGGCTGGAGGACGCCGATACGATCCTGGTGCTGGACGCCGGGCGGATCGTCGAGCGCGGGACTCACGCGGAACTACTGGCCCAGGGCGGCCTCTACGCGCGGCTGTGGGCGCTGCAGGGCGGGTTGCTGGGGGTGGAGTGAGGATGATTCCAGCGGAGAAGTCCGTTGGGCGCGGGCGGACGGGTCATGATGCGAAGCATCGACGTGTCCCGTTCCTGCAATGGCGCACCCCACAAGAGAGGCCTAGAATCCCTGCGGACAACCGACAAGGAGCCTGCCAATGGGCATCATCTGCGACCTGGTCATCGCGAACGAAGGGGCCCGCCGGGGCGATTCTGGCGGCGGACAACCTGTGGGAGACTTACCCGACCTACCAGACCAAACTGCTCGACCCGGTGACACTGGACGGGCTGTTCGCGCTGCTCGATCCTGAATCGCCGGAGATCGAAACCTGGTGGGATACGCCCCTGGCCGAAGAAGAGGAACAGGCCGTTTACCAACTGCCCCCGGCGCTGGTCGCCCGGCTGGCCGGGCTAAGCGAGGCCGAGCGCCACGATCTGGCGTGGCGCTGGTGGCAGCAATCCGAGGAACTGGCACTGGCTTACAAGTTCAGCGGACTCAAGCCGGAAGAAATCGTCGCGGACATCCGCGACCTGGTGGACGAGGTATGCGCCTTCCTGCGGCAGGCGGTCGAGGCAGGCCAGCGGGTCTACCTGTTTATGTCGGCCTGACGGGGGTGTCATGGTTGGTCGTAAACGCTCGGAGCGTCGTTCACAGGTAAGCCTGTGTCGTGTCGATAAGAACGACGGGCCCTCACCCCGGCACAGCGTTGCTGTGCATGCGCTGCGCTCGCCACCCCTCTCCCGCAGTGTGGGAGAAGGGGAACCGTACCCTGACGGGTACGGCGGGGTGAGGGCCTGCATTCATCACTCGGACATCTGATGCAGCGCGGCTCTGATCTGGTCAACCACTTGATCGAGGTGATCCAGGACCGCCTGATTCGAGAAGCGGAGAAAACGGTATCCCAGTTGCTCGATATCTGCCTGCCGGACTCGGTCCGCTTCGGTCTGATATTGGTGGATGTCACCATCGATTTCGAGGATAAGCCGAACCCGGGTGCAACAGAAATCAACGACATAGCCCGTTTCAGCGATTCGATACTGGCGCCGGAATTTGGCACCGTCAACCTGGCGGTCGCGCAACACGTTCCAGAGCCTGACTTCAGCAGGGGTGCTCTGCTGACGGAGAGTGCGGGCAACCTGGCTGGGCAGGCGGTGTCTCCAGGGCATACAAGGCGATCCAGATGAGGAAAGACCCATAGACAGCCCTCACCCCGGCTCGCTGTGCTCGCCACCCCTCTCCCGCACTGCGGGAGAGGGGAACCGTACCCGTCAGGGTGCGGTGGGGTGAGGGCCTGCATTCACAGCTCGCCTACGGTTGTCCGGCGCCTTCGTCAATGAAGACGGGCAGGTGGCCCAGGGCGATGATGTCCGTCCACTTGGCGCGGTCGCCCTCGGTGAAGATCGCCGCCTGGGCGACTACCTGGGCG
>JARKNX010000129.1 GCA_029976025.1 Aggregatilineales bacterium | reverse complement strand
GGGGGCGCCCCGGCGGCGGCAATCGTCGCTAATCTGTAGAGGTCGGTCCCGCCGGCTGGCCCGCAATAACGACTAACGATGGCAAACCCCGATCCGGTGCTGATCGGGGTTTTTGTATGGTGGCGATTAGTTTGTAACGAGGGGGGTTGCGAGGGCAGCCCGGTCTGCGTCGGTAGTAGTGGGTGCGGCGTCGCCATCAGGCATGGAAGTCGTCTCGACGGCGGGGAGCATGACGTACAGTGTGGCACCCTGGCTGCCGCGGCTCTCTATCCACAGGAAGCCCTTCATGCGCGCGACCAGATGGCGGGAGACAGTCAGGCCGACGCCGCTGCCCGGATATTGCCGCGTGG
Source organism: Aggregatilineales bacterium (assembly GCA_029976025.1). GTDB lineage: Bacteria > Chloroflexota > Anaerolineae > Aggregatilineales > Ch27 > JARKNX01. The sequence goes on along the minus strand of JARKNX010000129.1, from coordinate 37,075 downwards.
ACGAGCCATCGATCTGCTGGAAGTCTTCCGTCAGGCGGCTCTGTTGTTCCGGCGCAATGCCGATTCCGGTATCCTCCACCGCAATGAGGATCCACGTGTCGGGCTGTTCTGGCAGGCGCACGGGCAGGCTCGCCGCGTCCGCCCGGGGGAGGGCGCAGGCGTGAACCGCGACCATCCCTTCCGGCGTGAACTTGATGGCGTTAGCCAGCAGGTGGCGGACAACCTGGCTGATGCGCCGGGCGTCGGCTGTGAAGGGGGGGATGGCGGCGGGGATATTGAGATGCAGCGACAGGCGATGCTTTTCGGCCATGGGGCGGGCGGCGGCGATACACTCTCCCAACAGGACCTCCAGATCGACCGGCTCCAGACTCAGGTCGAAATGATCGGACGCGGCCTGGGAGATATCCAGCAGATCGTTGATCAAGTGCAGGAGCTGCCTGCCGCTCTCGGAGACTATGCCGAGGCGGTGTCGCTGCAGCGACGTAAGCTCTCCGTAGATTCCCTGCAACGTGAGATCGGTGTATCCGATGATGTTGTTGAGCGGCGAACGCAGTTCGTGGCTCATGTTTGCCAGAAATTCGCTCTTTGTGCGGTTGGCGCGTTCGATGGCGTCAAGCGCTTTCCGGCGCTCGGTCACTTCATGGAGCACGATGAGCTGACCGCGGTTCTGATCTGCGAGGGTGAGAAGGAAAGCCTGCACCTCATAATGACGCGTCCCTTCGCTCGTCTGGAGGATGATTTCCGGGTTGCCGGCTGTCTCTAGCAGAATCGCTGTGATGGGCGCGCTGCGCAGTTCCTCCGGCTCGCGCCTCAATATGCGCCCGGCGGCCGGGTTGGCGTCGATAACCATGCCCTTCTGATCCACCACGAGCAAGCCGTCGTTCATCTCCTCGATTAGCATGTTGTGGGCGATAGCGGTGAGATGTGATGGGTGCGGATGGAGTAACGCCCAGGCCGTAATGAGGATGCTGGCGACCAGGATGAGCGATGTCAGGACAGCGATAGTCAGGGAAGGTGAGCTGTCCGCTGCGATGACAAGGCCGAGCCAGGACAGGGCGCAGACAGCCAGCAGCAAGGCACCAGTCCGCAGCGCGGGCGCAGTATGCCGTCGCTGCCACAGGTACAGTGTCAGGGTGCTGCTTGCCAGTGTTGCGGTGAGAGACAGGATGTATAGAGGCATCTGGTGCCAGGGCATGACGATCCTCGAAGTGATACTTCGATGGCAGGATGCTCGCCGTGCGACGGATATATGACAGTAACGTGATGAAGCATTGATGATCCATTGTTCCTTACTTCATAAGATAAGGATACACCTATCAGGGAGAAATTCACAGTTTTGTATCGAAAAAATTTATAAATTCCGCCTGGCGCTGCAAATACCAGCGATAGCGCCATAACGGAGCGATATTTGATTGCTATCGATCTTCCCTTTGCGTACAATAAGTGGCTTGCGCTGCGCTGCCGTGAGCGTGTTATTGGTGGAAAGGCCCGTGATGGAAGACCTCTTCGGAGTGACTTCGCCCCCCTGGTCGCTGCGAACCCGGCGCACCGCCGCGCTGATCACCCTGCTGCTGGCGGGCGTTTTTGCCTGGCGGCTGGCGGCGATGTGGCCGCCGCTGATTGTGGCGCTGGTGCTGGCGTACCTGCTCAGCCCGCTGGTGTCCCTGTTCCAGCGAGTCCTGTCTGTTGGCAGCCCGGAGATTCGCCGCACGCTGGCCACGACGCTGGCGTTCGCGGTAGCCATACTGGTCGTCGTCTTTATTGTGCTCCTGATCGTCCCGGCTATTGTGAGCCAGATGGATCAGTTTGGCGACGCCCTGCCGACCCTGGGCCGGCAGATCAGTAACGGCCTGGACACATTCCTTAATACACCAATCCAGATCGGCGGTCAGACGGTGGTTCCGCTCCATCTTTTCGGACAGGTCGATTCGGAAGCAACCTTCTCGGTCAGCGATATTGATCTGGTCGCTGCCGCCCGGCAGTTTCTGCTGCCGCTGACCACGCCGGTGCTGGGAGCGCTTGGTTCGGCCCTGAACAGCCTGCTTTCTGTCTTTTTCGTGCTGACCATGGTCTTTTACCTGATGAAGGACGGGCCTCGTTTCATTCAGCAGATCGAGATGCTGTTCACCGAGCCGTACCGAAACGATGTGCGGACCCTGCTGGGGCGCCTGGGCGAAATATGGAACGCCTACCTGCGCGGGCAGCTGCTGCTCTCTATCACGATGGGGACGCTCGTCTACCTGGCCGCTGTAATCCTGGGGGTTCGCAGCCCGCTGGTGCTGGGGCTGCTCAGCGGGGTGCTGGAGTTTATCCCCAATATCGGGCCTTTTCTGGCGCTGATCCCGGCGGCGATGTTCGCTCTGTTTTTCCCCAGCACGACTATTCCCGGCCTGGAAGGGCTGCTGTTCATGGTCGTCGTGGTCGTCGTCTGGACTATGATGCAGAATCTTGAGGCGATCTTCCTGGTGCCGCGCATTATGGGCGACAGCCTCGATCTGCATCCGGTCGTCGTGATTGTGGCCGTGATCGGAGGGGCGGCGCTTGCCGGCGTGCTGGGCGTGATCCTGGCGGCGCCGGTGGTTGCTACGGTGCGCCTCCTGGGCGATTATCTCTATGCCAAGATTATCCGGTCGGAATGTGCCGCGGCGCCTGCTGGAGAATCACACGATTCTGAGCGCGATTCGGAGGAAGAGATCGAGTGAGCGAGCCGCAACCTGCTGCATCATTGAATGATCTGGTTGTGCGCCCGATGCGCCGGGAAGATCGTCCGGCAGTTGAGGCTATCGCGGCCCAGGTCTGGGGTGGGGAGGATTATATCCCCTACGTATTTGATGAATGGCTGGCTGACCCCGCCGGCGTTTTTTGTGCGGCGACGCTGCATGGTGTTTTGATTGGGCTGTCCCGACTGGCGCACATGGGCGGCGATCAGTGGTGGATGGAGGGGCTGCGGGTGGACCCGGCCTATCGCGGCCTGGGGGTAGGGCGCGCCCTGCACAATTTCATGCTGGGGCGCGCTCTTGAGCACGCGCCGGGCCAGGTGCGTCTCAGCACAGCTTCGGACAATCTGGCTGTACAGAAACTGGCCCGCGATACAGGTTTTCGGCGGGTGGCTGCCTTTGAGCCGTACGGCGCCGAGGCTGATCCGGGCCAGGATACGCGCTGGCTGGTCAGGCTGGGGCCGGAACACGCCGGGGCGGCCTGGGCGCGGTTGACGACGCTGCCGCACATACGCGCGGCTGAGCTGACGCTGGAAGAGTCCTGGCGCTTTCTGCCCCTGACGCCGGACCTGCTGAAGGAGCGTCTGGCTGCGGGGCAGGTGTATGCCTGGCGCGCAAATGAAGATAGTTCCTCCCCGATCGGCCTCGTCATCCTGAACAAGCCGCGCGGGGTTGACGACGGTGAGGAGGAGGAAGAAGGGCGTTTTTACGTCGGCTGCGCGGATGCAGAAACGCCCGGGGAGCTTCGCGCCCTGGCCCGGGCGCTGCGCGGGATGGCCGCGGCGGAGGGCTTCCCACGTGTATCGTGGAAGGTCCCTGCCAGCCCGGATTTGCTGGCGGAGCTGCAGGCCGCCGGGTACGAGAAGCGTTGGGACGGGCAGGTGTTCCTGTACGCGCGCGATCTGGCGCCTGTGAGCGATGCGGCACAGAATTACGAATCGGATGTTTAGCATGCAGGGAGGAGAGTATATGACGGATGATATGGATATCCCGACTGAGACGCTTTCTGAGACCGAACATTACATGATCTGGGCGTCCGAGGAACCGGATGGCGAAACGGTCTATCACATCGATCTGGGGCTGGCGACTATCCATTTCTTTGCTGAGGAATTCGAGGAGTTTCTGAGTCTCGTGCGCGGCGTCAGACGACTCTAGCCTTTATGCTGGCGGAATGGATTCGTTGATAAGCCTTCGCAAGTGAAATGCGATAAGATTGTACTCATATCTCCTTGAGGGGGTCATGGCCGATATCGCGCCCCACAGGGCAGCCCGGAGCGCCGCTTCGTGTGACGTGGATCGCTACCCTGGAGCAGGAGGAGGGCGCCTTGCTGCTGCCCACCGCCCTGTTCGACCGGGACATAAAGGCCGGGCGCCATGCCCGCTCAGGTATAAGTGATGGAGGCTAAGATAAGCGGTGGGACGTCTGCTCCTTGTGGAACCATGCCCTGTCTGCGCCTACCATATTGAAGGCCCCCTTTACTATGGCGGCAGCACGCGTACCCGGCTGTTCATCTATTACCGTTACCTGCTCGCCCGCTGCCACGACTGTAACCACATTGTTTCGGTGTTGATGGCTACGCCGGAGCATGATCTCCCCTCAGTGCTGGAAGCGGCCAGAAACGATCTCGCCCGGCTGACGGCCATGGCCGAGCAGGGCGACATCATCGCCCGCCGCTTGCTGATCCTGCATACTGCTGCCCTTGAGGAGACTGAAGAAGAAGAGGATGCCGGTGAGGTGGGGCGGTGCACGGTTTGCGGCGGCGCTAATCTGACCCTGTTCCCCCTGCTGGGCGGCGATGATGGCGAACATTTTGACGATGGGACAGCCTGGCTGGACTGCCCCCGCTGCGATGAAGGACGCCTGTGGGTTTACACAAGCGGCTGGTGGGATGAGATAGACTCGGGCTTGTAGCGCGCGTAACCCGGCGGGGCGTCTCCCCTTCAGGGCAGGCTGTCCAGCTCGCTGGCGAGGTCATCCCAGACCGAGAATCCTGCCTTCAGCGCCCGCGCGCCGTTATTCAGGAGCTGCGTATTGCCGGCGCTGCCGTTGTCTACCGCGTAAACGGGCCGCCCCTGCTTGAGGGCGAATCGGGCGGCGTACAGGCTGCCGCTCTCCTCACCGGCTTCCACCACGATGGCGGCCCGGCTCAAGCCGGTGATCAGGCGGTTGCGGGCGACAAGCGTGGCCGGGTTAGGCGATATCCCCGGGTGCATCTCGCTCAGGATAGCCCCGTTCGCCAGAATGTGATTGGCCAGCGCCTTTTTATTGGGCGGGAGGTGATACAGCCCGGAGCCAAGCACGGCGACAGTCCGTCCGCCTCGCACAGCGCCGTTATGAGCGGCCAGATCGACGCCCCTGGCCAGCCCGCTCACAACAGTCCAGCCGCGCCGGGCCAGCTCGTGGCCCAGCTTCTCCGCCAGGCTGCGCGATTGGCCGGTCGGGTAGCGTGTCCCGACGACGGCGACGGCCCGATCATCGCTTTCGGTTAATGCCCCCCGACAGAACAGGATAGGCGGCGCATCGCGCAGACCGGACAGCCGACCGGGGTAGGGGGGACTCTGAAACCAGGTGAGCACGCTGATCCCATCCGCCTTCCAGGCATCCATCTCGGCGGCGGTTCGGGGCACATCCACCGCGCGGATTCCCGCTGCCGTGCGCGGACCGACTCCGGATACGGTCTGGAGATCAGCAGCGGAGGCGGCCAGGATGGCCGGGATGCTGCCGAAGCGTTCCAGCAGCGCGCGAAGGGTCACCCCTCCCACGCCCTGTACCAGGCATAGAGCGATGAATTCGACAGAGGAATCGTTCACCGTGCTCCAGGATTCTCCAGTGTGCGTGCCATATCATAAAGCGTCAGGTCAAGTTCCCGTCTTTTGCTGACAACTTCCAAGATAGGGGTTGTGACGATGGCATTTTTCCGCAAGCCGACCATCACACCGGTGACGCGCTGCATCTTATACCTCCACTTATTGGCCTCCGGCGTCCCCAATTCTATTTGCCCTCTGGCGGCCGGATACGGTCCAGGTGCTGCATCACGATACGTCGCGCGGCGTCAGGGGCGTGCCTTCCGCCAGCAGCCGGTTGCGCAGTTCGACGGCCCGCGTGTCGATGACCGCCGGTTTCTTGAGCAGCCGGCGGAGCTGGCGGGTGATGCTGAACAGCAAAGCAGTGTCGAGATCGGCTTCGGCCAGCGCGCGCGCCTGGTCGATCCAGGCGAACGTGCGGGACGGCTCAACCAGATCGGCCAGATAGAAGACTTTGTCAGCGCGGCTCATATCCGGATGTCCGGTTGTGTGGTAGAGCACGGCGCTGGTCACGACCGGATGATCCAGCCCGAAGACCTCGCGGGCCAGCCCGAGCGCGACCGCGCCGTGGAGAAGCCGCGGCGACTGCGCTTCAACCGGACGGACCGGCAGGCTCAGCCGCCGGGCCTCGACCAGCAGATCATCGGCGCGATACTCTCTGGCCGCGTCGTGAATCCAGCCGGCCAGCCGCAGGGCCGGCACTTCGGCAATCCGATGATATGCCGCCAGCCGGGTGACTGTCTCCACAACGCCTTCCGTATGAGTGAAGCGAAGCGGGGACAGGCGCTCCCGGACCCAGGAGCGGACGGACGGCTCGAAGGCTGTGAGGTCCGCTGACCCGGATGGTGAGGCAGGAGAATGTGGCACGCTCATAGGAGATGCGTCGGATGACGATTCGGATACAGCCGCAGCAGGTATGCTACAATCAGAGAGAATAGTGTACCACAGAGCGTTTGATGATGCGTGACCTGGAGGAGTGCGGTATGGCGCGGATCAGGAGCGTTGGAGCGGTGCTGGCGGGGATTCTTCTGTGCCTTGCTCTCTCGACAGCCCTGGCTCAGGGAGGACCGGAAGTGCTGCGACTGGGGCTGCTGACGGCGGCTGACAGCCAGGCCGGGCGAGGGACACAGCTTGCCATGGCCGAGATCAACAGCCTCGGCGGGGTCACCGGGCCTGACGGAACCGTTTACAGCCTCGAATTGCTGTCTGTACCGGCGGAATCTGCCGAACAGGTCCGCGCCGGGCTGGAGGCGCTCCAGGAACGCGAAGTGCTGGTCGTTCTGGGGCCTGACGATACCTCCCTGGCGCTGGCGAGCTTCAATGTGCTGCGTTCGGCGGGGCTGCCGGTGCTGACGGCGGCGACTGGCGACGCGCTGACCATCGCTGACACGGCTGATGTGATCTTCCGCTCGCGCGCGCCGGAACAGACTTATGTCAATGCGATGGCCGCGTTTGTTGCCGCACAGCCGGGCAATCCCGGCGTGGCGACCGCCGATCTGGGGCCGGCGGTGACCGGCGGGCGGCTGCTTGACCTCCCGGCGGCTCTGCGCGAGGCGGGCGTCACGCCCCTCTCCAGCTTCCAGCTCAACGATCCGGCTAATCTGGCGACGCTGGCGGCCGATACACTGGCCCTTAACCCGGACATCTTCGTGGTCTGGGGCGAGGTTGAGGCGGCGGTTGAGTTGCTGGCCAGCCTGCGCAGCGGCGGCTGGGAAGGCGGATACTTCTACCGTGACGCCGCCAATCCCGCCTTTCGGTCGGCTGTGCGGGAAGGGCTGGGGCCGGCTGCCGGGCAGATATGGGGGGTGAACAACTGGGTCCCGGGCGTGCGGAATTTCGTCAGCGACGATTTTCTGCAGCGCTATGTGGTTACCTTTGGGGAAGTTCCGGATGAACTCAGCGCCGCCTATTATGACGCTGTATACCTGATCGCCGGGGCTATAGAAGCTCACGGAGCTGATCCCGGAGATGTCCGGCGGGGCCTGCAAACGCTGGAAGAATACGAAGGCGTGCAGGGGATCTTTTCCCCGGCGCAGTTTGTTATTGGCGAGACGATCAACGCGGCAGTGCTGTTTGAACTGAATCTTTACGCCGCGCCGCAGGTCCAGAGCCTCTTTGTGGATGGAGCTTTGAGGCAGAATACTGGCGGCGAGCCGGGCGGTGAACTCGTGCGGGTTACGCCAGTTCCGGGGACGCCCACGGCCACGCCCACGATCACGCCGACTCCCACGCCAGAAGGTGTCTACGCCATTGTCACTACATACCGTCTGAATGTGCGCACCGGGCCTGGCATGGATTACGATGTAATTGGCCAGTACAAGGTTGATGATGTCCTGCGCCCGGTGGGCGCCAGCGCAGATTTCTCCTGGCTGGTTGTGCCCTTCCGGGGGACTACCGGCTGGGTGGCTGCCTATCTGGTGGACCTGCACGGAGACCTGAACACGCTGCCCGTCGTAGCGCCGCCGCCGACCCCGACGCCCGCGCCCACAGCGACTTCGACCATTTCGCCTTTTGCCGATCTGGTGATCGACGCGGCTGCAGTGGAGCCGGCCCGGCCTGTTTCGGGGCAGCCGTTCACCGTCCGGGCGACAGTGCGCAACGCGGGCAACGTGCCCTCGGTCGATACGGCTCTGGCGGCGACATTCCAGCCGGGCGATGTATATGTGTCTACAGCCGTGCCGGCGCTGGCTCCTGGCCAGGCGATACAGGTGATGGTGACGCCTACGGTGACCGGATCGGGGCTGCACACCGTCCAGCTTGTCCTCGACCTGAACAATCTGGTCAACGAAGGCCCGGAGGGCGAAGCCAATAACCTCTATCCAGTGACCTATGAGCTGGATCACGGGCTGCTGCGGACGGGGACGATGTTGATTAATCCCGGGCAGCAGCACGACCTGATGGGAGCCGGGACAACCAATCTGGGTTGGGATGGCTCCGCGCTGACCGGCCTGAATGGAGCACAGATTGCGGTGCTGCCGGGCCTGAACTGGATGGCGCTCCAGTATGAGCAGTTGACCGGCATTGTGGGAGCGTTTATTCCGCGGGCCAGCCTGCCATCAGGGACGGTCGTGGGGCTGATCACGGCTCCGGAAGGGTATCGCGGGGCGCTGCGCATTGATGGCTATGTCGGCGATGCAGTGCAGTACACGTACCGGATCTACGCACCCTGATCTGGCTGGCAAAGAAAAGGCCCGCGTCTGTTTGAGACGCGGGCCTCGCGTTATCCGCTGCTATTCGTCATCTCCGGGGCCGCCCGATGCCCGCTGCTTCTTGTAGCGATAAACGATCCGACCGCGAGTCGGGTCGTAGGGAGTGAGCTCCAGACGCACTCGATCCCCCAGCAGGATGCGGATATAGTATTTGCGCATCTTGCCGGACAGGTAAGCGAGCACCTGATGGCCGTTGTCCAGCTCAACCATGAACTGTGTGCTGGGCAGGGCTTCAATTACCCGACCTTCGACTTCGATCTTCTCTTCGTTTTTGGCCATCGTACCCCGCTGCGCAGCCTACACGCGGCCTAGCTTGTACACGGTCTTGCGCTGGCGACGGCGAGCGCGACGCACGGCTTTCTTCTTCTGAATACGGCGCAACTCGCTCTTGGATACGTGCCAGCGCTTGCGGCGGACCGTGCTAAGGACGCCGCTTTTGGCAACGCTCTTGCGGAAGCGCTTCAGGAGTTGTTCCTGTGATTCATTGGGTCGAAGCGTAACAGCAGGCAAACCCGCTCACCTCCCTGAACTGTGCAGTCCTGTCATGTTGAGTCCCATGTCAGGCCTGATTGTACTGTATCATTGCCCCCGGCGCTAGGGTGAGTTCTTTACGACTCGACACCCGCCGTCTCGACATCGCTGGCGACTTCCGCCTCGGCGACCGGCTCAGGATCGACGATTTCATCAGCCTGATCAACCGGTGCTTCAGCGTCGATCGGCTCGCTGATGCCGTGCTGGGCGCGCCAGCTTTCCTGTTCTTCTTCTGTGACTTCCTTCAGGCTCAGGCCCAGGCGCTGGCGGTGGCTCTCGATGCTGATCACGCGCATGAGGAGCTTCTGGCTTTCGCGCACCAGCACGGAGGGATCTTCTGGCGCGGGATCGGCCATCTGGCTGGTGTGCAGCAGAGCTTCGATGCCAGGCTCCAGGCTGACAAACGCGCCAAACTGGGTCACGCGGGAGACTTCGCCTTCCACAAGCTGGCCGACATGGTACATCTCGTCCACCAGGGCCCAGGGATTCGGCTGCAGGCGCTTGAGGCTGAGACCGATGCGCTTGCCTTCCTGATCCAGGCGCAGGATGTACACTTCCACCTCGTCCCCGACGCTGAGCAGCTCGCGCGGGTGGCGGACCCGGTGCCAGGCCAGCTCGGAAATATGGATCAGGCCGTCAGCGCCGCCGAGATCGACAAACGCGCCGAAGTCCCGCAGGCCGCTGACAACGCCCTTGCGCACTTCGCCCTCATGAAGCTCGTCCAGCAGCGCTTCTTTGCGCTGGCTGCGGCGCCCGGTCTGGGCTTCGCGCTGGCTGAGGACCAGGCGGCGGCGCTTGCGGTTGACCTCGATGACCTTGACGGTGATGCTGCGCCCGATCAGGTCGGCCATGTGTGACTGGCGGTTATCCTCATCCAGGCCGCGCGGCAGATCGATCACGTGGCTGGCGGGCACAAAGCCGCGCAGGTTGCCGAAGGGCACGATCAGGCCGCCGCGGTTCGCTTCGACCACGGTGCCTTCCCAGACCATGCCGTTTTCCATGTACTCTTCTGCCGTGATCCAATCGCCAACCTGGCGGGCCTGGGCGACAGAGACGACGAGGTTGCCATCGGCATCTTCAGACCGAATGACCATCACAGGGATCTCATCGCCGACTTCGCAATGAAATTCATTGCCCAGCCGTTCGAGATCGCTGCGCTGCACAACGGCGTCGCGCTTAAGCCCGACATCCACGATGAGGCCCTGATTGTCCACAGCCAGCACCGTGCCGGTCAGGATATCACCGCGCTCCGGTTGTTCCATGGCCAACGATTCTTCCAGGAGAGTGGCGAAATCGACGCTTTCCTGGCCTTCCAAGATTGTTACGTCATCCATATGATTTGCATTAGCCCCCGAGGGTAGATTTTTTTGTCTGAAGGCGAGGCACAGCAACACCCGGCAGGCCATAACACTGGCGCCGGGCAGGAGGCGCATCAACCCGCCTATCCAGGATGTAACGCATTGAGCGGTACTGGTGAGGAAGGCCCGGATTGCTACAGCGGATGCACAACCGGATGCTGGCTCCACCCTCAGAACAAGGCAGAGTATAGCAAGGCGGAATTTGGCTTGTCAACACTCAAACTGCCTGCTTGGGAGGATTCTTCGGTAAATAACGAGGCGAGGGCGGTCTGGATGCGTAAAAAACGCCCTCAACACGGGCTGAGGGCATCAATATTTCTGAAAGAGCGGATGGGGTGGCTAGATGCCGGCTTCCTCAGAGCCTTTTTCTGCCTCGCTATCTGGCTCAGAAAGGGGGCTTTCCTGCGATTCAGCCGGGACCTCGTCCCGGGGTGGGGCTTCGCTCGCTGCGACTTCGCCGCCCGGAGCCTGTTCTTTCACTGCCTGCCCTTCAGCAGTCTGCCCCTCGACGGCTTCGCCAGGGGGCATGCCCCATCGCTGCGTGAATCCTACCCGGCGGCGGTCCGGCTCCAGATGGCTGATGCACAGGGTGAGGCGGTCGCCTTTCTTGACGTAGGAGTGCGGCTCTTTGAGGGTGCCGTCCCCCATCTCAGAGAGGTGCAGCAGCCCTTCCAGGCCGTCGTCAAGGGCGATGAAGGCGCCAAAATCGACTACGTTGGTCACTGTGCCCTCGACCTGCTGACCCTCATGATAGTGTTCCATCACGGTGACCCAGGGATCAGGCAGCAGGCGTTTGCGGCTGAGGGCGATACGGTTCGTCTCGCGATCCAGGCTCAGGACGTACACTTCGATATCGTCACCGACACGGAGCACGTCGCGCGGGTGGTCAACGCGGTGCCAGGCCAGCTCGCTGACGTGGATCAGACCATCGGCGCCGCCCAGATTCACAAAGGCGCCGAAGTCGCGCAGCCCGGTGACTGTGCCGCGGATGACCTGCCCTTCCTTAAGCTCAGCGAGCAGCGTCGCCTTCTGCTGGGCGCGCCATTCTTTCTGCGCTTCACGTTCGGAGAAGATCAGGCGGCGGCGGTTCGGTTCGACTTCGATGACCTTGACGTGCAGAATCTGGCCGATGATATCCTGCAGGGAATCACGGCGATCATTGCCGGTCAGGCCCGGGCTGACGGTGACCATATGTGAGGTGGGGATGAAGCCTTCCAGCCGCCGCCAGCGCACCAGCACGCCGCCCCGATTGTGCCCGACCACGGATACATCGACCACCGCCTGCGTTGTCAGCAGCTCTCTGGCCTCGTCCCAGTCGTGCTTCTGGAGGCCCATGTTGATGGAGACAATGCTGTTGCCCTCAGAATCGCGGCTGAGCACATAAACCGGAATCTGCCGGCCCACAACAAGCTCGGCCTTCACGTCCGGGTCCAGACGGTCAATGTCCTGCGAGAGGACGATACCATCTTGCTTGACGCCGAGATCCACGATGATCTCGTTGTTGCGAATCTGCTGAATGGTACCAGTAAGAATCTGACCCCGCTCCGGTTCCAGAGGAGTTTCCGCCAGGGAAGCCTCCAGCAGTTTCTCAAACTCCTCTTCCTGCGGCTCTTCAGTAACTTGATGATTGTTCATGCGAACGAAGCCTACCTTTGGTGATGTTAAACTCAAGCGCCCGGAATTGTCCTGCGTCTCTATGTTGCCGCCCCTATTCCGGCAATCAGGCGGTCAAGCCATTTCAGTTCGGTCTGGATCATCTCCATGTCGTACTCGGTCACCCATACCTGGTTGGGTGGCGTACTGGCACTTGCCGTTGTCCGCAGTCGCTCCAGGCTGTCCAGCCGCGCTCTGGAGGACTCCCGACGTTGCAGGAGCAGGGTCTTCAAACTGTCCGGTTCCAGGTGCCGGGCCATGAATAACTTGAGCAGGAATTCACGCCGTACCTGGTCATCGTTGGGGGGCTGCTGGAGCCACTGTTTCAGCTCCTGCTGCCCGCGCTCAGTTATCGCATACACCTTGCGAGCGGGACGCTGGTTCTGGATATGTTCTTCCATGCGCACGGCTCCATCTTCCAACAGCCGGTGCAGGGTAGGGTAAAGCGTGCCATAACTGGCGTTGGTGACTGACTTCAGTGCGCTGCCTGCTCGTTTCTTGATTTCATACCCTGTCATTGGTTTTTCTGACAATAAACCCAACACAAGATAACGATGCGACATAGCACTTACCTGGCACATAACTCATAGATAGTTTCAGTATATCACGCCGAGATATGCGGAACAAGCAGGCAATTGTATGGATCGCGTAAGAAATTAGTACAAATCTTATCCGATTTTGTCCGAATTAGCATCCTTTTGGATGACAAAAATTTCTCCGCTTCGGTTAACCCTCTGATCCGGCAACCCGGATATGATCGACGCCGCGATCCAGCTCCCACGGGAAGACGATATAGGCATCCGTCACAGCGCCGTAGAAGTCCGGCTCGGCTTTCGTGAAGAGAGAACGGTAGGGATTGAAGTGGAAGACGCACGTCGCCCCTTCGCCGCCGGCGGCTTTCACCCGCCCCCGGACGGACGTGCTGGTGCGGCCGCTGCCCCATACATCATCTACGATCAGGATTCGGCGTTCCGCCAGCAGCGCGTCATCCGGAAACTGCAGGAAGTTAGGCATAGCCAGATATCTGGTGGAGGCCGCTTCGTCGGGAAAGAAGACGGCGGCTGTCAGCACATCGCGGATATCAAGCGCTTCGGCCAGCAGCCCGCCGGGGATAATCCCCCCGCGCGTGATCAGAATCATGGCGTCGAAGGTGGCGACGCCCTTGATCTGCGGCACGAGCACATCCACCAGCTTGTCTACATCTGCCCAGGTCAGGAGTTCGTGGCGTATGGGTCCGCTAAATGACATCGGAATTGTCCTTAACTGCTGCAAGTATCTCTACCAGTCAGCACTACAGCATCCGGATCGGCCTCTAACTGCTTTTATCGGCAACGGAAGTTACAGTATGGTGGGTGCGGAAGAGGCTGTACTGGCCGCTACGCCCCGGCACAGAGTTGAGAATGTTCTCGTCCTGCATAATTGATAGCCACAGAGAGAGGTCATCTGCATCCAGGCCAGTTTCGGCCTGAATAGTTACTTCGGAGATCGCTTCATGCCGATTGTAGAGCGCCAGCAGGGCGCGCACGAAGAGGTCGCGCTCCGCCAGGATGCTTTGCGCTATCGGCGAGTCGCTGACCAGGGAGATGCCCTTGGTCCTGAACTCACTCTGCGGATTCTCGTACTCCTCCACGAGGACAACCCCACGTTCCAGCAGATACTCGATAGCCTGCTGGAAGACCATGCCTGGATCGTGAGGGCGCAGGCGGCGGTGCAGGCTGCCCAGCGGACACCACAGAAAACCCCGGAAGCTGGTGAACTGCTCCACACTGACGACGATACGCTTCTCCATCGCGACCAGCGCTTCTTCATCAATGCGAGAGAAGAGATAGCCTTCTTCCTCCGTACCCAGCGCCTCTGCGCGTTCCAGGCGGTGCATTGTGCTGTCGGAGAGCTTAATTACCGGGACCAGATCGTCCGGGTTGTGGCGATGGGGGACCAGCTCGCGGTGCAGGATGCCTTCCCGGACCAGGCAGTCCACCCATTCAGAGCGCCATTGATCGTTGAGATTGAGGCCCGGCCTGTCCAGGTCGCGGTCCATGGCGATGCCCTTGAGCAGGAAGCCGTAGTTCACATATTCCCAACTGCGCACATCCAGCGTGTTGGCGACGCGGGACAGGATGCGATCGCGCACCAGCCGCGTCTGTTCAACGAGGAGGTGACTGCTGTTCAGGATGAGGATGTCATCGTTGTCGGAGCGCGGGCGGAGCAAATCCATGGCTATGGCCTGAGTCACCAGGTTAGCCGCCCGATCGGGGGACAGGACAGCGTTGACGGTGACAAGCTGCTGCTCCAGGTCCTTCCGCCAGACGCCCTGTTCGTGCCCCTCCATGTTATCGTACTGCAGGATTGCGCTGACCCACTGAGACGGCCTGACATCGATCGCCGGGGTCGCCTGCTGCTGGGGGACGGGGACGGTAGCGCCGTACAGGCGCCCCAGCGCCTCGTGGGGCTGCATGGAAGTGAAGTCTTCAATATATTCGATAATGACGGCGGGGTTTGTCTCCACCTGGCGGCTGATACTGCCGCGCACTCCCCACACGATGACCTGCTTATTGTGGGTTCGCAGCGCATTGATGACTTCGTTGAAATCCCGATCTCCGCTGGCCAGGATGAACACATCGGCGCTTTCCGGGTACATCATGTCGGCCATCACGTCACGGGCAATGCGCATATCGGCGCTGTTCTTGCCGGGCAGGTTGAAGACCGGGTCGATATTCGCCATAGCCAGACGGCTGGGCGCTTCTTCGGTGATCTCCCGCCCGACATTATCAACCAGGGGGGGGAGACTGCCGCGCTGACCCCATGGCGCGTAAGCCGCCATCTTGATCACCTGCCCGTGGGCGCGCGCCTGACCCACAAAGCGCGAAATCAGGTGTTCCAGGTTGACCGTGTAACCCTGTTTGTCCAGGCTAATGGCGATATTCTCGAAATCGATATAGAGGAAAACGAGCGCCCCCTGAATGCCCAGAATAGTTTCGAGCGGCTGGACGATGACGTTGGGGTATTGGGTCCCCAGCGTGTTGGGGTCGCCCCACAGGCGGACACGAGCGCCCGGCGCCAGGCGGACATAATCCAGGACGCTGAGTATGCTCGAATCGTTAGTTGCGATGATCAGCTCGTTGACCGCCGGGTCTGCGGCCAGATAGGTGTTATGCAGGACTTCAGGTATCCGGCTCCGGTCGGTCACCGTACAGAGTTGAAACCCGGAGGCTTCAAAAGCGTGGTGTGGGCTGATCGATCCCCGGTGGGCGGCATCGGTCACATCCCAGTCGGCAATAGCGATAGCAACCAGTTCGTTCGGGGAGACAAGGCCGGCAGCCAGTGCCGCGCCGCCGCGCAGACTGTTCGCCATATCATACAGATCGACGGCGGTCCCGTGCTGGCGCAGGCGCCTGAGCAGCGTGTCTACATCAACAAATAAGTAAGAAGCCATGGCGCGCGACCTATCATCAAAAAAATAGCCCACAGAACGCAAGATGCTGCCTGGTTGCTGTGGGTCCGGGGGCAAACGAAAACGTACTCGCTGACGTTGGCCCACCTTCAATCTTTACGAAATCCCCACCCTGTATGGCCAACCAAACCGCAAAACAACATTTTTGCTCATTATTCCGACCTGACTGGATTCTAACAAATCTGACGCCTGTCGGCAAGATCAATGACGGCGACGCCCGGCCCGGCGCGGGCTGAGAGCCAGCTCGCAGCGGCGCGATGATCCGGGCAAAAGCGGGCGAAACAGCCGATCTCCCGCCTCCTCTGTCCCCGGATAACTGCCCTGTCCGGATAGCTGCGCTTGCCCGATCCGGCGCCCCCGATTCCCGCCGGAAAGATGCTGTTGCGCCCGCCAGAGGCGAATAGCGGGTTAAGCACAATTAGCCAGTTCGGGCTACAATCATTAACAGCGGGTGGACACCTGGAGGAGCACAGTCCGTTGAGCAGTCAGCCCAAACCCACCTATAAAGTCGTCGTTGCCGGGGATGCCAATGTTGGCAAGACCAGCCTGATCCGCCGCTACTGTGAGGGCATGTTCGAGCAGTCGCGCGTGATGACTATTGGCGTCGATTTCCAGACCAAAGATGTGACGGTGGATGGTCGGGAGGTCCGGCTGTCGATCTGGGATGTCGCCGGGCAGGAGCGCTTCGGCAGTTTCCGGGAGACGTTCTACCGGGGTGCGCGATCGGTGGCTCTGGTGTACGATGTGACTGTGCCGGAGAGCTTTGAGAATCTGGCCCGCTGGCGGGAAGAAATCTGCCGGATAGTGCCGGATGTGCCCATGGCCCTGATTGCCAATAAGGCCGATCTTGAAAAGATGGTCGCGGCGGACCACGCCCGCCTGTGGGCGGCCCAGTTTCGGATGCCTTTTCTGGAAACGAGCGCTGCCACTGGCCAGCACGTCTACTCCCTGTTCAAGGGGCTGGCGCATATGGCCGTTCATTTCAGGTCTGGCTGAGGCGGGCCGGGGCGAGAAAGGTATTTTCGGCTGTTCCGCAAAGTGACGGCTGAATTAGCAGTGTACTGGGGTGAGGAATCAAGGATGATGACGCGGTGACCGGGAAGAATACCCCCCCCTGGCAATCTCCTTCATCGCCGCCGCCGGATGACGAGGAAGCCCGCTCTCCGATCCGGCCGGAGGCGCCCCGCCGCGTTTCGCCGCGCCCGCGCCTGATCCCGGCCAAACCGCCGACTGGCCCGCTGGAGGCGGAACCGGAATTTACCCCCGCGCGGGCGGATTCCGACGAGATCAGGCCCGAGCAGGCGCTGGAAGAACTGCGTCAGCGCATGAGGCAGGTGGCCGAGGAATTCGCCAGCGGCCGGATCAATCGCGCCCAGTTCCACGCCATTTATAACCGCTACAGCGAGCAGCGTAATATTATCGAGAAATTGCTGGCCCGCGATCCCCAGTCCAGCGCATGGCAGCAGGTCGCCCGGCCCGGCCATACCTCGTTTTTGCGCCAGCATTTCGCCGCCCGCGTGCTGTTTTTTGCGCTCTTTCCAATCGGGCAACTGGCGCCGATTGTGCACCACGGCAGTCAGTTCCCTGCCCCGGAAGATGTGCTGCCGATACTGCAAGAGCTGCCGGCGATGTTGAATCGGCAGGGGACGCTGCCGCCGGGGCGCAAGCGCACGGATGATGGGTACTGGCTGGTGGTCGTGCCGGGGATGTATACGGCGACGGTTATCTTATATTCTCTGGAGCCTTCAATCCAGCAAATGCAGAAGATCGCCGATCTGCATTACGATTTCGAGCGGGCGAATGCCCAGGCCCTGGCGCAGCAGGACTATCGACGGGACCACCTGGTATTCCCGCAGCGGGCGCTGTTCGAGACGCCGAAAGGCTCCGCCCGGCCTTAAGGATGATTCTGCTTCCGACAGTTGACTGTGTCTCCCGGCCCACGGCGGCTGTTGAATTGTCTTACGGCAGATGCGGCCGCAGCACCTCAGAAGCCGATTCCAGGGCGCTCCGGGCCGCTGCAGCGATCTCCGGCGCGACGCCGGTTTCGCTGGACTGACAGACGCCGGTCCAGAGATCGGCAGCCCGATGGAGAGCGCGGATTGCGCCATTAATCCGGTCAGCCAGCGCGGCGAGATTGGGGTGAGCCGCCCGATCGACGCTTCGCCAGGCGATGAAGTACGGGTTGCGGATTGTCTGGCCGCTGCACAGGACGGACTCCCCGGCTTCAAGCCTCCCCCAGAGCGTATCGAGTGCTCTCCAGGTAGTGGCTATCTCGTCCAGCCTGGCGTCAAGCTCGGCCTGGAGGGTGCTCGCATCTGTCGGGGGCAACAGTTTGTCGTACGCCAGCCACCCGATCCCTGCTCCGCCGCAGCACAGAATCGCTATCAGTATTATCCCGGCGCCAATCCGGGTGGAGCGGCGCCGGGGAGCGGCGTTGTCATCTGTTGTGCGTGCCCTCATGGCCGTGATGAAATTTCGGCCTGAATCTGATCCAGCATGGCGGAAGTCTGATTGAGCGCGGAGATGGCCTGCTGGATTTGCTGCTGCCCGGCGTTGAGCACAGCGGCGAAGTTCCCGGCTACGCACCCTTGCTGGAAGTTAGCCAGCGATTCGCGGGTGAGCGTCAACCCTACGTTGAGGGCAGTCTGGATATCGTTCAGGCGCGGGTCCAACGCCGCCACTTCCGGGGTCACTGACCGGTAATCCTGGATATTGTCCGCGGTCAGGGGCTGCCGGCAGCCGCCGGTCTGGCCGCTGCTGCGCACGTCCTGCCAGTACTGGCTGAGGAGCGTGGCCACGCCGCGCCCGCCCAGGGCGAAGTCAATACGCTCGCGCATTCCGGCGATGTAGCGCGCGTAGTCAACAACCGGCCGGGTGGGGAGCGGGACTTCGGTGGGGGCGGCTGTTGACTGGAGCGGCATAGTGGTATCGGCCGGGGTATCGGCGGCCTCTGTCGGCTCTTCGACAGGCGCGGGTTCCTCCGTTTGCAGGAGACTCAGAGCGACATCCGCCCGATCCAGCGCCGCCGCCGCCGCTTCCAGCGCTGCCGTCACCTGATCGAGCTGGGCCAGACTCTGATCGGCTGTGACCGGGACCTGCTTTGTGCTGCACCCGATCAGCCAGTTGCCGCTGATCGGGGTAAACTGGTTGATGGCTGTGATCAGCGAAGCGTTGGCCTGCTGGAGATCGGGGAAAGCGGCCCCGTCAATGAGCAGCGCGTTCAGATCGCTGGAACTGCGGGATGTCCCCGCCGGCGGGGAAAAACGGTCGCAGCCGAGCGTCTGGATCGCCTGATACTGCCGCCACGCCTGCCGCTGGATATCCACGTCGGCCTGGACCTGTTCCAGCCGGGCCCTGAGTTGAACTGCCAGATCGGCCGGGTCCGCCATAGTGACGACCTGGCCGCTCTGCTCTGTTGCGCCGGGCACGATAGCCAGGACTACATTCGCGATCACCAGCAGTCCCAGCAACACACTGAGGATGATTAACAGCCGCCGGAGACTTTCCGGCGTGAAGCGAGGCTCGCGCACATCCTCCGGTGCCGGCAGAGTCACTTCCTCGTTGCGCTCCAGCGCCTCTTTGATTGCCTGAAAGACCCCCAGCGATTCCCGGGCCACCTTGCGCACCGCATCCGGCTGGTCCTCATCGCGGTAGACATTGGCGATGTCAGGCACAGCCTCCAGATCAACCACGGCAGTCAGGCGCCGAATAGCCCGAATGCGTTCTTTAGGATCTTCATCCTGAAGCCGATCCACGAGTTCCTGGTTTTCCTGACCGCTCATGCGCCCCCATCTCCTTGGCGATGTCCGGCGGGAGATACACCCTCACGCCATTCCTTTAACTATCATACGGCAAGTCGCCGGGTACGGAAAGCGAAAAATCAGTTATATTTCGGCCAGGTAGTGCCCAATGAGAAGAGACCAGGACCGCCCTGGCCTGGTCGCTTCATACTGCTCACGGGTGCACCGGTACGTTACTTGGAAGTTCCGCCTACGGTGCTGGGGTCAAGCGCCATTTCGGTGATATACAGCCGGCCCTGCGAGTAGTCACCCTGGCTGTAAGTGCCGACCCAGATATCGTACTGGCCGCTGGTCGGCGGGGAGAATTCAATCATCGGATGCAGCGTGCCGGCGGCGTCATCGTTGCAGTACCACCGGCCGGTAGGATCACTCACGATCAGGGTGGTGTCCGCGTTGCCGACGAAGAGGATCCGCAGGATATACTGACCAGCGGTGTAGTTGAGGCGGAGGTCCGGCGCGGCGGCGGCGTAGCCGCTGGCCGAACCCTGGCACGCGCTGCCAATCGCGCTGGACACATTGACCGAGCCGCCGGCAAGCATATCCAGCGTCTGCGGGTCCGGCGTGAAGTTCGACTGGAGCGTCACCGTGCCATAGGCTGGTGCCAGAGTGTAGTCCAGGCCGCCTGTGCTGGCGCCTGGCGGGTTGATGATAGCCGGGCCGCCGGCGGTGCTGGGGTCGAGCGCCATCTCGGTGATGTACAGCGTCCCCTGGGCGAAGTCGCCCTGGCTGTAAGTGCCGACCCAGATATCGTACTGGCCGCTGGTCGGCGGGTTGAATTCAATCATCGGGTTCAATGTGCCAGCGGCATCATCGTTGCAATACCACCGGCCCGCGGGATCGCTCACGATCAGGGTGGTGTCCGCATCGCTGACGAAGAAGATGCGCAGCGGGTAGCTCCCGGCGGTGTAGTTGAGACGGAGGTCCGGCGCGGCGGCGGCGTAACCGCCAGCCGACCCCTGGCACGCGCTGCCAACGGCGCTATACACATCGACCGAGCCGCCGGCAAGCATGTCCAGCGTTTGCGGGTCCGGCATGAAGTTCGACTGGAGCGTCACCGCGCCATAGGCTGGTGCCAGAGTGTAATCCAGGCTGCCCGTGCTGCTCGGCTGGTTGCCCTGGACTGCATCGGCCACTTCCTGCGCGCGCATGTCGGTTTCGGTGATGAGCAGCCAGCCCCAGGCGTAGTTGTCCTGTGAATAGGTTCCCAGCCAGACATAGTAGCTGCCAGAAGCGGGCGTCTGGAACGTGACTGCCGGCTGAAGCAGCCCGGCGCTGTCATCGTCGCAGTAGTATTGGCCGTTGGGCGCCTGCACCACCATTGTCGTATCCTCTTCATCCATGTTGTAGAAGAAGAAGGTTAGCGGATAGTTGCTGGCGGTGTAGTCCACCCGGAAGGCGGGCTTGCTGTTGACAAACCCGGTGGCGTTGCCCGTGCAGGTGGTCCCGAGTATAGAGCTTACATCCACCGGGCCACCGGCGGTCATTTCCATGAAAAACGGATCGTCAGCGAAGCCGCCCGTTATTTCGGTGCTGCCATAGGAGGGGCCGACAGTTATCGGCAGCCCGCTGGTTGCAGGTCCGCCCTTGGGGCCGCTGACCGTGCCGAGATTGAGCGGAGGGAGGGTGATCCGGTCGGTGAAATCGACGCCGGGCATGGCCAGA
Source organism: Aggregatilineales bacterium (assembly GCA_029976025.1). Classification (GTDB taxonomy): domain Bacteria; phylum Chloroflexota; class Anaerolineae; order Aggregatilineales; family Ch27; genus JARKNX01. The sequence continues at coordinate 15,889 of JARKNX010000129.1, read as the reverse complement.
GTTTCAGAGATGAACAGCGTGCCGGAAGAAGTCTCATTGGGGTTGGATGTGCCGACCCAGATATCATACTGGCCGCTGAGTGGCTCGCCCCAGTGAAGCATCGGCTGGAGCATGCCGCCGCTGTCGTCATCGCAATACCACGAGCCATCTGGTGCGCTGACAACCAGGGTCGTATCCCCCTGTCCGGCGAAGGATATACGCAGGATGTAATCACCGACTGTGTAGTTGAGACGGAAGTCCGGCGCCGAAGCGGCGAAGCCGACCGGGTGTCCTATGCAGACTCCTTCAAGCTCAGAAGATATATTCACCGGGCCGCCACCTACCAGGGTCACTTCCTGAGGATCGGGTCTGAAATTGGAGGTGAGATCAAGCTGCCCGAAGCTGGGCGGCAGCCGGTAATCCAGGCCTCCCTGAGCCATGGCAGGAGATGCGGCGAAAAGGGCCATCGCCGCCAACGCGGTGACTACCAATACAGCAAGTGTACGTCTCATTTCGGTCTCCTTACACAATCTATACGATGAATACGGGTACGTAGGCGCACGGACAAGCGGAGGCGCATCACTTCTGTCGAGGCTCAGCTGAAAAGGTCGGGGGCGCGTGGAACATGATCCCGGCTGGCATCCCCGCAAAAAGGATGTGCTACCGACAGGTCACATCTTCATTAGACACCCAAACAGAATATTGTCGATAGAGCCCACAAGTACTATTACTGATTACCAACGATCTTCTTACGCCAGCCTGATGTTCGGAGCTTCCGGCCCGGCAGATACCTCCGATCGCACCATATTTTCGGCAGCAGCCATATAGCGGCGGATGCTGCGCGGAGTGTTCAATGCCGCATGTCGCCGGGGAGCGGGAGGCTGTCATAGGGCGCGGCGACGAAAGGGGTCAGCAGACGCATTGTGGCGCGATCGACTGCGGCCACGCCGCCAAACGGGATCGCTCGCCAGATATCCAGATCGGGTGGCCTGCCCTGCAGACCGGCGGTGTAAAATGTCAGCACCAGCCCATGCGACACCACGGCGACTGCTTGCCCTGCGTCATGCCAGGAGAGCACCTGCTCGATCTCCTGCTGGAAGCGGGCCAGCGCAGCCGCGCCAGTCTCCCAGCCGCGCACACTTTCCATCGGGTGGGCGAAGCAGGTCGCGGCAGCCGCCTCGAATGCTTCCTGATCCGGAGCCATATAGGCGCTGCGATTCAATTCCCCGAAGGCCGAACGGGGGATGACCGGGATGTTGTAGCGCAGGGCGGCCTCTTTAGCCGCCGCGACAGCCTTCAGCTCGCGGCTGGGGTAGACGGTATGTACAGCCCGCCAGAAGGGCGCTTCCAGCAGCGCCGCAGTCTGGCGCAGGCCCTCCTGGCTCAACTGCCAGTTGGCGGCGGGAATCGCCAGATTGATCTGCGTCTGGGGATGGCGAATCAGGTAGAGCAGGGACATCGGATACGCTCTCCCGGGTGGTCAGAATCTATATGTCCGATCGGAAGGGGGCGCCCTTTGCTTCCGGAGGCGCTCCCCTGGAAGTGCGGCCTAGTACGACCGGGCGAAATAGGCCATCTCGGCCGACCTGTGCCCGCATACGATGCACGGCCCTTGCTGCCCGGGGTAGGGCTGGTCGAAGGGGAAGCAGCGCGAGACGCACTGGTAGTCGTCCTTGATCTTCTGCTCGCAGGCGGCCCCGCCGCAGAACCAGGTCAGCGCCCAGCCGCCGCTTTCCACAACCTCGCCGAAGCGCCCGTAATCGCCAACGATCTCAAACAGGTTAGCATCGCGCATCCCGGTTGCCTGCTGGAGCATGGTCGCGTGGATAGACTCCAGCAGGTCCTGTACCGCCGCCGCGACCCCCTCCTGGGGCACAAACTGCTTGCCTTCTTTGCCGGGGATATCGCGCCGGGCCAGGGCGACTGACTGCTTCTCCACGTCGCGGGGGCCGATCTCCATGCGGATCGGGACGCCGCGCATCTCCCAGTCGTTGTATTTGAAGCCCGGTGTCTGACCTTCGCGGTCGTCGACGTGCACCCGGATGCCGGCGGCGACCAGCGCGGCCTTCATCCGCCAGGCGGCTTCCATGACGGGAGTCTTCTCATCTTCTTCGCGATAGATGGGCACAATCACAACCTGATAGGGGGCCATCCGGGGCGGCAGGCGCAGCCCCTTGTCGTCGCCGTGCGTCATGACGATTGCGCCCACGAAGCGCGTGCTGACACCCCAACTGGTCGTCCAGCAGTATTGAAGCTCGTTGTTGATATCGAGATACTTAATGTCGAATGCTTTGGCGAAGTTCTGGCCCAGATTATGGCTGGTGCCGGATTGCAGGGCGCGCTTATCGCCCATCATGGCCTCGATAGCGTAGCTGTGCAAGGCCCCGGCGAACTTCTCCTGTGGACTCTTGCGGCCCTTGATCACCGGGATAGCCGCGTCGGCAATGGCGAAGTCGGCGTAGAGGTCCAGAATCCGCCGCGTCTCTTCTTCGGCTTCCTCATAAGTGGCGTGGGCGGTGTGCCCTTCCTGCCACAGGAATTCCATCGTGCGCAGGAAGAGGCGGGTGCGCATTTCCCAGCGGACGACATTGGCCCACTGGTTGATCAGGACGGGCAGATCGCGATAGGACTGAATCCATTTGGCATACGCCCAGCCAATGATCGTCTCCGAGGTCGGGCGCACAATCAGGGGTTCCTCAAGCTCTTTGCCGCCGCCAATCGTGACCACCGCCAGTTCCGGCGAGAAGCCTTCGACGTGCTCCGCCTCCTTTTTGAGGAAGCTCTCCGGGATGAATAGAGGGAAGTAGGCGTTCTGGTGGCCGGTCTCTTTGAAGCGCCGATCCAGACCGCCTTTGACAGCCTCCCAGAGTTCATACCCGTAGGGCAGAATGATCATACAGCCGCGCACGGGGGCGTAATCAGCCAGCTCGGCCTTCTGAACAACATCGGTGTACCAGCGGCTGAAGTCCTCGCTGCGGGGGGTAACGCCTTTGTCGGATGCCATGGGGGGGTGCCACTCCTTAAGTGTATGCGGAAAGAAGCAACAGACTGTTCAGGGTTATTCGTCAGCGGCGGCGGTGCTGCGTTTCCTGACTGGCCAGGTAACGGGCGTATGCCTCCCGGTAGGCCGTATCAAACTGCCGGTCGTACACCTGGATCAACAGCCGGGCGAGCTGAAGTTCTGACTGCTCAGCGATGAATTCCTCGCGGGTCTTTTCATCCCACTGGACCCACATCTCGCGGAAGTTCGGCTGTTTCTGTAAGGGGGCCAGCAGATCGGTAGCCACCTGAATCTCCAGCATCTCCAGTGCGTTGGGATCGAGCGTCCGTTTCAGGCCGAGATAGGCCGGCTCAAACACGATCTCGATGAGGGGACCAAGATCGGTCAACTCAGTATCCAGCAGGTGAAAATAGCTGCGAAAGTCATCCTCTTCCCACAGCGTGTCCAGGATAAAACTTGCCGCTTTAGTGTAAGCGCTCATACTGCCTCGCTGGCCACTGGCCGGGCACGGGCGCGCCCCGATTCGGCGCATCCGTCTCACATCCTATTTTGCCACAAAAAGACCTCTTCTGGCGATTGCCCCCGGGATATATCTAACTCTGGACCTGCGGCAGCACGGTTCGAGCCAGCGCCTCCAGCCCGTCGATATCGTCCAGCTCCAGCCATTGCAGCATGACGCGCTGGACACCAGCTTCAGCGAGCGCGCTCAGTTGATCGACCACCGCGCCCGGCGTGCCGATGACCAGGCCGCGTTCGGCTAACTGCTCGCGCGTGGAGCCGGTCCGCGCTTCCAGTTTACGGGCGACCGCCGCGTCGTCCAGCCCGAAGATCAGACCCGTCATCAGGGAGCGGCGCATGTCACCCGGCTGGCGACCGCGCTCGCGCAGCAGATCGTCAAGCTGCGCGTTCAGCTCTCTGATACGCCCGGCGGAGAGGTAGACGGCGTTCCATTCGTCGGCGTACTGGGCTGCCAGGCGCAGCGTGCGTCGCTCGCCGTTGCCGCCGATCAGGAGCGGCGGCCCGCCGGGGCGCGATGGGCGCGGCAGGAACCGGGCGTCCTTAATCCGGTAGTACGTGCCGGAGAAGCTGAAGCGGTCCTCGCTCCGCAGCAGACCGGTGATCACTTGCAGGCTTTCCTCAAAGCGGGCGAAGCGCTGCGACACTTCCAGCAGATCGTAGCCATAAGTGTCGTGCTCGTAGACCTGCCAGCCGGCGCCAACGCCCAGTGTCAGCCGCCCGCCGGAGAGATCGTCAATCTGGTAGCCCATACGCGCCGTGAATACCGGGTCGCGGAAGGAGGCGGGCGTCACCATGGGGCCGAACGCGATACGGTGAGTGTGACTGGCCAGCCAGGCCAGCGATACCCACAATTCAAGCGAGTCCTTATCCGGCGGGCTGGCATTGGTGAAGTGATCAGAACGGTACAGGCCAGCAAAGCCGAAGTCCTCAACGGCGCGCACCAGACGCTGCCAGCGCGGCCAGTTCAGGCCGTCCTGCCCTTCGAGCATAATAGCGACTTCAATCACAACGGACCTCCCCGGGGTTAACCGTCTCTATCTTTCACCGTTCAATGCGGCGACAGCATCCTCCGGGCTGCCGACGCACCGCCAGAGGGCCATATCAGCGGGGCGGATATAGTCACCATTTCCGTAGTACCCGTGCAGCAGGATATCCCATTCCCGCCCCAGCAGGATAAGCGGCTTGCGCGGAATCTCGCCCACCTGGATCAGACTCCAGGCCAGCGATACCTCACTCAGAGTGCCGATTCCACCGCGCAAAGCGATGATGGCGTCGCTGAAGGTGACCAGATGCACCAGCCGCTCGCGCAGCGTGGGGAAGCGTATCTCCTCCCGGACCCATTCGTTCGGGCGCTGGGCGCTGGCTTCCCAGCGGTTCAGCATGTCCGTGGTGACGCCGATGACATGGCCGTTAGCTTCAGCAGCGCCTTTGCTGGTGGCTTCCATCGTGCCGCTGTAGCCGCCGGTCGCCACCGTATACCCGTTCTCGGCCAGCAGCTTGCCGACACGGTAGGCTTCCTCGTAAGCTGGCGAGCCGGGGCGGGGCGATGACCCGCCGAAGACGCTGACAATACCGGAACCCACAATATCACCTCCTCCCGGACAGGCGTTACTGCCCAACGCTGTCATGCAGCAGCGGAGCGACTACCTGTTCGACAACTTCTTTGAGCGTATGCGCGACGATAGCTATTTCTTCCTCAGTGATCACAGCCGGCGGCCCGGCCATGACCACATCACCGCGGATGCCGTCCGCCGTGCCCCGGCCCGGATACAGCATGACGCCGCGATCCCGGCAGGCCGCGAATACCCGGTTAGCGATATTGAGATCAGCCGGGAAGGGCGTCCGCGCGGTTTTGTCCATCACGAATTCAACCCCCTGCATCAGGCCAATCCCGCGGACATCGCCGACCCCGGGCAGCCCGGACAGCTTCGCGCGGAGCAGTTCGCCCAGCCGACGCCCTTTGTGCGCCGCCGCGCTCACCAGATCGTGCTTCTGAATATAGCGGAGGGTGGCCAGCCCGGCTGCTGCGCCGACCGGGTGGTGTGAAAATGTGCCACCATGGCCGATATCCTGCCCGGCATGGTACAACTCCTCCACCAGGTGGCCGCGCGCGGCCATCATCGACAGCGGGAAGACGCCGCCGGCCAGCCCCTTGCCCATCGTCAGGATATCCGGCGCGACACCAAAGTGCTCGAAGGCGCACCATTTACCCGTCCGGCCAAAGCCGCACATCACTTCGTCAGCGATGAGCAGGATGCCGTGCCGATCGCAGATATCGCGGATGCGCGGCCAGTACTCGGCGGGCGGCACGGTAGCCGCCAGGGCCGCCCCGGAGACTGGCTCGGCGATGAAGGCGGCGATCTGATCTGCGCCGTACTCGGCGACAGCTTCCTCCAGCGCATCGGCGCAGGCGATCGCGCATTCCGGATACTGCTTGCCCAGCGGGCAGCGGTAGCAGGTCGGCGCGGGGATATGTGGCATATCGTACATCATCGGCAGATACGGGTTGCGCGCGCTGGCGCGCCCCCCGACAGCCAGCGTGCCCAGCGTCATGCCGTGGTAGGACCCCCAGCGCCCGATGACCAGATGGCGGGAGCGCTGACCGCGCACGATCTGAATCTGGCGGGCCAGCTTGATGGCGGCTTCGTTAGCCTCGCTGCCCGTGGTCAGCGGGAAGAAGCGCACATCGGGCAGGGGAATCACCTCCGCCAGGGCGTCAGCGTAGGCTTCCAGCACAGGAGTGGTGAACTTCTCGGCGTGCACGTAGGCGACCAGGCGGGCCTGCTCGGCGATTGCCGCCGCGATTTCTTCCACACCGATGCCGATATTGACCACGATTGCGCCGCCAGCGGCATCAAGATAGCGGCGGCCCTGATCGTCGATCAGGGTGATGCCTTCGCCGTGTGTGATGCGCGGGAAGCTGTGCCACATCTTGCGGTAGAAGACATGTCCTTCGGGATGTTGGGGACTCATAACATTGCTTTCGGGTGAAAAATCCTGTGGACGCGGGTCCGGGCGCGGCGCTCAAGACACCAGCTCCGCCTCTGAGTGTGCCTAGTATAACGCAATTAGCCGGCCAGAGAATCCGCCCCGGAGCTGCTCCTCTGACGGGCAGCGCGGGTTGGCTGGCCTGACTGTGTCAGCCTCGATAGAGGCCGGCCGGGTCCAGCTCGTCGCGCATGATGCGCAGCTCCTCTGCCGTGGGCGGCTCGACTTCGCCCAGGGCGGGGGCGACCAGCAAAGGCCAGCCAACCCCGGCCTGTACCTCTTCCACGCTCACGCCGGGGTACAGTGCGGCCAGGCGCATTTCGCCGCTGTGCGGATCGAAGTCCAGCACGGCCTTATCCGTGATCACGGCCTCCGGCCCTTCGCCCGGCATGCCCATCCGGTCCCGTTCCGCCCGGCCAGCCAGGAAGCCTGGGCTGGTGAGAAAATCAACTTTTTCAACGAACGTGCGGGCGCCAAGCCGGGTGATATTCAGGATGCGGCGGGCGTTGATCGAAATTTCGCAGGCGCCGCCGCTGCCGGGCAGCCGGGTTTTGGGGTGGTTGTAGTCGGCGCCGATGATGGTACTGTTGAGGTTGCCGAAGCGGTCGATCTGCGCCGCGCCAAGCATTGCCACATCGACCAGCCCCCCTTGCAGATAGTACATAAACAGGTCGGCCATGGGCATGACGGAGACAGCGCCGGTGACCAGGGTGGGATCGCCGATAGAAAGGGGCAGACGAGCGGGCTGCGCTCCGTAAACGCCCGATTCGTAGATCAGGGCCAGCGCTGGATTGCCGGTGCGGATGGCCAGGTTACAGGCGATATTGGGGATGCCAACGCCCACAAACGCTGTGCGCGCCCCGGCCAGGTGACGGGCCGCGACCGCGATCATCATCTCCGAAGCAGTGTATTTGCTCATGAATTGAGAACCTTCCGTTTGCTCTGGTTCAAGCGGCCCCGCTTGATCGGCTCAGTTATCCTGAAACGGGTTGAGAAGCAGCGTCTGCGCATCGTCAATATCCAGCAGAAGCTCAATTTCAGCAGCTGGCAGAGTCTTGACCTGGGCCATATCGAGGGGATCGCGGTGCCCGAACTCCACCCAGACCGGCTGGCCCTCCTCCAGCATCTGCCGGAACAGGCGTGTAGCGTCGCTCTCGAGCGGAACCCAGAGGCCGCGCCAGAGAGCGGGGTACTGGCGGGGATTCTCGATATAGCCAATCAGATCGCCGTGAAAATAGACAGGCTGCCGTTCTGTTGTCACGTTTCTTGCTCCACAATCAGGTGTATTGTCCGTAGTTAACCGGCTGTGACAGCGCCTCACCGGGGCGCAGCCTGGACAGCGTCTCCTCCCCCAGCTTCTTGAGGTACGTCGCCCGATCGGGGACGCTGTAGACCCATTCATCCAGCCATTGTGAGGTCTGCTCTACATCCCTGGAACGCTCGCCCCAGTCAAGATAGAAGGGGTTGTCGCGGTCGTAGTATCCCTGAACATAGGAGGGATGCGCCCCGAACGGTTCCACAACGACGGCGTCCACAATCAGATCGGGCAGGAGCGTGCGGTTAGGGTCGGAGCGAATTACCGAATCGTCCACGATCTCTTCTACCACGACGATGACCTTGCCGGCGGCGAAAGCAGCTTCCTTCTGCATACCGAGCAGGCCCCAGAGCTGAGTGTTGCCATGCTGATCGCAGCGCGGGGCGTGAATGATCGCCACATCCGGGTTCAGCGGCGGCACGACAGCGATTGTCTCGCCATCCTCATAGGGACTCTGGACCCATTTGAGGCGCGAATTGTGGGCTGGCAGGTCGCTGCCAGAATGGCTGCGCAGGGGGAAGAATGGCAGCCGGGCCGCCCCGGCTATATAGCGCCCGATCATGCCGAAATGGGTGTATTCTTCGATTTCCAGCGGGTGGGGGATGCCTTTTTCCACCGCCCGGCGGATAGCATAAAGCGATCCGACGCCCGGATTGCCCAGATAGCTGAAGACGAGCTTGCGGGCCACGCCAGCAGCTACCATCTGATCGTACAGCAGGTCCGGTGTCAGGCGGCATAGAGTCAGATCGCGCCGGCCCTGGCGGATGATCTCGTGCCCGGCGGCGAAACAGATCAGGCCGGTGAAGCCTTCAATAGCCAGTGTCACGCCGTCCGGCACGAATTCCTGAACGGCCTCGCGCATGGTCATGATCTTGCTCATAGGGGGACATCCTCCTGCGGGACAGGCAGCGGCACGACTATCAGTTTATCGTGATGTGGCGTTTCAGGGAATCAACAGGTGGGCCGGGGATGCCCGCCCGGCCCACCGCATCTGGCAATTCTGCCGGTGCTGTTACCCGATGATGCGAGTCCGGCTTTGCTCGCGTCCGTAGAGCTGCATTGTGTGCGGGCCGCCGATATTCTTGCCGGTGGACCCGCTCGACTTCCAGCCGCCGAAGGTCTGGATGCCAGGCCAGGCGCCGGTTGTGGCGCCGGCGGCCCGGTTGACGTAGATCGTCCCCGCCTGAATGTTGTCGTAAAAGTACTGAATCTCGGCTTCATCCTGGCTGAACAGTCCCGCCGTCAGGCCGTAAACCGTATCGTTAGCCTTGTTCAGCGCCTCTTCCAGAGTCTTGAAAGTTCCGACATAGAGGATGGGCAGGAACAGCTCATTCTTGACCAGCTCGTGATCTTCCGGCACATCAGTGAAGATAGCCGGCTCTACGAAGTAGCCGTTAGCCAGGTCTCCGTCAGAAAGCACGTTCCCACCGTAGAGCATCTTTGCATCCTGACGCGCTTTGGCGACGAAGCGCTGATAATCGTCGAAGGCGCTGCGGTTGGCGACTGGCCCCATGAATGCCTGGCGCTGGCGAGGATCGCCGACTTTGACGACTTCCGCGGTCTTGGCGAGCAGGCGCTCGATGAAGGCTTCCTTGATGTCCTCGTGTACATATACGCGGGAGCAGGCCGAGCATTTCTGCCCGTTCATGCCGAAGGCGGCCCGCACGACACCCATCGCCGCGGTGTCCAGATCGGCGCTGGGCGTGATAATGGCCGGATTCTTGCCGCCCATCTCCACGATGACAGGCTTGGGCCATCCCTGAGCGAACTTCTTGTAGACCTGGTTATAGCCTACGTCGTAGCTGCCAGTGAAGGTGATGCCATCTACACCGGGGTTATCGATCAGTTCGGCGCCGACCGATCCACCGCCGCCGGTCACATAGTTGAGCACGCCCGCCGGCAAACCCGCCTCCAGGAAGATCTCGGTCACTTTGGTGCCAACCAGGGGTGTGTCCGAGGCGTACTTCCAGACGACGGTGTTGCCCATGAGCATAGCGGCGGCGGCCGGGTTGACGGCCAGCGCCATCGGGAAGTTGAAAGGCGAGATGACTGCCCACACGCCGAAGGGACGCAGAACGCTGGTATTTTCATCTTTGGCCGGGTCGTAGGAGCCCATCTTATAGACGAAGCCATTGTGCTCCTGCATCTTCTGGATATTCCAGCGGATCAGGTCGGCTGCTTCTTCGACTTCGCCAAGCGCCTCGATGCGACTCTTGCCCATCTCGACAACCATAACCGCGGCCAGATCGAAGATGCGCTCGCTAATCAGTTCGGCGACCTGGCCGAGGATGCGGCAGCGCTCCTGCCAGGGCGCGGCGCTCCAGGCGGGGAAAGCGGCGCGGGCAGCCGCGATGGCATCCTGGGCATCTTCGCGCGTGCCGCGCTGGAAGTTCCCCAGCAGCACGCCGGTATCAATAGGGCTGCGTGACTCGAATGTCGGGCGCCCTGTGCGTTTCTCCGCTCCGATAAACTGCGGATAAGTCTTGCCCAGATTAGCGGTCAGGCGTTCGACTGCCTTCTCGAATTCCACATGCAATTCTTCATTGCTGGCCGAGAGCGTGGTGTAGGTGATTTTCTGTCTTGCCATAAAGCAGTTCTCCTTAGTAGGTCTTACAGGACAGAACGCCGTTCTGTCAACGCTCACTCACTCAAATCGCACAGGACAGATTATGCAACATAACCAAATTGAATGCAACGATTTGAGTTCTGCGAAATACTTTCAAAACCCTGTACCAATCCCGCGCTTTATGCTATGATCGGGGACGTGCGGGCGCGTAGCTCAATGGCAGAGCAGGGGCCTTTTAAGCCTTTGGTTGGGGGTTCGAATCCCTCCGCGCTCATCTTCAGGCCGTCCCGCCCTCCCGGCGGGGCGGTTTTTTTGCGGCTACAATCCGCTAGCCTGGGCGGGTGGCGCCGGCTCAGCAACCACCACCAGGCGGCTGTTATACCGCTGGGCTGAGTAGTCCCAGTCATCGCAAGTGATGAGGGTCAGGCGGGGCCTGCCATCCTGAGCCACATACCCGATCGCGTCTGGCGGGACACGCTCGATACTCGCCACGTAGTAGTGATACTGGGTGTTCCCATCGGTCAGAATCACGTCATCCCCGATTTGCGCTTCGAACAGATAGGCGAACGGCCCCGGCTCGCCCAGCTCCGTTGTGACATGCCCGGCCATCACGATATTACCGCCGGAGCCGCCGATCCAGCTTGTGCCTTCCAGATGGCCGACGGAGCTGCCCAGATAGCGCGTCTCCCAACTGGTGACGGTGCGCGCCGCGTTGATGACGCGCGAGGTCAGCAGGGCGCCGGGGAAGGTGATGCTGCGCGGGATAGCATTCGGGTCCACAGTCGGCGTCGGCAGCACATCGCGCCGCGTCAGGTTATCCGGGAGGGTCGGTGTGACGTCAGGGTTATCTGGCGCGACGGCCTGTTCTGGCAGGGGCACTTCTTCAGACGGGCGGCCCGACGGGCGCAGAGCATTCCACCCCTGCACGATCAGGACCACGCCCAGGGCCATCAGGGCGAGCTGCCACCATCGTAGATGCAGGCGATTGGGCCGCTGGTAGGGCGAACGCATGAAGACCTCCTCGCTGCGGGCAGAATCTGTCCGGCATGATTATACTGCCGGAGCCGCCCGGATTAAAGATGGTGATTGAGCGCGGCAGGGCATGAGGGCGGCCGTATCCCGTCCGCCGGAGCGCGACACCCCCTGTCCTTTTTCGCTGCCTGCCTCCCACAGAAGGCGCAGACGTATGGAAATGGTTCGATTTACTGCCTCTGGGACCGAGGGATGATTGTCACAGCCCTAAAAAGGTCTACACTGGACACAGCATTCCCGTACAACTGTATTGCAGGCGAGTGAGAGGCGCTACTGACGTGGTTCTCAGAGAGATAACCCTACCTGATGTCCTGGCTGCGGCCCATACTGTCCAGGATCTCGGTATTCCGCCGGCGCTGGTCAGCGATCTCTTGCTGCGCCTGATCTACAGCGAAGGACAGGCCAGCCTGGGGCGCGCCGCCGAAGTGATCCGGATCCATGCGCGGGTGCTGGATTCCATGCTGGAGGAGATGCAGCGCGAGCATATTGTCGAAGTCGCTTCTGCCGGGACCGTTGGCCGGATGAGTTACGTGTATTCGCTCAGCGACCTGGGCCGTGTCCGCGCCAAAGAAGCCTTCGAGCGCAGCCAGTATTTAGGTCCCGCGCCAGTTTCGCTGGAGCGTTACAACCTGGCTATCGAGTTGCAAACGGAAAACCGCGAGCTGGTGACTCCGGAGATCGTGCAGAATGCGCTGGCGGACCTTGTCCTGCCGGATAATTTCCACCGCCGGATCGGCCCCGCTGTGAATTCCGGGCGCTCGCTGTTTCTGTACGGGCCGCCGGGGAACGGCAAGACCACCCTGGCTCAGGTTATCGCGCATCTGATTGGCGGGGAGAATCCGATCTGGCTGCCCTTCGCTGTGGCCGTAGCCGGGCAGGTCATCGTCGTCTACGATCCGCTGATCCACAAGCTCATCCCGGTGAGCAGCGGGACCGGCGGCGATCTGGGCGTGGACAAACGATGGGCGATGTTCCAGCGGCCGGCAGTGACGGTCGGCGGCGAGCTGACGATGGACGGCCTCGATCTGCGCTATGACGAGATTGCCAAGTACTACGAGGCGCCATTGCAGATGAAGGCCAACGGCGGCATGTTCCTGATTGATGACTTTGGTCGCCAGCAGATCAGCCCCAGCCAGCTCCTCAACCGCTGGATCGTACCGCTGGAATCGCGGATCGATTACCTCCGGCTGCGCACCGGCCAGACGATGGAAGTGCCGTTCCGCCAGCTTCTGGTCTTCAGCACCAACCTTGACCCCAACGATCTGGTGGATGACGCCTTCTTACGCCGGATTCAAATGAAGGTGGAGGTCAGCGGTCCGGACGATCGCCAGTTCTACCAGATATTCACCGCGATGTGCTCCGCGCTGGATGTTCCCTTTGATAAGGATACCTTTGTCCACCTGGTGCAGAACTGGTATCGCAACGCCAACCGGCCGATGCAGGCGGTACACCCCCGCGATATCCTGAAAATTGCCGTGGCGATCTGCGAGTACGAAGGCAAGCCGCGCCGCCTGACGCCGGCGCTGATAGACGAATCGTGCCGCAACTATTTCGTCATATAGACGGAATGACGGGAGGCTGATGAGAGGCCTCCCGTTCGTCTGTTATGCGGGTTGCCAGCCGCCGGGCTTTTTCCGTTTACCCAGGGCCGTCTTGCCTGTCTGCCCGTTCACGACGACCTGGATGGCGTCCCCATCTTCTTCAATCAACTGGCCCACCCAGACCGGCAGCAGGGCGAACCGGTAAGTCATGAACTGGGTGTAGGCGCTCATTTCCAGGCGGCCCGGATCGTCGTCGTTGTACATGCCGCGCGGCCGGTTGACCTGCAGGCCGGGTTCGGCTTTCCGCTGCGCCAGGTGGACCAGACGCCCCCGGATTTCGATGGAAGCGGCGGGGACGTCGGTGCCGTAAAGCTGGGCGGGGAATTCGGCCAGCAGACGCGGATCGTAATCGACGCCGCTCCGCAGGTTATACGGTTCGATCTTCTGGGCGAGTTCTTCCGGCGGGGTGGGGGCGGCCAGGAAGAGCACATCGCTGAGCAGGACCGGGTGCTGCCCGTGGCTGAGCGCGTTGGTCCACGACCAGTTCACTATCATGTCGGCATCGAATACCCAGAAAGGCAGATAGCCGCCCCGCAGATCGATCCGGACGACGGCGTCAGCGAACAGGCGAGTCAGGCGCCGGATACCGCTGTGCAGATGTCGATTCACGGCTTCCTGCGCTTCGCGCTCATCCAGGGCGAAAGGCACGATCAGGTCTGGCTGCTCGAAGGTGTTATGGACGCTCTCCTGCACGAGATGCTGTGACTGGCAGAAGCGGCAGGTGCTGGTCAGTGTGGAGCGCGACAGCGTTGTAATCGCCCCGCAGGTGTTACAGCGCAGCCAGCGCTCCCCGATATCCCATACCTTGCCCTGCTGCTTGCGGCGCAGGTTGCCTTCCAGAATAGTCTTGTGACGGTCGCTGCGATTCAGATCATCCGCATCAACTACGCGATAGCCACAGGAGGCGCAGGTGACCTCGCGGGTTGCCTCGTGGTAGGTCAGCCGCCCGCCGCACTGGGGGCATACCAGCCGCGTCGCCGGGACCTGACCTTCTTCCAGCCTGATCTGCCTGACGGGAGGCGCCGGGCTGACCGGCACGGCTCCGTCCAGCTCCGCCAGGACGCGCATAGCTACCGGGTGCCCCGGCTGCGAAGCCAGCACATGTTCCAGACATTCACGCTGCTCCTGCGCGGTATCGGCCAGCGTGGCCAGATACAGCCAGGTGTCGGCGTGGTCAGTGCTGATCTCCAGCACCGCCTTCAGCGCCCGGCGCGACTCTTCCCGATTCTCTCTGGACAGGGTATACATCGCCTGCTGCAGGCGACCGCGCAGCCGCACCTGATCGTATTCGCCGAGATACTCCGGGATATCGCCCATGTTCAGCCCTCCCGGCGGCTTGAACGCGACAGGCCGGCCGGCCTGTTCCGGTTTCAACGGGGGAGCGCCCCGGGGAGGGGCGGCCTCAGGAGGCGGCGAAGGCTGCGCTGTCGGGACGAAATCGCAGTGTTTACAGCGCATCGTGCCAATGGACCGATCAAAGTGAAAGGTGTCTCTTCCGCAGCGTGGGCATTCCATGGCGGGCCGTTTCTCCCGATAGGGTTTCGTTACCTGCGATTCTAGCATGAGATGCCGCATTGTCAGGCTACTGTCGGCGGGATGTCCGCCCGCGTTGTGTTTTTGGACGGTGGCCGGGTCTCGTGCTACGCTAGAAGCGCGCGGCGCAGCGGAAGGAGCAGCGGTATCATGAATCCGATCATGCTGGACGGTCAGAGTCTCTCAATAGAAGACGTGTGGGCGGTGGCGGTGGAGGGGAGGGAGGCGGCGCTGGCCGATGACGCGCGGCGCCGGGTGCAGACCTGCCACGACGCCGTGATGCGGCTGGTGGCTGAGGGCGAGATCGCCTATGGCATCACCACCGGATTTGGCGCGTTCAAGAAGAAGCTGATCCGCCCGGAACAGACTGCCGCCCTGCAGATCAATCTGCTGCGCAGCCACGCGGCGGGTGTGGGGCCGCTGGCCGACGAGGCGACCGTGCGGGCCATGCTGCTGGTTCGCGCCAACACGCTGGCCAAAGGGCACTCCGGCGTGCGCCCGGTGGTGATTGATACGCTGCTGGAGCTGCTGCGGGCGGGCGTCTACCCGGTGATCCCGGTGCAGGGATCGCTGGGCGCGAGCGGCGATCTGGCTCCCCTGGCGCATCTGGCCCTCGTCCTGATCGGGGAGGGAGAAGCGGTCTACAAGGGACAGCGTATGCCTGGCGGCGAGGCCCTGCAACTGGCCGGGATAGCGCCGCTTCAACTGCTGGCTAAAGAAGGGCTGGCCCTCCTCAACGGCACGGCGTTCATGACCGCGCTGGGCGCCCTGACCGCTTACCGCGCTGAGCGGCTGGTGTGCCTGGCTGACGTGGCCGGGGCGATGTCGCTGGAGGCGATGCGGGGCACCGCCGCCGCGTTCGATTTGCGCCTGGTCGCGGTACGCCCCCATCCTCGCGCTATAGATGCGGCCGCTCACCTGCGCCATCTGCTTAAAGGGAGCACCTATCTGCGCCCGCATGACCCGACGGATATCCAGGACGCCTATTCGCTGCGCTGCATGCCGCAGGTGCACGGCGCGGTGCGCGACGCCGTCGCCTATGCCGTCTGGGTGCTTAATATCGAGCTGAACTCAGCCACCGACAACCCGCTGATCTTTGTGGAAGATGACGGGCACGCCGACGTGATTAGCGGCGGCAACTTCCACGGCGAGCCGGTGGCTATGGCGATGGACTACCTGGCCCTGGCTCTGGCCGACCTGGCCAGCATCAGCGAGCGCCGGCAGGCCCGGCTGGTGGACCCCGCCAAACATGACGGCCTGCTGCCTCTGTTCCTGACCCGCCATGGCGGCCTGGAGAATGGCCTGATGATCGCCCAGTACACATCGGCGGCGCTGGTCTCGGAGAACAAAGTGCT
>JARKNX010000128.1 GCA_029976025.1 Aggregatilineales bacterium | reverse complement strand
CGCGGGGTGATCACGACGCGCTGGAGGATATCGCGGTAGCCCACCACTTCGCGCAGCAGGCGCTCGCTGGTGCGGTTGGCCTGAATGGCCGGAATCAGGGCGTATAGCTGCTTGCGCAGTTGTTTGTTCAACGAAAAATAGTATTCGAGCATCTGGCGCCGTTCCTGCCGCATCTCGAGCATCTTCTGCTCGTAGCGGTCATTGTGCTGCCAGAGGACCCGGGCCGGATCGCGGCGCAGGTGCCAGCGCGTGGTCAGCCGCTGCCAGGGCGTTGACTCGACAGAGAAGGGGAGGATGCCCCGGTATCGCCGCTCCAACTGGTGGGTGAGCTGGGTGATGGAGTTCAGGAGCTGCTTGAAGCGCTCGTTGCGCTGTGCGAGCCGCTCCAGCTCTGCGAGCAGCTCGGCGCTGACGGCAACGGTGGGGTCGGCCTGCCGCAGGATAGTGAGGATATGCGCCATCCGCCGCACGTTTTCCATGACCACGGCCGCGACCAGTTGATGCCCCTGGCCCGACGGCCGGTTGCTGCCGTCCCAGTCGCTCCAGAACGACAGGAAGGGGGTCAGGACGGTGTCGGTGAACAGCTCGGCGTGCTGCTCGCCCGCGGTCAGGGCGGCCAGGTCCAGCAGGATTTCGTCGGCCTCCTGGCGTGACGTGATGCTGACGTTCAGGCCCAGATACTCCTTGAGCAGCTCCAGGGCGGCCTTTTCGATCTGGGCCGGCGTCACCGCCTGACCGGCGATCAGGGCCTTCAGGATGGCGTCAAGGGCCAGCTCCACCCCCAGCGAGTACATCTGCGTGGGGTGGACTGTCCGGTCATAGCTCCGCAGCCGGAACAACTCCTGTCGCCGCGCCAGCGAATCCTTCATGAACTCCTGCTGCAAGTGCTCGGACAGCCGCCTGCCGCCGTCGCTCAGCGCCTGGTGCGTCAGCTCATCGCTGATCAGGGCGCGATCGAGCAGGCGCACCCGGAATATCGCCAGCCGCTCCGGAGCGTAACGCTCCACGAAGTCGCGGCTCACCTGCCGCTCATCCAGCACGGCCAGGGTGGCTATCAACTGGCGGCAGGCCCGGTTGCCCTGACAGGCTTCGAGGATGCGCCGGGCGACGGCGTCCATGGCCTGGCCGAGTTCCGCCGCCCGGCTGCTGTTATTGGCCGGCAGGCGGAACGAAAGCTGCCGGCGGTTGTAGCGGGCGTCCTGCTCGGCGATCAGGCGGTTCAGGTCAATCAGCAGGCGACGGGTCTTCACCCGGAGGATGTCGGCGTTGTCAGCGCCGCCCAGGGTCAGGCGGAAGGTCGTCCGACCCGTCTCGAAGCCCTTTTCGGTGCGGGCGAATGTCGCCAGGGGCAGCAGGCCGATCCCGCGTCGGGCCAGCGACGAGGCCAGCCAGTCCAGAGACAGGCCCGGGGGCAGGACCCCGACATGCAGCAGCGGGTACATGCTCCCGGTCGGTGGGATGATATCCAGCCGGAAGGGGTTGCGGTCGCGGGGTAGATTCTCCACCGCGGTCAGCAGCGCGCGCGTGCGCTCGCTGTAGATGGCGTTGCGCAGATGCCAGTAGGTCCGCGCGGCCTGCGTTGTGCCGCGGTAGAACAGGTAGCAGATCAGGATGGCGGCGATATTGGGCTGAATCTGCGCGTTGACTTCCTCAAAGCGCCGCCGCAGCTCCGGATCGCGGATTTCCACCACCGCCAGCCTGGCGCCGGCCAGACAGTCGGTCTTGGACATCGAGTGGACGGTCACCACCCGATCGGCGTGGTGCTCATCGGCGACGCCCAGCCGCACGAGCTCCGACGCAGCCTGGCGCAGCGTCTTAATCTCCGGCAGGTCATCGACCGGCGCGACGTTCTGGTAAGCCAGATCGTCGATGAGCGTGATGCCGCGCTCCAGGCAGTAGATGATCAGCCGCTGCACCGCCTCCTCGCTGAAGACGCGGCCGGTGGCGTTGTGAGGATTGTTGAGGGCGATCGCCCCGCGGTCGGGCCAGGTCGGGTCGCGACGGCAAAGCTCCTCCACGGTTTCGATGATGGCCCCGGCATCAAGCTCAAGCGTCTCGGTGAGCGGCACAGCATGGATGACAGGGAAGCACTGTTCGTAAGACCAGCTCAGGTCGGGGATGACGACTTCGGTGATCCCGCAGTGGAAACCCAGAATGCCCAGCGCGGTGCGCGATGAGCCGCTTGCCACCAGGCACGATTCCGGGTCGTACTGAGTCTGGTGCTTCACAAACGCGCTCAGAAAGCTGCGCTGAAGCGCCCGGGCTGTTTCCGGCCGGTGGATATTTTCGGCCAGCAGGTCGAGCAGCTCCCTGACCTCCAGCGCCGCAAACTCATCGAAGATATGCGCTTTCCACAGGCTCTGGATGCGCCGGGCAAAGAGAGCCGATCGCCCTTCCAGCGCCCCCAGGGCATGTTCCAGCCGCCGGGTGTGGGCGTCCATGATCGCTTCCAGATGCTGCGCCGTGTGGCCCGCCAGTTGGGGCAGGGCGGACTCAGCGGTGACGCCGAGCGCCAGCCCTTCGAAGGAAGGCTTCGCCTCCGGCATGGAGGAGGGTACTTCCTGAGACGAGCCGGTGAGATGATGCTCCAGCAGGTACAGCAGAAGCTCGATCTCCGAGGCGGCGGGCGTCCCCTTGAGGTTGAAGTGCACATTTTCAATGGCGGCCAGAAAATCGGCGTTGCCCGCCACAAATACCGTGGAGAGATTCTCCAGACGGGGCGAGAAGATCGCCGGCGTCAGCAGCCGGATGACGCGCTGGACGAGCTTAGCCTCGCGGGCCAGCGAGAGATGGTTAGGCGCGTTGTTGGCCTCGATGAAGAACAGCGGATGGTCGAGGCTCAGGGCGCGCAGCCGGCGGCGGGTCACTTCGCCCGGCGCGCTGCCAAGCACAAGAAAGACCGGTTTCCGGGGCTGCGCGGTCAGGATCGCCTCGATCTGGTCGCAGGCAAGCTGCTCGTCAGGAGGCAGGTCGTCGAACAACAGGTTGGGGATGGCCTTGATGACCGGCAGGATATCGCAGTTGTAGCACAGGACGCGAGCGGGGAGGGCTTCCAGGCGCGAGGACAGGGTGAAGAAGATAACGCGCAGAGTCTCCCGGCTTCCTCCGGAGGACAGGATGATCTCCCGCCGGCCGGATTGCTCGCCGGTGTCGTAGTGCAGCGCCTCCTGCTGCTTCTCCAGCCAGGTGCAGAACGCTTTAACCAGCGCGCCGGGCGTTTTGACGGCATACCCGCCGCGCGGCATGTAGGGGGCGCTCCTCTGGATGACCCGGATCAGGAAGTCGAGCCGGGACCGGTCCGCTGCCTCCCACCCCAGATGCTCCAGTATTGCCTCGGGGGCGGCGTCAGTCAGGTCTTCCCGGCGGAACTCAATGCCCAGGGCGGTCCGCAGGAAAGCGGATGAGAGCCGCGGGTCTTGCAGCGGGTTCCCGATGTGGAAGTTGATGCGCTCTTCAGCGGGGACGGGCGCCGCCGCGGTGGTTTCGCTGACTTCAGAAACGCGGGCCGCCCGGACCGGCTTGAGCCGAAAGCAGGACATGGGATCAGGCTGATAAGGCATGGGCTGGGCGCTCGCTAGAACTGTCTTCGCAGATGGATAGGCTTCCTTGAGGGCCGCCGCTGACCGGGCCGGAGGGCCGGACCGCTGGCTCCTGCTCGCGCTTATTTCTGCGCGGCGCCAGCGACCCTCATGACGTTGCAACAAATAGCTCCGGCTGCTGGCTTAGCCCTCTTCCTTAGCTTCCAGAACCTTCTGGAGCAGGTCGTGGAACATGGTGAACAAAGCCGAGTTGCCGGTAAGCTCCTGCGGCGCCAGCGAGATGACGGTCCTGGCGTTCTTCAGGTTCTGGCTGGCTTCGGCCAGCCGGGCGGCCTGGGGCGTCAGCATCAGCAGTTCCGGGCTGCTGTGGAGCACTTCCAGCTCCTCGCGCTCAAAGGCCAGGCGCAGACGGCTGCGCGCCAGCTCGTCCTCGATGCGCTGGCGGGCCAGCGCCGCATCATGCTCGAACTGAATCGCTTTCAGCTCCGCCTTCTTCAGCTCCAGGGCGTGCTCCAGCCCGGCGATCTCTTCATCGGCCTGGTACCTGGCCCGGGCGGCGGCGACGCGCGCCTGATGATTGAGATGCTCGGTCTGTTCCAGCAGGCGCGCTTCTTCCTGCTGACGCAGGGCGTCGGCGATTCGGGGATCGGCCGGCTCCAGCGCCTGAACAGTCAGGGAGATCACCTCGATGCCGAACTTCTCCTCCGTGTGGCCGAGGTGCTCATCCAGATAGCGCAGGATGGCCGGCGACGACATGGCGTTAATCTCGGAATGTTCGGCGTATTCCTTGACCAGCCCCTGCAACTGGTTCCGGACCTGGTCAATTGCCCGCGTCACGGCGTCCGTATCCCAGCCGCCGACCCGGATCAGAGCCTGAACATGCTCGATCGACGGCGCGGCGGAGCCGGCCAGCTTGATCCGCACGGCCAGATTGCCGACGGCGGCGGCTTCAATCGTCATCTGGAGGAGGTAGGTCGTGCGCTTCAGCGGCAGGCTGAAGTGGCGGGGGTACAGCAGACCCCGGCGGAGCCTGATCGCCCCTTTGGATTCGTGCAGCACAATGACATCCGGCTGGCGGACGCGGTATTCAAAGAGCAGCACCACCGCGATGACCAGCCCGGCCACAAGCAGCAGGCTGATGAC
>JARKNX010000115.1 GCA_029976025.1 Aggregatilineales bacterium | reverse complement strand
GGCTACCGCGAGAAACCCGAACACCATTACCAGGTTAGCACTGGCGTTTACGTGTATGAGCCCGCCGTGCTCCGGCACATCCGGAAAGGCCAATACCTCGATTTTCCCGACCTGGTGCTGCGGTTGATCAAGCGCGGCGAGCGCGTTTGTGCCTACCCTGCCGACTGCCTCTGGCTCGACATCGGGCGCCCCGACGACTACGCCCGCGCCCAGGAACTCTTCGCCGGGAGAAAAGACGCGTTTGAGCGGGTATAGAAAGAGACCACGAGGCTGCGAGACTGCGCATCATGTCCACCATTCTCATAACCGGCGCCGGCAGCTTTACCGGGACGCATCTGGCCAGGCTGCTGAAGGCCACCGGTGACAGCGCGGTGATCGGCAGCGACATGCCGGGTCAGCCCGCTTGGATGCCAACGGCCGAATTCCAACCCTGCGACATTCGGAGCGGGGCGGAAGTCAGCCGCCTGCTGGATTCCGTTCAGCCGGATACGGTTTACCACTTGGCCGGGGTAAGCGACGAGAATGACCCGTCCGCGCTGATCCGCGTCAACCTCGAGGGCACTTGGAACCTGCTGGAGGCATGCCGCCGACTCGAGCGGCTGCCGCGCGTTCTGCTTGTCGGCAGCGCCGCCGGTTACGGGCCCCAACCCGACGCGGTGGATGCGCTGCGCGAAGACATGCCGGCCTGCCCCACCACCCTGTACGGCTTCAGCCGGGAAGCGGAGCTGGCCTTGGGCCAACTGGCCGGACGCCGCTGGGGATTGCCGGTGTTCCTGTGCCGAGTGTTCAACCTGATCGGGCCGGGGCTGAGCGAGCGGTATGCTCCGGCAGCCATTCTCCGGCGCCTGCTGGCCTGCAGCGAAGCCGCGCCAACCGCGTTTCCCCTGCGCAATGGCGATGTCATCCGAGACTTTGTGGACGTGCGGGACGTAGTGCGGGCCTATTCGCTGATCCTGGAGCGAGGGCAGCCGGAAGTGATCTACAACATCGGCACCGGGCAAGGCGTGAGCCTTCTGGAGCTCACCACCCGCCTGGCCCAAATCGCAGGCCGGCCGGTC
>JARKNX010000099.1 GCA_029976025.1 Aggregatilineales bacterium | reverse complement strand
AACCGGCTCGCGTGCCAGGGTGAGGGAGGGTGAAAGCCATGCTAGAACTCAAACACCTGCCCCGCTGGTCGGGTCTCTCGCTGGCCGTGATCGGGCTGATGACCCTGACCCTTCTGGGCGCATCGCTCCCGGTCTTGCGCTCTCAGGCCCAGGCCGGCGGCACGCCGGTAGCCTATGGCTCCAACGTTTCCGGCGCGATCAGCGCCGAAGCCCCGGCGGCAAGCTACAGTTTCCAGGGTGCCGCGGGCGACCTCGTGCTCGTGGACGCCATCCCGCTGACCGACTCCCTGGCTCCGTCCGTCGATCTGGCTGGCCCGGATGGTCAAAGCCTCGCCAGCGGCCAGCCGGACCGGCTGACCGGCCACATGCGCAATGCCAGCCTGACCTATGTCCTGCCCCAGGCGGGCACTTACCTGCTGACCGTCCGCGGCCAGAACAGCAGCACGGGCACGTTCCTGCTCCGCCTGCAAGGTCGAAGCACCCTGACCAGCACCGTCCTCCTGCCGGACACACCCCAGGCAGTGATCATCCCGGTCGACGCATCCCCGCAGTATTTCACCTTCACCGCCCAGGACTGCCCGACCAGCCTGACCGTCACCAACCAGGCTGCCGGCGATCCGTTCACGTTCCCATTCGCGGTCCGGGTGCGGAATGAAGCGGGCCGCGAAGTCGCGCTGCTGGCGGGCGGGGACGCCCGCGAAGATCGGGTGACCGTGGCCGCGCAGAGCGGCCGCTACGAAGTGGAAGTGCTGACCAACGATCCGGCCGTGGCGGGTCTGATCACACTGATGGTCACCTGCGCCAGCGACGCCCCCGGCTGCGCCGCAGCGGGTGGCGCCAGTGTAATGGGCCAGGTCTGTCCCCCCTGCCCCCTGTGCGAGGAAGACCTCCGGGAAGGCGATCTGCCGGTCTGCCCAGAAATGGGTCTATCGCTTGTACCGGAAGGAATTGGGCTCCGGATCACCTGGAATGCGGTGGCAGGCGCTGACTTCTACTGGATCCACATCTACGGTTACAGTGATGCCGGCGAAGTGTACTTCGGAGCGGCTTCCTCCCCGGGCGCAATCCCAGAGTTCGTTCTAAGCCATCTGCCTGACGGATTCTGGGGTTTCCGGTTCGTGGTCGAGGCCATTCAGGACGAAAGTGTCATCTGCACGGACGAAGCGCCGATCCTGTTCGCCGAGCAGCCCGTCTGCCTGGATTTCACGCTCCAGGCGGTGATGGATGGGCCTATGGCGACGATTAGCTGGCCGGCCTACCCAGGCGCGGAGCAATACTGGGTCTACGTGCTGGACGGAGACGGCATGATGCTGCCCGGTTTCCCCACCCTGCTGCCGCCGGGGCAACTCAGTTTCGTCCTGGACCTCGAAACGGGTGTATCGCCCTTCACCGTCGGCGTCTCACCGTGGATCGCTCCGGCAGGCGCGATCTGCCTGGAAGGGCTGCACCTGGGCACCCCGCAGGAGCAGAATCAGACACCCTGCGCGATCATCACCGACCGGGGTGACGTGGCCGTGCGCGTCGGTCCAGGCCCCCTGCGCAGCGTCTTCTCATTCCTGTCGCCGGGCGTCGAATACCGGGTGACCGGCATGGCGCACGCCGAAGATGGCAGCCTGTGGTGGCAGATCGACAAGAC
>JARKNX010000084.1 GCA_029976025.1 Aggregatilineales bacterium | reverse complement strand
CAGGGGCAGCAGAAGCGTCTGATCCTGATGAGTCCAGTCGGCGCTGGCAACCTGGACGTTATAGACCCGGCTCAATCCCTGCGCCGTGATGCGGTCAATCCGCGCGTAGCGCTGCCCGGTCATTGCCGCGCCCATGCTGCGATACCAGATAAAGGAGTCGCCTGTCAGCGTTTCGCGAGTGGCGCTGCCATCGGCGGCGATCCCTTCCAGCAAGACGCTGAATGTGGGGCGGAAGTCGCGCCCGCCCTGCACGCGCACCAGCAGGCAATTGGGCGGGTCCAGTTCCAGTGAGGGAAGGAGCGCTGCGCTGGCGGGGCCTTCGGCAATCAGGCCGCCGCTCACCGTGATATGAGTGTCCCGGTCGCGATAATGGAATGAGCCTGTCTCCTCGCACCACATCCTGTCGAGGTGGGCCAGCAGGGCTTTCTGGCGCTCCTGAAGCGCCGGGCGCACATCCTTACGCGCCAGAAGATCGGCCAGCATTTGCAGGCTGTGGGCCTCGCGAATCAGATAGGCTGCCAGATCGGGGCATTCCGCCCGGGCAATATCGATGTTTTGCGACCAGCGGCGGTGGGGCGCGAAAGAGGGATGGTTGGCGAAGCCGGCCTGATCGATGCTGCGCCACTCCGGGAAGCCGTCGCCGTCCGCGTCCATATCCGGGCTGAACCAGCGCTCAAAGAAGCGCAGCAAGCCCGGGAAGACCTCCTGCACAAAGGCGAGGTCTTCAGTATACAGATAGATATTGAGCGCCAGCGATGCCAGCAGAGGCATGGCGAGCAGGCCCGATCGCTGACCGCCCAGCCCGGGCTTGCCATCGATGAAGCCAGTGGAGTCGGCAGCGGCCAGGTAGTTGCGGAACGCCCCCCGGGCCAGATCAGGAGCGGCGGACGCGATCCCGGACAGGGCGACGTACGCCTCCGGTACAGACTGCCCGCTCCACTGCCAGTAGTGATCGCTTCCGTCCCGGCGCGCGCTGTAACCGCGCCCGGGGATGCGGGTGAAGATCAGCGAGGGATGCGGCAGATTCCGTGTTGGACCGACGAAACTGGCGAGAGTGACCTTGAGGCTGAAGGCAATTGCCGCGTCGCGCTCACGATCGCCGGTCTCTATCACCGGCACAGCGGTATTGAGATCTTCCAGCGCTTTGAGACGCCTGTTCCAGTCTTCCTTGTACAGCCATTTAGTGGCCAGATTGAGTGAGTCTGATCGGGATGGCCGGGCCGCGTGTACCCAGCGGATGG
>JARKNX010000076.1 GCA_029976025.1 Aggregatilineales bacterium | reverse complement strand
CTGTCGGACGAGTCGGGCCTGTCGGTGGGGTTTTTGTCCCAGCTGGAGCGGGGCATGTCCTCCATCGCCATCGACACGCTGTCCAGCCTCGCCCGCGTCCTGGGCACGGACCTTTCCAGCTTCTTCAACGTCGTCCACGGCCCCAGCCCGGAGCCTGTGACCCACGGGTTTGACCTGAAGGCAACCCCCGTTTCCCCGCAGATCATCCAGTACGTGCTGTCCAACGACCCCGCGGGGTACGCGCTTTTGCCCCGGCTCTTTCTGCTGATGCCCCAGGAGGAGATGGAGGAGGAGCAGATTGAGATGTACGCCCACGAGGGCGAGGAATTTTCCTACGTGCTGGAGGGCATCATCACCGTGTATCTGGACGGCGCGCGCCACACGCTCTATCCCGGCGACAGCATCCAGATTCGCTCCAACCTGCCCCACAACTGGGTAAACCTGACCAACAAGACCGCCAAGCTGCTCTCCGTCAACATTCCCAACCCGCTGCGGGCGGGCGAATGACGCGGGAAAACGCCGCTCCCCGGCTTGCCGGGGGGCGTTTTGGTGTGCCGCCGGGCGGTTGACTTTGGCGGCCGGTTGTATTACAATGAAAGGCAATTGCATTTTTATCTGCATGACTAATGAAGGGAGGCCCGGCATGAATATTGGAGAGGATGTTCTGGTGGCGCTGTTCTGCATGAGCATGGTTTTTGTGCTGTTGGCGGCGATCTATGGCCTGATGAAGCTGACCTCGCTGGTCATCGGGCATTTTTTTGCCGGAAAGACCGACGGCTGATCATTTTGCGGCGACGCCGCGCGGAGGGATGAAGGATGTTTGGACGCGCCCTGGTGACGATCTGGGAAACCTCTGGCTTTGCCGCGCTTTCGTGGCAGCACCTTTTGATGATCGTGATCGCCTGCGTGCTGATCTACCTGGCGATTGTCAAGAAATTTGAGCCGCTGCTGCTATTGCCGATCGCCTTCGGCGTGCTGCTGGCCAACCTGCCGATGGCCAATCTGATGGGCGAGCCGACGGGCAAGGAGGCCGGCGGCCTGCTCTACTACCTGTACCAGGGCGTGAAGCTGGGCATCTACCCATCGCTGATCTTCCTGGGGATCGGCGCGATGACAGACTTCGGGCCGCTGCTGGCCCGCCCGTCGAGCCTTTTCATCGGCGCGGGCGCGCAGTTTGGCATTGTGGTGGCCTTTATCATCGCGACGCTCCTGGGCTTTACACCCAAGGAGGCCGCCTCCATCGGCATCATCGGCGGCGCGGACGGCCCCACCGCCATCTACCTC
>JARKNX010000077.1 GCA_029976025.1 Aggregatilineales bacterium | reverse complement strand
CCATCGCCATCATCGGCGTCTCGGTGCCGGCGATCATCCTGGGGCCGGTAATGCAGTATGTGCTGGGGGTGAACATGGGCCTGCTGCCGGTAGCCGGCTGGGGCACATTCGCCCATGTGATCATGCCCGCCTTCGCGCTGGGCTTCGCCCAGTCAGCCCTGGTCGCCCGCCTGACCCGGGCCAGCCTGCTGCAAGTGCTCAGCGAAGATTACATCCGCACGGCGCGGGCCAAGGGGCTGCCAGAGCGGCGGGTGACCATCGTCCACGCCATGCGTAACGCCCTGATCCCGGTGGTGACCGTGATCGGGCCGCTGGCTGCTGTGCTGCTGACCGGCACATTCGTGGTGGAGCTGATCTTCGGCATCCCCGGGCTGGGGAAGTTCTTCGTCACGTCGATCACCAACCGCGACTACATGATGATCATGGGCACCGTGCTGCTGTACGCCTTCTTCCTCGTCTTTGCTAATCTTGTTGTGGATATCCTCTACGCCTGGATTGATCCACGTATCCGTTACGAATAGGGCAAGGGAAGCATGGCCACTTCCGAACAGAAACTGGGGCAAAGCCAGGTCGTCAACCTCACCGAAGAGCACTACGAGCAGGAGAGTCTGTGGCGCAACGCGCTCCGGCGGCTGCTGCGCAACCGGATGGCTTTGATCGGCCTGATTATCATCGCTTTCTTCGCTATTCTGGCCATCTTCGCCGAACAGTTGGCCCCGCACAGCTACCGCACGCAAACGCTCGCGCAGGCTAACGCGGCGCCGCCATGGGTGATCTCCCTTTTCCCGACGATGGTGTCCGTTGAGGACGGCGGTTACGTGAAGGTCGTGCCGGCGTCGGAATACCTGTTTGGGACGGACAAGCTGGGGCGCGATATCCTCAGCCGGATCATTTACGGGACGCGCGTCTCGCTGATGGTGGCTCTGGTGGGGCCGTTTGTGGCGATACTCGTCGGCCTCATCCTGGGCGTGACCGCCGGATTCGTCGGTGGTAAGGTGGATAACGCCATTATGCGCTTCACCGACATCATGTACGCCTTCCCCACACTGTTGCTGATCATCCTGCTGATGTCCTTCTTCCGCTCCAGCATGGGCAAAATTCCGGAGGGCACAATCGCCTACAGCATCAGCCAGGTGGACCAGGCCAGCGGCGGCATGCTCTTCATCTTCATCGGCATCGGCCTGACCTCGTGGATGCAGATGGCCCGCCTGGCGCGCGGACAGGTGCTCTCGGTGCGCGAGATGGAGTACATCACGGCAGCCGAGTCGATTGGCTCGCCGAATCTGCCGATCATGTGGCGGCATGTGCTGCCCAACATCCTGGGGCCGATTGTCGTCGCCGAGACGCTGACGATCCCGCGTTATATCTCCTATGAGGCGTTCCTCAGCTTCATCGGTCTGGGCGTCAACGCCCCCACGCCAAGCTGGGGGGCCATGATTTCGGAAGGCTCAGCGTCGATCACGACCTACCCGCACCAGGCGCTGTTCCCGGCCATCGCCCTGTTCCTGATCATGTTCGCCTTCAACTTCCTCGGCGACGGCCTGCGCGACGCGCTGGACCCCCGGATGCGCGGCATCGACTAGCGCGCGGCCTGCACCTATCCGGCAAATAGCGAGGATCCGCCCAATCACGGGCGGGTCCTTTTGATTCGGCGCGGCAGCGAAGTTGACAGCGCGGTCAGGATTCTCGCCGCCGATGACGCGTTCCCTGACACGGCATGTTCATAATTCTCACCTCAGAAATCTGAACGACTCTCTTTCGCAAACCCGGTACAGTTGAGTACGATCCACTCCTCACTGCTGGCGTATTTCACCTGCCCGGCGAAATCGGCGATAATGTGCGAACATCCCGGCCTAACTCTGCGCCCTGGCCGGCACAGCCCGAAAGGAAAAACCCACTATGCAAACCATTCTAAAAGGCAGCGGGCAGGAAGTGGTCATCAGCCCCGACGGCCAGACAGTCATGAT
>JARKNX010000054.1 GCA_029976025.1 Aggregatilineales bacterium | reverse complement strand
TCCTGCCCGGCATCCTTGCCGGACCGGCGGATGCCTGGAGGGCCGGAGTCCTGTCGCGAACCGATTATACCAGGGCGGTCGGGCTGATGAAAAAGCAGGGCCTCATCAAGACCGCGCCGGAGTACGATACGTTCCATCCCGTGGGGGGAAGCAATGTTCAGTAGGCTCAGGATAGCGCCACGGCTCGCCCTGCTCACGCTCCTGGGCTGCACTCTGGTGCTCGGGGCCATCACGGGCTCCTGTTACCTCTTCGGCAGCCGCCAGATCGAAAAAGAGACGCAGGAGAAGGCCATATCACTTGCCGTGGGCACGGCAAACCGCATCGAGACGGTCCAGCGCGGCGTGGAAAAGGTGGTACGCGCATCCGCATCACGGATTGAAGACGGAGAACGCTCTCCGGAACGGGTCCGGCTGATCCTGGCCCACGCCGTAGGCGAAAACCCCGAAATATTCGGAGCGGCTTTCGCGTATGCCCCGGAAACGACCTCCGGAGGCACGCGACTGGCGGCGCCCTATGTCTACCGCTCCGCAGGACGCCTGGCGTTCAAGGACCTGGGCGCGGGCCGCTATCGCTACGATGTCTGGGACTGGTACACCCTTCCCAGGGATCTGGGACGGCCGGTATGGTCTGAACCGTACTTCGACGAGGGGGACGGCGGGGCGCTGATGGTTACCTACTCGGTCCCGGTATTCGACGGTCCCGGCGCGGATGGAAAGCTGGTTGGCGTCGTCACCTGCCATGTCTCCCTGGACTGGTTGACGGACCTGCTGCGCTCCATACGGTTCGCCGAAACCGGCTATGCCTTTCTCGTCTCCCGTACCGGGACCTACATCTGCCACCCGAAAAAGGATTTCGTGGTGCGCGAGACGCTGTTCAGCGCGGCGGAAACCAACCATCGGCCGGAACTTCGCGCCGTTGCCCGGCGCATGATCACCGGCAAGTCGGGCTACATACCACTCAGGAACCTGGTATCCCTGGAGCCGAGCCACATGGCGTTCGCACCCGTCCCCTCCACCGGCTGGTCGGTGAGCATCATCGTAACGGACAAGGAGCTGCTGGCGCCGGTAGTTTCCCTG
>JARKNX010000047.1 GCA_029976025.1 Aggregatilineales bacterium | reverse complement strand
GGGGGGGAGAGAACCGGTGGCTACGGGCGAACTGCCGGTGGTGGGCAGGGGGACGCGCGGGAAGCGGAAGGCAATCCGGGAGTGAGCAGACCTGACACGACGGTGGGGCTGCTGGCTGTGCTGATCCTGTTGCTGGTGCTGGGGCTGGTCAGCGAACGGCGCGACAGGGGGTAGACGATGCCGCTGATACGATTTGGCCACGGGAGCCGGGTCTATACCTTCCCGGAGGAACTGATCCAGAACAGCGACCCGCGCTTCCGGGACGCGGTGCCGCGCGTGACGCGCCTGCCGGGCGTGCATGGCGGGTTTGACCACCTTGGGGACGGGATCGCGCCGATGGAGATCGGCAACGTGCGGGTGGCGTTCTACCTGGCCGTGGACGACCTGGGGGAGATGGACGCGCTGCGCGACGAATTGACGGCGCTGCTGGACTGGGGCAAGGACCTGCTGTGGATGCAGCCGGACGACCCGGACGAGGCGGAGCGCTTTTGCTGGGCGCGGCTGAACAACATCCAGATGCCGCAGCAGGAGGCGAAGTTCACGGACGTGCACCAGACGGTGACGCTGAGCTTTCAGGTGAGCGACCCGCACTGGTACGTGCCCCGGATGGAAGGGCCGCTGTGGGGCACGGTGGACTGGGGCGACGGTTGCAAGTGGGGCGGGGACGCGGCGCTCCAGACGGTCAGCGGGACGAGCACAACGCTCGCTGCGGCCAACAACGACGGCAACGCGATCGCCCTGCCACGTGTCACGTTCTACGTAGGAGCGGGGCAAAGCCTGGTAAACCCACGCATCCAGCGCCTGAAGAACGCGCTGGTGGTGGACGAGATCGGGTACGAGGGCACGCTAGCGGCGGGGGACATCCTGGAGATCAACTGCCGGGAGGCGAGTATCTTGCTCAACAAACAGGACGCCTACGCCGAGCGGAGTGACTTCCTGCACCCGGACTGGCTGCGGCTGGAGCCGGGCAGTAATACGCTGCGCGTCCTGACCGGTTCGGCTGGTGGGACGGGCAAGGTGGCGGTGCGGTGGTACGACACGTACCGCTGACGCGGAATTTTGAATGCTGAATGCTTAATTTTGAATTGACGACAGGACTAGGGCGGAGGAGCAGGGCATGACCGCACCACAGGGACCGACGACGCTGACCACGAGCGCGATCGTGGATGGACAGGGCATCGACGCGGCGGACGTGCTGGTGCCGCTGAATGAAGCCGCAGCCGCGATTGACGAGGCCCGCACCACCATCGCCGTCTCGGACAACGACGGCATGACGGGGTACCTCTCCGACAAGCTGACCGCCGGGGAAGGGATCACCCTGACCGTGGTAGACGACGGTGGGGACGAGACCCTGGAGATCACCAACATCCTAGCGGCCGTGCCGACCGGGACGATCCTGCCTTTCGTGGGGGCGGTCGCTCCCGCGGGCTACCTGATGATGTATGGGCAGGAGGTGAGCGCGACCACGTACCTCGCCCTGCTGCAAACCCTGCTGGCCAACAGCAGCTTCACCCTGACCCTGAACGCCGGCACGGCGTTCACGGCCGCCAACGCCACCAACCTGTTCACCAGCGCCGGGCACGGCCTGGCCAACGGCACCGTGGTGCTGGTCTCCAACTCCGGCGGGGCGCTGCCCACGGGACTGAGCGCCTACACCCCGTACTACGTGATCAACCGCACCACCAATGACTTCCAGCTCTCGACCACGCCGGGCGGCAGCGCGGTGGACATCACCACCGACGGTACCGGCACCCACAAGTTCCATACCCACTTTTGCCTGCCGGACGGGCGCGGGCGGAGCCTGCTGGGGGTGGACAGCCAGGGAGGCAGCAGCGCCAACCGGGTCACGGCCTCGGCGGCGGACTCGGTGGGTGGGTCGGGTGGCGCGGAGAGCGTGACCCTGACGGCCAACAACCTGCCCGCGCTGACCCAGCGGGTGGGACAGAGCACCGGCACCGGCACAATGGCCTACCACGGCACCGGCACGACCACCACCACCGAGGCCAACATCAACTACGGCAGCCCCAACACGCCGATCAGCGTGATGGGGCCGTGGCTGGCCATCAACTGGATCATCCGCTACTAGGGGGATGCATGGCCCTGACCAACGCAGGCAAAAAACTGCTGCTGGACTGCTTTTTCCGGGCCGCCACGCCGCCGGCGTCTCTGTACCTGGCGCTCTGCACGGCGACCACCACCCCGACCGTCGACACGGCCACGCTGGGCAGCCTGACCGAGATCGCGGCCGGCAACGGCTACTCGGCGGGCGGGGCGGAACTGGACCGGAACAGCACCTCCTTCGACACCCTCACCGAGGACTCTGCGCTGGATCGCGGGCTGGTGCGGGCGGCGGATGTGACGTTCACCGCCAGCGGCGGGGCCATCCCGGCCAGCGGCGGCGCGGCGCGCTACGCCGTGCTGACCGGCGACGGGGCCACGGTGGCGAACCGGACCGTGATCGCCTGGTGGGACCTGGGGGGCAGCACCACGATCAGCGACGGCACGATCCTGGCCATCGCCGACCTGGAGGCGGTGCTGCTGCACGCGCCCACGGTCTACCTCTTTCTGGACCGCTTCGAGACCGACGCGGCCGCCCCGCTGGGGTCGCCCCTGGCGGCCGACGTGGGCGAGTGGACGCTGGCCGACACGGGCAACAACGCCAGCAAGAGCGGCGGGGAGCTGGTGATCGCCGGCTCCATCGGCTGGACGCCGCGCCTGACCTCGAACAGCACCCATGTTCGAGAACCGGGATTGTGCGCGGTGTTTACCCTGCGCGTGCCGTCCACCACCACCGGGGATGCCCGCGTGGGGCTGGATGACAGCACGTCCGGGAATCTGGTCAGCAGTGGGATCGGGATTCGCAACGGCGCGCAGGACGTGATGGACGACCAGGCCGGCAGCGAACCGAGGTACTACACGCTCCAGGAAGCCCTCACCCCCGGCACGGCCTACCGGGTGGCCATCGTGCTGCGTGACGCCGGGGCGCTGTTCCTGATCAAAGGCGGGGCCGAGTTCCCGGAGTGGGGCCTGCTGATGGTCACGTACCGGGACACCGAGTCGCCCGTGCATGAGAGCATCACGGAGAGCTACAACACGGCCTGGAGCCTGCTGGCCGTGGAGACGGCGCTGCTTACGGGGGACTTCACCGACAACTACGGGCTGGCCACGGCCTACATCGCCAGCAACACCGCCGGGGAGAGCATCACGGCCGACACTGACGCCCTGATTGAATGGACATTCACGGCCGTCACGGGCCAGACCCACAGCCTGGAGTTCCGCCGGTCCGATGCGGATAACCTGTGGCGGGTGGAATGCATCGTGAGCAGCAACCTGGTGCGGCTGGTGCGCCGCCAGTCCGCCGCAGAGACCGTGGTCGATACCGCCGGGATCAGCTTCAGTTCCGGCACGGCCTACCGGATCATGGTGAGCGCGGTGGGGCCGGCGATCAAAGCCTGGGTCAACCAGTCGGGTCTCCCCACCGTGGACGCCTCCAGCACGTTCAACCAGGCCGCGACAATCGCACGGGCCAGCCACGCCGGGGCCAACCTGGCTGCCTGGCCGCGCACGCTGGGAACGGGCCATGCCGGGCAACTCGACAACCTGGGGGCCGGGACCGTGATTGACACGGGGGGCGAGGAACCGCCGGAGCCGCCGCCGTCGCTGCCGGGCGGCCTGTGGACGGTCAGCCAGTGGGAGGCCAAAGTGCTGAGCACGCCGTATTCGTTCAGCGGCAGCACCTCGATCTATGACTACGATCACGCGACCTACTTCCTGGGCTGGTCCACCAAAGCCTACTCGTACTATCACTATTTTCTGGGCTACGTCGTGAACGCCAACAAGGAACTGTACGAGGCCACGGGCAAGATCGGCTATCTGAACCGGGCGCTGCTGTACATCTACAACGTGATTGCCACCGCCAAATACTCCACAGCGGCCCAACTTCCCACCAGCCAGTACAAGGACGGGCGCTGGCCGTGCTGGGTCTCGGAGTATGACGGGTATCTGGAGTCCATCCTGCGCGAGGCCATGCTCTGGCGCTTCGTGGGGCCGCTGCTGAAGCTGATGAAAGACCGGGGGCTGAACACCTCCAGCAGCATCTACAGCGGCAGCAAGACCTACGCCACGGTGTACGCGGAGGTCCTGAGCTATCTGGAGATGATCTGGGATAAGTGGGTGGCACGCGGCTGGGGCAACATCTACCGCAGCCGGACCCACATGGCCGCGCACCAGGCCACGATGGCGATCTACCTATGGCACCTGTCCGGCAGCGCGGCCCGGCGGACCCAATGCCTGGAAGCGTTCTACAAGTTCGCCACGGACCTCAGCCCGTACTACTCCAGTTCCATGCGCGGGCAGCTTTTCCCGCACCCGCTGGACTCCAGGGCCTACGCCTGGAACAACATCTGGGGCCGCTACGACCTACCCGGCGGGGCCGACCCGGACGAGGTGGACGATTGGGGCCACCACCAGCATTGCATCGGGCACGCCATCGACACCTACGAGCTGGGGGTGTACTGGACAGCCGCCGACATGGCCAAATTCGCCGGGCTGATGCGCTATATCGTGTGGAACGGCAGCCTGACCATGCCGGACTTCTGGATCACGATCAAGCCGGACGACATCGGCACCAACAAAAACAAACTGTTCGACGCCTGCCGGCTGGGGCGCTTTGACCCGGTGCTCCAGCAGGTGCTCCAGCGGTACGTGGAAATCCCGCTGTACACCGCGTATCTGACCCTGGCCTACAGCGCCGGGGCGGTCAACGCCCTGCGCCTGGGTCTCACTTAGGAGGCATACACATGGCCGGACATGGATGGACCAACACGCTCAAGGCGGCTGTCCTGGGGCATTTCTTCCGGGGCAGCGGCGCGCCGACGAGTTTCTACGTCGCGCTGTGCACGGCGGCGACCGAACCGACGGCGGATACCGAGACACTTTCGGAACTGACCGAGATCGCCGCGGGCAACGGCTACGTCAGCGGCGGCATGGCCATCGCCCGCGACAGTGACGACTTCGACACCCTCACCCAGGACGACAACGGCGACCAGGCCATGATCTACCTCAAGAACCTGGTGTGGAGCGCCAGCGGCGGCCCGATCCCCGCCAGCGGGGACGGGGCGCGCTACGCGGTGCTGACCGACGCCAACGCCACGGTGGGGAGCCGGATCGTGTACCACTGGTGGGACCTGGCCGAGAATCGCAGCGTGGCGGACGGCAACAACCTGACTCTGGTGGACGCCGGGATCAAGATTGGAGAGCCGTCGTGACCTGGATCGAACGCCCGGAGCTGCGCACGCTCCACTCGCGCACGTATCAGGACAGCGCCGACCCCACGCGCTTCATCCTGGAGGCCGTCTCCGGGACGCTGCACTACGCCACCTCCACCGGCCTGAAGCCGGTCGATCTGACCCCGGAGCGCATCGACGGGGGCTGGCGCATCCGGCGCAACAACTGGCATCTGGCCCTGAGCGAGGACGGGTGGTTCGGGTTCGGGGCCAGGCAGGGGGCGCATTGGCTGCGCTTCCGGCTCTGTCAGGTCGGCTATCTGCACGCCCCCACGATGAACTGGCAGCAGATCGCCGCCGACCCCACCTATGCGCTGGCCAACCTGAGCACGACCCCGGAGACGATCACGCTCGGCCCCAACGCGGAGCCGGTGCAGGTGGGTCTCACCGCCACGTGGGCCTCGATCTGGACCACGCCCGGCGGGGGCAGGCTCGATCTCCACTGGCACATCGACGCCCAGCGCCTGAAAGAGGAGATCACGATCAACCAGGCCGCCCGGACCTGGATCGCGGCCAACCGGCCGCCGAGCACGGCCGCCACCCAGACCTATTTCACGATGCTCTTTGAGGTGGACTGGGAGGATATCCCGGCCGCCGTGCTGGCGGGGCTGAAACAGGACATCGAGGCCGGATTCAACGCCGGCAGCCTGCCGCTGGAACTGCGCGACGAGGCGGACCGGGTGCTGGCCAGCCTGCCGCTGGCGGAGGTGTACCTGGAAAGCGATCTGGCCCGCCGGCTGCCGCTCCAGCGCCGGGTGTGGAAGGTGGGGGGGCGCTACTACCTGGGGATCGGTGCCCAGGTCTCCGCGCTGGCGGGGATGCCCGGCGGCACCCTGGTTTTTGACCCCACGAGTGACTCGCAGGTGGGGGCCAGCGCCGACGACGCCCACGAAAACGGGGCGGGGACCTTCAGCGCAACCTCCGACCTGAAGTGGGCGCAGAACGACGTCCAGAACGCGGCCTGGTATTGCTGCGCCTTCCGGCGGCCGCTGGCCCTGCCCGTGGGGGCCGTGATTGACAGCAACTCCTACGCGCAGTTCTACGCCTACGGCTACCCCAATTCGGCGGCTAAGGCGGTGGGGGTGATCCACACCGAGGCCATCGACAACGCGCCCGACTTCTCCAGCAACGCGCACGTGATCTCCCGGTCGCGCAGCACGGCCTCCGTGGCATGGCGTACCAACCTGAACCTGTCCGCGTGGAACAACACCCCCAGCCTGCAAACGATCCTCCAGGAGTGGGCCAACCGGGCAGGCCGCCAGTCCGGCGATGCGGTGTGCCTCATTCTGGTGCCGGACTCCGGGACGGGGGTCTCCTGGGATGGGGTGTACTTCCGGTCCTACGACAACTCCAGCAGTCTGGCCCCGAAGCTGCACGTGGAATACACGGCCACCACCACGGTCACGCCGGAGGGGATCGCGGCCGTCACGGGCACAATCGAGCCGACGGTGGAGATCAGCGGGTCGCCGTCCACGATTACACCGGCCTTGCGCGGGGTGGTGGGGCGGGCCATCCAACCGACCGTGATCATGCTGGGCGTGCCGCCGGTGGTCAGCAGCCAGTACCCGCAGGCCGACACAGACCAGAGCCTGCGCGCCTTCGTGGACGTGCTGGACGGCAGCGGGAACCGGATCGGGGCGGGGCCGGTGACGGCCATCGCCAGCGCCTCGGTGACGCGCAAGCTGGACGGGGCGGGCAGCTTCAACCTGACCGCGCCGGCCACGGACGAACGGGCGCTTGAGCTGCTCACCGAGAACCGGCAGGTGGTGATTTACGCCTTCCTGGGCGGGATCATCCGCGAGCTGGGGCGGGGCACGATCCACGAGCGGGACATCAAGGGCGGCCCCGGCGACACGACCCTGAGCGTCTCCGGGCCGGACGCGCTGGAGCAACTCAAACAGCGCAACGTGCTGCTGAACCGGGTCTACAGCAACGAAGCGGTGGCCATGGCGGTGGGCAACCTGGCGAGCCTGGCCTCGTGGGGGGCGTACGTGGATACAGGGCTGGGGCAGATTTCGATCGCCTTCAACGGCGAGAGCGCGCTGAAGGCGCTCCAGACGATCGCCGAATCGCAGGGGCTGCACCTGCGCCACGAAAGCGGGACGACCCTGCGCTTTGGGGTGATGGGCGACGACATTGGGCTGCGCCTGATCCAGCGCAGTACGGTGCCCCAGGAACTGTATGGCAACCGGACGGTGGCCCTAATCGAGGACATCACCCTGAGCAGCTCGCGCAAGGCGCTGGCCAACTGGCTGCTGCCGCTGGGCGGGCCGGAGGACGAGCCGTTCGACCTGAGCGCGAGCACGCGCACGACCCCGTACACGATCCAGACGATGACCGGGCCGGACGGCCGCACGCTGTACTATCTGGCCGACAGCACGAGCATCGCGGCTTACGGGCGGATCGAGCGGGTGCTGCGCTTCAAGGCGCTGACCCAGGCGGACAGCACGCCGCTGGCGGCCCAGCAGGCGGCCAACATGCTGTACGACGCGGCGGCGACGTGGCTGGGGCGGGCGGCGGTACGGCAGGACGTTTATAGCGTGAAGCTGCGCAAGGTGTGGGAGACGACGATCCGGCCGGGCGACAAGGTGCGGCTGGTGTACCGGGGCGAGGTGATGCAGCGCGGGGTGGTGGTGCGCTACCTGGACACGGACGCGCTGTACTGGGTCCTGGACGTGCAGGAGTCGATCGGGGTGGAGGGGCACGTCGTCTATCTGAAGCTCTCCAACGTGGACGAGCGGGAGCAGGACGCCGTGCAACTGTTGATTGATGCCGTGGAACTCTCCGGCGCAAGGCAGAGCCGGGGGTAAAGGGAGGGGATATGGAAATCTCGTGGGCCGACATCCTGGGGAGCGTGCCGATCGCGGTGGCGATCCTGATCGCGTGGCTGTATATGGATCGCAACCGGACGGCGC